>JANMHB010000180.1:0-6689 GCA_031374935.1 Gemmatimonadaceae bacterium | reverse complement strand
CCCATTCGGCCATCTCGGGATCACCGCGTGTGTGCCACTCCCCCGAGCTTATCGCAGCTTACCACGGCCTTCATCGCCTCTCTGTGCCCAGGCATCCCCCACATGCCATCTCTCGCTTGACCTCCCGTCACCGGTCAAGCCGTGCATGCGCATTCATGCACACTGCAATCACTACATCGCGATAGACACGTTGCCGTGCCCAGTCCACGATGGGATTCACTTCCCACGATCTCCACACTCTTTCCATTGTCAAACATCGTCCGCTGCGCGCCACGGCCTGCGCCGCTCCGTGCAACGTCCCGGGTCATTGTCCCGGGGAGTCTGAAGAAAGTAGTCGAGTCACGCACAGGGTCAAGGCCCTCGCAGACCGCCAAGCGCCAGTGAAGCGCAAAGGATGGTCGCCGTGCCGATGGCTCGCGCCGCACGCACAGGAGCGTCGCATCGCACCACGCGCTCCCGCACCTTCGTTTCCGATCCACTAGGCTGCGTGCCATCATGACGACGCACTCCACCAAACTCCCGATCGCGACGCTGGCAACCCGCGGCGCCGAACGTCTCCTCCGCGGTCATCCCTGGGTCTTTCGCAGCGACATCGCCACCGCGCCGCGCGTCGACGCCGGCCTGGTCGACGTGCGCGGCCCCGGCGGACGCAAGCTCGGCACCGCCCTCTTCAGTCCGCAGTCCGAAATCACGCTGCGACGACTCGAGGCCGACCCCGACATCGTCGTCGACGCCGGGTGGTGGCGCGGCAGGCTGGCGGCGGCCATCGCGCGGCGTGCACCGCTGCACGAGCTGACCACCGCTTGCCGCTTGGTGCATGGCGAGGGCGACGGCCTGCCGAGCCTGGTGGTGGACCAGTACGCCGACGTGCTGGTGGTGCAGCTGTTGAGTGCAGGCCTCGAGACGCAGCGCGCGCACATCGTCGCCGCACTGCAGTCGCTGCAGTCACCGGCGGGGATTCTCGCGCGCAATGATCCCTCGGTGCGCACGCGCGAAGGGCTCGAGCGATCCGTCGAAGTCCTGGCCGGGACGGTGCCCGACACGATTCGCATCACCGAGCATGGTGTGCACTATCTCGCCGCGCTGCGCACCGGGCAGAAGACCGGCGCCTTTCTCGACCAGCGCGATAACCGCGTGCTGATCGGCTCATTGGCGCGGGGCCGGGCATTGGACCTGTTCAGCTACCACGGCTCCTTTGCCCTGCATCTGGCGCGGCGCGCCGACCACGTCACCGCCGTCGACGTCTCGGAGGCCGCGCTGGCACGCGCCTCGGAGAATGCAGCGCTGAATGGCTTCACGAACGTGACCCCGGTGGTCGCTGATGTGTTCGAATACCTCCGGGCAGCCAAGGCGAGTGGCGATCGGTACGAGACGATCGTCGTCGACCCGCCGGCGTTCGCCAAGAACCGCTCGTCGGTGACACACGCGATGCGCGGCTACGCCGACATCAATCGCCTCGCCATGCAGCTCCTGACACCGGGCGGTCTCATGTTCACCGCCAGCTGCAGCCACCATGTGCACGTGCTGGAGTTCCTCGAGATCCTCGAGCATGCCGCGGCGGAGTCCGGACGCACCATCGCCATCCGCTCGATCACGCTGCAGCCGCTGGATCACCCGGTTCTGCTCACGGTGCCCGAGACAGGCTACCTCAAGGGGGCACTGCTCGAAGCGCTCGACTGAGCGCGGGCAATCAGCAGACCGCGTTCGGCCTCGGCTCGACCTTCTCCACTCCGCGGTGGGCCACCCGCACTTCAGTGACCCTCGACCTGCGCAGGCACTTGCTGCCGCGCAAAGAACCGCGACCGTGCGCCGGTGCGGATGACCTGAAAGCCGAAGCGTTCCGAGGCGGCGGCGCGCACGAACTCAACCAGCGGCATGTTGAAGCCGTCCGTTCGGAACCGATCACTCGCATCCGGCCGCAACACGAAACGTCCATTGGGCTGATGTGTGGCGACGAACGGATCGGCGACTGGCCTGATATCGTTGCCGCATGCCCGGCTGGCCACGGAAGTCTGCGTCCGCCCGCGGCCGCCTACCGTTGACAGCGGCGGCAGAAGTACGTGGATCGCTGTCCCTGGGTGATGCGGGCGATGCGTGTGCCGCAGCGCTGGCACGGACTTCCCTCGCGATCATAGACAACGAATCGATCGGTCGCCTCGCCGTACTGATGACGCCCCATCTGCTCGAATGCGAGGCCCATCGTCCAGCGGATGCCCGTGATGAGTCGCGTCACCCGGGCGAGCGACAACTGCTGCGCGGGTGTTTCCGGGTCGATCCGGGCGTGCCAGAGTGCCTCAGCTGCGTAGATGTTGCCGACACCGGCGATCACCGACTGATCCAGCAGCACCTGCTTGATCGGGGCACGGCGGGAGGCGAACCGTGCACGAAGCTGACGCCCGTCGAGCAGGGGGTCGAGCGCATCGGGCCCGACACGCACAGCGCTCGGTGGATCGCCGGCATTGCGCAGGGTGACGCGCGCCAGGACGCGCGGGTCGATCAACCAGATGTGGCAGCCCCCGCTGAACACGAAGTGCGCACGCGCAAATGCGGGAGCCGTCGGGCTGGTGGTGACGGCCCAGTCACCGGTCATCCGGAAGTGCACGATGAGCGCCGCACCACCGGAAAAGTGGACTTCCTGCCATTTGGCGACCCTCGTGACGGCCACCGCACGCTGTCCGATCAGCGTCGGGATCCGGGGATCGGCGAGCCGAACGAGCGACGGATGCAACCACGTCATCGCACGCAGGATCCGACCGCTGACATGGGCGTGCAGGAATCGCGCAGCACCTTCGACTTCGGGCAGTTCGGGCATGCGGGAATGAATAGCATGGCGCGCCAGTCCAGCGATTCACGGCATCTCTCGCATCGACCTTGCATTCACGCACCGCGCGAGACACCTTGCCGCGCACGCTGACGCTGGAGAGGCCCATGCTGCTGTCGACGCCGACACGCTCGCTCAAGCACGAATACGCGAATTACATCGATCTCGAGGTCGAGCACTACAAGGACTCGATCTCCCGCGACGCGCTGATGAAGCTCGCGGACGATGCCGTGGCGTCGATGCGCGCCGGAGCGCAGCTGGAGCTGAGCGAACTGGTGCTCTGCGATGCGGTGAACGAGCAGATCATGCGCCGGCTCAAGCTGCCACCGTACGAGCGCTGGCGTCGCAATCGGCTGAAGATGCTCGATCAGTTCCGCCGAGCGGACCATTGGGGCATGGCAGCGACGCAGCACCTGGTCAACGCCGTGCGGCCGCAGGATCACCCCCACGTGGTGGTGGCCGGCCCGCATGTCGAAGAGCGCACATTGTATCTGGCCGCGCATGGCGCACATGTCACGGCGATCGGCGAGCAGGATGACGAAGCGCTGGTGAGCAAGGTGCTGGTGGCGGCGGCGCAGGCCGGCCTCTCGGGACAGGTGGTGGGATGCGCGGATGGGCTGGACGAGTGGCTGCCGATCGTGCCGGTGCGCGCCGTGATCTGGCATGCGCAGGTGCTCAACGCGCTGACGCCTGAGCGACGGGCGCGAGTGTTGGCGCATCTGCAGGACGCGACCGCTGCCGGCGGCGTGCATTACATCGAGGGGGTTTCGAGCGAATTGCGTCGCAGCGCCGAAATCCGCTCGCTGATCGCCGACTACGTTGGCTGGCAGGCGCCGGTGGATACCGGTGATGGTGTGATCGTCCTGCACAAGCCACGCGTCGCGTAACGACACAAGCTGAACGCCACGCCGTGTCAGATTGCGACAGCGACGGCTGTTCCCCTGCCTGCAGGAGTCGCGTAAAGCACTGCGGGTAAACAACTTGCACAAAATGCCCGAGGAGGCACCACTTCTGCAACGTTCATCTGCAGACATGCGCCACGAGGTGGCGCTCCGGGGCCGGATGCGGACGGGATCACACTCCTATATATGTGTGGCGGTACGCGGCTCCCGGGCGACGAGCAGGGGGAGACGATGGCGAAGAAGAAAGCACAGGGATCGAACGACGAGCCGATGGGCATAGTGATCTCTCGTGGCGCAGAGCAGGAGTCGGCGCCGACAGTGCTGGCGTTCGTCTGGGGCCAGGCCGATCTGGAATACCCGGAGCTCGCGGCGGCGTAGCGGACAAGGGTTCGCGTGCGTAGCGCGGGCCTGGCGCGGCGACTCTGAGGTCGCGCCGAGACGGAGGTGGTGCCACCAAGGCATCGCCTCCGTTGTGCATTTGTCGGCGGCGTTGGTGCAGACGGAGCGCACGCCTCCGCGCCTCATGCGTGGCCGAGCCGCGCGGGGCATCACTCGGCGAAGGCTTCAATTCCGGATCAGGTCGCTGCCGACGACCTGACTTAGTACCGCGCCTGCGCACCGCAGCGAGATTGTGCATGTAGTCCACCCAACCACAAGGAGATCTCGTGACGATGCGAAATCCATCAGCGCGCCGCTACGCCACAGGCGTCGGTGCGCTGTTCATACTGGCCGCCTGCGACAGTGCAGACAGACTCGCGACAGCACCCGCGCCCTCAGTGACATCAGAGGCCAGCGTGGTATCGCTGGCACTGGCCGATGTGATCCCGGGCACGACCGCCGGGTCGTTCAATGCTGCGTCGGCTGACAACAGCGGCCGCGTGGCGACAGAATTCTGGGACAACGCCTCCGCTGACGACAACACCAGGGCGGCTTGTAATATCGGCTTCTTTGCAGCGGGTACGCTTGCCGCCGACTGCCAGAATCAGGCAGCGGGTTCGAACGGCAACGCCGGCGGCTTCAGCCAATACTGGGGCGACGGTGTGGGCGGCCGCGATGCCTCAGGCTTCACCTTCGACGGGACGCGCTCGTATACAGTGCGTCTGCTCGGTTCATACGCCGGTGACCGAAGTGAAGTCGGCTGGTTCACGAAGGATGCGCGCGGATATCAGT
Source organism: Gemmatimonadaceae bacterium (assembly GCA_031374935.1). Lineage (GTDB taxonomy): Bacteria > Gemmatimonadota > Gemmatimonadetes > Gemmatimonadales > Gemmatimonadaceae > JACMLX01. The sequence goes on along the minus strand of JANMHB010000180.1, from coordinate 1,796 downwards.
TCACGGTGGTGCCTGCGTGGAGTGCCCGCACCGTCAACAGCAGTGTGGTGATCGATGCCGCGCTGACCGGCGGCCGGGCGTGGGGGTTCTTCATCCGGAACGGCGGGAATCCGGGCACCGGTGGCTGCGGCGGCGACGACACGGACTGCAGTGATGCCGAAGGCGGCTACACGGTGATCCCGTTCAACCAGTTCGCGATGTTCTCCAATTCCGATCAGTCGACGTTTCTGGTGGGCGCCGAAGACAACCTGCTCGAGCTGCTTCCGAATGGATCCTTCCGCGATTCCGACTACAACGACTACATCTGGTCGATTGCGCCTGAGCCAGCAGCGGTTGGTCAGGGGTGCTCGCCGGGGTACTGGAAGACCCACGATCCGTGGCCGGCGCCGTATCTGCCGGGAACGCTCTTTGTCACCGTGTTCGGCGAAGACGCGTTCCCGGGCAAGACGTTGCAAAGGGTGCTTGCGACGGGCGGTGGCGGGCTGAATGCGCTGGGCCGACAGACTGTCAGTGCGCTGCTGAACGCGCAGAGCCCGGGCGTGAACTTCGAGTTGAGCCCGGCGGCGGTGATCAGTCAGTTCCAGGCAGCGTTCCCTGGATCGGCGGCGAGCTACACGACACTGAAGAACAGTTTCGAATCGTTGACGGATGTGGACGGGCGGATCTGTCCGTTGAACTGATCCGATCGCATCCGATGAACGACGACGGGGGTGACGCCAGAAGCGCCACCCCCGTTTGAACCTCGGCGATGCCGAGATTACATCGCCGGCGCAGCAGGAGCAGCTGGAGCCTTTGCCTTCTTGCTGGCGCGCTTCTTCTTTGCAGCCTTCTTGGCGCCCTTCTTTGCAGCCTTCTTGGCGCCCTTCTTTGCGCCCTTCTTGGCGGCGCGCTTTGCGCCCTTCTTGGCGGCGCGCTTTGCACCCTTCTTCGCGGCGCGCTTGGCGCCCTTCTTTGCGGCCTTCTTGGCGCCCTTCTTTGCGCCCTTCTTGACCGCGCGCTTTGCGCCCTTCTTGGCGGCGCGCTTTGCGCCCTTCTTGGCAGCGCGCTTTGCGCCCTTCTTCGCCGACTTCTTAGCAGCCTTCTTTGCAGCCATTGGTACTTCCTCCAGAACTGGAGTGATACGGCCCATGTCTCCCCCGGTGGAGACCGGAACCAAGGGGCCACGCCCGACCGGGCGGGAGGCCCCCACGGCCGACTCCTCCAGAGAGAAGCCGACAGCCTGCGCGCGCGACACGCTCATCGCACGCTACGTCCTATACTGCGTCGCTCAAGCTGGTGAACGTGAAATCGCGAGACTTGATCGCCGGCACCACGATCGGCACTCCGGCGGACCCGCTTTCACTGGCACTGACGCGCTCGACTTTTCCAAGCGCCTCGATGTTGTTCAGCAAAAAGACGGGTGACTCGTTAAAGCGTAAATTTTTGATCGCCTTGGTCACACGGCCGCGCTCGATCAGGAACGTCCCGTCGCGCGTCAGACCGGTGTACAGGATGGTGCGCGGATCGACCGGGCGGATGTACCAGAAGCGGGTCACCAGGATGCCGCGCTCCGTGGATGCGATCATCTCCTGGATACTCTGCGTACCACCCGCCATCTGCAGACAGCCCGGCAAGACGACCGGCGATACCTTCTGCTTCTGCGCCCAGAACCGGTCGTATCCCAGTTCCTTGACGATGCCATTTTCGATCCAGTCGACCTTTCGTGTCGGCAAACCATCGCCGTCGAACGGCACACCGGGCGCGAGCAGGTCCTGCGGATCTGATCGCAGACTGACACGCTCATCGACGACCTTGAG
>JANMHB010000171.1:0-17207 GCA_031374935.1 Gemmatimonadaceae bacterium | reverse complement strand
AGCCACCGGGGTCAGCCAGCCGTGCCGGTCCTCGATCGTTCCCCGGGCGATGCCGAGGAACTGCTTCTGGATGGCACGACAGATCGGGCCGGGCTTGCCGCTGCCGACGGGAATCCGATCGATGCTGCGGATCGGGGTGATTTCGGCGGCGGTTCCCGTAAAGAACACTTCGTCCGCGATGTAGAGAAACTCGCGGGGAAGTGCCTGCTCACGGACGTCATACCCCAGGTCCCGCGCAATGGTCGAGACCGAATCGCGGGTGATCCCGTTCAGAATGCCATGAGCCAGCGGGGCGGTGTAGAGCACCTCGTCGCGGACTACAAAGAGGTTCTCGCCACTGCCTTCGGACACCAGCCCCTGGTTGTCGAGCATGATGCCCTCGACATAGCCATCGAGCCTGGCCTGCATCTTGGAGAGCTGTGAGTTCAGGTAGTTCCCGCCGGCCTTGGCCATGGTCGGGAAGGTATCTGGCGCCGCCCGACGCCAGCTGGACACACAGACATCCACTCCATTCTCCAATGCCTCGGGACCGAGATAGGCTCCCCAGTTGTACGCCACCACGAACGTTTCCGTCATGGACGGGTCCTGCGAGGGCAACACCCCCATCTGTTCGCCGGTGCGCGCCATGATCGGCCGCAGGTAGCACTGCGACAGGCCGTTGGCGTTCACCGTATCCACGACCGCCTGCATGAGTTCGTCTACCGTGTACCGGAGGGGCATGCGGTAGATCTTCGCGCTGTCTACCAGACGACGCATATGGTCCCGCAGACGGAACACCGCGCCACCGGCGGGCGTCTCGTAGCAGCGGATGCCTTCGAACACGCTCGAGCCATAGTGCACCACGTGGCTCATCACGTGGATGTTGGCGTCGGCCCAGGCGACGAGCTGGCCATCACGCCAGATCTTGTCGGTGGGTCCGGACTGTGGAGCGGCCATGGCAGGAGCGGGGAAAGAGTGACCTCACATTGTAACCGATGGCAGGGGGTAGCCGCCACGGTTCAGCGCGGCGCCTGTGGACGCTGTGACCACTCCGCGCCTGCCCGTTGTGCCGTTCCCGGCAACGTCGCCGGCACCTGGGCGAACACTCCGCACCGGCGCGGGCACCCGAATCAAGTTCCTCTGCGGTGACGTCGAGATTGGACTATCAGAGCGTGACAATCCGAAGGATGCGTTCCGGGCGGCTCACAGGCATACGGTGAAAGTAGACAACTTCGAGTGGAGCGCTGCGACGTCCTGGCACCGGCGTTCGCAGTCGGTGCAGGATGGCGACGCAAACCTGGTTCTGTATTTCGGCGCCTGTGAGCACCTCGCTGATGGTCAGCGCCACGGGGAACTCAAACAGCTGTTCCCACACGCGGTGATCCTCGGCTGCTCGGGGAGCAGCGTGCTCGAGAGCTGCGTTGCTGATGACGTCACGGTCGCGGCCGTTGCGGTCTCATTCCAGCAGGCGCGCGTGTCGCTGGCGAGTGTGGAGCTGGCGACACATGCGACGGCCGAGGACTGCGGCCGGGAGCTCGTTCGTCAGCTCGACGCACCGGATCTGGCGGGAATCTTCGTGCTCGGCGACGGGACGCAGCTCAATGGCAGCGCGCTGCTGCGCGGCATGACAGACGTCGTCCGTCGGGAGATCCCCGTGAGTGGCGGCCTGGCAGGCGACGACGCACGGTTTGAAGAGACGCTGGTGGCGGCGAACGCGCCGCCGCGCCCGGGAATCGTCGCCGCCATCGGCTTTTATGGTGACGGTGTGCAGGTCACGACCGGAGTCGGCGGAGGGTGGACGGTGTTCGGACCACATCGCACGATCTCCCGATCCGAGGGCAATGTGCTCTTCGAACTGGATGGCGAACCCGCCCTCGACCTCTACCGGCGATACCTGGGTGACGAAGCGGAAGGACTGCCGGGGACGGCGTTGCTGTTTCCCTTGCGGGTCTTTCATCCCGATCGTCCCGATCACGATGTCGTCCGCACGGTGCTCGCGATCGACCAGACCACCGGGAGCATGACCTTTGCGGGCGATGTTCCGCATGGCTGGGTTGCCCAGCTGATGCGCTCCACAGTGGACCGACTCACGACTGCGGCAGCGACGGCGACCCTGGACGCGGTGGAGGCGTGCAGGCACGGCGACGCACCGGGGTTGGCAATTCTGGTCAACTGCATCGGGCGTCGCCTGGCCATGCGCGGACGCTACGCTGACGAGACCGCGGAAGTGCTCGAGCAGCTCCCGGCATCGGTCACGACGCTCGGGTTCTATTCCCATGGTGAGATGGCGGCACATCCCAGGTCACACACGCTCGAGCTGCACAATCAGACACTGGTCGTCACGCTGGTGACGGAGATCGGATGAGCGTATCCCGCCTCCTCGCGCGTCAGATCGCGCGTGCGACGGATGCAGACGGCGTGCTGCAGGTTGCACTGCTGCTGCCGATGATCGAAACGGCATATGCCGACTGCGAGCGCGACGCCCGTCGGACGGATCGCTCGATCGAATTGACGGTGGAGGACAATGACCGGCTCCAGGCTCGGCTGGAGCAGGCGATGACGGAGCTGGCAGTGCAGAACGAGCGTTTCGCGGCCGCCATCAACAACATGTCGCATGGTCTCACCATGTTCGATGCCGCGCAGGCCCTCGTGGTGGCCAACGAACGGTTCCGGTCGATGTACGACCTCCCGGCGCCGCTGGTCGCACCCGGGACCACGCGGGACCAACTCGTCGTGGCCATCGCGGGTCGCGAGGTTCGGAACGAGCGCCGCGAGGACGATTCGGGCACGACGTCTGCCACCCGGCCCAGGCATCGTGAGTGGCTGCTGGCGGACGGCCGCACGATCGAGACCACCGAGATGCGCCTGCCGACAGGGGCCTCCGTCGAGCTGCATGAGGATGCGACCGAGCGCCGGGCGGCCACGCGTCGCATTGCGCACATGGCGCGCCATGACGCGCTGACGGCGTTGCCGAACCGCGTCATGTTCCGGGAGCACATCGAGGCGGCATTGCTGAGCACACAGCAGGAGCAGCCGACGGCAGTCCTCTGCATCGACCTCGATCAGTTCAAACAGGTCAACGACACACTCGGTCATCCGGTTGGAGACGAACTGCTCCGTCTGGTCGCTGAACGCCTGAAGCACAGCATTCGCACCGGCGACATCGTCTCCCGACTCGGTGGCGACGAGTTCGCGATCGTACAGGGCAGCGAGGAACAGCCGCACGGCGCCACGCAACTCGCCCGACGCATCATCGACATACTCAGCAAGCCATTCGATATCGAGGGCCACCGTGTCATCATCGGTGCCAGTATCGGAATCGCGATTACGCCATTCGACGGTGAGACGAGTGACGTGCTGCTGATGAACGCCGACATGGCGCTGTACCGCGCGAAGGCGGAGGGACGCAACACGTTCCGGTTTTTCGAACCGGAGATGAACGCGACGTCACAGAAGCGGCGTCAGATCGAAAGTGACATGCGCATTGCGATCGACGAGCGGCAGTTCGAACTGTACTACCAGCCGCAGATCTCGATGCAAACAAACGCCATCACCGGCTTCGAAGCGCTCATTCGCTGGAATCACCCCGCGCAGGGACGCATCTCTCCGGCCGACTTCATTCCGATTGCCGAGGACACCGGAGTCATCATTCAGATTGGCGAGTGGGTTTTGGAGACCGCCTGTGCCACGGCGGTCACCTGGCCAGAGGAGATTCGCGTCGCGGTGAATGTCTCGCCACTGCAGGTGCGGAAGAAGGGACTGACGACGACGGTGGCGCAGGTCCTCGAGAAGACCGGCCTCGCACCAGACCGGCTGGAGCTCGAAATCACCGAGACCGTCATGCTCAACGACACGGAGCACACCATGTCCGTGTTGCACGCGCTGCGTGCGATGGGTGTGCGCATATCGATGGACGATTTCGGCACCGGGTATTCCTCGTTGAGCTACCTGCGTCGATTCCCGTTCCACAAGATCAAGATCGATCAGTCATTCGTGGCGGACATTGGCAATGACGAGAATGCAACCCTGATCGTCCACGCTGTGACGCAGCTCGTACGAAGCCTTGGCATGTCAACCACGATTGAAGGCGTTGAAACGGCCGACCAGCTCAGTGTCGTGTCGCGCGATGGCTTTGGTGACGTGCAGGGCTACCTGCTCAGCCGTCCGCTCCCGGCAAGCACGGTGCTGTCATTCATCGAGGATGCACGACGCACCGCGTCGCTGCCAGCTGCAGGCACATCGTACCCACCGGTCCTTCCACCGGCCCTCGCACCGGCCCTCGCGCACCACTTCGAATGTACATGAGATGCGTTTACGTCAGCCGCGCGACCCGGGCATTCTCCGCCGCCGAGCTGTACGACATTGTCCGGGTCGCGCAGAACAGGAACACGACCAATGGAATCACCGGAGCGCTTCTCTACGCAGACGGCTTTTTCGCCCAATGCCTCGAGGGTGATCCGTTCCATGTGGCCGAGCGAATCTCGGTGATCCGTCGCGATCCACGACATACCGATTTTGACGTTCGCACGACGGGGACTGTCTCCTCGCTGCTCTTTCCAGATCACTGGATGACGATGGGAGGGCAGCTGACGCTCATGGATGAAAGATCGGTGGCGCTCGGGTACGCACCGGGCTTCCGCGGCACGCTGGAGGAACCCGACGCCCTGCTGGCATTGATGCAGAGCCTCGCAGCGTGACCGTCGCTCGGCTCCACTGACCGCGCGCGCGACAGCGTGCCAGGCACTCCGGCGCTCCGTCTCCAAGTCACGCGACCTCGGCCGACGTCAGTCCCGAGCGTCGCGCGTCATGTGACCACTCGGCGTGCTGCGCTGAGTCGGGCTGCCAGACGCATGAATCCCATCCTCTCGGACTCGTGTTGCGCCTGATCGGCGATCGCCCCATCGCGCACCTTCACGACGCCTGACGCGACCGTCATCCGCGCCGGGCTCCCCGCCAACCCGTGCACCAGCGCATCACGCACATCGGCCAGCGGGAGCGCAGTCAGCCCATCGAGACCGAACACACAGAGATCCGCCGGCGCACCGACGACCAACGAGCCGAGTCCGTCCCACAGCCCCAATGCGGCGGCTCCACCGACCGTCGCGTGCCAGAGCGCCCGCTCGGCCGGGAACGCGTTCCACGACCGCGTTCGTGTGCACGCCATCAGATGCGCCACCCGCGCTTCATCCAGCACGTCCATGCGGTTGTTGCTGGCGACCGAATCGGTGCCGATGCCGACGCGCAATCCCGCATCGAGCATGGCCTGCAACGGAGCGATACCATGCCCGAACCGCGCGTTCGATACCGGGCAGTGGGCCACCGAACACTGGTGCTCGGCCAGCAGCGCGATATCCGCAGAATCCATCCGCACGCCGTGAATGATCAGCGGTTTCGCATGCAAGGCGCCGGCCTCGTGCAGCAGTGCGACACTCGAACGTGCGCGTGCTCCCGCCGGATCGATGCTTCGACTGCGCCAGTTCTCCGCGTAGGGCCCCTCCCCGCGCACCACCAGATCCTCCTCGAACGCACTCTCGGCCAGATGCACGGCCATCGGCAGCTTTTCGGCGATGGCGTAGCTCGCGACGGCGCCGAACAGGTCGCGTGACACGGAGTACGGCGCATGGGGCGAGACACCGATACGCACCGCATCCGTCTCGAGGGATCGCAACTCCCGCACGGCGTCACGGAGCTGGACCAATGACTGTGCGCACTGCCTGGGATCGGGACCGAAGACTTCCTTGTACACCACGCCGCGCACACCCATCGCCTGCATCGCCATCAGCACGGGGGTGGCGCTGTCACTGGTGTCGGCGTAGGTGGTGATGCCGCGCAGCAAGCCTTCGGCAAGGCCAATCCGCGCGCCACACTCCACATCAGCCGGATCGGAAAGCTCGGCACGCCGAAGCTGCGTCAGCGTCCGGATCCACTGCGCGAAATCCAACCCCTCGAGCAGGTGCCGCAACGGCGTCAGCTCGAGATGCGTGTGCACGTTCACCAGTCCGGGCATCAGCGCCGCATCACCCAGATCCACCACGGGGCCGCCGGGTGCACCACTGGCCGGTCCGACGTATGTGATCCGACCACCATCGATGGCGACCGCACCATTGGCGATCGGTGGCTGCACCATCGGCAGTACCCAGCTGGCGCGATACACCGTCGCGTCAGTCACGGCGCGTGCCATGGACGGTGGGATCATACAACTCATGGTCCGGCACGCCGAGCGATCGTGTCAGCGCCAGCGGCCACTCGAGGTTGCCGATCTGTTCGCGCTGATGGCCGTCGGAGCCGAGCGACAAGCGCACACCATGCGACACCGCGCGTTGCACGAGTCGCGTATGCGCACGATAGCGGTTGGAGACTTCCATGCAGATGCCGTTGCGCTTCAGTGCCAGCACCAGGCGGTCCTCGTGCTCAGCTGACCAGAGCTCATCGCCGGGCACGGTGCGCAGCGCGTGCGGCACCAGGGTGGGGTGCGCGAAGATCTCGATCGGCATCTCGCGCGCCAGCGTCTCGACGGCCAGGACGTGCTGCTCCATGTAGTCGGCACGCCGCAGGCCGGCCGGCAGTTCCTTCTGGAACATCCGTACCAGCGTTCCATCGGGCATGCTGACGGCGTGCAGCGAGCCGATGCGATGCGTGAGCCGATCGAGCTGCGCGGCGGTCAGTTCACGCCAGAGCGAATCGTGCCAGCAGAACTCCGCGCTGCGGTGCGGCAGATGGGCGATGATGTCGAGGTAGTCGTCAACGCTGGCTGGCGACTTGATGGCAAAGGTGACGTCCCGACTGGCGTGGTCGCTGACCGTACCGCGCACACCACGCAGCGCGGCAGCGGCGATCACCGCATCGGGACTCAGAACGCCATCAGAGCAGGTGCTGTGTGCGTGACAGTCGAGTGGGCGCCAGTCGGTCACGGAAGCCGGAATGGATTGGCGGTGTCCGACGGCGGCCGCTTGGGCTTTGGTGCCGGTGTGCCCGGCAGCTCGAAGACCGGGTCGACCCTGGTGCTGTCACCCATCGGTCCCATCACGGTGCCGTCGCACTCCTGCGTCGGTTCGGTGCCCTGCACGAAGTAGTCGATGATCACGCGGTCCGCCGGGCAGAGGGATCCGGCGCGCAGTCCGGTGAGGCGATCCACGGGCACCGCCAGCAATCCTCCGGGTCCGGCAAAATCGGCGGTCAACTGCCGGCGGCGGTACACCTCGGTCATGAATGCCGTCCACGCCGGTGCCGCGAGATCACCGCCCTGCGCGTTGCGCATGATGGTGCGCGGGCGATCGAGTCCCATCCAGACGCCGGCAACGAGATCGGGCGTAAAGCCGATGAACCAGACGTCGGCGCCGTCGTTGGTGGTTCCGGTTTTTCCTCCGGCCGGTACCTTGAGGCCCGCCACCGCACGCGCTGCCGTCCCGCGCCGCACGACATCGCGCAGGATGTCGGTCATCAGCCACGCCTCACCGGTCGACAGCACGGCGGTGCGCACTGGTGCCGGTTCCCACAGCACTTCGCCTTTGGCGTTCTCGACCCGCACGATTCCGGTCGGACGGGTGCCGATGCCGCCCGACGCGAAGACGGTGTAGGCCGCGATCATCTCCAGCGGATAGACGTCGGCCGCGCCGATATGCAGGCTGGGATACGGTGGCATCGGCGTCGAGAGGCCGAAGCGTCGTGCCATGGCGCCCACGCTCTCCTCACCCAGCGACATTCCGAGTCGCACGGTGGCTTGATTCCGAGACAGGTAGAGCGCGCGGCGGAGTGGGATGTAGCCCATGCTCTTGCCATCGAAGTTCTGCGGCGACCAGGTACCACCGCCGGACTGTGGGACGCTCAGCGGGCTGTCGTCGAGCGCTTCGGCGGTGGTGTGCCCGCTCTGAATCGCGTCCGCGTACACGATCGGTTTGAAGGTGGAGCCGGGCTGGCGCAGTGCCTGCGTGGCGCGATTGAACTTCGAGTCGGTGTAGTCGCGCCCGCCGATCATCGCACGGACGCCTCCGGTTTTCGGGTCCATCGCCACGAACGCGCCCTGCAGATACGGCGTGATGCCACTGGCATTCCGCTCGTCGTCGGCCGAGCGCGCCACATGCTGTTCGTAGGTGAGATATTTGTACGGCCCCAGCTTGCCCCCTTCGATGGCGCGGAGCTGGGTCTCCATCGCACGTTCGGCGGCCAGCTGCATGTCGATATCGAGCGTGGTGTAGACCTTCAGCCCCTGCTCGTAGAGCTGACGGCCGAACTGTTCGTCGAGCTGCTTGCGCACCCATTCCACGAAGTACGGTGCCACATCGCCAGTCTCGGTGCGCTGCGCCAGCTGCAGCGGATACGCCTTGGCCAGCGACGCGTCGGCGTCGGAGATGACGTGCTGCTCACGCAACAGCTCGAGCACGGTGTTGCGGCGCTGGACCGCCCGGTCCGGCTCGACGCGCGGGTTGTATCGATTGGGCGCCTTGGGCAAGGCGGCCAGCAGCGCGGCTTCGGCGAGGTTCAGTTCGCGGACGTTCTTGCCGAAGTACCGCTGGGCCGCAGACTCGACGCCATAGGCACCGTTGCCGAGGTAGATCTGATTGAGATAGAGCTCGAGGATCTTCTGCTTCGAGTACTTCCGTTCGATGGCGAGTGCGACCTTGCCTTCACGCATCTTGCGCACGACGGACTTGGCGCGCTCGAGCCGCTCGGGAAAGATGTTCCGCGCCAGCTGCATCGTGATCGTCGAGAAGCCCTGCGCATATCCGCCGCGGATGACGTTCACGACCACCGATCCGAAGACCCGGATGAAATCGATGCCGTTGTGGCTGTAGAAGCGCTTGTCCTCGGTGTAGACGAACGCATTCTGCACCAGCGGTGGAATATCCTGCAGCCGCGCCACCGTTCGGCGCTCGAGCCCGAGTTCGGCCAGAAACCGGCCATCCGCCGCGTAGAGCTTCGAGGTCTGCCGCGGCTGATACAGTTCCAGCACGTCGACGCTCGGGCATTGGTTGCCGGCGCACACCATCGACCAGCCAGCGGTCAGAGCACCGAGGACCATGGACGTCCCGAGCGTTCCGAGCAGGATTCCCGCGCGGACGACACGATTCCCGAACCAGCCGGTCGCAGACGCCATACGGTGAAGCTAGTGGACTGGAAATGAAGTTGCCCCAGCTCCGCGGCTGCCGGGGCGCCCAACACGCCAGCCGCACAGGGCCGGGCCACGCGGTCTGGCTGGAGGCTGGGTGTACTTTGTGGAATGACCGGGACTCCTGCCTTTCTTGACGAACTCGCGTGGCGCGGGTTGCTCTTCCAGCAGACTGACGGCGCCGCGGCGGCGTTGTCGCGCGGCACCATCACCGGGTTCTGCGGCTTCGACCCGACCGCGTCGAGCCTGCATGCGGGCAACCTGGTGGCGATCATGTCGCTGGTGCACCTGCAGCGCGCCGGCCACCGGCCCGTCGCGCTGGTGGGCGGCGGCACGGGCATGATCGGCGATCCCAGCGGCAAGGCCAGCGAGCGCCAGCTGCTGACCCCGGAGATGGTCGACGCGAACATCACCGGGATCAGTGCACAGCTGGCACGCGTGCTCGATTTCGACGGACCGCGCGGCGCCCTCATGCGCAACAACGCCGACTGGCTGCGTCCGATGGACCTGATCGGCTTCTTGCGCGATGTGGGCAAGCATTTCACGGTGAACTACATGCTGCAGAAGGACAGCGTGGATTCCCGGATCGGCAGCGAGACGGGCATCAGCTACACCGAATTCTCGTACATGCTGCTGCAAGCGTACGACTTTACGGAGCTCTACCGCCGCGATGGCGTGACGCTGCAGGTCGGCGGCAGCGATCAGTGGGGCAACATCACGGCCGGCACGACGCTCGTCCGCAAGCTGCACGGCGTCGAGGCCCACGGCGTGACGCTGCCGCTGCTGACCACCGCCGCTGGCACGAAGTTCGGCAAGAGCGAGGCGGGCGCCGTCTGGCTCGACGCGGCGCGCACGTCGCCATACCAGTTCTACCAGTTCTGGATCGGCGCGGATGATCGTGACGTCGGCCGGTACCTACGCACGTTCACGCTGCTGAGTCGCGCCGAGATCGAGGGGCTCGACGAAACCGTTGTCGCCGCACCGGAGAAGCGTGAGGCGCAGCAGTTGCTCGCGCGTACCGTGACGTCGATGATCCATGGCACCGACGCGGCTCACACCGCCGCCGAGGTCTCGGCGCTGCTCTTCGGCAAGGCGGACCCCACAGGACTGTCGCCGAACGCACTTGCCGCGCTGGCGCGGGAAGTGCCGTCGGCGGTGATGGCGCGCGCAGAATCGTTCGACACGCTGTCGCTGTTCGTCACGGCGGGCCTCAGTGCCAGCAAGGGCGAGGCGCGCCGGTTGCTGCAGCAGGGTGGCCTGTCAGTGAACGGCAGCAAGCTGTCCGCCGACGAGACGTCGGTGAGCGCCGAGCGCTTGCTGCGCGGGGAGTATCTGCTGCTGCGGAAGGGTGCGCGTGACTACGCGGTGGTTCGACTGGGCGACTGACGACCAAAATGCTGGTTGTAATTCCTTCAGCCGGTGACAAGCAACTGCAGCACACGATCCCACTGCGCGGCAGTGGTATACCAGTGCGGCGCCAGGCGGATGCACCGCTCGCGCACGGAGTGGATCACGTTGTGCGCCCTGAGCCGCGCCGACACCTCGTCGAGCTGCGGCGGCTGCACGGCGAAGACACCGGCGCGACGCGCACGCTCGCGTGGAGTGACGAGGTGGATTTCCGGGTGTGCCTCGCAGAACGCCACCAGTGTATCGCCGAGCGTGGCGATGTGCTCGGCAATCGCGCTCGGACCGAGTTCGAGGAATAGCTCGATGCTGGCATTCATCCCCGCGAAATCGGGGAACGGCAGCGTGATCACCTCGAACCGGCGCGCGTCGTCGAACCAGGCCGGCTCATAGGTCAACATGTTGAACAGGTCGTCCGAGCCCTTCGTTGCCATCCAGCCGGCGACCGGAGGTTCGAGCTGGGTGATCAGGTCGCGCCGCACGTAGGTAAACGCCGATCCCCATGGTGACTGCAACCACTTCTGCGCGCCACAGGACAGGATGTCGATCGGCGTCACCGAGACATCGAGCGGCAGCGCCCCAAGCCCCTGAATCGCGTCGACCACAAAGTAGATCCCGCGTTCGCGACAGGCCCGGCCAACCGCATCGATGTCGATCCGCGCCCCGCTGCAGAACGAGACCCAGCTGATCGCGACCACCGTCACGTTCGGTCGAGTGGCGATGGCCTCGAGCAGCGCCGCATCGTCCGGGACATCGTTCACACAGGGTAGCCGCACGATCGACGCGCCGGTACGCTCGGCCCGCTTCATCCACGGAAAGACGTTGGCCGGAAACTCCCGATCGACCGTCAGGATCTCGTCGCCGGGGCCGATCGGGAGCGCGAACGCCGCCAGATTGAGCCCATGTGACGTGTTGGTCGTCAGCGCGATCTCCTCGGAACTGGCGCCAATCAGTCTCGCCGCCAGTTCGCGCGAGCGCTGCAACGTCGCAAAGAAGTGCCCGGCGCGCAGCGTGTGGGGCATGTGCCGCAGCGGCACGTAGGCGGCTACCGCATCGGCGCACGACTTGGGGTAGGCACCTGTCGACGCGTGATCGAGATAGATCACGTCGCTGTCTGTCATCCACGGATACTCGCGTTGCTGCGCGGTGACGAAATCCGTCATGGTCGGCCCTCGTGCGCCAGTCGGCGCGTGAGCTGGCGGGGATCGGTGGCATCGCGGAGCGCGTCGCCAAGGAGATTGAAAGCGAGCACCGCGGCTCCGATGGTGAGGCCGGGCGCCAGCGACACCCACGGCGCATTGCGCAGCTGCGAGAGATCGCGCGCGTCCGCGATCATGCCGCCCCAGCTGGGCGTGGGCGGCTGCACCCCGAGTCCCAGAAAACTCAGTGATGACTCGGCCATGATTGCGGCGGCAATGCCGAGTGTGCCCACGATCACCAGCGGGGCGGTCACCGCGGGCAGCACGTGCCGCAGCAGAATGCGGACGTCACTGCCGCCCAGCGCTCGCGCGGCCTGCACGTACTCGAGCCCGCGCACCACCATCACCTGCCCGCGCACCAACCGCGCAACGCCGGCCCAGCCCACGATGCCGATCGTGAGCGTCACCACACTGAGGCTGGGCTGAAACGCTGCCACCATCGCGATCAGGAGCAGCAGGGTCGGGAAGGCGAGCGTGACGTCGGCGATCCGCATCACCACCTCGTCCACCCATCGACCGTAGAAGCCGCTGACGAGGCCGAGTGTACCGCCGACCAGCAGCGCGATCGCCTGCGCGCCGAGACCGACCGACAGGGAGATCCGTGCGCCGAAGAGCAGCCGCGCAAGGATGTCACGGCCCTGAATATCCGTGCCAAGCCAGTGCGTGGATGAGGGGCGCAGCAGCTGACTGCCAAGATCGATCGCGATCGGGTCGTACCGGGCGAGCACCGGCGCAGCAATCGCGGCCAGGACCAGCGATGCGATGAGCGTTGCACCGAGGATGGCGCGGGTGTCGCGCCGCATGATGTGCAGCGGACTGCGACGCACCGTAGCTGCCTGCTGGTCCAGTCGCGCGTCGGCCACCGTCACATGCCCGGCGGCAATGGCGGTGCACCGTCAGGCTGATACTTCCAGCGCCGATGCTGCCAGAAGTACTGCCCCGGATACTGCCGCACCCAGTGTTCCATGCGGGCCGTGTAGCGCGCCACCAGTGCGATGGTATCGGCTTCACGATCCCCGGTCTGCGTCACGTCGATCGGCTCGACGATGAGGCGATACTTGCCGGACGGCTGCCGGACGGCGATGGCGAACACCACCGGCACCTTCAAGCGCAGCGCAAACACCGCCGGCCCGCGTGGTGTTTTCGCCAACCGGCTGAAGAACGGAACGAACGCCGACGCCAGTCCGAGCACGCCCTGGTCGGAGAGAAATCCGACCACACGATTGGCGCGCACGCTGCGCGGCGTGGCACGCACGGCCTCCTCGTCGAACACGACCCTGACGCCGAAGCGCTGGCGCACGCGCGTCAGATAGCGTTCGAAGATGCGGTTGCTCATGTGTCGCGCAATTGCGTCCATCGGCACACCACGCGCCGCGATGTAGCTGCCGCCGAGCTCCCAGTTGCCGAGATGCCCGGTCACCAGCAGCGCTCCGGCGCCGGCCGCGAGTGCCGCGTCGATGTGCTCCCACCCATCCACCTGATCGAAGAGTGCGATCAGGTCGGCGGGAGACCGATGCTCCATGATCGCGGCTTCGATCGACGTTCGGCCAAGGTTTTCGTACGACTGTATCGCGACGTCACGAATCCGCGCGGCGTCGTACTCAGGAAACGCGAAGGCAATCTGCGTTTCCACCACACGTGACCGGATACCAAGCCGGTAACCGAGCACGCCGAGCCAGGCGCCAATCGTCGATCCGGTGCGAAAGGACGCGAGGCCGAGCATGCCCACGATGGAACGAATCGCGACGTACTCGACGCGATGCTGCAGCGTGGGCGCCCGCGGCGCCGCGGCGGCCGGCACGACGAGGCTGGTCAGGCCGCCACCTGGGCGACCGCCGCATCCTGCAGCACGGCCATGAACGCCTCGGAGACCGCCGACAACCCTCGACGCGCGACGACGTCCACCCTGGCATTTTCACCCATGCGGTGCAGATGCCCGACGTCCGCCTGCAGCAGTGTGATCAGCGCCGCACTGGCCAGCGCATCATCGCGCTCCGCAATCACACCGGTTTCGCCGTGGCGAAGATACCGCTCGGCCATCGTTCCGCGGGTGGCGATGACGGGTTTGCCCAACGCCATCGCGTCCAGAATGGCGATGCCGCCGTCGTCATGATCGGCGACGACCCACACCAGATCGGCCGCCGCCAGCAACGGGGCATGATCGACGGGACTGCCGAGGAGCACGCAGGCGTCGCCGAGTCCGAGTGCGGTGGCGTGCACGCGCACTTCGTTCTCATCATGCGGTGTTCCGAGCAGCAGCGTGCGGATGGCGTGCCCGCGGACGCGCATGGCCGCCACGGTGCGCAACGCCGACGCCGTGGCCCGCTGCGACTCGGGATCGGTGACGATCGCGATCGTGATCGTGCCGATCGGTGTTGGTGCGGCGACCACGCGCTCGAAACGGCCCGGATCGATCGCGACATCGGCGATGATCCGGCCGCGCAGCCGCTTCACCGGCTCGGCGGCCCGCGAATCGGCGGCCGAGCTGTGCACGAACCAGGTAGGCGCGAGGCGCACCGCGAGGCGTGTCGCCATCGTGACCGGACTCGCCACTCCGGTGCGCATGCGACGGAACACCGCGCCGCGACCGGCGCGACGCACGGCCCAGGCGGCCAACAGCTGCGCCTCGTCACCCGCCACCACCACGGCATCGCTGCCGAACTCGCGCAGCATGGCGCCGAGTCGAATGCCATCATTGAACCAGGCGCCTCGATCCTCGAACGGCAGGATGTCGAGTATGCCGGCGCCGGATGCCGCCGCCGATCCCGCAGGACACACCATCGCCACGCTCACGCCGCGCGCTCCCAGCGCCGTGCCGATTTCGGTATACACGCGTGCGAGCCCGTCCCACTCCGGCGACGGATGGAAGAACACCAGCCGGCTCATGCGTCCACCGTCAGCGCAGCGGCGCCATCGCGTTCGCGAAACTGCATCGTGTAGAGTCGGAAGTAGGCGCCGCGCTGCGCGAGCAGGGTGTCATGGGTGCCGCGCTCGACAATCCTGCCGCGATCGAGCACCAGAATCTGATGGGCATGCTCGACGGTGCTCAAGCGGTGGGCAATCACGAAGACGGTGCGGCCGGCGAGAAGCCGGTCGATCGCCTCCTGCACCAGTCGCTCGCTTTCCGTGTCCAGCGCCGAGGTGGCCTCATCCAGTATCAGTATCGGCGGGTCGCTGAGCAGCGCCCTGGCGATGGCGATGCGCTGTCGCTGGCCGCCGCTGAGCCGGGTGCCGCGTTCGCCCAACACCGTGTCATAGCCCTGGGGCAGCTCGGAGATGAACTGATGCGCGTTGGCGGCGCGGGCGGCCGTCTCGATCGCGGCCTGTGAATACATGTCCGGCGTCCCGAACGCGATGTTGGCGCGCACGGTGTCGTTGAACAGCACCGTATCCTGACTGACGATCCCCGTCAGCTGGCGCAGCGAGGTGAGCGAGACGTCCTGCAGATCGACGCCGTCGAGCAGGATCTGACCGGCGGTGGGCGCGTTGAAGCGCGGCACCAGATCCACCAGCGTGCTCTTGCCCGCACCGCTGGCGCCGACCAGCGCCACGATCTCTCCCTTTGGCGCATCGAAGGAGATGTCGGAGAGGACGGTGTCATCGCCGTAGGTGAAGGAGACCCCCTCGAATCGCACGCCATCAACCAGCGCCGAGACGTTCACCGTGCCGCGATCGGCATCCGCCTCCGTCTGCTCATCGAGCACATCGAACAACCGTTCGGCGCTGGCCAGCGATGCCTGCGCAGTGGACGGCACCTGCGACAGCTGCTTGAGCGGCTGGAGCATGCGCAGCACGATGACCAGGAACGCAATCAGGTCGGCGCCATCGAGCGTGCGATCCACCAGCACCTGCTGCGCGCCGATCCAGAGCACGAGCACGGCGATGGCGGTGCCGGCCACTTCCGTGAGCGGCTGCGACAACGCGCCCAGGGCGGCCACGCGTGTCATCGCCTTCGCATATCGTCCGCTGGCATCGGTGAACCGCTGCGACTCGGTGGGCTCGGCACCCGAGGCCTTCACCAGCCGGATTCCGCTCACCGCCTCCTGCACGATGCTCGTCATTTCGCCGTATTCGTTGCTCAGGCGGCGATGCCGCTTGCGCAGCTTCCTGAGAATCGGCTGCAGCATCGCGGTCAGCAGCGGAGCCAGCACCAGCGCGACCAGCGTCAGCTTCCAGCTCAGCGACACCAGCACGACGATGCTCACGATGATGGTGGCGGTGCTTTGCAGTGATCGGGTGACCAGTTCCGTGACCAGCGCCTTGGTCTGCGCCGTGTCGGTGAGGATTCGCGTGACGACCTGACCGACTTTGGTCCGCTGGAAGTACGACAGCGGCAGCTGCACCAGGTGGCGGTAGACCGTGTCGCGCAGGTCACGCGTCACCAATTCCTGCAAGCCGGCGCCAAGCTGGCCACTGATCCACGCGAAGACGTTCTTGAGTGCCACCACCGCCAGGATCAGCAGCACGACGCTCTGCAGGGATCCCATCTTGTCAGCGGGGTCGACGAAGCGGCCGACCACATCCGAGAGCATCCGTTGCACACCACCAGTCGCATCGAGCGGACTGGTGGCGGTGTCGATGCCGAACAGCGTCTTCAGAAACGGGATCAGCAACGTGAGCGAGAAGACGTCGAGTGCCGCCACGACCAGGTTGCAGGCAATCGTGGCCGTGAGGCGCCACGAATGCGGGCGCAGGATACCGAGCAGTCGGCGATACACGGTCAGCGGCGGGGGACGAGGCGTACGAGGGGCAGGATCATTTCCTCGGGGCTCACGCCGCCGTGGAAGAACCCGCCGCGATAGCGCCCCTGATACTCACGGAGCTTGGTCGGATAGACAAAGTAGCAATCCCCCGCTGCCAGCAGGGTGTTCTTGCCGAGCCCTCGGCGGGGCAACCGCAACGCGTCGGCGTTGGGAAACAACAGCGCCTGCTCGAGCTTCTCGGCCCGCAGGTCCTCGCCGAACTTGTAGCGGAGGTTGTGCGTCGCGTCGCGCCGTGCGAAGACCGTCGCCGGTGTCTGACAGAGAATCGATCCGTGATCGCTGGTCAGGATCACGGTGATCTTCTTGCGCGCCGCTTCCTTCAGCACCGAAAAGAGGGACGAGCGCTCGAACCACTGCCGGGTCAGGCGGCGCAGCGCGACTTCATCCTTCGCCACTTCCAGCAACACCGAGTTGTCGGACCGGCTGTGCGTCAGCAGGTCCACGAAGTTGAACACGAACGCACTCACCCCTTCGGTCACCACGGCCGAGGCGATCTTGCGCTCGAGCTCCTCGGATTCATGCGGAGTGCTGATCTTGTGATAGCGCACCGGCACATTGTGGCCGAGCTCCTTCAATTGCAGCTCGAGCAGCTGACGCTCGTGCGCATTCAGCGACTCGTCCTCGCGCTCCTTCCACCAGTCGGGATACATGCCGGCCATTTCACCCGGAAACAGCCCGCTGAAGAGCGCGTTGCGCGAGTACGGCGTGGCGGTCGGCAGGATGGAGTAGTAGTGCGAGCGTTCCTCGGTGAACCAT
>JANMHB010000143.1:0-15194 GCA_031374935.1 Gemmatimonadaceae bacterium | reverse complement strand
GGCACGCAGTCGATCCGTGTGCGGAAAGGGCCGGGCATCAGTTGGTGGCCCGGCAACGCGGGATGGTTCGTGCGCGGCTTCTCGGTCTGGGCGCGCTAGGCGATGCCTCGTCTCTACGCCGACGGTTTCCGTGAAGTACTGACGGCCGCAATCGCGTCGAGCACCGGGACGACGGTCGCGCTTCCGGCGGGAACCGGCGCCAAGCTCGCTGCGCTGTCGCTGAGTGTCGCGAACTACCTCGCCGTCACGGTCAGCAATGGCACCGACGTCGAGACGATGTGGGTCACCGGGCGAGCGACGGACGATCTCACGGTCCTCCGTGCGCAAGAAGAGACCGGCGCGACGCCGGGAAGCGTCGGATACACCTTCCCGATTGGGAGCGTCATCATCGCGCCGCTGACGGCGCGAGGGATGCGCGATCTGTTCGACATCACCGCGCCGGAGCTGCTGGCCGAGCAGACGGCCGACATGACGGCGACGGCCAACCGGCTCGGGATTCAAGCGCGACTCGAGGCGGGCCGCGTGCAGATCGAGACGCAGGCGCCGAACGGTCGTCGTACGCAGTTCCAGTCGCGCCTCGCGCGCCGGAGCTACAAGGCGTGGACTCCGGCGGGCAACAGCACGACGATCACCGCGATCGGTGCGCCTGCCCTGACCGCGACCGGTACGGCGACCGCTGCCAACGTCGCGACGACGAACCGGCACACGCGCATGAAAGGGCTAGAGTACCTCGTCACGGTCGCAGCCACGACGGCGGTGGCGGGCTGGCGTGAGGCGGCGGCACAGCACACCGTCGGCGGCGCCGCCTCGGACGAAGGTGGGTTCGATACGGTGTGCCAGTGGGGACCCGCGACCGGTGTCGGCACGACGACGAACCGCGCGTTTGTCGGCATGAGCGCGAGCACCGCCGCTCCGACCGACGTGGAGCCCTCGACGATCGCCAACCAGATCGGCATGGGGTGGGACGCGGCCGACACGAATATTCAGATCATCCGGCGCGACGGGACGACGCTCGTCAAGATCGACCTTGGGGCCTCGTTCCCGGTGCCCACGGCGGATCGCACGAAAGTGTACGAGATCCGGCTGTTCTCGCCGCCCGGGTCCACGCAGAGCGTCAGCTATGTCGTGACTGATCTCGGCACCGGCGCGGTGGCCTCCGGCACGATCACCACTAACCTGCCGACGAACACCACGCTGCTCGCGCATCGCGGCTGGATGTCGGTCGGCGGCACGTCATCGGTGATCGGCATCGCACTTAAGAACCTCGACATCGAATCGGACTACTGAGATGAGCCTCCCCCCGATCAGCGCGCGCTTTTTGAACCCGGCAGGACTCGGGAGCGCCTCAGAGCGGACCGACGCGGCTGGTGTCACGACGGGCACGACCGCGTTCACAAAAACGGGGTGGGTGCAGCTGAGCGCGGGCGAAGCGCAGGCCCTCACCGGATTTTTCCTCACCCTGCTGCCGGGACCGACGGACGGCGACGGGCGGACCTTCGTCGATATCGCGTTCGGCGGCGCGGGGTCCGAGGTGGTCGTGCTGTCAAACTACTACTTCGCCGCAGGCAACTTCGCGTACCGCTGCATCGTGCGAGAGATCCCGATCGCGGTCCCGGCAAACACGCGCGTGAGCTTTCGTGTCAGCCAAGGCAACACGACCGCGAAGGAGACGCGCTGCTTTTTTCAACCGATCTACGGCTCGGTGCTCACCCCGAACAACGCGGCGGTGTGCACGACGATCGGCACCACCGGAGCATCGTTGAGCGGCACCGTCGTCATCGGCGGCAATGGATCATTCGGTGCGAATGTGCAGCTCACCACGGGCCTCACACACGCGGTGCGGCACGCGATGGTGAGCTGGTTCGTGTACGGATCGCAGAACAACATCCTGCGGTTCAGCACGGATACGGGGGGGCTGAACCGCGTCGGACCCGCGATCATGCAGTGCACGAACGATGAGTCCTACAACCTGCCGCTCCTCCCCTTCGCGCTGCCCGCCAACACGCCGCTCTACGTCGCGTCGACGTCGTTTGGCACCGTTGAGTTCGCGCTCTACCTCTTTGGGTGATCTATGCCGAATAGCGTGAAAACCAGCGGGATCACCAGCGCGCTCACGGTCGGCACGACGGTGTCGCTGCTGTCCTCGACTGGCGCCACAGGTGGGGAGCAGCTGCACCTGTGGCTGGACCTCACAACGTTGAGCGTGGGCCAGTTCATGGAAGTGCGCGTGACCCGTGCGGTCCGCTCCGGTGGCACCGCGCGCAACGTCCCCGGATCGCCGTTCGTCCTGCCGCAGGGCTTCGCGGGCTGTGCCTACATCATCGGCGTCCCACCAGGCGCCGCGTACGAGTTCGCGATTGTGCTGCGCGGTGCGTCGGGCACGCCGACGGTGGAGTGGTCGATCGAGCAGCCGGACCGGTAGCGCGCCGTGCTGTCGTTCCCGCTCGCCGGCAACGCGACGTACATTGTCATCGACCAACCCGCGGTCGTCCCACCGCTGCAAGCTCCGGCGCAGACGGTCACGCACGCGCTGCGCACCTTCCCGCTCCGCACCATTACGCTGCGCGGGCCGGATCCCGTCGCGGGCCCGCCGGTGTACGTCATCGAAGCTGGCACGGCGCTGTCGCTCACCGGTGCGGCGCCGGCGACCACCAGCGCGGCGATCGCGACCGCCACCGCGATGCAGCTCACCGCTGCAACGGCGGCCGCCGCGACCCCGCGCGTCGCGAGCGCCACCGCGCTGTCGCTCGCGAATGCGCAGCCGGTGGGTGTGGCGCTCGAGGTGCGCCTGGCGACCGCACTCGGCCTCGCAGGCAGCACGGATGTGCGCCAGGTGTCGCGGATCCTGAGCGCGACGCAGCTGCAGCTCGCCGGCGAGATCGTGGTGGTCTACGTCGGCGGCACACCGGTGTACGAGATCGTGAGCGCGACCCAGTTGCTGCTGACCGGTGCGATGCCGATTCGGTTCGACGCGGCCGCCGCACTCGCCACGAGCCTGGCCGTGCAGGGCGGCACGGTCGCGAGTGCGGTGCCCCGCATTGCCGCTGCCACGGCCCTCGCGTTCGCACAGGGCGCATCGGTCAGCCTGAGCCCCGACGTGCGCCTGGCGACGGCGCTGGGGCTGACGGGTGCGACACCGATGCTGCTGGTGCCAGCGATCGCGGGCGGGACGGCGCTGACGTTGGCCGGCGCGATCCAACTCCAGCGGCTGCTGCCGTTCGGGAGTGCGACGCAACTGGTGCTGGCCAACGCCATCCCGGTGGTTCTCGATACCGGCACGCCAGTGTATGTGATCACCAGCGCCACGGCGCTGCAGCTCTCGGGCGGCATCGGGATGGCCCTGGCGCCCCGCGTGGTGAGTGCCACCAGCCTGGCGCTTGCGAATGCGCAGCTGGTGCAGCGCGACCCCGCCGTGTCGCTCGCCACGGCCCTGAGCCTGGCGAACAGCGTGCTCGCACGCACGGATCGCGGGATCGCCGTCGGGTCGGTGCTGGCGCTCGAGGGCCAGGCCATCGTGCGGCCCTCGACCCTCGTGATCCGGAGCGCGACCGAGCTCCGCTTCGCAACCCAGATCCTGATCGGGATCGTGACACCCACCGGCATTGCCTGGGTCACGTTCCGCACCCTCGTGGCGCCGGCGGTCGCCAGTCTCATCGCGCGCGCGCCGGCGGTGCGCAGCGCCCGCCGTATTGCTCCCGCCGTGCGCTGGCAGCGCGCGGTGCTCCCCAGCCTGGATGAGGTTCCCTGATGCTCCTCGATCGCGATCTGCGCGGCGCCCCGCTGCGCCGTGGCGAAGTGATGCTGTATGCGGTGATCAACCCGGTGAACGGGTTGACCAATGCCGATGTGAATCCGGTGAGTGTGAGCGTGCAGGTGCGCTCCGAGGACCTCCTGACCGACTATGGCACGACGTCGGCGCCGTTCTCGACCGAGGTCAGCGATGCGCTCACGCTCACGCAGGGGTTCACGGTGCGCGCCTGGGTGGCCGCACTGCCGGCGAGCCCGTATGGCGGCGCGTCACGGGTGGCCATCACCCGGTCGGTGGTGGTGGGGAGCACGACGTATCCGTCGACGGAGCTGGTGACGGTCGAGGGGCCGTAGCGGCCAGCAA
This sequence comes from Gemmatimonadaceae bacterium, assembly GCA_031374935.1. GTDB lineage: Bacteria > Gemmatimonadota > Gemmatimonadetes > Gemmatimonadales > Gemmatimonadaceae > JACMLX01. The sequence continues at coordinate 11,083 of JANMHB010000143.1, read as the reverse complement.
GAACCCGCGCTGTCGGCGCCGGCGCTCACCGTGGGGCTTTGGGGCGGAGAGGGGATAGGTGTGCACACGATCCACACCGCTCCACGATTGTCTCTGCCCATTCCACATATCCCGAGAGTTCCCGCGCTCGGTATACAGTACGATTGTGATACTGGAAGCCTTAAGCCGTTGTTCTACAAGCGATTGGATCAGTGCTGGCGCTACGCAGCCTAGGGGCCGTAGGCTTAGAACTGACGCACGAAGCGGCACCGACGTGTGCCGGTGCCACTTCTGTACGACATAGATCAGATCGGGGCGTGTAGGTCACTGGGGCGGGCTTCCCATCCAATCCCAGCGGGTTCGACTCCCGTGCGCTCCACAACTCTTCTCGACCTCTGGAGGTCAACTACAAGTTCTGCGCTGCTTAGTTCGCATACCTGATGACGTCGTGCTCGTAACACGCGCCATCACCACTTCGCCTCCGTACGCCAGCCTGGATAGACCACTCGTCTCGTAAACGAGAAGCCGTGGGTTCAAATCCCACCGGGGGCACACGTGAGTCACCTTCCAACGAGGGACTCACGCGGCAGATTATCGTTTCGCGTGTTGGACATGTCAAGCACCTTTGCCGCACGCGTTGCGCAACGGTCGCACGCTAGGGACCGCGTAAGATATTGCAGCTGAACGAGTTGGGCCGCGTGCGCCGCGTGGGTATCGTTAGGTGACATCGCGCGACGGCGCGGCTCCCTCCCAAATCCTCCGGGTGTGAGGTACACGGCTCACCTCTCACCGGACGGCTCCCCCGCGCACCAGCCGGAGGATCGCCAGGGCGATCTGAAACCGGTCTTCCCGGGTCAACGGCTCGCCGCTGAGCAGCTGCAGGATCAGGTGTGAGAGTGGCATGCCCCACGGTACGGGGCGGCGTCAGCGGGGCGTCACGTGTCGGGATTGTCTCGCCAGTGCAGGTACTGCGCGCGCAAAGATAGCGCGAAGCCGGGAAAGGTCGGAGCACCCAGAACGGTCGTCATCGCCCCCCGCGCGCCGTCTGCAACATTTGCGATCGTGACTCCTCCTCTCAAACGCACGGCGATGCCCGCGTCGAAGAATACGATGCCTCGCAGGCTCACGGCTTGCGCGATCCGGAGATAGGCGCTCCAGATGTCAATGCCGGTCCCCTTATAGCGAAGACTTCCGCGCACCTTCAGGAACTCTTGTCTCGCGTCGATCTCGAAGGAGTTCTCCAATAGCGGCGACTGGATTCTGATTCGCTTCTGCTCCACGATCACATTCGAGACGAGGTCCGCTCCGAGAATCCACTCGTTGCGCACGATGTGGAGTGCCAAGTTGTCGTGCGAGTCGTACAGGCTGAGCGTGATGAGCAGGTCATTCCGCTCACCAATCTCGATACCAAGAAGCAGCTCGTCGTCTACCGAAACTTGATAGCCTGAACCAACAATGTAGTTTTCGCCTAATGCCACGATTATGACATCGCGAGAGGTGTAGAATCTCCCGCTGACCAACTCATGTCGTTTATTGAATGGCTCGGCCTTCATCTCGCGCTGATCAATCTCGTCGAAAGCCTTGCCGTCCGCCTTCGCGTGGCACGACGGGCACAGCGCAAGCATATGTTCTGGGTCATGCATCGTTTCTCGCCAGCCGCGGATGTGATGAAACTCCACGAGTGGATCCCCGCAGCTGCAGCAGCCGAACCACGATTCACGTCGCAGTTGATTCTTGATTGGGAGTGGCAGCGGTGGGCGGCCATCCGAGCACTTCGGCGTGGTTGGCTTCTGCACGGGCGTCTGACTCATCGTGAGGGGCTGGCGTCGATCGCCGCCCGGAGGAACTTCCCCGCCGCCTCCGCCGAGTCGAGCTGCGGCACCAGCGGTGCGGCGAGCCGGTAGGCCAGGGCGATCAGCTCGGCACCAAGCCGCTCATTCGTGGGGGCCCAGGGGTCTTGGGCATCCCAGGTGTCGAGCATCGCCTGGGCGGCCGCCCGGCCGGCTGAGTCGAGTGGGATCTGATCGGGCGTGACGGGCACGAATGCGCCTTGCTCAGGATCCGAAAAGATCGGTCTGCTTCGCCGCCTTCTTGGCGACCTTCTTCGCGGCCTTCAGGGTCACGTTGCCGCCGGTCACCGCCGGATACTTGATCCGTTCGCCATGCAGGAGCTGCTCCACCGTAAGGATTTGCACGCGCGGATAGGAGCCCCACGGCGTGTCGTGCATCCCGAAGGCCGCAGCATCGGCACGCATCTTCTTCGAGGGCTCCTCCATCGCGATCAGAACGCCGATGGCGGCCTTCTCTCGTGCCCGCACCCCTTCGAGCGCGCGCACGTCGTCGGCCTTCAGGTGCCCGCCCTTCACGCTCAGAATCACTTGGTCCGTCTCACCGGCCTTTCGACCTGTCGCGTAGTAGAGGCGTCCGTCGATACCCTTGTCGGCCCCCTTTTTCGAGCTCGTCGCGATGCGCGCGCCCACCAGGCCAAGCGCCCACGCCTGGAACTGGAACTTGTCCTCCTCGGCGAGCTGCTTGGCATCCTCGAGAGACACGGGTTCGCCGATGACGCGGAAGTTCGCTGCCGTACCGTACGTGTCGGTGAGGCGCTTCCGGATCAGCCCGATGGCGAGGTGTGTGATGTCGATGCCGATCCACCGCCTTCCGAGGCGCTGTGCCGAGGAGACCGACGTTCCGCATCCGCAGAATGGATCGAGTACGACATCCCCAGGGGCGGAGCTCGACTCAATAATACGATCGAGAAGGCGCTCCGGCTTCTGCGTTGGGTAGTGCATCCGTTCGGCCGCCAAGTTGTGCAGCGGCGAGATGTCGGTCCATACGTCTTGAAGCGGAACGCCCGGCATCTCGTCGGCATACCGCTTCAGTCGGGGCATTGCACCCTCCTTCGCAGGAGTGTGGATCTTCCCTTCAGCGGCGAGTTTGTCGAGTTGCGCTGGTGGCACGGCCCAATGACGCCCTTTGGCTGTTACGTCGATGCCACGCCAAGGCTTGCCGGTCTCACCGTTTCGAGTTCCGGCGCCCGTTAGATCGCCGCGAGCCCAGCGCCTGCCTTCAGGATCAATCTGATCGTAGAACGTGTCGAGGTACGCTTGAGAGTACGGCGTGAACTGTGGCCGCCAGACGAAGTCATCACTCTTCACATAGAAGAGGATCACGTCGTGAACAGGGCCGTAGCGTGCCGCACTGCTGTGAGCGCTGGTGCGCTGCCAGATGATTTCTGATCGGAAATTCATCGCGCCGAAAACTGCGTCGAGGAGCAGCTTGAGGTAGTGACTCGCGGTCGGATCACAATGGAGATAGAGCGACCCTGTCGGCTTCAACACTCGCTGCAGCTCCACGATTCGAGGGGCCATCATGGCGAGGTACGCCATCATGTCGCTCGCACCGAGAATCTCGAAGAACGCTCGAAGCGTCCTTGCCAGGTCACTGCCCTGGCTAACGATGTCGTGATACAACGCCGCCGAGACCTGGTCCCATCGCCACGTATCCTCGAACGCCATGATCTGCGAGGCGGCTGATGCGCCGTCGTGCTCCTTGAACAGGACGTTATAGTCGGCGTTCGAGTTGAACGGCGGATCGAGGTACACGAGGTCGACCGACTCGTCGGCGATGTGCTGGCGGAGTACGTCCAGGTTGTCGCCGTAGTAGAGCAGGTTCTGGTGCGTACTCACTCCGCTCACTGCCCGAGACGCTTGAGCAACGTCGCTTCCATGTCATTTTCCCATGCGCCGACCGACGCGCACTCGGTCAGCGTTGGGACTCCCTGCACGGTCACGCGCGTGCTGAAGCGCGCATTGACACGAAAGGCGGCCGAGGTTCCATCACCGGTGACGCGCACGTTGTACGCGGCGGTGACAGGGTCGAGTTGCACGCGGCCGAGTGTGCCACACTCGGCAAAGCGTGCCGGACCCACCATGCGTGCGCCGTTCTCGTACATCGGCCTCCCCTTCGGACTCAACAGCAGCTCTCGGTTCTTCAGATTGTCTGCCCGCGCGGTCTCCGCGACGATGATGCCGGACGCCTTTTCGATGGTCTTGATCTCAATGTTGCGTTCCGCGAAGTAGCCGACGACCGCAGACCAGGTGGAGTCAAAGGGCGCGGCGACCCGGGTCTCAGCGCGCACGGGCGCGGGTGCTGGCGCGACATAACCGGGGAGACATCCGGTCAGCGTCGCGGCTGCGATCGCGAGCCTGGCGCGACGTGCAGGCTTCATGGTCCGAGGTATGTGAGAGTGCACGAGACAACGACCGACTCCCCGCCGTTCGGGCCGATGTAGAAGCGGGATCCGACGCACGTGACCTCGTCACCTGATCGCGAAACACGGTTCGCGATGTTGCCTGTTGTCAGCGGATCGGCCTCGATGCGATACGCATCCGAGTTCCAAGCATGCCACTGCGCCGGCAGCACTTTGAATCCTGTCACGAAGAACGCCGTGCGTACCGAATCCGGCGTGGCCGCCTCCACAATCATCGTGCCATTAAACGATTGCGCGGTGAAACCGCGGTTCGCCGCATGCGACGCGGTGTACACGTATCGACCGAGCCTCAGGGTACGATCAGCCGGGCCCGTGCTGTCACCGCACGCTGTGGCGATACTGCACAGCACTGCTGCGACAGCAACGCGTCGCCAGCGTGATTCCACGTGGAACGTGAGAGCAAGCCAACGCATCCAATCCTCCCCGAATGTCACAGTGTTTAGTAATCATGCGATTCTGATACAAACGTGCCACGTCGACCTAGACAGCGCCAGCGTCCTTCGGGTATCCTTCGGGAGACTCTTTGACCCGACTGAGGGACCATGAGCACTGTGGGCTGGACGTTCATCGTTGTGCAGGATAGTGATTTCGCTGGACTGCCGATGACGGCTGGCTCGACCCTGCACGTGCACCCTGGCAGTGACCATCCCATCACGCACCTGCAGGCCTTCCCGCCGAACTACGGCGCTCTCGCCGGCCTGCTGTGCGATGGACTGCTCGAGCTCACCGACGGCCCTTCACTTTCGCTGCTGCCGGCGCCCGAGCCGCCGTCGTTGCGGGTGCTGCCCGGGTCGCGTCGGCGTGTTTCGCCACCAGCTCGGCCACGGTGGGCCCGGGCACGACTGGCGCTGGTGCCGTAAGAGGGGAGAGCAGGGCGGCCATCGCGGTGTCCAGGCACCGTGACAGCTCGCTCTTCGCCACGTTCGCCATGTCCAGCACTCCGATCGTGTAGCTGATCTTCTCAGCCTCGGTCGAGAATGAGCGGGCGACGGTGTACCGCGTTGTGGCCTCCGCGACCATGTGGGGGCCGGGTGACCCAATCTCGGCGCCGATGAGCTGCGCCACAGGCGTGCCGTACACCTTGGCTGCCAGCAGCACCACCTCCAAGGGGATCTGTCGCTCGCCCTCTTCGTAGCGAGAGAGGCTCTGACGGCTGATGCCGATGGCCTCCGCAGCCTTTCCGATCTCGCGAAGGTTGCGATCGGAAGCTGTGAGGCGGGCCAAGCGCAGTCGTTCCGCAACGGGGTCTTGCGCCCGTCCGGGTTCGCGTGTATCCATATGGGGCGAGTGTACCCAATTGGCCACGAGTGCGACCGCCTGTCAGGAGTGATACGAGTGTATACCACCGTCCAACGGAAGATAGAGCTGTTGAAGCGTGGCGTCACCGTCACCGCGCTCGCGAGCGCCATTGGCTACAAGAGCCGCGCGCGAGTTTCGAACGTGATCAACGGCAAGCTGCGGCATCCACGCATCGAGGCAGCGATCTGCTGGTACCTCGGCGTCGACCGCTCCGAATGGTTCCCGCCTGTCCCGACCGACTCGGTCGACCAAGCGGCGTAAGGCACAGCTGGCAGGTGCAGGGCCAGTCGCGTCAGCACATGGGCTGACGGGCGGGTTGGTGGGGGACGAGGCGTGGTGAGCACGCCGCAATGATCGGGAGCAACCGATGGTCGCAACAACCACGAAAGGATTGGCGCCGGTGGCAGTGGCCGTGCCGACGCCGAAGGAAGCGGGGCGCGCCTGGCTGCAGCTGCAGCTCGATGCCGTCAACTCGCTGAGCGCACTGGTCGGCCGGGCCAAGCTCGCCCGCACGATGCTGGCCAAGGACATCGCTCGAGGCCGCACCACGAATGCCGCACTGCTCGGCGAGTCGATCGCCGATGCCGCGACGCATGGCGCGGATCCGGTCGCCGTCGGCGCGATCGCGCAGCGCGTCGCCAGCTGGTTCCGGTCGCTCGTCAGCCAGGCGCGCGTGTCGCTGATCGACTGTTGGGAGCGGGAGACGCGAGAACAGGTCGAGGCGGATATCGCGCAGCGTCGTGCAATGACCAGCAACGACCCGTCCGTGCTCGAGCACGCGATCACCGAGACGGATGAACACCTCGCGAGCCTCGCACTCCTCCGTGATGCGCTCGAGGCGCGTCACACCGCCCTCGTCAGCCGGTGCGCCTGAAAATGTTTGACACCTTTCTGCTGGTCGGCCTTGCGGCCGTCGTGCTCGTCGCGCTGGTGTTCGAACATCTTGTGCTGCGTCGCCGCCGACACACCGTGCAGCGCGTGATTGATCGCGGACTCGATGCCCACCTCGCGTCGCAAGCCATGGCCTATGGCCTGGCGGTCGAGGTGCCGCGCGCCGGTGTGCCGATCTTCGCGCCACTGCTGTCGACGCTGTGCGCCATCCCGGAAGTGACAGACCCCAGCCACCGTGAGGTGACTGGGGCCGGGACCGTCGGTGAGCTCGGGTCCCCACTCCGTGGGAGCAACCACGCAGTGATCTGGGAGGGAAGTATCAGCAATGGCGGTGCTGCTGACAAGGCGTGCGGCGCGGTGCGTGGCCGCATCTCCTCGCGCACCCTCGTCGCGCTCGACTGCCGCGTGTGCGGCGCCGATCTGATGCCGGTGCTCGCGGTCGCACTGGTGGGTGGCTGTCCCGCGTGTCGCGGTGCGGCGGCGATGACCACTGTCGCAGGGAGGCGCTCCGCATGAGCGCTACCCACATCACAGCCGAGTTCGCACTCGAGGCGGATCCGCTGCTCCGGCATCATGACAGCAGCGTACGTGGCGCCGTGGCCGAAATGCAGGCGATCGCGGCCGATCTACCGACGGGGATCAACGCGCTGGATCTCCGCCTCGCCGCGCTGCCGAGCGCCGTTGATCTGCTGGTCGCCAATCCGTTGAGCGCTGACGGTGTCGCGGCGCTGCACCGACTGACCGCCGAGATGATCACGTTCGTGACGCGGATCCACACGCAGGTCACGACGCTGCGGCAGCTGGGCACCCACGGCCGCACCCAGCTGGAGAAGTTCGAGGCCCGACTGGCCCAAATCCGTCGACACGATGCAGACGGCCTGCCGTGCGACGAATCTACTGTGAACGGCGATCTCGCCGAGGCGTCCTGATGCAGGCAGAACTCAAGTACGTGCCCCTCGACTCGCTGGTCGCCAGCGTCGACAACGTCCGCCGGCACCACGATCCGGCCAAGCACGCCGAGCTGGTGGCGAGCATTCGGGAGCACGGAATTCTCACGCCGCTCGTCGTGCGCCCCTCGCTCCGTGAGGGGGAGTACGAAGTCGCGGCCGGCCACCGTCGCCTGCGTGCCGCGACTGAACTGGGTCTCGCTGAGCTGGCGGTCAGCGTGCGCTCGATGGGCGACCGCACGTTCCGCGAGGTCATGCTGACCGAGAACCTGCAGCGCGTCGATCCCGATCCGCTCGACGAGGCGGACGCGTATCAGTCGATGATCGACGAGCTGGGCTACGACGTCGCCACCCTGGCCGCCAAGTTCGGAAAGGGCGAGACCTACGTCCGCGCGCGCTTGGTGCTCACGCGGCTCGCTCCGTCGGTGCGCACGGCGCTCGAGGCCGGGCGCATTGAGCTGGGGCACGCGGTGCTGCTGGCGCGGGTCAGCGAAGACGCGCAAGAGCTGCTGCTGCAGGACGAGCTACTGGCGCCGTTCAAGATGCACCGTCGCGTCACGCGTGAGGATTTCGACGACGGTGAGACGGTCGAGACGGAGCTCACGAGCCGGAGCGAACAGGACGCGGCGATCGCTGCGGGAGCGGCCTTGGTCTTCTCGCTTGAGCGTACGCGCGTCACCGTCGGCGAACTGCGACTACTGATGGCCGAGACGCTTCTGCCGCTGAACTGCGTGAAGTGGGATCGCGATGACCTCGCGCTCGTCGTCACCGCTGGCAGCTGCACCGCGTGTCCGAAGCGCACCGGCGCGAACCCGATGCTGTTCGAAGAGCTCAACGCGGGTGATGATCGCTGCTCCGATGCGAGCTGCTACGAGGCCAAGACGCTCGCCTGGCTGTCCCAGCGCGCCGATGCGGTGCGTTCGCAGGCGCCGGCGGTGGTGCTGATTACCACGAAGCGGCAGCGGAAGCTCAAGGCGCTTGATCGCGCCCCGGTGCTGCGGGTGGAGCACGATTACACGACGGCGAGGCCGGGCTATCGGGGGAGTGTGCCGGCACTCGTCGTCGAGTCCGGGGCGTACAGCACCGCTGATCGGTGGGCCGAGCTCGGCGAACTGCGGGATGTGAAGCGCGTGAAGAAGGCGCCGGCGGCTCCCAAGCCAGCCGCTGGTGCCGCGACGTCTGGAGCCAGCGACGCGCGGTACAGCCGCGAGTCCATTGAGCGGGCGGATGCGTTGTATTGCGCAGGCGTCTCGGCGATGGCCGTGGCCATGCGGCATGCGACGGGGCCGTTGCCGCCGGCGGACCGGCTCATCGCGGCGTGGCTGCTGAACGACTTCGATTTGTCGACGCACGGTGACCTGCGTGCGGCGTTGGCGACCGCGCTGCAGTCGCCACGCGTGACCCGGGCGCAGTGGAAAGCGCCGCTGCTGGTGGAGATGGCCGACGTGTTGGCCTGGGAGACCCGCGCGGCACACGTGGCGCTGTCGATCCTGACGTGTGAGGCGGCGGACATCCCGGAGGATCCCACGTCGATCTCGGACGAGTGGGGGACGTACCCGCTGCCGGATGCGCTGCACGTGCTGGCGATGACCGCGGGCGTTCCGCAGCCGCTTGCCGTGTGGTCTGAGGCGCTGGAGCGTGCGCAGGGTGCGGCGGTCGACGAGCCGGCGGCTGAGACGGCGGGGCTGGCATGAACACGAGCACCATCGTGGTCATTGAGCGGGAAGCGAATGCGGCGCCGGAGGATTTGGCGTCGCTGCGCGCTGCCGGCATTCTGGTGCTCGAGGTGGACCAGGCGAGTCACGTGCAGGTGCGCCTGCTCGGTGCCGGCACGGATCGCATTGCACTCCACGCGTTGCAGGGGCTGCAGACCATGGGCAACAACGACCAGGCGCGGAAGGTGCTGGCGCTGATCGCCGAGAAGATGATCGATGACGCGCGGCAGGAGCTGATGAAGCGGGAGAAGCAGGGATGAGAGTCCCGGAGCAGTATCGCATGAGCACCGGGCCGCTGGCGAGCACCGCGGCGGATGGACGGAGGGGCCTGTTCATGCTTCCGACGCCAGCGCCCGACGTGTTTCTGCAGTGCATCGCCAGCGACGGGGAAGGCTGGGAGCACGTGAGTGTCGTCGTCGCGCGACGCGATAGGCACCGCGTGGCGACATCCGCCAGAGTCGAGTATCTCGATCGGTACGTTCCGATCGGTCGCACGCCGACGTGGGAGGAAATGTCGCACGTGCGCTCTGTGTTCTGGTCGAGATTCGTCACGGTGTTGCAGTTCCACCCACCGGCAAACGAGTACGTGAATGTGCACGAGACCTGCTTGCATCTGTGGCGCCAAAGTGGCGTTGCTGCGCCGACTCCTCCTCGTGTATTGGTGGGCTGATGCCTGACGATATCCTCGACCTCGCGGCCGCGGCGGCGTTTGTGAAGCTGCATCCGCAGACGCTCCGGAAGTCGACCTGCCCGCGCTCGAAGATCGGTGGCCGGCTGTTGTTCGAGCGGCACATTCTCCTCGCGTGGGTGGCGTCGCATCGGTCGCATGAGCTGGCGGCGGTCGCATGACGCCGTTCCCGCGCGGCAAGAACGCCAATCGCTCGCTCTACATCCCGCGACGGAGCGGCGGTGTGGCGCAGCGCAGCACGGGCACGAATGATCTCAAGGTGGTGAAGCAGTACGAGCACGCGATCGCGTGGCTCCACACCCAGTCGCCGCCGGCGTGGGATCTGCTCGAGGCGCTCACCACCAAGCGGATCACGTTCGATCAGTGCGTTGAGCTCCATGCCGCGGGTCGGAACAGCCTGGCCGTGATCCGTGCGACGTTGGCTGACGTCGCGTTGCTGCCGCTGCTCGACGCCTTTGAAATCGCGTGGCTGGCGGATGGCCGGGCGGCGCGGACGCTGGAGAACTATCGCCGCGAGATCACCGCGTTCCTCGCCAGCCACCCGATGCGATCGCAGTTCACCGTGCCGAGTGTCCAGGCGTATGTGCGTGGACTCGAGGTGAGCAGCGGATCTCGGCGGAAGCATCTCTACGCCCTCCGAGCCTTTGAGCGCTACCTAGTCGAGACGGGCACCTTGACCGCAGCGACGTTGCACACGATACGGGCGCCCAAGAAGAACCCGCCACGTAAGCAGTACCGCTCAGCTGACGTTGACACGTCGATCGTGACAGCGACCTCACTCCGGTATCGCGCCTTCACCGCCTTCGTGCATGCGACCGGTGCCGATGTGACACCGGCGCTGGCGATGCTCGGCCGGGATCTCGACCTGACGCGGCTCCGCTGCCACGTGCCAGGGCGGAAGACGGCCAAGAGGGACCGGCACGAGGTGGAGATCGACGCATGGGCAGCACCGTTCCTCGAGGCCTTGAAGACGGTGCTGCCGAATGCGCCGCTGTTCCCCGGGATCACCCGGCACAAGGCCGCCTGGGCGCATAAGCAAGCCGCCGCGGCGGTGCAGGCGGGTGACTACACCCTGCGCGACGCTCGGCACTCGATTGCGGTGCGCTGGCGCTGGGCCGGCCGGAGCTTCGAGCAGATCGCGCAGCAGCTCGGCAACTCGGTCTGGCAGTGCGTCACGGTGTACGGCGCCTTCAGCCCGGACGATGCACCGGCACAGCTCGCCACCCATGCGACCGATCAAACGACACGCGCCGCGTCCGCGGCGTCCACCCATCACCTTCGGAAGGCGTAA
>JANMHB010000090.1:0-2425 GCA_031374935.1 Gemmatimonadaceae bacterium | reverse complement strand
GTCGAGCATCGTGACGCGCAGCGCAGCGGCGCTGGCATCGACGTCGCGCGACGCAATACGGCGGTCAAGGCCCAGCTTTCCGGGAGACGGAATCGTCTGGCGGATGCCGACCATCTTCATGGTGAAGTTGTCGTAGAAGCCAGGACGGCTGAGCGGGAAGTCCCGCAGGCCCACCATCAGCATGGGATCGGGACGCAATCCGGCCGGACCGACGCGCGCGCGCATCGCATCGACGCGGAACTGCGCGGCACGCAGCGTCGGATTGGACGCCGTGGCGACGGCGATCAGCGCCTCGAGTGAAGCGCTATCGCGCGCAGGCTGAGGCTGCGCGCTGACGGCGGCGGGCAGCAGCTCCAATGCTCCTGCGCACAGTGTCGCGATCACCGCCCACGCGTGTCGTGCGTGGGCGCGGAGACCGAGTGGCCTACGGCGCAGCGGTGGCGGCCACGAACGTGGCGGCCACGGGCAGTCGTGGAAGAACATGGGATATCCGACGGGAGTGGTCCGATCTCGCCCCGGTGCCGTCGGCATGACGGTGCGGTGCGAGCATCGGCACCGCGCGCGATTCCGGATCGGAGATCACGCACGGACTCACCACCTGGCGGTCTGCCAGGCGGGACTCGTCAGGACATCGGTTTCGGCGGCGGGTGGTCCGGGGCAGCGGCCTCGGTCAGCGGCATGCGCATGGTGACCGCCAAAGCCTGCACCGCTGGAAACGGCGGCGGATTCTGCGGCGGGCGAGCGGCAATGACGGCGGCGAAGACACAGACCGACATTGAGTCGCAACTCGTGCTCTCGTCGTGCGTGTCACACGGCTGCTCATCGTGCCCTGACGACGGGTCGGGCGAGCCTTGGTCCGTGTGATCCGCAGACGACATGTCCATTCCGGCCATCGCCATGCTGCCCATGTCCATCGCTGACATCGGCGCGGCGCCCGCGACCGTGCCACTCCCCGCGAACAGGTTCACGACCGGACACCGGTCTCCACCGCTGACCAGCGACAGCTGCAGCGAGAGGAACCCGAGGACCAGAAGGAGTACGCGACTGCGGTGAAGCATGATGACAACCTAGTCCAATGCGGCGCGCAACCTGACCGACGCGCTGCAGTAGTTCGCCTCGATCTCTCGACCCGCTGAGGACACAGTCGGGGACAAAACGGCACCAAAGACAGCACCGATCCCCCTGAATCGCACAGATTCAGGGGGGTCGTAACTCGTTGTACCACAATGCTTTTCACCATCGGGACGGCGGGATTCGAACCCGCGACCCCTGAACCCCATGCTCCGGGTCGGCAGCGCAAGTCGTTGCTATACAGGGGGTTACGGCATCCAGACGTGGATACGTTGCGCCAATTCAGGGGGTCGCTGGCTCGCGGGGGACGCGTTCGGGGACAAAACGTCGCCGGAAACGTCGCCAGCACTCCGACTACCGTCGGTGCCACGTCACGACCGTCGACAGTGCGACACCCGCCCGCAGAGTTCCGGCGTCAAGCGCCCACCTCACAATCTACTCGGGTCAGCGAGCAGCGTCGCACTTTCCGTCCTAGTCCGGCCGCCGCGCATCATCGGTCGAGAGGCGATGCGTCTCGACGTCACCGCGGCGAAGGACGAGTCCCGCGCTCGAGTCCCTGCCCGCCTGCGTCACGGCGGCGGGTGATTGGCCGAGGAAGATCGAACGTCGCCCGGCTCCCATGACGGTGAGACCGGCCGGGCCGTCGTCATGCACGGATAGCACGACGGCTTCATCGCCATCCTTGCCATCGAGCCCGAGCCCGACCCGGTCCTTCCCCGCGACGGTCAGCATGCCGTAGCCGGTCCGCTCGAAGCCCTCCGCGTCGTTGACGACGATGCCAGTGTTCGCCCCGATGCGCTTGCCGATGTTCGGGTCCGGCGTCGAGTCACCGATGGCCAGACGATCCTGCCCCTGCTCGTCAAGGACCAGCATGCCGTGCATGCTGTGACGATAGTCCGCGTACCAGCGCATGTACTGCTGTGGATCCGGGAAGCGTGAGGCCCATGCGCGCTCAGCGCGTGCCGTATTCGTCCGCAGCCGATTCGCGGCCGCAGGGATGGGTGCACCGATGAGGATGCGCTCGCGACCCCTGTCATCGACGATCACGATTCCGCGCGTCCGAATCACATCACGAGTGGACGGCGCAAATCCTGCCAGCACCGTGACTGCCACGAACACACCTCCCACCACGCCGAGCATCCGACGCTGCTGGCGCACCTGCTGCTCCAGCCTGGCGATGCGCTCCTCTTCCGGCCGACTCTGCATTTGTCTCTCTACATGTATTGAGGGAACCCGCGTGTGGAACTACACCTGCACTTCAGCGTCGCGTGGCCGCCGTGACGGACGGCAACACGACCGGGACCGCTGACTGCACCGTCCGCACTTCGCTCCGGTGCCAGCGCGGTGCGATCAC
>JANMHB010000086.1:0-29764 GCA_031374935.1 Gemmatimonadaceae bacterium | reverse complement strand
GGCTACAAGTACCATGGCCGCGTGAAGGCGGTCGCCGATGGCGCCCGCGAAGGCGGCCTGGAGTTCTGATATGGCAGATCAGCCGAACGTAGCAGCGACGTCGAGTGAGACGTCGCGTCCCGCAGGCCGCACCGGTGGTGGAGCGCGCAGCGGTGGTGGTGGCGGAGGTCGCGGTGGTGCCGGCGGCGGTCGCGGTCGTGGTGGTCCGGGCGGTGGTGGCCCGGGCGGTCCCGGCGGCAATCGCGGTGGCCGTGATGGCGGCGGACCCGGTGGTGGCAATCGGGACGGGCGCGGGCGTGGCGGCGACAGCCGCGGCGGCGAGCGCGAGCAGTCCGACCTGGTCGAGAACGTCGTCGCAATCAATCGCGTGGCGAAAGTGGTGAAGGGTGGTCGTCGCTTCTCGTTCAACGCTCTCGTGGCCGTTGGCGACGGGAAGGGCAAGGTTGGGTACGCCACCGGAAAGGCGAACGAAGTGTCTGAGGCGGTCCGCAAGGCCGTCGAAGGCGCCAAGCGCAACATGGTGACCGTCCCGCTGACCGGCGCGACGATCCCGCACGAGGTGATCGGCAAGCATGGCGCTGGCAAGGTGATGATGAAGCCAGCCGCACCGGGTGCCGGCGTGATCGCCGGTGGTGCCGTTCGCGCCGTGTTCGAGTGCGTCGGTATCCAGGACATCCTGACCAAGAGCCTCGGCAGCACCAACCCGCACAATCTCGTGCGCGCGGTGATGGCTGGCCTGGCGGAGCTGGTGACGGTTGACCAGATCGCGCGCGAGCGCGGTATTGAAGTCAGCTCGATTCAGTACCTGAGCCGTGCCAAGTCGAAGGAGGTTGCATAAATGCCGCGTACGTTCATCAAGAGTCCGACCAAGGGTCCGAAGCACACGCCAAAGACCCTGCCGATGACGAATGGCAAGCTGCGCATCAAGCAGGTGCGCAGCGGGATCGGTAAGCCGCAGATTCAGAAGGCGACGCTCGAGGCGCTGGGCCTCAAGCATCATCAGGACGAAGTGGTCCAACAGGACAGCCCGTCCTTGCGTGGTCAGATCAAGCGGGTGCGTCACTTGCTTGAAGTGACCCCGGTAGCGGAGTAACGGAGCCATGAGCGAAACACAAGAAAAGCTGGGCCTGCACAACCTGATGCCTGCCCCCGGTTCGCACCGCAACCGGAAGCGCATCGGTCGTGGTCCGGGTTCCGGCACGGGCAAGACGGCAGGCAAGGGTCACAAGGGTCAGAAGGCCCGCGCGGGACATCACGGCCCGGGCGGCGGCAAGCCGCACTTCGAAGGCGGCCAGATGCCGCTGACGCGTCGCATTCCGAAGCGTGGCTTCACCAACCCGTTCAGCATCGTCAACCAGATTGTGCGTCTGGATGAGCTGTCGAAGGTGACGGGTACGGACGTCACGACCGAGACCTTGCTGGCAGCGGGGCTGGTGAATGTGAACAAGGGTCCCGCGAAGCTGCTCGGCAACGGCGCAGTCACCGGTGCGTTCACTGTGCGCGGCGTGAAGGTCAGCGCCAGCGCAAAGGCGAAGATCGAGGCGGCCGGCGGTCGCGTCGAGGAGTAGGGAATGGCACAGGCCTCCGCGACGGACACCGTTGCGAATATTTATCGCACGCCGGAGCTCTGGCAGAAGATCGTCTTTACGTTCCTCTGCCTGGTGCTCTACCGCGTTGGCTCGTACATCACCGCCCCGGGCATCGATGTGCTGGCCATCACGGCGTATTTCCAGAATCAGGGCAGCGGGGGCATCCTCGGCCTGTACGACATGTTTTCCGGTGGTGGGCTGAGCCGAGCAACGGTCTTTGCGCTCGGCATCATGCCGTACATCTCGGCGTCGATCTTCGTTCAGATTGCCGGCGCAGTGCTGCCGCAAGTGGACAAGATGCAGAAGGACGAAGAAGGCCGGAAAAAGCTGACGCAGTGGACGCGGTACGCGACGGTCTTGCTGGCTCTGGTGCAGGGCTGGGGGTTTGCGCTCTTCACCGAGTCACTGCCCGGCGCGGTCGCCACGCCAGGCTTCTGGTTCAAAGTGCAGATGGCGCTGTTCCTGACCACCGGCGCGATGTTCGTGATGTGGCTCGGTGAGCAAATCACGGAGCGCGGGCTCGGGAACGGCGCGTCACTGATCATCTTCTTCTCGATCGTTGAAGGATTCTGGCCCGGGATCTTCCAGACCTTCAGTTTCCTCAGCAGCGGCGCGATTGGTCCGCTGCAGGTCCTCGTGCTCGGCGTGGTGATGATCGCGGTCGTCGCCGGTGTCGTGGCAATCACGATGGCCGCGCGACGGATTCTGATCCAGATTCCGCAGCGTACCGTGAGTCGTGGCCGCATGCGGCAGGAAGCGCGCAACTTCATTCCGTTGCGACTGAACTCCGCTGGCGTCATGCCGATCATCTTTGCGCAGTCGGTGATCGTGGTGCCGAGTGCGATCGCGACGTTCAGCGGCAACGAGGGGCTGAAGGGCTTCGCGGAGTATTTTTCGCCGGGCACGTGGGTGTACTTCGTACTGAGCGCCGTGCTGATCCTGTTCTTCACGTACTTCTACACGTCGATCATCTTCAACCCGATCGACCTGTCGGAAAACCTGAAGAAGCAGGGTGGCTTCGTACCGGGCATCAAGCCAGGCGCCAAGACGGCGGAATACATCGATCAGGTCGTGAGCCGGATCACGCTGCCGGGTGCACTGTTCCTGACCGGGATTGCGCTGATGCCGCAGGTGATCGGCAAGATGATCAACGTGCCGTTCAGCTTTGGCGGCACCAGCCTGCTGATCGTCGTCGGTGTGGCGCTGGACACGATGGCGCAGATGCAGCAGCATCTGTTGCTCCGTCAGTACGATGGCTTCATGAAGAAGGGCAAGGTTCGTTACCGCGGACGGCAGGCGACCGGCGGTCTCTGACCGCCGCATCGTTGCCGCTTCGCACGACTCGCGGTTTCTCGGCCCAATACACCGGTCACCCCGCTCGCACATGGTTATTGTCCTCTTCGGCAAGCCCGGAGCGGGGAAAGGCACTCAGGCGCCGCGGCTCGCCGCGGCGCTTGGCGTTCCGATCCTTGCCACCGGCGAAGCCCTCCGTGCCGCCCTCCGCGCTGGCACTCCCATGGGTCTGGCCGCCAAGGCCTTCATGGATCGCGGCGATCTCGTCGCCGACAACGTGATTCTCGGGATCATCAAGGAGACCCTGTCGCAGCCGGCCTACGCCAACGGTGCTGTGCTCGATGGCGTCGTGCGCACCGTGCCTCAGGCGATTGGCCTGGAGAAGGTGTTGGCGGACCTAGATCGCAAGCTTGGCGCGGTCCTGGTCTTCGACATTCCCGATGACGAAATCATCGGTCGGATCAGCAGCCGGCTGACCTGCGACAAGTGCAGCGCACCCTTCACCGGCCGCCAGCCTGGCGAGAAGTGCGATACGGTCGGTTGCGTCAGCGGGCAGGGAGGCGGCACGCTGGTTCGCCGGAAGGACGATGAGCCCGACGCTGTGAAGACACGCCTCGATGCGTATCGTACCTCCACCGAACCGGTGCTGGCCTGGTACCAGCAGAACGGCGACCGGATCGCAACCATCGACGCGGTCGGCGCCATCGATGACATCACCGAGCGCGCCCGGTTGGCACTCGGATTGTGATTCAGCTCAAGTCGGCGCGCGAGATCGACACCATGGCGCGCGGCGGGAAGATCCTCGCCGCCGCGCACGATGTCGTGCGACACGCGATCCGGCCGGGCGTGAGCACGCTCGAACTCGACAAGCTGGCCGATGACTTCATTCGCAGTCACGAGGGCGCGATTCCGGCCTTCAAGGGACTGTACGGCTTCTCGGGATCGGTCTGCCTCAGCATCAATGAGGAGATCGTGCATGGCATCCCGTCGGCGAAGCGCGTGCTGAAGGAAGGCGACATCCTGTCCGTCGACATCGGCGTGAAGTACGAGGGGATGTACACCGACGCCGCGAAGACGCATGCCGTCGGGCAGATCACGGCCGAACACCAGCGGTTGCTCGACACAACGCAGGCGTCGCTGGCGGCGGCGATCGATGCGGCGGTGCTGGGCAACCACATCGGCGATATCGGGCATGCCTGCCAGCAGGTCGTCGAGGCGGCTGGGTTTTCGGTCGTTCGCGAACTGGTGGGCCACGGCGTCGGCTTCGTGCTGCACGAAGAAATCCAGGTTCCGAACTACGGCAAGCCCAAGCGCGGGCCGAAGCTGCTGGCGGGGATGACGCTTGCCATCGAGCCGATGGTCAACATCGGCACCGCCGCCATCCGCACGTTGAGCGACAAGTGGACCATCGTCTCGGCCGATGCGAAGTGGTCGGCGCATTTCGAGCATACGGTGGCCATCACGGCGCAGGGGCCGCGGATCCTCACCAAGCTGGATTCATAGCGGCAATCAGGACGGAACTCCCGCCTGCGTGGCGGGTGTTGCTCTGCAGCTACTTCCCGCTGGCGCTGATCCACGCACTGGAGGCGTTCCCATGCACCGCCGAACACTCGCTGGAGCCCTGCTGGCTGGCGTAGCTGTCGCGCTGGTCGGGTGCACCCGTCAGTTCGTCCCGGCGCCCTTCGGCACGCCGCTCGATGAGGTCTGCAATCCGGTGAACGGCAGCTTGACTGCGCCGGTGGACACGTTCAGGCTGGGCCCGGCCGAGATCGCGACGGGCAAGGGCTGGACGACGCGCCTCTCCAACGCGCAGGAACTCGAGCTCCGACGCATCGATGCCGAACTGACCATCTGGCGTGGCTCCCGGTTCGTCTTTCCCGCACTCCAGCCGCGCAATGCCGTCCGCTGCTCGCTCACCCGCGGCGATACGACCATCAACGTGCAGGCAACGCGCCTCGACGGATTCCGCTATCGCGTCGATGTGGCGTGGGAGCCACTGATCAATGGCCAGTACTTCTACATGCAGCTGGATACGCGCTACGTCGAGCACCTTCGGCAGATGCGCGGCATCATCGAGAGCGTGCGGTTCCCGGCTGATACGGGCGTCGTGCGTCGCTGAGTTGAGCAGAGCGCCGTTCATTCGAACATGGACTGCGGACATTTTTCGGAGACTGCGCAGTGAAATCGCCACCATGTCACCGTTACTCGTCGTTATGAGGCGCGCCATGAACGCCCGCTACGCGTCGGCCGCAGTGCTGCTTGCCACCACAGCGCTCGCCAGCTGCGCCGCCGGACCGGGCGTGCAGTCGGCGATGGGCACCCCGATCGACGCGGTCTGTGACCTGCGGTACAACACGTTGCCTGAGCCGACGGACACTTTTCAGGTTGGCTGGGCGACCTTCGCGGTCGCGCGGGGATGGGCGTCCGCCACAGTTTCCGCGCCCCGGTTGGAACTCCGGCGGATCGGCTCGACCCTCGTCGCACGGGAAGGTGAGCCGGTGCCCGTGCCGCTGCAGCCCCCACTCCGGAACGCCAACGTCCGGTGCGAGTTGACGCGCAAGGATACCACCGTCATCATCACGGGATCCCGGGACCGCGGGACCGACTTTTTCGTGAGTGCGTGGTGGGAGACCGAAGCCGACGGCCCGATACTCCAGCTCACACTGGTAACCAATTCCGCCGAAGAGCTGCGACGGATCCGAGGCACGATCGAGAGCGTGCGTTTCCCGATCGACACGACGCGTGTCGCCAGGCGACGGAAGCAGAAGTAGGTGAGAGAGATAGAAGGGAGTCTGGCCTGCGTTACGCATCACATCCCGAATCGGAGGCGATATGCCCATGAAGATCAGCGCTGGTGCCGCGGTACTGCTCCTCGCAGTAGGTGCTTGCGCGCGCGCGACGATTCCACCGGCGATGACTGGCGCCACGATTCGACCGATCGATGAACCATGCAACCCGGCCAACGGCACGATTGAAGGGCCAACGCGGATGATCTCGCTCAGTCCGGCCGAGTTTCCGGTACCGGTGCGATGGATTCCCGACTTCAGGACGCTGAACGATATCGACTTCAACCTGCAGCGTACCGGCGCCGTCTTGAATGTCTGGAAGGGATCGGAGTTCATCTTCAGTCCCGTGTTGCCACTCAATTCGGCCGAGTGCACCGTCACCAAAGGCGATACCGCGATCAGGATCCGGACGACGATGCTCGTCGAGGGGATCACGAACTACCGGGTGGATGTGAGCTGGAAGCCGCAGATCGATGGGCAGTATCTGTACATGCAGCTTCAGACGCGATTCCCGGAGAATCTCAAGCAGATCCGCGGTGTGATCGACGGGGTGCGGTTCCCGGTGCGGGCGGCCTCGAGCAGATAGGCATCGGCGCCGTCGTGCCCGCGTGCCGTGGCGTCGAAATGGCGCGGGGAGCGCGTGACGGACGACATGCGCTACCCCGCGATGTTCCTGACCGCACTGCGCGTCGTCTCGAGGAGCGCGTGACGGATGACATGCGCCTACCCCGCAATGTTTCTGACCGCGCTGCGCGTCGTCTCGAGGAGCGCGTTCGCTCTCTGCTGCAGCATCTTCGCCTCGTCGCGCGCCGCGTCGGCAAGGGTGCTGTCAGACAGCATCGCGAGATTGCTGCGCAGCAGGCCAAGCGTTGCGTTCACGGCAGCGTGCGCCAGTGTGGCGCCGGTCCAGGCGTCCGGCGCCGTGACGCGATCGCCAAGGTCCGCCGCCTCTGCCGCCAGGGCCATGACGTCGCAGGCGAGTCGGGCGATGCGCAACGGCACATCGCTGGCTCCCATCAATGCCGCATCGACCGCACGGAATCGATCGGTGAGCGCCGAGGGTGTACGCGCCAGGGCGCGCCGCGCGGCCACGACACGTTGCCAGGCCTCCGCATCATCGCGCGCCGCCGCATGCAGGCGGCGCTCGAGGATCGACGCACTGCGCAGAATCAGCCGCATCGGCTCCGCCACGGCGCTCTGCGGTCGCGCGGCGTGCACACCGGCTGCGAGACGGACGGTGGCCGCGGCGAGGATGGCCGTGAGGGCGGCAGCCGTCCCGCTGGCCTCCGGCTGGTCGATTGCGGCAATCGCGTCAGCCACATGGCGCAGATCGTCCGCCGGGCGCGTGTCCGCGATGCGTTGTTCAAGGGAGACGGTCTCGCGGGCATCGCGTAGCCTGATCCGACTGGCGAAGCCCTGCTCGATGCGCCGTTGTGGCACGAGGCCGATGATTTCGCTGTGCGTCGCTTCGATGCCAAGTGCGCGCGCTGCATCAGCGACGGCATCGAACGCCTGGTAGAGAGACACGGCATCGAGGTCGGTGATGTTCATCGAGACCTGCGCCTGGCCGTCAACCACCAGGCCGAGCGCCTTGACGCCGGGCAGGCCACCGTTGGCGGCGCGCAGCAGCCGGGCGATCGATTGCGCCATCGGCAGATGCGCCGCCGGACCGACGAACACGTTGAATGCGCCGAGAAAGTGGCGCGCGCCGATCGCCACCGCGCCGGCCGTCGGATGCAACGCTGACGGGCCGGCGTCCGGCGGGCGCGTGGTTGCGATCTGTTGCGCCAAGGCGCTCGTGCCACCGCGTCGCACATCCGCCAGGTTGCGGTACTGGAGGTGCTGCGCCGCCTGATCGTAGAGGTACACCGGGATCTGCAGTTCCGTCCCGACTCGATCCGCCAGTTCGCGCGCCGCGCGGATGCAATCCGTCATGGACGCGCCGTCCAGCGGAATGAACGGGACGACGTCGGCGGCGCCGATGCGCGGGTGCACGCCTACGTGCCGCGTGATGTCGATCAGATCACGTGCCGTCCGTATCGCCGCGAAGGCCGCTGGCACCATGTCCTGCGGCTCGGCGACGAAGGTGATCACGGCCCGATGATGCGAGGCATCCAATGACCGGTCGAGCACCCGACCGCGCGCGGCGGTGATTGCCGCTGCGATGGCGTCGATGACGGCCAGGTTACGGCCTTCGGAAAAATTCGGGACACATTCGATCAGCGCCATGTCACTCGTCTCCGCCGATCGTCTTGAGCAGCCAGAAGTGCATGTGTGGATTCCCGGCGAGGTAGCCGGAGAATCCGGGCACCGACGGCATACCGAGGAAATCCGTGACGATGCCTCCAGCCTCGCGGACCAGCAGGAGGCCCGCCGCCACGTCCCAGGGCGCGAGTCGGAGCTCCCAGAACGCATCCACCCGGCCGCAGGCGACGTGTGCCAGGTCGATGGCCGCCGACCCGGCCCGTCGAATGCCGCTCGTCGTCGCCAGCACCTTGGGCAGTTGCGTCATGTACCTCGCGATCTGCTCGGGCTTCCGGAACGGCACGCCGGTGGCGATGAGTGATCGCGATGGATCCACGATCGTGCTGACGCGGATCGGCAGACCATCCCGGAATGCGCCGCCGTTTCGCACCGCGGTAAAGCACTCTGATCGCGGAATGTCGATGACGACTGCCGCGGCCAGCACACCGTCCAGCATCGCACCGATCGAGACGGCGTAGGCAGGAAACCCGTGCAGGTAGTTCGTCGTGCCGTCGAGCGGATCGACGATGAACGTGATGCCCGTCCCGATCGGCGTGTCTGGCGCGCTCTCCTCACCGATGAACGTCACCGCGCGCCCGGCGGGCGCGAGCGCCTCCCGGATCAGTGCCTCGGCGCCTCGATCGACCGTGCTGACGAAGTCACTGTCACCCTTGGTGTCCCAGGTCAATGTGTCACGCACGGCATCCTGACTTCGGATGAACGCGGCAGCGCCGTGTGCCGCGACCTCGATCTGGTGGAGCAGTGCGAGATCGTCGGCGGTGGGATTCGGGGTAGGGGGACGTTGCATGGGGTGGGTAGGCATTAGCTTGGCGGAATGTCTCGAATCTTCAGCGGCATCCAGCCCTCGGGCGAGCTGCACATCGGCAACTACCTTGGAGCTGTCCAGAACTGGGCCCGTCTGCAGGAGGGTCGCGACGCGACCTTCTTCTGCATCGTGGACCTGCATGCGCTGACAGGAAACTACGAGCCTGCCGATCTTCGGCGCCGCCGGCACGAAATGGCCGTCTCGCTGCTGGCGGCTGGCCTCGATCCGGAACGCTGCACCCTTTTTTTCCAGAGTGCCGTTCCGCAGCATGCCGAACTCGCCTGGATCTTCAATACCGTCACCCCGCTCGGGGAGCTGGAGCGCCAGACGCAGTACAAGGACAAGGCCAGCCGTCAGGAAAGTGTCATCACCGGGGTGCTGACCTATCCCGTGCTGCAGGCGGCGGACATCCTGTTGTACCACGGCGCACGGGTGCCGGTCGGCGAGGATCAGGTACAGCACCTGGAACTGAGCCGGGAGATTGCGCGGCGCTGGAATGCGCGCTTTGCGGCCGATGCGCCGTACTTCCCGGAGCCGCAGCCGCTGCTGACCCCCGTGCGTCGACTGATGGGGCTGGACGGTCAGGCGAAGATGTCCAAGTCGATCGGCAATACCATCGGCCTGCTCGAGTCACGCGAGCAGATCTGGGACAAGCTGCGGACGGCCGTCACCGATCCGGCACGCGTGCGGAAGAGTGACCCCGGCAATCCCGACGTCTGCAACGTGTACTCGATGCACAAGGCGTTCAGCGATGTGCCGACGCAGGCGACGGTCGCCTCGAACTGTCGCAGCGCCGGCTGGGGTTGCATCGAATGCAAGAAAGTGCTGGCAGAGAGCATGGAGCAGGTGTTGGTGCCGATTCGTGTTCGCGCCGCCGAGATCGGGGCGAACCCGTCGACTGTGACCGATGTGCTCGAAGACGGCGCAAAGCGCGCCCGGACGACAGCACAGGAAACGATGCGCCAGGTCTACGAGCGCATGGGGCTGACTGACTGATGCCAATCACTCGCGCTGTACTCGGTGGCATGTTCGCCGCCACCGTGACGCCCTTCGACATGAATGGCACCCTCGATCGTGACGCCGCGCGGCGCAACGTCCGTGCACTGCTGGATGCCGGGCTGCACGGCGTGCTGCTGGCCGGTTCGACGGGAGAAGCTGCACTGCTCGATCAGACGGAGCGTGATGGCCTGCTGCAGGCGGTGCGCGACGAAGTGCCCTCGTCCCGGTTTCTGCTGATGGGCGTGGGCACTGAGAGTACGCGGCACACCATCGCGCGCGCCCGGCATGCTGCGACGCTTGGGGCCGATGCCGTGCTGGTGGTCGCGCCGCATTACTTCACGGCGCTGATGACGCCGGCGGCGCAGCGTGCGCACTATCTGGCGGTCGCTGATGCTTCGCCGGCGCCGGTGGTGCTGTACTCCGTGCCGGCGTTCATGCATTACCACCTGGATCCTGATGTGGTCTGCGAACTGTCGGCGCACGAGAACATCATCGGCATCAAGGATTCGAGCGGCAACGCGGAGTGGCGCAACGGCTACCTGCGGGCGGCCAGCCCGACCTTCGCCGTGATGACCGGCCATGCTCCATCCCTGTCGCAGGCACTGGGCGAAGGCTGCGCCGGTGCGGTGCTGGCGGCGGCGTGTATCGCGCCGAAGCTGGCGCTGGCCGTCGCCCGTGGCGTCGGACTCGGACATCCGGAAGATGCCGCGGACGCGCAGCTCGGCCTCAAGCGGATCGCCATGGAAGTGGCGGCGGTGTACGGGGTGCCGGGGCTCAAGGCCGGTGTCGACGCAGCGGGGATGATCGGTGGAGCGCCACGGGCACCGCTGATGGCGGTCAGCGACGAGGGGCGTGCAGTGGTGCGGAGCGTGGTGAGCTCGGCGCTCGAGGTGGTGGTCTAGCTCGGGCCCGGAGGGCTCTGCGACTCGTGCCTGACGCGGCTTGACGGGGGCCTCGTCGTCCGCGATGTGATTGACAGCGGTGTCGGTCGTCAGTATCCTGAATTTCGTCTATGCGAAATTGCCGATTCTGATGCCCTCTATTCTGCGAACCGTCCTCAGTGCATTGTGCGCTCCCCTGGCCGCAGCGTGCCTGTGTGCGCCGCCGGCTCACGCGCAGGGTCCGGCCGTGCTGGTCGGCCGGGTATCTGCCGCTGGCCAGCCGCTGGCAGGTGCGACGGTAGGCGTGGATGGTGATCCCCGGCGGACGGTGCGAACCGACAGTGCGGGTCGCTACCGACTGATCGTGCCAAGTGCGGGCAGGGTCTCGGTCCTGGCTCGGGCCATCGGCTATGCGCCCATCAGCAGTCCGGTGCCGCTTCGCAGCCCGGGCCCGGACACGCTCGACTTCGTGCTCCGGCAGAGCGCCTCGATCCTGAACACCGTCGTCACCACCGCGACGATGCAGGAGCGCTACCTGTCGGATTCGCCGGTCAAGGTCGAGCTCGTAACACCGGCGTTCCTGCAGCGCAACGTGAGCAACAACGTGATGGATAACGTCTCGTTCCTGCCGGGCCTGACGCAGCAGGTGGATTGTGGTGTCTGCTTCACGAACAACATTCGCATCAACGGCATGGAAGGACCGTACACGGCCGTCCTGATCGATGGCACGCCGATGATGAGCGCCTTGTCGACGGTGTATGGCCTCAACTCCATCGACCCGAGCCTGATCGAGCAGATCGAGATCATCCGTGGCCCGAACTCGACGCTGTACGGCTCAGAGGCGATGGGTGGCGTGATCAACATCGTCACCAAGGACGCACGGTTGGCACCGAAGTTCAGCCTCAACGCCTTCGGGACCAGTGACGGGGAGGCGAGCCTCTCGCTGGCGGCAGCGCCAAGTGTGGGTGGCATTCGCAGTCTGCTGAGTGTCGCGGGGAGCAGGAACACGCATTTCGTCGATCGCAACGGCGATGGGTTCAGCGATCTGCCGCTGGTGTCGCGGCTATCGGTGATGAACAAATGGGTCACGGGCACACCGGCCAATCGACCGCTCGAGGTGATGGCGCGGGTGTATGGTGAGGATCGCTTCGGTGGCACCGAAGCGTGGACCCGCTCCGACCGCGGTTCGTCGACGGTGTATGGCGAATCGATCCGCACCTATCGCGCCGAGTTGCTCGGGACGTACCGGCCGGGCGCTCCGGGCACGCCGCTGCGGTTCGACCTGTCAGGCAACTGGCACGACCAGAACAGCTTCTACGGCGCGACCGTGTATCGCGCCGCGCAGCAGGTGGCCTTCGCGCAAGGCGTCTGGTCACCGCAATTCGCGCGACACGGCGTGACCGTCGGCGGCGCGGTGCGATACCAACGATACAGCGATAGCACGCAGGCGCAGCGCACGACCGATGTGCGGGTGATCCCGGGAGTGTTCGCGCAGGATGAAGTCGCGGTGGGCACACGCACCACGGTGCTGGCCGGTGTTCGTCTCGATCATCACGAGGCGCACGGGCTGATCACCTCCCCACGCCTGGCCGTCAAGTGGACGCCCGATCCGCACACCACGATTCGCGTCAACGGCGCCACCGGATTCCGCGTCGTCAGCCTGTTCACCGAAGATCACGCAGCGCTGACGGGCGCTCGCACGGTGCGCATCGACGAAGCACTGCGGCCGGAGCGTTCCGCCACGGCTACACTCAGCCTGAATCGGGTGATGGACATCCGGGGCATCGAGGATGCGATGACGCTCGACGTCGATCTCTTCCACACGCGATTCAGTAACCGCATCGTCGGTGATTTCGACAGCGATCCGAATCTGATCATCTATCGGAACCTGCGCGGCGCGGCGGTGACGCGCGGCGTATCGCTGGCACTCGGCTACGCAACGCTGCGGCAGCCATTCACCGGCAATGTCGGGATCACGCTGCAGGACGTTTTCGTGCAGGACGCCGGTGTACGGCGCCCGCTTCCGTTCGCAGCGACGTCTCAGGGTGTCTTCTCACTCGGCTACCGAATCGATCGGCTCGCGCTCACGATTGATTGGACCGGTCGAGTACAAGGACCCGCACCGCTGCCGCGTTTCGATGGACTTTCATCACGGTCACCCTGGTTCACGGAGCAGCATCTGCAGTTCACCCGGCGCAGGGCAGGCGCGCCTGACCTGTACGTCGCGGTGAAGAATCTGTTCAACTTTGTGCAGCGCGATGCCATTGTCGACCCGTTCAATCCGTTCGGTGATCGGTTCGATACCGCGCGCGTGTACGGACCGCTGCAGGGCAGGCGACTCCTGTTCGGCGTTCGGCAGATCGTGAGTCGCTGAATGTTCCGGCTCGCGCGTCAGGCGCTGCGCGCGACGCTCGTCGCCTGCGTTCTGGTGACGCGGGCGCGCGCGCAATCGGCGTTGGCGGTCGGCGATACGCTCGGCCGGGCCGATTTCTCGTGGGCGATGCTGTCGCTGACCGGCGAGCGCGTGACGCTGGAGGCCTTTCGCGGCCGCGTGATTGTCATCAACAGCTGGGCCACGTGGTGTGAGCCCTGTGTGGCCGAGCTGCGGACGTTGGCGGCGTTGCGGGTCGCGATTCCCGACACCGCGCTTGCCTTTGTGCTCATCGCGCCGCAGCAGTTGCCGCCGGTGCAATCGTTCGTGACACGCCGCGCGCTCCGGCTGCCGGTATTCCTCGAGCTGTCACCGGCACCTGCGGTCTTTGGCTTCGCGGCGGTCCCGACGACATGGATCGTCGATCGCACGGGTCGGATCGTTCTGCGTCGGCGCGGTGCGATGCGGTGGGATACGCCGGCCATGCAGCAGTTCGTGCGGCGGCTGCTCGAGCGCTAGTGGAGCGGAAACGACGTTCGGGGTGCAGTTGCCAGCCGGGCATTCCCGGCTGGCGACGTTGGAAATCCTCGCCATGCCGCTGGTATTGCTGCGGTCTCCGACTTGTCGGACGGGCGCCTCGACGACCATGGTGCTACCCGAGTTCATCTCCAGCCCACTCCTGTCGTGTCGCCGACGCTCCTCGACCCAGGGCGGACGATGCAATGTCGGCATCAGCCAAGGCGCACCCGGGAGCGATACCAGTGGTGTCGCAAGGCATTACGATGCCGGCAGACGTCGAAAGGCACGCACGACTACAGATCTGCTGCAGCGACAGAACACTACGCGGGCGACAGAGTTGGGTGGCTCTCGAGCGTCGCCGTGCGGCAGTGCGTTGGTGCCGCCGCGAATCCGGCCGGACGGCACGCGGTGTTGGTGCAGCCCGGGCAGCGGTGTGCGTAGGACGGTGACGTGCCCGTGGCGCCGCTCAGATGGGAGGCGACGATTCTGCTCAACGCGTCCAGAAAGTGCGGCGCGGCGTTGAGCGCATCCGCCCGGATGTAGTGTGTGATGCCAGCGCTCCGCGCCACGTGACCGTACTCGATGTCCAGCTCGGACAGTGTTTCGATGTGGTCACTGGTGAATACGATTGGCACGACGATCACGGCGCGTTGACGCCGCGCACCCAGCTGACGCAGGACGACCTCGGTGCTCGGGCCGAGCCAGCGCACGGGTCCGACGTCGGACTGAAAGCTGAGCTGATGCGCATTCGGCACGTCGAGCTGCGTCATGACCGCTGCGACACTCGCCGCGACTTCAGCGGGGTATGCGTCGCCGCGATCGATCACGCTCAGCGGGAGCGAGTGCGCACTGAAGAGGATCAGTGCATCGTCGCGCTCGTCGCCTGGCACCTGCCGGAGCGCGTCGCGCGTGACCTGTGCCATGCTCGCAATGAATCCATCATCGAGGTGCCATCGATCGATCAGACTCCACGTGAACCGTGCTGCAAGGCCGGTGCGGCCCAGCGCACGCTGCAGCTCGTTCAGCGACGAGCCGGTGGTGGTGCACGACCACTGCGGATACTGACTGAATGCCACCGCGCGCGTGATGCCGTCGGCCGCCATCGCGTGCAGCGCCTCGTCCGCGAAGGGTGCGGCATAACGAAAGGAGATGTAGAAGCGGTGCGGGGCGGTGTCGGGTGACAGCTGGTCGAGCCGATCGCACATACCGCGACCCTGCGATTCCGTCCAGCGGCGTATCGGCGAACCACCGCCAATCGCCTCGTAGAGCTTGGCGACGCGGGGCGCTCGACGCTTCGCGATCACGCCGCCGAGGATGCGCTGCATCGGAAGGCGCAGCAGCTCGCGATCGGCAAACAGCCGCTCGAGGAATGGGCGCACGTCGGCGAGTGTTTCCGGGCCGCCGAGGTTGAGCATCACGATACCCGTACCGCCGCCTGAAGGGGTGTGATTTTGCATGAGTTGAACGTGCGCCATCGGGCCGCAGTCCACATTCGTAGTTGTACGGAGCAGGGGTCACTACCGCGGAAACCTCTGGTCAGGCACGACGTAAGTTTCTTCATGGCTGCTGACATCCTGATCCTGCTGGTCGCCGTGCTCGGCGGACTGGTGATGATTCCCCTTGGTCTGCCGGGGATCTGGCTCATGTTGCTCTCGGGCTTTGGCCACCGCCTGCTCGTCGCGCCGCCGACCATTGGCTGGCCGACGCTTGCCGTCCTGACGGTCATCGCTGCCGGCGCGGAATGGGTCGAATTTTCGGTCGCGGGTCGCTACACGGCCAGGTACGGCGGCTCGCGCCGGGCGGCCTGGGGGGCGATTCTCGGCGGCCTGATCGGCGCGTTCGTCGGGATTCCGATCCCGGTGGTCGGGTCGGTCGTCGGCGCGTTCGCCGGGTCGTTTGCCGGTGCCCTGCTTGGCGAGTACTCGATCGAGCGGGACCATGCCAAGGCCACTCGCGCCGCGACCGGGGCACTGATCGGTCGAGCCGTGGCAACGGCGCTCAAGAGTCTGGCCGGCTGCCTGATCGGTATCTGGCTCCTCGCGGCCGCGTGGCGCTGACCGGAGTGGCTGGCCGAAGGGGGGTCGGGAACGGCGCCAGCCGCGATTAGCTTCTGCAACATTCGCGCGTCTCGCGCCCCACGATTCCCTTTGCACCCGCACCCCTGGAGCCCGCGATGGAAGCCATTCTTTCCGCGATGTACGCCTTCGTCAAGGTCTATCTCGTGGTCCCATCGCTCCTGATGGACGGCATCTATGCACTCGGCCCCGTGGTCGCGCCGCTGCTCGGTCTGGCGCTCTCGGTGGCGTTTCCGTTCATCTTTCTGCGGGACAAGACGGACGCCTGAACCGGCTCGGGGGTAGCAGACCCCCGGCGGCACCGTAGTTTTCGCCAACGCCACGCGCCCATCGCGCGTGGCGTTTTGCGTGGATCGCCCCCCGGATCGGGCCGGCCTGCGCCCCCTCCGATTCGAGACTGTTGCGCGCTCCTCGTGCGGCGCGCCAAGGAAGAGATATCTGATGTTCGACGCGTCGCGACGCACGCTGGTGGTGGTCGGCGCCCAATGGGGCGACGAAGGGAAGGGCAAGCTGGTGGACGTGCTGGCCGAGCGTGCCGATTGGGTGGTGCGCTATCAGGGCGGTGCGAACGCCGGTCACACGGTGCACATCGGCGACAAGAAGGTCGTGCTGCATCAGATCCCGAGCGGCATCATGCATCCCGGCGTGCGATGCGCGATCGGCAACGGCGTCGTCCTCGACCCGGAGAAGCTGTTCGCGGAAATCGACGGACTCGTCGCCGACGGGATCGACGTGACGGGACGCCTGTACGTCAGCGAGCGCGCGCATCTGGTGATGCCGTATCACAAGCTGATCGATGGTGCGAGCACCGCCAGCAAGGCGATCGGCACCACGGGTCGCGGCATCGGCCCGACCTATGAGGACAAGGTGGCACGCCGCGGTGTGCGCGTGCTCGACCTGCGCAACCCGACGCGTCTGCGAACGCTGGTGGAGGCGGGGGTCGCGACTGCGAACGGCCGTCTGGCGCTGATGCATTGCGACACGCGCGCCGACGTCGATGGGACGATGGCGGCCCTGCAGCAGATCGCTCCGCGCCTGCTTGCACTGGCCGATGATGTCAGCCTGCAGATTCATCGGGCACTGAAGACCGGCGCGGCAGTGTTGCTGGAAGGGGCACAGGGATCGATGCTCGACATCGATCATGGCACCTATCCCTACGTGACCAGCAGCAACACCACCTCGGGCGGTGCGGCGATCGGTGCCGGCATGGCGCCGACGGCACTCCACTCGATTCTGGGCGTGGTGAAGGCGTACACCACCCGCGTTGGCGCAGGACCGCTGCCGACCGAGTTCGTCGAGCCGATGCAGACGCAGATGCGCACGCTGGGCAACGAGTTCGGTGCCACCACCGGTCGCCCGCGTCGGTGCGGCTGGTTTGACGCCGTCGTGGTCCGCTTTGCCGCGCGCATCAATGGCCTGACCGATCTGGCCGTGACGAAGCTTGATGTCCTCGATACCCTCGACCGCATCGCGATCTGCACGGGCTACACGATCGACGGTGAGGTGCATACCGAATTCCCGGCGGACCTGGCGCTGCTGGAACATGCCGAGCCGGTGTACGAATGGTTCGATGGGTGGATGCAGTCCACCGCGGATTGCCGGTCGCTCGACGCGCTGCCGGGTGCCGCGCGCCGCTACCTCGACCGCATCGAAGCGCTGTGCGAAACACGCATCACGTATGTGAGCGTCGGGACGCGTCGTGATCAGATGATCGGGATGGAAGCGGGGGTGGTGTGATGGAGGAGGCCGTTGGCGCCGTCATCATCGGCGCCGGCCCCTGTGGCCTGGCGGCATCGATCGCGCTGCAGCGTGCCGGCGTGAGCAACCTGATCATCGAGCGCGAGTGCCTGGTGAGCGGCATCGCCTCGTATCCGACCGAGATGACGTTCTTCTCGACCGCGGAGAAGATCTCGATCGGTGGGGTCCCATTCGCCATCAGCGCGGCCAAGCCGTCGCGCCGCGATGCGCTCGCCTACTACCGTACCGTCGCACAGCACCACGGCGTGAAGCTTCGGCAGTATGAAACGGTGACATCGATCGAGCGCCAGCGTGACGAGCACTGGCGTGTCGTGTCCATGACGCGCGCCGGCGACGAGCGCACGACAACAGCAACAGCGGTCGTGATGGCAACCGGATACTTCGGCCTGCCGAACCGGCTCGGTGTGTCCGGCGAGACGCAGCCGCATGTGCACTACCGGTTCGTCGAAGGACACATGGCCTACGATCAGGATGTGGTCGTCGTCGGCGGCGCCAACTCGGCGGTGGACGCGGCGCTGGAACTGTTTCGCGCTGGCGCCCGCGTCACGTTGGTGCACTTCGAGTCGACGCTGGATCCCAAGGTGAAGCCGTGGGTGCGTCCCGATATCGATGGGCGCATCAAGGATGGCGCGATCACCGCCCTGTTCGACACACGGGTGATCGAGATCGGCCCCGATTGGGTGGACGTGGCACAGGCGGGCGTCATCACACGCGTGCCGGCGCAGCATTTGTTCACGATGCTTGGCTACATGCCGGAGACGGGGCTGCTGAAGCAGGTGCAGGCGCCGATCGATCCCGACACCGGTGTGCCGACGCACAATCCGGCCACGATGGAAACACCGCTGCCAGGGCTGTTCATCGCCGGTGTGCTGGCATCGGGGTTCGATGCCAACAAGACGTTCATCGAGAACGGTCGCTTTCATGGGGACCTGATTGCAGCACGGATAGTGGAGCGACTGGGCCGGACGCTGCATGTCTGAGTGCCGCGCAGGCAGCGGCTCGTCGCGTCGTCGCTTCCTGCTCGATGCAGGCAGCTGTGCCGCGCATCTGGCGCTGGCCGCCAGTGTCGCGCCCCGCCTCGTGCGCAGCGCTTGGGCAGCGCCGGTGGGCGGCGCGGTGGTGTCGCGCGAACCGTGGGGGCGATTGGAGCGCGTGGCTGACGGAGTCTGGGCGCTGATTTCCGCACCGTTGAGCGGCGATCGCACCACACTCTCGAATGGCGGTATCATCGCGGGCCGCGACGGCGTGATGGCGGTCGAAGGGTTGTTCACGTCGCACGGCGCCCGATGGATGGCATCACAGGCGCGGCAACTCACCGGCCGCTGGCCAACGCATGTCGTGCTCACGCACTATCACGCCGATCACGCCAACGGTGTCGACGGCTATCTGGCGGACGGGTTCCCGACGCGCATCCTGACGACGGCCGCAACTCGCGAGCTGGTGCTGACGAAAAACACGCCGGTGGTAGACTCGCGCACTGCAGCACTGCGCGATGTCACGGTGCTCTCCGCCACTGGCGAGACGACGGTCGATCTCGGTGGCCGCCGCGTCCGGATCGTGCCGCGCGCGGGGCATACGCCGAGTGATGTCAGCATCGAACTGGATGACCCGAGTGTCGTGTTTGCCGGCGACCTGGTATGGAACGGGATGATTCCGAATTTCGTCGATGCCATGCCAACCACCCTGGCGACACAGGTCCGCGCACTCCGCCGTGATCGCAGCACCGTGTATGTGCCCGGGCATGGTGCGGTGGCCGATGCGCCGGCAATCGACCGCTACCTGGCAGTGCTCGGCGAGCTCGAGACGGTGGCCCGAACGGCGCATGCCCGGGGCATCGCACCGGCCGATGCCGGCAAGGCGTTCGTGCTGCCGGCATCACTTGGCGAATGGGCGTTGTTCGGTCCAACGTTCTACGAACGGGCGTTCATCGCCTGGAATCGCGAGCTTGGCGCAGCACGCTGAGCACCTGGCTCAGGGCACGTAGGCCCGGGTCCACACCAGGATCGTGGCGCAGTCGCTCCGGCTCGCGTATTGCGGCGGTGCCTCGCTTGGATTGGCATACACTTCAATCCCGCCGACGCGGCGCACGGTGAGCACGTCGTCGACATCAGCCAGTCCGCCCCGCAGCAGCAGGCCGTCCATGTACACGGTCGGTGTGCACTGGTTGCGACCCGAGATGCGTGGCCGGCCAGGGTTCTGCGTGTCGGCGCCATTCACGCGCAGCGATGGCGCGGTCTGCAGTGCCATCGCGACGTTCATCGCGCCCCGTTGCTCGATCGTGTTGGCGTCGAGGAAGTACCCGATGCCTGCGGTGCGGCGCTTCTGGAATCCACTGCGATCCGCGGCGGCGCCGGTGACCTTGACTGACCCGAGTGTGGCCACCTTGGCGCCGAACGGAATGGTGATCGTGGTCTCGCGATTCGGACGGAAGTCGGCGGAGGTGCGCATGGGTGTGTAGCCGAGTGCGGTGACTTCGAGCGCGCGCGTACCGGCGGCGATGCCTCCGATCCTGAACGCGCCGCTCGAGTCGGCAGTGGCGACCAGAGTGGTGCCCTTCACCGCGACGCGCGCATTGGGCACGGGTGTACCGTCGGCCGCGATGACCCGGCCGCTCAAGCGTGAATTTCCACTCGGCGTGGTCGCAGCAGCGGTCGCCGCCACACCCGGAGGTGCGGTGGCGATCAGCAGGTTGCGGTGCACCAAGGGGACCTTGGGCGGGAACGAGACCTCGATCTCGCCACTCGTAGACGGCCTGCTGGCTGAATCACCAGCGGGTACAGCGCCGGTCCGCGCCTGCAGCTGAAATGGCGCA
Organism: Gemmatimonadaceae bacterium; assembly: GCA_031374935.1. Taxonomy (GTDB): domain Bacteria; phylum Gemmatimonadota; class Gemmatimonadetes; order Gemmatimonadales; family Gemmatimonadaceae; genus JACMLX01. The sequence continues at coordinate 9,611 of JANMHB010000086.1, read as the reverse complement.
TCCGTCGGCACGCCACAGGCGACGTAGCGACCATCACTGCCGAAGGCGACGACCACCTGTTTCGGGACGGGCCGGATGCCACCATTGTCCACGCGCAACTCAGCCCACCGCACCACGACCGTGCCGCCTGACAGCGCCACATCTTCGTCCGCGTTCAGCACCCGACCGATCACGGCGCCGGTGCTGTCGGTGCGAGCGCCGCAGAGCGTCGTGACGAAGGTCTGGCCACTCGGCAGCGCGAGATCGGCACGCAGGATGGGGACCGCGGCACTGACGTCGAGGGTGCGGCTGACGGCGTCCATGCCGAGCGTGTCGAGCCGGGGGTGCTGAAAACCGATCAGGTAACGGCCGGGAGGGACAGCGGCGAATGCGTAGCGGCCGATGGAATCGGTCTTGATGGTGCGCCCGGTGGCCCAGGGGGTGGCGCTCGGGACGAGCTGGACGCTGGCCCCCTTGAACGGGGTGCCAGCGAGGCTGTCGCGGACGAAGCCGCTGATGTTGACCTGCGCCGGCAACCAGGCCGGCTGCAGCAACGCGGCGAGTCCGGCCAACCAGATTCGACGAGTCCAGTGGTGCAAAGGCAACTCCTTCGGATTCATGATGAAATGGGTCTCGGCGGCCGATGACGGGGTGCGGCGAAGTCACCCACAGGGCCGTGCCGGGAACGACATCGTGGGCCGCTGATGGTCGGCCCGAAGCGCTGGTCCTGGACGCCAGCGCTGCCGAATGGCTGAGATGGCCCGACTTTCGCGTCGTAGCAGCCAGACCCGGCCGAGTCGTACTTCCGACGGACTGTGTTTCTGAGCACACGGAATCATATCGCGTGACGGCGAGTGCCCTTCGGTCGTACTACCCTGCGAGGCGGTGTGGTCCGACGCCCTCTTACTAGTTATTCTGGAGTTTATGTCTATGTCTATGCGACGACGCGGACGACTTTCGCACTCACTCGGGTTGGGCCTGGTCCTGCTGCTTGCGGGCTGCGGTGACGCACCGGTCAGCGCCAGCGACCTCGGGTCCAATCTGGCCGAGCCGCGGACACCTGCGGTACCGCCGGCGGTGACGCCGACGCCGACCCCGCCGACTCCGGCCCCGCCGACTCCGGCCCCGCCGCCAGTCACGCCTCCGCCAGCGGTTCCACCGTCGTTGCTGCCAGGCCAGACCTACTGGGATTTCAACGTCAATCCACCCGCGCCGATTGCGTTCGATGAGCCGGGCTGGGACGTGCAGATGTATTCGCGCGATCGGGGCACCTGGCTCACGCCGGAGGCGATGGACGCGCATCATGGCATGGATTGCGGTGGTTATCCGGCCCAGCACCGGATCACGCGGTACGAGGAGATGGTCTTCCGCTGCCGCAATCACATCATGACGTCGATTCAGGCTGAAGGGTATGGCGCAATTGCGTTGACGCCTGATCGTCTGCTGGACTGGTCCAGCGGCTCAGCGGTGATCCGGTTCGATCTCTCGTCCTTCAAGAGCTCCAACCGCGACTGGATCCATGTCTGGGTGAGTCCGTACGACAACCATCTCGTGCTGCCAGCGGTGGACTGGGCCGCAGGGCTCAACGGTCCGCCGCAGGATGGCGTGTACATCGAGCAGACGATGAATGGCAATCTCTGCCCACGGTACGTGCGCAACTTCGTGGTGACCGCACTGGCCTGCGAGGATTCCCGCCCGCTGTCGGATCGGCTGGTCTTGAGCGCAACGCGGCGCAACACGGTCGAAATCCGACTCACGAACAACCGGATCCGCGTGTCGCTGCCGAACGACTCGATCGTGTTCTCCGACGTGAGCCTGCCTGCCGCGCTGCCCTTCACACAAGGCATCGTGCAATTCGCGCACTACTCCTACAACCCGTTGAAGTGCGCGCCATGTTCCGGGCCGCAGGCCTCGAACACCTGGCACTGGGACGAGATTTACCTCGCGCCGAGTGTCCCGTTCAGGATGGTTCGCGGTGACCGGCGCTATGTCGACGGGCCGAGTGGCACGGTCACGTTCCGAACACCGGCGCCAAGCGGCGCCCGGCTCCGCTTCTCGGTGTTTGGCATGGAACCCGACATCTCGTTTGATGACGGGCGGACCTGGCAGGTGCCGGTCTCGCAGGAATTCGCCAAGGTCAGTCAGCCCGAGCGGCAGTACTTCACGCCGATTCCGGCCGGCACGACGCGGGTCATGCTGCGACCGGCACGCACGATCAGCTGGTGGGGTGAACCGACATCGTGGATCGCACGCGACTTCGCGATCTGGTCGCGGTGACGGCATGCCGGTCGGCGCGCCGTGCGCCTGAGCGGTCGTCGCCGGATGCGCTGGATTGAGGTAGGTAGGCTCGGGGATGACGTTCGCGGATCAGCGAACGTCATCCCTTGCCACATTACAATGTGCGAATGACCCGCGCCGGTTGGCCGATGGCGACGGATCTTGGCGGAATATCGCGCGTCACCACGCTGCCGGCGCCGACGACGCTGCCGGCACCGATCGTCACGCCGCCGAGCACGATCACGCGGGCGCCGAGCCAGACGTTTTCCTCGAGCACGATCGGCCGCGATTCAGGGTGTTCCTCGCGTCGTTCCGGCTCGACGCGATGAAAGTTGTTGTCCATGATGATCACATGCGTCCCGATGTTGCATCGCGGCCCGATCCGGACGAGCAGCGATGCGGCGATGGAGCACCCGTAGTTGATGAAGGTGCTCTCTCCGATCTCGAGTGTGCCACCTTCACCGGCGGTGAGCTGGGTGGTCGCGATGGTCGACGACAGGCGCACCCGGTCGGCGATGATCATCCGACCGTAGTTCAAGACGGACGGTGCACCCCAGACGCGAACGCGGGCGCCCAGCTGCGCATGGCGGAAGAACCATCGCGCGCGCAGGACCGCTTCCGCAGCGCTCAGAAGTTCAGTCACACGTGAGGTGATTCGACTTGCCATGTTCACTCTGAAGTAGATCCGGGGCTCACGAAACAGTCGCAAGGCCCACGGCGACGCGTCACTGCCGCTGCCAGACGGCCGTCCAAACCGAAAGCTACTGGTGCTCCGGCTGTCGGCATCCATCTGGAATGCAGGTATTCCGTCACGTGATGTGTCGGGATTCCCGGCGATTTCCCTCGCAGCGCTCGGGCTGGCTGGTGGCAGAGTGTTCACTTCTCGTGTGCGTGGCATGATTCGCGTCCGTCCGGCACTGGGGTGAACCTGCGGGCCGTTGGCAGAGGACGTTCGCGTCGTCAATGAGCAACAGCTTCGGTGGCCGCCAGATCTCAGCCACACTGGATCCGGCGGTCCGTTGCCGTCCTGCGCAGTCACCAGGACATCCGTTTGGTGCAACGGTTCGATCAGGGCTCCGTCACGACGTTCTCGGTTGACTGGCTTGCGACCGGTGCTGGGTGAGTCGCGTGGCAGCCCGACGGAGGCCGTCCGGTTTCTGATCGTGCGGGCGCTGGTCCGGATGTTGCGATGCCCTTCCTCAACCTTGGGTTGGGCTCTGGTTCCGGTGGCCGAGTGTGTTGCCGGCAGTGCCCGCCCTCTTCGCGTGAAACGAGAGTGCGTTGGGGTTGGTCCGCAGGTCGGATCGGCCGGCTGCCGCGTGACGTGTTTCGCTGCTGCGGTAACAGACAATTTTCTGGAGTAAGTCGATGCGACGCTGCAAAAGACTTTCGTTGGTGCTGGTCTATGGTCTTTCCTTTGGCCTCGCCGCGTGCGAAGACAGGCAACTCGCACAGACCGATCCGACTCAGACTGACCTTGGGGTCGCGCTGAACCGTCGCCGTCGCCGGTGGATTGGCCGGGATGATGTGCCGCCGGTCGCCGTGCCACCGATCGTGATCCCGACGGATTCGACAGTCACGCCGCCGACGCCTCCAGCACCGCCGACGTCGCCAGCACCGCCGACGTCGCCTGAGCCAACACCCCCGGCTCCTGTGCCGCCGGCGCCAGCGCCGGTACCACCAGCGCCGGCCCCGGTGCCGCCAGCACCGGCCCCGGTGCCACCAGCGCCGGCCCCGGTGCCTCCGGCTCCCGTACCACCAGCTCCCGTGCCGCCAGCGCCAGTGCCGCCGGCCGTACCGCCGGGTGGACAGTACTGGGACTTCAACGTCAACCCGGCCAGTCCAGTACCGTTTGACGAACCGGGCTGGGATGTGCAGACGTATTCCCGCGACCGGCCCACCTGGATCAACCCGGAGCCGATGGACGCCCATCACGGGATGGACTGCGCCGGCTATCCGTCGCAGCATCGGATCACCCGCTACGATCAAATGGTGTTCCGCTGCCGCAATCACATCATGACCGCGATTCAGGCCGAGGGCTACGGTGCCGTCGCTCTGACGCCCGATCGGCTGATCAACCTGTCGGCCGGCACCGCCGTCATCCGCTTCGACATCTCCACCTTCAAGAGCTCGAATCGCGACTGGGTCCACGTCTGGGTCAGCCCGTGGGATGCCCATCTGCCGCTGCCGGCTGCCGACTGGGCCCCAGGGCTCAATGGCACGCAGCGTGACGGTCTCTTCGTCGAGCAGACGGCGAACGGCAATCTCTGTCCGCGCTTCGTACGAAACTATGTCGTGACGGAGTTGACGTGCGAGGACTGGCGCCCGCTGTCGGACCGCATCGTGTTGAGCGCCACGCGCCGGAACACGGTGGAGATTCGAATCACAGGCAATCGTGTTCGGGTATCGATGCCGAACGATTCGATCGTCTTCTCCGACGTCAGTCTGCCCGCTGCGCTGCCATTCACACAGGGTGTCGTGCAGTTCACGCACTACTCGTACAACCCGACGAAGTGCGCGCCGTGTGACGGGAGCCCGCAGGTGGCAAACACCTGGCACTGGGACGAGATGTACATCGCGCCAAGCATTCCGTTCACGATCATCCGCGCCGACCGCAGGTATGTCGATGGCGCAGGTGGCACGGTGAACTTCCGGTCTGCCGCGCCAGGTGGCGCTCGACTGCAGTTCTCAGCCTTTGGCATGGAGCCTGATGTGTCCTTCGACGATGGCCGCACCTGGCAGCGGCCGGTGGTGGCGGCATACGGCAAGTTCACGCATCCCGAGGGACAGTACTGGACGCCGATGCCGGCCGGTGCAACGCGGGTGATGCTGCGACCGGCGCGGGCGCTCAGCTGGTGGGGTGAACCAACGTCCTGGATCGCGCGCGACTTCTCGATCTGGGCGCGCTGAGGCAGTCGCTCGTCATCGCTGGCCAGACGTGCAGAGTGCGAAGGCTTCGTTGTCACCTCGGTGACGACGGAGCCTTCGTGCGTCAGCGCCGGTCGTTCCAGGGCGCGATAGCTTTCGAACTCCAGTGCGCCCCACCCAGTCGCGACATCCGTTCGCGGCATCCAGGGGCGCAAACACCAGAGGCCATCCGATGTCTGCCAGTGCCCATCCCGATGTGATGGACAAGCTCGTGTCGTTGTGCAAACGCCGCGGTTTCATCTTCCAGAGTTCCGAGATCTACGGCGGCACCGGCAGTGTGTGGGACTACGGTCCGTTGGGCGTGGAAATGAAGAAGAACCTGAAGGAGCTGTGGTGGACCAGCATGGTCCGCCTGCGCGATGACGTGGAAGGGCTGGACGCGGCGATCCTGATGCACCCGAGGACGTGGGAGGCCAGCGGGCATGTGGCCGGCTTCACCGATCCGCTGGTCGACTGCAAGACGTGCAAGGGCCGCTTCCGCGCCGACAAGCTCGAGGACGCGCGCTGTCCGCAGAAGCCAAGCCGAATTCCGGGTCAGCACGATGCCTGTCAGCTGACGGAACCACGGATGTTCAACCTCATGTTCAAGACGTTCATGGGGCCAGTGGAGGAGAGCGCCAGCACGATCTACCTGCGCCCGGAAACGGCGCAGGGCATCTTCGTGAACTTCCTCAACGTGCAGCAGAGCTGTCGGCAGAAGGTGCCGTTCGGCATCGCGCAGATCGGAAAGGCGTTTCGCAACGAGATCACGCCTGGAAACTTCATTTTCCGTACGCGTGAGTTTGAGCAGATGGAGATGCAATTCTTCGTCGAACCCGGCACCGACATGGAGCACTTCGAGCGCTGGAAGGCCGACCGCATGGCCTGGCATCAGTCGCTCGGCCTGGCCGCCGAGCGCCTGCGGTACCATCAGCACGACGCCGGCGAGCTGGCGCATTACGCACGCGCGGCCTTCGACATCACCTTCGATTTCGGCGGGACGCTGGGCTTCCAGGAAATCGAAGGCATCCACAATCGTGGCGACTTCGATCTCTCGCAGCATCAGCAGTTCAGCGGCAAGAAGCTCGAGTACTTCGACCAGCAGGCGAACAAGCGCTACCTGCCGTACGTGATCGAAACCTCTGTCGGTGCGGATCGCACGACGCTGGCGGCGCTCGTGAACGGCTATCGCGAAGAGGCCGTGGCGGGCGAGGACGAGGGGCGCGTGGTGCTTGGTCTGCACCCGACGCTGGCACCGATCAAGGCGGCGGTGTTCCCGTTGACGAAGAAGGATGGACAGCCCGAGATGGCAACGAAGCTGGCCGACGAGCTGCGTCGTGCGTTCCACGCCGACTACGACGAAACCGGCAGCATCGGCAAGCGGTATCGGCGACAGGACGAAGTCGGCACGCCGTTCTGCGTCACGATCGACAGTGAGTCGGCGGCCGATCAGAGTGTCACGATTCGTGAACGCGATTCGCTGGCGCAGGTGCGGGTCGCGATGGATCAGGTGCGCGGGTGGGTGCAGGCGCGGATCACCGCCTGACGGCGCGGGAGGCTGCCGGACACACGAACGGCGCGCCGAATTCGGCGCGCCGTTCTTGCAGACTGCCGGTCGGGATGGCCTACTTCGGTTGCATCGACGCCAGCGCGGCAGCCAGATCCGTCTCATGGCTGGTCCCTTCGACTCGGCCTTGCGCCTGCTCGATCACTTCGGCGGCGCGGCCGAGGCCTGCTTCATCGACCAGCGCGACGAGAATCGAACTGTTGGCATTGAGCCCCTCCCCCATCTGCTTGAGCAGTGGATCAGGAAAGCCGAGGTCAATGAAGTACGCCGCCAGCGCACCACCAGCGGCCATCGTGATCGTGCCCACGCCGGGCAGCAGCAATCCGGCGATGGCGCCGACGAGCGCGCTCTTGCCGACGCCCCAGTCCTGCGACTCGGTGAACTTCACCTTGCCCTCATGGTCGCGGGTGATGACGGCGACGTTACCGAGGGTCACAGGTGCTGCCTTGAGCAAGTGCAGTGCTGCTTCCGCGCCTTCCGGCGACTGAAAGCTCGAGATCATGATCTTGCGTGACGCGACTTCACTCATCGTGGCTCCGTGGTAGAGGGGTCTGCAGCAAAGTAAATTGAAATCATGGATGCAGCAGACCAGGAGACTACGGCAGAGTTGCGGATCAGGTTGCGACACAACGGCCCGCTTGTATTGCAGGGGTCGGTTCGTGTCGAGCGCGAGGACGGGACGCTGCTGCGTGCCGCCGAGTCGATGGCGCTCTGCCGCTGCGGGGCGTCGCGGGAGATGCCGTTTTGTGACGGGTCGCACCGGGTGACCGACTTCCGGGGTGACTGATGCGTCGGCGGGCCGCCCTTCCGTGCGCGATGAATGACGACGGTCAGCAACGAAGTGTCCGGCCGCGACTTCTCTGTGAAACCGCCAGTTGCCTGTGTTTGGCGAACTGCGCTCGTCGTAATCCTTCCACGCGTGCGAGCCGCGCGCCTTGCTGAGCGACGACATTGCGCGCGTGGCCGTCGGCAAAAGTCCGGTGATGCGGGTTCCGGTCCGGATCGCCCTGTGGCGACCGGGCGGGGCGTCTCGGCGGTGGCTTACCGGCGACACTAGAATTGGTGCATGACCAGCGCCATCCGTACCCAGCAGGAAACCAACACCTCCCTCGACGGCGCTGCAGTTCTGGCGGCCGCGACTGAATTCTTCGCCACCCGCAACGGCATCTACGCGGCCTTCCCGGAGAAATCCGGGCCGACCTATGTCGCTCTTCGGGGGCAGGGTGGGGAAGATGTGCTCTTCGGCGTCGCCGCAATTCCCGGCGGGACGCGCGTGACTGGCTCGAGCTACATGTTCGACCAGCAGATCGCCCGCTTTCTCTCGGCGCTGCCGCCGTATGTGGCACCACCACCTGTCCCATTCCTCGAGGCGGTGACCACGGACGCAACCCCGGACACCCCCGGCGCGTAAAGCGTCAGATGGTGCCGCCAGCTCGTGATCGCTCTCCGCTGGCAACCCCTGTTCCCCCAGTCCCGTTCACTCTTCGATGCCGCCCTTCGTCACACAGCTCCGCACCCCCGCGGAGGCGATCACCCTTGCACCGGCGGGTGCGGCTGCCATCACGATTCGCGTCCAGCTGCTCGAGGCGTGGGACGCCGTGAAGGTCGTCGCGACACCGGACACACCGGTCGCCACCGTCAAGGCCCGCGCACTCACCGCGCTGGCACCGGACGTCCCGCTGCCGGGCGATGTCGTGACGAAGCTCGGTGGCTTCGAGATCCGCGACGAAGCGAAATCGCTGGCCGCCGCCGGCGTGAAAGACGGATCGACGCTGCTGCTGCATTTTCGTCGTCGGCAGCCGATCAAGTGACGGTACCGGCGCCGGCGGCTTCGCGCATGGGAACGGAGATGGCGCCCGCGTCACTGATCGAGGCGGCGCAGGCGATGCGCGCGCAAGTCGCGCGACGCATCGTCGGCCAGACCGAAGCGCTGGACGAAATTCTTCTCGCGATCGTCGCCGGGGGGCACGCCCTGCTGGTCGGTGTGCCGGGACTCGCCAAGACGATGATGGTGCGTGCCGTGTCGGAGGCCATGCAACTGGACTTCCGGCGCATTCAATTCACGCCGGATCTGGTGCCGAGTGACATCACGGGCACTGAATTGCTCGAAGAAGACTCCGCCACCGGTCATCGCGCATTCCGGTTCGTTCGCGGGCCGATCTTCACCAACATCGTGCTGGCCGACGAAATCAACCGCGCACCGCCGCGGACGCAGGCGGCACTGCTGGAAGCGATGCAGGAATATCGCGTGACGGCCGCCGGCCAAACCATGTCGCTGCCGGCGCCGTTCTTCGTGCTCGCGACACAGAATCCAATCGAGCAGGAAGGGACGTATCCGCTGCCGGAGGCACAGCTCGATCGCTTCCTGTTTGACATCCGGGTGGACTATCCCGGGGAAGACGACGAGATCGGAATTCTCCGCAGCACGACCGGTGCCGCCGCCGATTCGCTGACGCCGGTGCTGGACGCACTGCAGGTTCGTGAGTTGCAGAAGATGGCGCGCGATGTGCCTGCATCGGATACTGTCCTGCGGTACGCGGCACAGCTGGTGCGCGCCACACGCCCCGGCGACGTTCGCGCGCCGGGTCTGGTCACGAAGTACGTGCGCTGGGGGGCCGGACCGCGTGCCGGTCAGGCGCTGATTCTGGGCGCCAAGGCGCACGCATTGCTGAATGGACGCGTGGCGGTCTCGCCAGCCGACGTGCAGCGTGTCGCCATGCCGGTGCTGCGACATCGGGTTCTGCCCAACTACGCCGCCGAAGCCGATGGCGTGTCGTCCGACACGATCGTGAAGGATCTGCTGGCGCGGCTCGAGCCACCGCGCGGCGCCTTCGCGCCCTGACGCCGGCGCTGGCGATGGCGGTGCCAGGCCTTCACGAAT
>JANMHB010000053.1:0-26274 GCA_031374935.1 Gemmatimonadaceae bacterium | reverse complement strand
CAGAAACCGCTCCCAGTTCACCTTGTGTGTCGCACGATCCGGACTGCAAAGCAGGTACGACAGCTGCGGCAGGTCGCGACCCGCCAGTGCCTGACCGTAGTACACCGGCGACAGCTGCAGCTCTTGCATCACCTCGATCTCACCCGCGTTGAACATGTCGACCTTCTTCAGCGCCTTGAGTTCGGAAAAGCTCTCGTAGATGCGCAGCTCGAACACCCGTTCCTTGTTCGCGCGTTTCAGTGCCGGGACTTCCAGCCGCGGCATACCGGCAAAGGCGAGATGGATCCAGGTGTCGATCCGATCGAATGCCGGATTGGCTCTCGTCGGCCCGCTCAGGTAGTCGGCGCCCGCCACGAGCACAGCCGCATCGGTGTTGATCGACGCGTTGATCGTGCTCACCGACGCCAGCGATGGATGCGAGAACAGCACCCACACCGCCGGACCGTCCGCGGCCTCGGGCTCCGTGAACACGCCCACCGCGCCGATACCGCGACGATTGAGTGCCGGAATCAGCGCGTTCTGCAGATACGCATCCAGCAGCGTGTGCGGCGCACCCGGCTTCAAGCGGTACGATCGAAGCTCGATGTACGTGCGGGCATCCCGTACCGCCTCCGCCTCTGCAACGGCACCGGGAAGAGCAGCGGCTGCCGCAGTCAGCGCGGCGGATGTCAGGAACGATCGGCGATCGAGTGTCATGAGACGCGGTGGTGTGGGAGTGAATCAACGAGGAATTCGCGACAAAGAAAAACAGCGATGGCACTGTCGTCATGTCAGAAGGAAACGCGCGTCATCCCCTCTGTACTGTCACCATGTCAGTGACGCCGCCTGCGCGTGTTGCGCCGCGGGTGGCGACGGGGCCCATCCAGGCAGTTGTGACCAGCCATTGATGCACCAAATGTATCCGCACATCGAGGTACGTCGCGCGCGACCCGCTGCGGGACAGGAGACGTGGCCGGATCTCGCTCACCCTCTTCCTGGATTCCCTCGTGTCGACCAGCCTTCCTGCTGACGCGTCACCATCCGCCGTTTCACGAGAGCGTGGCGGTACGCGCACTGCCATGTACGACTGCATCTACTACACCGGGATGGCCGCCGCCTGCGCCGCGCTCGTCTTCGCCGGATTCGCCCCCTCGTTCTATCTGCGGGCCGTCCCCGCGCCTTCACTGTCCACACTGCGAATCGTCCACGGCACCGTGTTCAGTGCCTGGATGGTGCTGTTCGTGGTGCAGACGTCGCTCATCGCCGCCAGCCGCCGATCGTTACACCGCCAGCTCGGCATGGTCGGCGTTGCCCTCGCGGCTGCAATGACGGTGCTCGGCGTGGCAATGGCACTGCAGGCCGTCATCGACAACCCGATTCTGCCGGGACGCGATCCGCGCAGCTTTGCCGCCGTGCCACTGTTCGACATCCTCTTCTTCGTGCCGCTGGTCATCCTCGGTGTGCGCCATCGCCGGGTGCCGGAAACGCACAAGCGACTGTTCCTGATTGCCACCATCAGCATGGTCGGTGCCGCGGCCGGCCGGTTTCCGCTGACGCGGGTTTATGGCCTTGCCTTTCCGTACGCCATCGTCGATGCGCTGCTGCTGACCGGCGTCGCATTCGATCTCGCCACGCGCCGTCGTATCCACCTCGTCTACCTCGTCGGCAGTACGCTGATGGCGCTGTCGCACCCACTCCGGATCTGGATTGGCGGGACGGCGTGGTGGATCGACCTGATCTCGTCCCTGACGGGGCAGTAGCGCGCTGAGCGGGAGACAGTGGGTGTGATGGTGGTGCGCAGGCGCACCAAGGGCGACGTTTCTCGCACACACCCAGCACCACCTCGCCTCCGTCTGGCTCTGGAATCTCATGCCGGCTCCTTTTCCGACCTTCGCACGTCGCCTGGCTCTCGCCGCCACCGTGGCCTGTTTCAGCCGTCAGCCACTCACGGCGCAGCCCAAGCCTCGCGAAAACGACCTCAAGCTTCCCATCGGCGGCACTCCCGGTCGCCTCGATGCGATCACCGATGTCGCCGGTGTGGAGGTGGGCCACAGCACCATCATCTCGGGAAGTGGCCCGCTGGTGGTAGGCAAAGGCCCGGTGCGCACCGGCGTGACGATCGTGCACCCTCGCGGCAAGGACAACGCCGATCCGGTGTTCGCGTCCTGGTTCACGCTCAACGGCAACGGCGAGATGACCGGCACCACCTGGATTCAGGAAGGCGGCTATCTCGAGGGGCCCATCGGCATCACCAACACGCACAGCGTGGGTGTCGTGCGCGATGCGATCATCAAGTGGGAAGTCGGCCGCAAGAACGTGCTGCAGCCCTGGTGGCTGCCGGTGGTGGCCGAGACGTATGACGGCGGGCTGAATGACATCAACGGCTTTCATGTGAAGGCAGAACACGTCATCGCTGCACTCGACAGCGCGCGCGGCGGACCGGTACGTGAGGGCGTCGTGGGCGGTGGCACAGGGATGCGATGCCTTGGTTTCAAGGGCGGCATCGGGACGGCATCGCGCGTCGTGACGGTGGCCGATGGGGGCTACACCGTTGGTGTGCTGGTGCAATGCAACTTCGGTTCGCGTGCCGATCTTCGCATTGCCGGCGTGCCGGTAGGTGAAGAGATCACCGATCTGTCGCCATGCATCGCCAACGACGGTCCGCTGCCGGCAGAGATGCGCGGTGCTCGCCGCTGCAGCGCTCCGGCGCGCCCGGATGATGCCGAAGCCGCCGAGCAGGGCTCGATCATCGTCATCGTCGCGACCGATGCACCGCTGATGCCACATCAGCTCAAGCGCCTTGCCACGCGCGTGTCGCTGGGGATCGGTCGTCAGGGCGGCTTCGGCGGCAACGGTTCGGGCGACATCTTCGTCGCCTTCAGCACGGCCAACCCGAAGACGTGGAGCAGTGACACGGTGTCCACCGTGCGTCTGTTGTCGAACGACGCGATCTCGCCGTTGTTCAAGGCCACCGCGCAGGCCACCGAAGCGGCAATTACGAATGCCATGCTGGCGGCCGAGACGACAACCGGGGCGAATGATCTGCGGATATTTGCCCTGCCGGTGGATCGGATGCTTGCGGCGATGCGGAAGTACGGGCGGATGCCGTGAGTCACTGGGCGGACGATGTATCCGTGAGCCCGCTGTCGTTTAACGCGCCGGCCAGCGGCCGTCACTGTCGCTGACCGGCCTGGCGCAAGACGCCGCCGCCTACGGTGCGAGTGAGTACGCGCGGTCGAACCCGAAGCTCGTGAACGTCCCGTTGAACAGCTGCCACGACTGGTTGTTGTCCGGAACGCCGTCGCGCCAGCCCCAGAACACCGCAAATGACGGAGACAAAGCCTGTATCCCGATCCAGTACTTCGTGTTCGCCGCCGCCGGGAACGGCGTCGTGAGCGTCGCCGAGTAGCTGTAGTACGGCCAGGTTGTGTTGGTCGCCGTGCCGCAGGTCAATCCTGACACGTTCTTGTCGAACGTCTGGTTCGACTGTGCCAGTGTGAACGTTTGCGTCCGCAGTGGTGCAGCAACGTTCGGCCGCCCCGCATTGTCTGCATAGAACGTGATCGTGAATCCGGTCGCCGTGGGGGCTGGTGCGGCCGCACCGGGCGTCTGGACGCAATAAATACCTTGCCAGCCAACCCTGGTGATGTTGGACGCTCCAGTGAAGGTGAAGTCGTCGGTGACCAGAGCCGGCAACGAACCGTTGGCGTAGATCTGCGAGGTTCTCGCTTCGATGATCCCGGTGTTCGACGCCGGCACCAGCGACGAACGCGACGTCGTCGTCGGGACGTCCGCCTCTGTCGGGGCCTTCTTCTTCGAGCAACCCACGACGAGGAGTGTCAGGGCGACAAGGGAGAGCAGTCGGACCGGGCGGCGGTGGCGGGTCCGGCTGATTCGCAGCGCGGCGCCGGCACGGGCAGCCGACGGAGCACGATCTTCGGCATGTGGCATGATGTCCTCAGAGAGAGATGGCACGGGAGGCTTGAACGGGTGCTGAACCCGCTCAGTCCACCACGCGTCGGATCCCCTCGAAAAGGCTCACGCCCCCGTGCGCACCGTTGCTACAAGCTCAGCGCTTGGGCCGATTCCTGACCATGGTATCGACGTTACAGTTCTGGCCGCTCATCTGGAAATCCCACAGGCGCGGGCCCGCCGTGCGGCCGCCTTCGCGCATGAACAGCGACAGCTGACACTGGCGCAGCTGACCGGTGGTCTGCGTGGCCACCGTCGCCCCGCTCTGCCGGTCGATGATCGCAGTCGTCTGGCGCTCATCGGCTTCGCTGCTGTAGACCAGTACACGCGAGCCACCGACGTTGCTGATGCGCTCCGGCACGCCCCAGAACGCGATCACGTCCTGTTCGCTCCATCCCTGCTGGGCGAACATGCTGCGGCGCTGGAGATCGTTCTTCTTTGCGAAATTCGCGGCCACCTGCTCGAGGAAGGCGCGTTCGCCGTCTTCTGCCGTGATCGCACCCTGCGTAGACGCAATGGAGCCGTCGGCGATGCGGCCTGCCGACTCCATCTGCGCAATGATACGCGTGCGAAGGGCCTCGATCTCGGCCGGGGACTTGTTGGTCGTGATCTCGCGCTTTCTGCCGTCGCGCCAGAGTTTTTCCCACGCGAAGTCATAGGCGTCTGCCGCGGCCAGATAGCCCCAGCGGCCGGCCAGGGCCATGCCCAGCTTGATGAGTTCCGTCTGCCCCGAGCCGCGTCTCACATCTGCTTGAATCGCGGCACGCCAGCGCTCCTCCTCGCAGCCAACCAGCGTCGCCTTGAGTTCCCACGGCTGACTGGCGGTGCGTGCTGCTGCCGGGCCGTACTCGTGCTTGCCATTCTCGTGGTAGAAAACCAGATCGAGGCGGTTGCTCACCGCCTTGTTTCCGCACTTGATCTGTGCAACGATTTCCCTGCCAAACGGGCCGTCCGGGGACTCGCGGACTTCCGTCACGTTGACTTCAACCGTGCGGTTGGCGTTGACGATTTCTTCGGCGCGATTGATGCGGTCCTTGCTGGAGAGCCGGGGCTGGGTGCGCTGTACGTGCTGCAAGGCCGCCAGACGCTCGAACGGGTCGACCCGGCTGGTGAGCATGTCCAGATTGGCGAAGTACACCACGCGGTTGGGCTTGACGCCTTCGAGGTGGATCACGGCGCGCAGCGCGCCGGTTGACTGCGCAGCCAGCGGCGAGAATGCCGTGATGGCGACCAGTCCAAGGACGAACGGTGTGCCGCACTGCTGCCAGCGTGTGGTTGTTCGCATCAGGCGACCAGAAGTGAAATCGACGCGCGGGAAAAGCAATGTCGAAAGCAGGCGCGGACACGCGATGCGTACAAGAAGGGCAGGGACGGAACGCGTGAAAAGCATGCCGAACCGTATTACTCGGAAGGTCGCTGGGCTGCGGTTGAGTGAATGCGCGGGCTGCGCGCACTCTCACTCGGTGTCGAGTTCGAGCAGCGTATGAACGAACTGCTTCCGCCACCACGAAATTGCGACGCGGGACGGCCGATTCTCACGGGGAGGCGTCCGTCTGCAGCCGACCGTCGCGCTCGCCGCGCACGGATCGCCAGAGTCTCGGTAGAGCTTATGCGTGTGCGGCGTTGGCGAGAGCGCTGACCGCCGTCTCTCCCAGCCACCATTTCATCCGCCCTCGCACTCCAGTTGATCACTCCGGCCTTCCAGCCCAAAACCGGACTGCGTAGCGTAAGCGCGGCAGCACACTCCGTACCTTCGGGCCCGCTGCACCTTACACACTTACCACGCGCCGGGGCGCACTCTCATCCGACCACAACAACTCATCCGGATCGACTGGATCGCTGGCGCATGTGCCGGCGTATTGATGCTCATTTTTCACCGCTGGCTCAGTGATCTGTACGCGTTGCCAGCCGACCTGTTGCTGGTGATCGGGATTGCGAACCTCGCGTACGCGTGCGTCTCGTTCACGCTATTTTTGCGCAGTTCTGGCGACCTGGTTCCGTTTCTGCGAGTCATCGCGGCGGCCAACATCGGTTGGGGCGTCGCATGTGCAGCGATGGCCGCAGTGTGGTTCGGCGAAGCGAGTGTGTTCGGGATGGCGCAGCTGGTCGGTGAGTCGATTCTCGTTGGCGGTCTTGGCGTTCTGGAGTGGCGGGCAGCCAGCGTGACCGAGCAGCGGTGAACCTCTCAGCGGCGGCGCACGCCGTCGGGCACGATTGGCACGATCACGGCACCACGGGCAGGATCAGCCGGCACCCCTCACCCGCGAACGACATCCGCTGCCCCCCGGTCGCCGGCACCCGCTCGAAGCTGGGCGCATCCGCACCCGCGATCGACAGCCGCAACGACCACCCCGGTGGCAGCTCGAACGCCACCGGTCGGATCCGCACCGTCGCCACGCCGGCGCTGATGCGCTGCACGCCTTCCGTCAGCAGCCGCACGCGCTGCGACCGGTCAACCGACTCGACGCCGACGTGCAGCGCGGCCTCAGATGCGCCGAGCGCAATCTGACAGACGCGTTTCGAGCGTTCAGCACGGCCAACTCGAAGGCAGGGAGCAGTGACACGGTGTCGACTGTGCTGCTGTTGTCGAACGAGGCGCCTCACCCTGCGACGACTGCGCGCACGCATATCTGCTCGCCTATTGCCGCGATCGCCGCCTGCTCGGCGAGATCGTCCGCGTCGCCGCCCGCACCATCACCGCCGCCATTCGCACGCTGACCGGCGAGCCTGACCTTACCGTCGGCATCGTCGCCTGTTTGCAGACGCATGGCTCGCGGGCCAACTCGCATCCGCAGCCCCACCTCCTCGCGACTGACGGCGGATTCCGGCCGGCCGGAACCTTGGTGTCGTGGCCCGTGCACGACACGGCGAGGTTGACGGAGGCGTTTCGCCGCGCCGTGCTCCGCTTCTTCGTACGCCTTGATCTGTTCGACGAGCACCAAGCCGCTGACATGCTCACCTGGCCGCATGCCGGATTCCGCGTGCACACGGCCGTCCGGGTCCCCGAGGACTAACGCGCGTTCGCGCCGCACCTCGCGCGCTACTGCGCCCGGAATCCCGTCGCGCTCGAGCGGCGCACCGCCGACCGAGCCGCGAAGGCCGTGACGTATGGGTCCGACAAGTCGGACGGGCCGACGGCGGGCACGTAGACCGTGGACCCGCTCGCGTGTCCGACGTGTCGCGGGCCGATGCGGATCATCGCGTTCATCACCCAGGCGTCGATGATCGACCAGATCCTCGCGCTCCTCCGTGCCCGCGCCGCCCGTGAATCGCACGCCGGGCCGCAGAGCCCCCCATCGAAGCGGGCCCCACGAGCCCGGACGCGCGTCGTGTGCCGCCGGCCCGACCGCCCCCTGAGCACCGCCCCGGCCACCACGCGGGGACCTTTGGCGTGGACGGCAGCCCCGGAGCGTCTGATCGGTCCGCGCCGGCATCGCTCCCCCACTGGGACCACCGTGCCCACGGCGCTCAAGGCGCTCGAGCGAGATGGAGGCATGCCGCCGCCCGTCACGCGGCGCTGGCGCGGTCGGCGATCACGCCGTACGCTCGACGGACAGTCGACCCACCCCGATCGAAATTCGTATCCCGGATGAGACGGATGGCGTTTCGCGATGATGGGCTGGCTGGGGCGAGGCGACACTGGGACGACGGTGACGCCTTCGCGCTCTGCGCTGCAGATGAATTCCCGCTTCTCGACTTCACACCTGTAGTGCCGGCGCTGCGCCCCTGATCGCGCGAAGGGGGCTGTCTACGTCATCTCACGTATCGCGCGTCGCTTTGCCGGATCCGATCCTCTCAGTCGCAGCCGTCCACCGTTTCTCGACGCCAGAGGAGAATCCATGCCCGTGATGCCGCTCATGCGTGCCGTCGTCGCAGTCTGCGAGCTTCGTGGAGTGATGCCTTCAAGAATCGTAGGATTCGCCCAGCTGTGCAGAGCATGCCGAGTCGCGGTTCTGGTGCTGATTTGCACCGTGGCCGTCGCTTGCAAGGGCGGTACTGACGGCATCAGTGGCCCCGCGTCGGCGGCGAGCAAGTTTCTGCCGGAACGGCCTGGTCAGCAGCTCGCGGTGGGTGTGCTCTCCTCCAACATCACGCCGCTGCGCTGGGACAGCGACGACGAGATCCTGTATACGGGTCTCGATGGCGCCTCGGCAGCCGTCGCGCGCGCCGAACTGCGCGCGATCCGCGTCGGCAGTGGCATCGTGCGCGTGATCGACGCCGCGCCGAGTCGCGATGCCAGCTATTACCGATTCGCAACGACGCGCGACGGACGTCACACGTTCTTTCTGCTGGGCGCCCTGTATTACGCCGTCGCGGACAGCGCGCGTCTGCTGGTGGCGAACGGGATACAGTACGTCGCCTGGGGTGGCATATCGCTGCTGGAAGGCACGGCATCGGGCAAAATCGTCTTCAGCACGGCACCCGATTCCGCCTGGATCTTCGATGCCGCGACGCGGACGAAGCGCCTGCTCGCCACGGGGTGTGAGCAAGTCGTCACCGGCTCGCCAGACGGGCGACAGGTGTTGTGCATCGGATCGACGAGCCGCGCGACCAGCGTCATCGACGTCGGCACCGGTGCCACGTCGGCGGGGAGCGGGTTCGCTGGTCCGGAGGTCGACTATACCCCGCTCCACTGGGGGCCGCGCGGTGTCGAGCGCATTCGCAGCGGCGCGTTCTACGCTGCGGACATCATCAACCTCGCGACCGGCGCCGCCCTCACGATCATCCCTTCCACCGAGGGTCAGCCCATCGATTTCACGAACGGCGACTTCCCCGACCCAAGCTCATTCGCGTGGTCGAAAGACGGGAAGCGCATCGGGTACCGTCGCGACCTCTGTTATTCGCCGGGTTTTTCCATATGTGAGCGATCGCAGTCGCAGCTGTATGTGTTCGACGTCGAGACGAAGGAGACCCGTCTGGCCGCCGTGATCAATCGCCCGGTCGGCAGCATCACATTCTCTCCCGACGGTACGCGTCTCGCCTATCTCACATACGGCGGCGGGGCGTCGTCTTCCGTGTACGTCGTAGCACGGCCGTAGCCATCACCGCGGGCTGCGCGCAGTGTTTCGGGTCGTTCAAAGGGTCAGAGTCCGTGAAACGCAGCTCACGCAGTTTCACGGACTCTGACCCCTTGAAACGGAACAGGCGCACGTCACCGCACCACCGGCAGCGTCAACGTACACCCCTCACCCGCGAACGACATCCGCTGCCCCCCGGTCGCCGGCACCCGCTCGAAGCTCGGCGCATCCGCACCCGCGATCGACAGCCGCAACGACCACCCCGGCGGCAGCTCGAACGCCACCGGCCGGATCCGCACCGTCGCCACGTCGGCGCTGATACGCTGCACCCCTTCCGTCAGCAGCCGCACGCGCTGCGACCGGTCAACCGACTCGACGTAGACGTGCAGCGCAGCTTCCGGCGCGTCGAGTGCAACCTGACAGACGAACTCCGACGCACCGAAGACTGACAACGGGGCGTCCAGTGCGGCGGACTGCCACGAGATCACACCGCGCGTGTCGGCGCGATCAGGGGCGTCGACCGGACGCGCGAGCCCAGTGGTCCAGCGCGTGTTGTTTCCGGTGGATGCGGCAAAGTCCACCGTGAGCGAACGCGGAGCACTCGTGCCAGGCGAATTCGCCAGTGCCTCGCCAACGAGGTGCAGCGTGTACGGCGCCGTCGTCGGCCACTGCTCCGCCGTTTTCCAGCGCTCGACCCCAGCGACGTACCACGACGTGCGCGGTGCGGGAGTGGCACTCCGCTCCACCAGATGCCGCCGGAAGAACGCCACCACGACGTCGAGATCAACGGTCGCCCGTTCGCTGTTTTCACTGCGCAATGGGCTGGCATTGCTCGTCCCTTCATGCGCCCACGGACCGATCACCGCTTCACGCACCGGCATCTGCTGCTGCGCACGCAACACCGCGTCGGCGGTCGCGCCATCCCACCAGCTGCCCCACATGCCGACCACGGCGGTCGTTGCCGCCAGCGCCGCGACATGTCCCGACGGCGACAGCGAATCGGCCGGCGGACCGTCGCTGCCAAATCGATCGCTCCCACTCCGCACGGCCGATACACGTCCCGCGACGTCCGTCGGCGGCCGCTGCCGCTGCAGTGCCTGCAACGCCGCACCCTTGTCGTCGCCGTCAGTGGGCTGCACTCCACGAATGCCAAACCTGGCGAGGCGGGGGAAGATCTCCGGGAGCCTGCCGTGGTCGAGGGCATCGACACTCCGGCTCCAGGAACGTACGAAACCGATGTTGCGCACTCCGCCCGGCGCGACGATTTCATCGACCAGATTCCATTCCAGCTCCCGGGCCAGCACGGCCCGCATGGCCGGCCGACCGGCCGCCGCCGTCAGAAGTGCCGTCGTTCCCTCATACGAAACTCCGGTCGCTCCAACTGCTCCATTCGACCAGCGTTGCGCCACTATCCAGTCAATTACTGGTCCCATGTCTTGAACCTCGCCCGCTGACCACGGCCACGGCCACGTGCCGCCCGATGCACCGGTGCCACGAACGTCGGTCACCACCACTCCGAAGCCCGCCATCACCAGCTTCTCGACGATTGCCTCACGCGGCCCCATCGGCACCACGTTGTTCCGCTTGCCGCCGCGAAGCTGGAAGCTGCGCCAGTAGCGGGTCTGGATCAGCACGACTGGCACACCGCTCTCGGGCACAACGAGCGGAAGGATCACGTCGGCTGCGATCTCGACACTGTCAGCGGCGCGGATTCGTGGGTGCGTCACCGCCGCGGGGACGGAGTGGCAGGCGGAGAAGATCAGTGCGGCCGCCAGCGCGAAAGGTGCGAGACGAAGGACGGCGAGGGTCCGGGGTGTCATATGATCTATAGACTATAAGACTGTACATATATATTGAGATACTTCTATATTCGCTGTGTCGAGGATCACGCGCAACCCCCCAACTGTGGGCGGCGGATGTCACTCCGGTACGCAATTCTTGGGTTCCTGACCATCAGGCCGTTCAGCGGCTATGACATCAAGCGCTATTTCGACAACTCCGTCCGGCACTTCTGGAGTGCCGATCAGGCCGCCATTTATCGGACGCTGGCCGACCTCGAGAAGGATCAGCTGGTGGGGCACGAGCGGGTCGAGCAGCAGACGCGACCCGACCGGAAGCTCTACCACATCACTCCCGCCGGCGTCGCGGAGCTGGACGCCTGGCTGGTGTTGCCGGCCGCCGCGGTCGTCCGCCGCGAACCGCTGCTGCTCAAGCTCTTCTTCACCAATCGACTCGGCGACAAGGGGCTCAGCGCGGTGATCAATGCCGAACTCGGCGCGGTTGAGGCGCAGCTGGCCGAGTTCACGGGGATCCTCGAGTCAATCGAGCGTGACAGGGCTGAAGTGCTCCAGCAGCTGAGCGAAGGCGATGCGGCCGACAGCTATCGCAAAGTGTTGGTCGGCCCGTTGATCACGCTCACCAACGGTGTCCGGCTTGGTGTGGCGTATCGGGACTGGTTGCGCGGGCTGACGCAGGCGGAGGAGCAGGGCGAGTTGACTGATACGGCGATGCTGGCGGAGTTACGTCGACTGGTCGAAGCGCTGTAAGCACGCTTCGATGGATTGAAGGTATGACGGTGTCACTGAGTGACATCCGACAACGCGTGGTCACCGTGTCCCAACAAACTCCGGCGGATGCCGCACCTGCAACGCTTCTCGGACCCCCGCGATCGTCGCATTGATCGCTTCCTCCGGCAGGTAGGGCGGCGGCAGCATTCCCCGCACCAGCACGCCGCTCATCCCGTGTACCGCACTCCACGCAATCAGCGGCGCATCATGTCGCCGCGATGGGTGGAGTTCACCGGTGGCCACCAGGTCATCGAGTGCTCCGATGAGCACGTCCCACGCGGACGGATCATCAGCGCATGACGGTGCCGCGCCGGCGGTCATGAAGGCCGTGTCGAACAGCTGCGGCTCGCGTTCGGCAAACTCGATGTATGCACGGCCAATCGCATCCAGGCGCCTGATCGCACCAATACCCGCGTCCTTCGGATCCTCGACGACAGCTTTGGCTACGCTCAGCATCGCCTTCGCCAACGACTCGCGCGCCGACCTCGACACCTCGGCGCTGAGGTGCGCCATGTCGGGGAAGTGGCGGTAGACGGCTGAGGGTGACACGCCTGACGCCGTGGCCAGGTCGCGAAGCTGGAGGGCCGCCGGACCGCCGAGTCTGGCAGCGCTCAGGCCGGCCTCGAGGAGGGTGGAGCGGAGGTTCCCGTGGTGGTAGCGGTCGGTAGGCATACCCAAATGTTGACAATGATCACATAAAATGCAATTATGTGTTCAGAGTTCACATCAGATGACACCCAGCCACCCTCACCCGCCCCCTGCTCCCACGATCATGCCAAACCGCTTGAAGCAGCTCCCTGTACCCCTCGTCCCGTTGCTCCTGTTCGGAGGCGCCGGCCTTGCCCCGACGCCGACCCGGCAGCCATCGACGCATTCGCTGACCGTCATCGTGACCGGTGCCGAACGGGACGGTGGGCGACTCGGCGCCGCACTCTTTGGCGCCGCTCCGGGCTTTCCCGGCGACCAGGCCAAAGCTGCGCAAACGTCCGTCCGCCCCCGCACTGCGGCGGTTGACAGCTTCGTCTTCAAGGCCGTGACGCCAGGCACGTACGCCGTGTCCGTCTACCACGATCTCAACAGCAATGGCAAGCTCGACGCGAACCTCTTCGGCGTGCCCAAGGAGCCGTGGGGCACCACTGGCAAGGTGCGGCCAAGCATGCGAGCGCCACGCTTTACGGAAGCGCAGTTCGACGTGACCGGAGATACCCGGATCGAAATCCGGTTGGAGCGCTGAGCCATGGCACTCCACACCATCCTCGGCGCCAACGGGGCGGTCGGTCGCGAGCTGTCCCGCACTCTGCTGGCGGTCGGTCACACCCTTCGCCAGGTCCGACGCCACCCGCAGCTGGAGTCACCCGGCGACGAACTCGTTGTGGCCGATCTGCTCGACGCTACGAGCACGGCGGCGGCCGTATCAGGGAGCGAGGTCGCATATCTCGTCGCCGGCGTCCCGTATTCGACTGCCGAGTGGCAGGCGCAGTGGCCGCGCCTCATGGCAAACGTGATCGATGCCTGCGCCCGCAGCGGCACGTCGCTGGTCTTCTTCGACAACGTCTACGCGTATGGGGCGGTGGACGGCACGATGACGGAGGACACACCATTCAATCCCTGCAGCCAGAAGGGTGAGATCCGCGCCGCGATCGCCACCACGCTGCTCGAGGCGATGCGTACACGTGAAGTGAACGCGATGATCGTCCGCTCGGCGGATTTCTACTATCCGCAGTCAGCCGGTGCCACCACCAGCATGCTGAATGCGATTGTCTTCGATCGCCTACGCGCCTCGAAAACCCCGCAGTGGATGGGTAATCCGGAGGTACCCCACAGCTTCAGCTTCACACCGGACATCGGCCGCTCGCTGGCGATGCTGGGGAGCAAGCCTGATGCGTTCGGGCAGACCTGGCATGCGTTGACGACGAACGAATCGCTCACCGGGCGCGAGCTGGTGCGGCTGGCCTGTGACATCGCCGGTCGCCCGGACAAGCTCCAGAATGCTCCGCGCTGGATGATTCGGGCGCTCGGCGTGCTTCAGCCGGTGCTGCGAGAGCAGGTCGAGATGATGTATCAGTTCGAGCGGCCCTACCACTTCAGCAGCGCCAAGCTGGAACGGGCGTTCGATGTGAGTGCGACGACGTATCGGGATGCGTTTCGTCAGGTGTGGTCGGATGACGGCGCAGTCACGCGGGCGGCCTGAATGCACTCCCCGTCGGCCTCCGAAGAGCAACAGGTGCGACCAAGTTGCGCAGAGCCAAGTAGATGATCACACCGCTGATCATGGTACTGCTGCTGATTGGCCCAGTGCTGATCGCAAGCATCACCTCGCGACTCACAGCACAACAGTACGATATCCGCGCGGCCGCGGCATTCGGTCTCGTCTTGCTCTTCGGCTTCACCAGCCTCGGACACTTCGTGCAGACGGACGCCATGGTGCAGATGCTGCCTGCCTGGGTTCCACAACGCGCGCTACTCGTCCACTTGACCGGCGTATTGGAAATCCTCATCGCCGCCGGATTCGCTTTGCCACCCACGCGTCGCTTCACCGGGGTGATCGCCGCCGCCGTGCTCGTTCTCTTCCTGCCGGTCAATATCCATGCCGCCCTCAATCACGTCCCGATGGGCGCGCATGCGTGGGGGCCGCGCTATCTGCTGATTCGGGTTCCGCTGCAGGGCCTGATTTTCGCCTGGGTCTGCTGGTTCACCATCCGCTCGCCGGTCCACGCTGGACGTTGAGGCCGGCAGGGGGAAACCGGGCACCACCCGGGCGCCGGCAAGTGAGGCAGCTTGTGGGCTTCGGCTTGTCGATCAGCGTTCCATGATCGAAGATTACAAAATCACCAATACCGCCCGCCGAGCGCGGCCACCGCTTCGGCAGGCGAGGTCGTGGCTCGGTCATGTGTGCGGAGCAGGAGCACCAGGTGTCGCACGCGTACATTCCCACACACGGAGCGCGTAATGGACGTCTTCTCCGCTGGATTGCCATGCCTCCCGCGACTGACATTCGTGAGGCAGCCATGACCTGGACCCCTCCCGCCCTCAAGCCGATCAGCCGCGAAGGCGTGGCAGACACGCTGCAGAAGGCGCAGCGGTATCGGTTGCTCAACGACTCGGTGGCGGCCGAGAGCATCTGTCTGGATGTCCTCGGCGTCGAGCCGGACAACGCCGAGGCGCAGGTGATGCACGTGCTTGCGATCACCGATCAATTCACAGCCGGGCAGGCGGCAGATCGCGCCCGGGCGCGGATCGCCGTCGCTCGCCTCAGGGACCCGTACAAGAGTGCGTACTACAACGGTGTGATCTGTGAACGGTGGGCAAAGTCGCTGCTCGCGCGCGCGACTGCCGAATCCACCGCGATGGCCTACGACTCGATCGAGAAGGCGCTCGAGTTCTATGCCACGGCCGAAGAGCGGCGTCCGGCAGGAAACGACGAGGTGATTCTCCGCTGGAATACCTGTGTGCGAATGCTGCAGCGTGATCCACAGCTACGACCGCGCGAGGCGGAGGCGTGGGAGCCGAGTCTGGAGTAGCGCCCGATCGCAGGCCGGTACGACCCTCGCGATATCCTAGCGCGCTGGCGCCAGCCGTCGCTGTCCGTCCCACCCCGCACCATACACCGCGCGTCCCGGCGTCGCCCCGGTGTGCTTGTTGTTCCGCCACACACCGGTGCCGTTGACGAACACATCGCGCACGCCCACCGACAGCTGATGCGGCTTCTCGAACGTCGCCCTGTCGATGACCGTGGCGGGATCGAAGATCACGATGTCGGCGAAGCTCCCTTCCTTGAGCAATCCCCGATCGCGAAGCCCCAGGATCTGCGCGGTGGACCAGGTCATCTTTCGTACGGCTTCCTCGAGCGAGAAGAGGCGTTCGTCCCGCGCGTACTTGCCCAGGACACGAGTGAAGGTGCCGTATGAGCGAGGATGCACCAGTGCCGTGGTGGTGTCTGGGTCGCTGCCACCGGCATCGCTGCCGATCACCACCCATGGACGCGACATCATCGCCGACACGTTTGCGTCAGACATCCCGAACGTCACCTTGCCGAGCTTGTTCTGCTCGCCGACGATCAGTGCTATGGTGGCGTCAACCCAGTCCATCTTGAGCGCGGCGGCAATTTCGTTGAGCCGCTTGCCTTCGAACTGCTTCCACTCCGGCTTCTTGAATCCGGCGATCTGATACGCGCTGGGCTGATTGTCCTGGCAATAGCTGATGACACCCGCGGTGAGGTCCGTCATCTCGCGACGGATGCGCGGACGCAGCGTGGAATCCTGCAGTCTCTCGATCAACTTTCCATCGGCGTGTACCCAGCCGGGAATGCAGGCGGAGAGGCTGTTGCCGGACGCGGGGTACGAATACATCGTCGCCTTCACGTCCTGACCCGCGGCGCGCGCGGAATCGACCTTCGCGATGGCAGGAGCGGCCAGCGGCCAGTTGCGCTGTCCTGAGGCCTTGAAGTGGTAGATGATCACCGGCACGCCACCATCCTTGCCAATCCTGATCGCTTCGTCCATCGCACCGAGCAGCGCGCCTTCCTCACTGCGGATGTGCGTGATGTACGAACCGTGCAGCGGTGCCATTGCTTTTGCTGTTTCGATCAACTCTTCCGTGCCGGCGTAACTGCCTGGCGGATAGATGAGCGCACTCGAGATGCCGAATGCGCCGTCGCGCATGGCATTGCGCACCACGGTTCGCATCGTGTCGAGCTGTGCCGGGGATGGTGCTCCCTCCAGGCGTCCCATCGCGTACCCGCGTACCGTCGTGGCGCCAAGGTAGCTGCCGGCGTTGACCGAGATACCATGCCGCTCCATCGCCGCCAGCCACTGCCCGAAGCCATGTTCACCGCGGTAGGTGCTCACACGAGTCAGCATCAGGGCATCTTCCGGATCGCCGCCGACGAACAACGAGTCGACATTGGTGTTCGACGGCGCCGGTGTCGTTGCCTCGCCGAGTATTTCGGTCGTGACACCTTGCGACACTTTGCCGATGACGCGGCCGTCTGCGAAGAGCAGGGAGCCCCACGAATGGGACTGAATGTCGATGAAGCCAGGCGACACGACCAATCCGCCGGCATCGACCTTCTCCGTCGCGGTCGCCGTGGCGAGTGCGCCGCGCGCAGCGATGGTGGTGATCCGGTCGCCACGTACGCCGATATCGCCATAGTAGAAGGGGTTGCCGGTGCCGTCGATGATCCGGCCGTTGGTGATGACCAGGTCGTACCCCGCGGAGTCGGTCGCAGGTTTCGCACAGGCGGCGACGGTCAGCAGGCAGGCTGCGGCGACGCGGGCGAGCGTGGGCCGAACGAGTCGTTGTGACATGAGGCACCGGGGAGAGTGGTTCAGCGCGGAACTGCGGCCATCCCGGGGTGATTCTAGCGACGTGCGCGAGGCTTTGGTCAACTGCGGGCTTCGCGGTGGCGGGCATCGCGGTTCGTGGCTGAGCTGGCATCAGGGGTCGCGAACGGACGCTCTCGTCGACAGGCATGACCGTGGCCTTGGTGGTGGTCGCCACTCACTTCGAAGAGCAACTGCAACAAACTGATTAGGAGGGAGGCGCAGAGGCGCGGAGCCGCAGAGAACTGCTCGTTGTTGGTGTGCAGTCTCGCACCGTTCCGTGTCAAGACAAAAGAACCATTCTGTTCTCTTCTTCCTGACTTGATTCGACGCCTTCACGTGCCTACGGATCGTGGTCGACCTACCGCTCTTCTCTGCGCCTCCGCGCCTCTGCGTCTCCCTCCAAAGCTGTTAGTTGCTCTTCATCTTCCACAACCCGTGATGTCAGCACAATGCTTCGCGTGTGCGACGGCGCCCGGTCGTTGCTGATGCGATGCAGCCCTTCCTTCAGCGTTGGCGCACCAAAGTTGATCAACAGCCCGACGGGCAGTTTGAGCAGACGAATATATGTGAGCAACTGTTTCGCGAAGGCGGGGTCGAGGCGCACGAGGGACTTCACTTCCACCACCACGGACTCGTCCACCAGGAGGTCGATGCGAAATCCTGTTCCGAAGTCGATGCCGTTGTACTCGAGCCGTATGCGGCACTGCCGGCGCACCCGGTAGCCGCGCTGCTGCAGCAAGTGCATGAGCAGTTGTTCGTAGACGGTCTCCAGAAGCCCGGGCCCCACGTCGCGGTGGATGGTGAGCGCCGCGTCCACGATGGCGCCGGTGATGCTGAGCAGTTCCTCGCGATTGCGCACGTCTCCTCCTTTTGCTCAGGCAGTCCTCTTGTGCGATGGGGCCCTGGTTGCGCCCCCCCCGTACGCGCGGCGACGGGTGCCGTTCGCCGTCGCGTCAGGCACACTGCCAACGCCCGGAGATGGGCGCAAACCGGATTCACGCACGCGCGGCGTTTCGGCGCACGCGAAGTAGTTTCCGTGAGATCGGTCCCCATGTCACCCCTCACCGCAGAATTCCATGCGACTGCAGTGCGCGATGCGCTATGTCACCGCCCTCACCCGCATGGTCGCGTTCTACCGGGACGGCGCTGGATTGACCGTCCTGCCCGAACGATCGAGCGAGGGGTGGGTGGAATTCGACGCCGGTGGCGTGACGTTCGCCCTGCACGCCATTCCGCCACAGATCGCCGCGGGCATCACGATCAACGATCCCGCCGAAGCACGCGAGGAGACGCCGATCAAGCGGATCTTCGAAGTCGCGGATCTCGACGCGGCGCGGACGCGGCTGACGCAGCATGGCGCACGGCTGATGCCGGTGTCCGCGTGGGGCGCCTGTGACGGGCTGGATCCTGAAGGCAACGTGTTTCAACTTGTCGACAGCAACGCATGAACTCGAGTCATGGATCATCGGCTGCCGCTGCGGACCGATCCGAGATGCTGACATCAGGAGCCGCGATGAACCCGGACCACAAGAACAAGTCACAGACCGCGTTCGGTGTCGCCATCATCTGTGCCGGATTCGTGCTCGAGACGATACAGGTGACGCGTGGACATCCGCTTCCGGCGAGCAAGGTGATTCTGGCGCTGCTGGCGATCGTTTTCGTCGGCTCACTGACTGCCGGAATCGTGTGGCACCGCAAGTGGCGCGCGCAGAAATGACGACACCCGGGATGTTCACCCTCCGCATGCGAGGCATCCGGAAGTCGTTTCCGGGAGTGCTCGCGCTGGCCGGCGTAGACCTCGATGTGCGCCGCGGTGAGGTGCATGTGCTGCTCGGCGAAAACGGCGCCGGCAAGTCCACGCTGATGAAGATCCTCAGCGGCGCTGTGGCTCGCGACGCGGGGACAATTGAGATCGACGGACGTGCGTCGGCACTGGCCAGTCCCCGTGAGGCACGAGACGCCGGGATTGCAATCATCCACCAGGAACTGGCACTCGTTCCGGAGATGACCGTGGCCGAAAACATCTTTCTCGGGCGGGCGCCGACGCGGTTCGGGCTTCTCGACCAGCCGAGGATGGTCCGTGAGGCGACCACGTTTCTGTCGCGGCTTGGCGCGAACATCGATCCCGGTCAGCGCGTCGCAGCCCTCAGCATTGCGCAACGACAGCTGGTGGAGATTGCGCGCGCGCTGTCGCTGAATGCCCGGATCCTGATCATGGATGAACCGACGTCGGCCCTCACCGACCGTGAATCGCAGCGACTCTTTGCCACGATCAGTGGGTTGACGGCGCAGGGCACGGCGATCGTCTACATCTCGCACCGGCTGGATGAGATCTTCGCGATTGGTGATCGGATCACGGTGCTGCGCGACGGCAGGAATGTCGCCACGCAGGAGGTCCGCAGCGCCGATCGCCGGGATCTCATCCGGCTGATGGCCAACCGCGATGTCGATGAAGTGGTGACACCGATTCCCCGACGGCACGGCGCGGCGCGATTGCGCGTCGAGGGACTGTGTCATGGCCGGACGCTGCACGACGTGAGCTTCAGTGTGCACTCCGGGGAGATCGTCGGATTCGCTGGCCTGCTCGGTGCCGGTCGCACCGAGATTGCACGTGCGATATTTGGCCTCGAGCCATTTGATCAGGGCAGGATCCTCGTCGATGAAAGACCACTCGCCATTCGCTCGCCGCGTGATGCCATCGCGGCCGGCATTGGCTTCGTGACCGAAGATCGCAAGCGCGAAGGGCTGGTGCTCAGTCGTTCGGTGCGTGACAACATTGCGCTGCCGATTCTCGAGCGCCTGGCGAGACTGGGCATCGTCCGACGTGCAGAAGAGCAGACGACCGCTGAATCGTCGGTGCGCGAGCTGAACATCCGGACGCCGTCAGTTGGGCAGCTGGCGCAAAACCTGAGCGGCGGCAACCAGCAGAAGATCGTGCTCGCAAAATGGCTGGCGACGGGCGCGCGCATTCTCTTTCTCGATGAGCCGACGCGGGGCATCGACGTCGGCTCGAAAGCGGAGATCTACCTGCTGATCAACGAACTCGCGGCCGCGGGTGTCGCGATCGTGCTGATGTCCTCGGACCTGCCCGAGGTCCTGGCGTTGTCTGACCGGGTACTGGTGATGCGCGAGGGGCGTGTCGCGGGCGAGTTCACCCGCGCCGAAGCGAACGCTGAACGCGTCATGGCCTGCGCGGTGGGCGTGTGATCGCATGATGTCGCGAACCACCATGCGAGGCATCGTCGCCGGACGTGAAGCTGGCACGGCACTCGGCCTCATCGTGCTCTGTGCCGGACTCTGGATTGCAACACCGTACTTCGCGACCGCCGCCAACCTCACGAACGTGGCCGAGCAGAGTGCGATCGTCGGCGTGATCGCGATCGGCATGACCTTCGTCATCCTCACCGGCGGCATCGACCTCTCGGTCGGGTCGCTGGTGGCGCTGGTCGGCGTGGTGATCGGATCGGCGCTGCAGCGTGGCGTCCCGGTGATCGCAGCGATAGCACTTGGCCTGCTGGCGGGTATCGTTACCGGTGCGCTGAACGGACTGATGATCACCCGTGGCCCGCTGCCACCGTTCATCGCCACACTCGGCATGATGAGCGTCGCGCGCGGCGTGGCGCTGATGCTCTCGGATGGCCGGCCCATCTCCGGCTTCCCGCAAGGGTTGCGGGCGCTGGCAACGAGCGACGTCTTCGGAATACCGGCCCCGGTGGTGCTGATGCTGGCGCTGTACCTGCTGGCGTACCTGCTGCTCACGCGCACGGTCTTCGGGCGCTACATGTACGCGATCGGTGGCAACGAGGAGGCGACAGCGCTGGCCGGGGTGAACGTGGGGCTCTGGAAGTCGGTGGTGTACGCGATCAGCGGTCTCTCGGCCGGCGTCTGCGCGGTGCTGCTGGTGGCACGGCTCAACTCCGCCCAGCCGATCGCCGGCATCGGGTACGAGCTGGACGCAATTGCCGCCGTCGTGATCGGCGGCACCAGCCTGCTCGGCGGGTCGGGGTCTGTGATCGGGACGCTGATCGGTGCGCTGATCATGAGCGTGCTGCGCAATGGGCTCAACCTGCTGGGTGTCTCGTCGTATCTTCAGCAGGTGGCGATCGGAGTCGTGATCATCGCCGCGGTCCTGATCGACATGGCACTCCGCCGACGGGTTCAACGCTCCTCCCTGTAGATCGCATGCGTGCTCAACTGATCGCCCGTCGCATCCTGTTGTCGACTGCCGCGGTACTCGTCGGCGCGTGCAACCGCGGAGCCGAAGACACCGCGCGGCCAACCGTTGCGCTGGTCGTGAAGACGCTCAACAACCAGTTCTTCATCGACATGGAAGCGGGAGCGCAGGCGGCGGCCGACAGCCTAGGACTGGAGCTGATCGTCCAGGCACCGGAGCGCGAGATCGATGTGGAGCGGCAGATGCAGATCGTCGAGAACCTGATTCAGCGCGACGTGAAGGTGTTGATGCTGGTGCCGAACGGCTCGAAGGAGATCGTACCGGCCGTGGTGAAGGCGAATACCGCGAAGATCCCGGTCGTGGTGGTCGACTCGCGTGTGGACGGCGCGACGTTGAAGGCGGCCGGCGGCACCGTGGCGACGTTCATCGGATCCGACAATGAGGATGGTGGCCGGATGGCCGGCGCGTATCTCATCGAGCGACTGGCTGGCAGCGCGAAGGTTGCCGTCCTCGAAGGCGTGCCCGGGCATGAGACTGCTGACGCGCGCCTCCGCGGCTTTCGCAAGGCGCTGATCGGGTCAGCCGGCATGCAGATCGTGGCCTCGCAGCCGGCGAACATGGAGCGTGACCAGGCTTTCAACGTCACGCAGAACATCCTGCAGGCGCACCCGGACATCACGGCATTGTTCGCCTGCAACGATGTCATGGCGCTGGGCGCTCTGGAGGCAATTGCGGCGGCCGGGAAGGGTGGTGCGATCAGTATCGTGGGGTTCGACGCACAGGACGATGCGCGAAAGGCGATCACCGAGAAGCGGATGGCCGCGACCATTGCGCAGAATCCTCGTGAGATGGGGCGGTTGGCGGTGATCACGTCGTACCGGATCATCAAGGGCGAGTCCGTCCCCGCGGAGCAGCCGGTGGCGATCAGTCTGGTTCGGTGACGCGTCGGTCGTCCGCCGGCCGTGATACTGCGCTGCGAAAACTGCCGGACCGCCCTGCCGACATGCTGCACCCAACTCAATCGGGAGACTGACAGATGCACCAGATGATCCGCTCATCGCCAGAGGAGAAGAGCCTGTTGATGTCGAGAATCGTCGCCGGCGCCTGGCGGATGGGTGACTGGCAGTGGACGCCGCAGGAGCGGCTGCGTTGGATCGAACAGTGCATCGAGATGGGTGTGACCACGTTCGATCATGCAGACATCTACGGGGGGTACAGGGTCGAGCAGTTGTTCGGTGAAGCATTGGCGCTCGCGCCTGCGCTGCGCGCCAGGATGCAGCTGGTGAGCAAATGCGGCATCTGTCTCACGACGGAGAATCGGCCGGCGCACCGCGTCAAGCACTACAACACGACGTCCGAACACATCATCCGGAGCGCCGAAAACTCGCTGCGGATGCTGGGTACCGATCATCTCGAGCTGCTGCTCATTCACCGGCCCGATGCGCTGCTGGATGCCGATGAGGTGGCCGCGGCATTCACGCACCTGCAGCTGATGGGGAAGGTGCAGCACTTCGGCGTGTCGAATTTCACGCCGGCGCAGTTCGAGCTGCTGCAGAGTCGATTCCCGCTGGTCACCAACCAGATCGAGTTGCATCCGTTGCACCTCGCACCGCTGCACGACGGTACACTCGACCAGTGTCAGCAGCGGCGTATCCAGCCGATGATCTGGTCACCGCTGGCAGGTGGTCGGTTGATGACCAGTCAGGACGAGGTGTCGCTCCGTGTGCGGTCCGCGCTCGAGGCCGCAGGCGCGCGACATGGCGTGAGCGCTGCGACCATCGCGTTCGCCTGGCTGCTGCGGCATCCGAGTCGGCCGATTCCGGTGGCCGGCTCGCGGCGGATTGAGGCGATGCGCGAGGCGGTGGCGGCGCTCGAGGTGCGACTGGATATCCAGGACTGGACCGAGATCTGGGTGGCGGGGAGTGGGCACGAGGTGCCGTGACGGGAACAGGCGGTTCTGACGGTCCCGGCAGGGACCTGATTTCGACCGGGTCGATTTCGACCGGGACAGGTTGCGATGTCAGGTGCTGAGCACCTTTGTTCACGCCGCGAGCAATGACCATTGCTCACCGTTCGGATCCATCCCGATCTGTCTGTCGGAGGCTGATCGTCATGCTCACACATCTCGCGGCGCGGCGAACGCAGGTTGCGCTGACCTTGCTGGTGACCGGGATGGTGGTGCTGATCAGCAGCGCTTGCGGCCTGTTTTCGGGGGGGTCGAAGAATCCGGTCGAACCGCCTTCCCCGCCCGATCGCACGGCCAACATCGCCGCCGCCACCGCAACCGCCAATCGTTCCGTGGGCTTGTGTGCTGATGTGCGTCCGTTCTACTGGGAGATCGGCGATCGCGACCGCATCCGCGCCGGTGGATCGGTGAACGCGGCGGGGAACACAACCACCTTCACGTCACAAACACCGATGCCGATCGCATCGGCGTCGAAGTGGATGTACGGGGCGTACGTTGCCGCGCGCCGCGGCGGCGTGCTGACGGCGGAGGACGTGCGGTTTCTCACGTTCCGGAGCGGGTACACGAACTTCAGTGCGACTGGGTGCGACAATTCCGACACGGTAGAACAGTGTGTCGCGCGCAGCACGAACGGCGTGTTGACCGCTGCGAACGTCGGCCGGTTCTTCTACGACGGCGCGCACATGCAGAAACACGCCAGCCTTCCGTCGCCCGGGATGAACCTCGGCGGCTTGGCCAACGTCGCGCTGGCTGCCGAGCTGCGTCGCGTGCTGGGCACGGACATCGCGATCGAGTTCACGCAACCGCAGCTGGCGGGCGGCGTTCGCACGACGCCGGCTGGCTACGCACTCTTCCTGCGCAAGATCCTCTCGGGTGAGCTGCGGTTCGGTCCGTTGCTCGGCACGAATGCCACCTGCACCAATCCGCTCACCTGTCCGACCGCTGTGTCGACGCCACTGCGCGGTGGGCTCAACTGGTCGTATTCGCTCGGCCACTGGGTGGAGAATGATCCCGTCACCGGCGACGGGGCGTTCAGCAGCGCGGGGGCGTTCGGATTCTATCCCTGGATCAATGCGCGGATTGATACGTATGGCATCGTCGCACGAGTGGCTGCGGCGGGAAGCGGGCAGGCGTCGGCGCAGTGCGGGGCGTTGATCCGGAAGGCGTGGGAGATGGGGGTGGGGCAGTAGGCGGGCGGGGTGAGGCCGAGCGGCTTCGCGAGCGCGGAGTGCTTCGCTGGCTTGTCGGGTGGGACTGCAGGTGCGCGCGTCCTGCGGCGATAGGTTGCGCGCCGTGATGGTGGGCGCCGTGCCGGGATCGGTGCGGGAGGTGCGGCGCCGCGGTGGTTTATGCCGCGCTGCGGTGCAGTGATATCCGACCGACGCAAAAGTGATCGGTCGAGCGTAAGGTCGAGCCGTACGCGAGGTTCGGGAGTGCGGTGCCTGGATCGCAACGGGGAGTTCGGCTGCGCTGGCGTTGCAGCAGTTGCGGTCTGGAGCGAGGATACTGGGGCGGGGGGTGTGGTAGAATTGGTGTTAGGTGACACTACAGTCGTCAAATAGGAGGGAGATCTGACCGACGCCGATCTTATTGCTACGATTGAGGCGCAAAGGGCGCAGATGATCAGCGTCGCGACGGGTGGACCTCGCATTCAGGACGTGAATGCGGCTTATGTTGCCCGGCGCGAGCAGATTCGTGACGCGCTAGAGGCTCGTGGTCTCGCGGATCCGAACCCACACACGGACCTTTGGGACTGGTATGGGACGTGGAGTGGAGGTTCCTATCCCTCCTATCAGTCTCGTCGGACGTACGTCGCCGATCTTTACGCGGCGTTGGTAGCTGCGGTGCGTAGCCCTGGATACAGCCTTGGCGCCTCGGTCGTCGCAGAGCCCACTGGTTGGGCGCGAGTGGATCGCTCGCTCGAGAAAGTTCGACGCGCGCTTCAGGCTGCGTCCTCGGAGGAGGAGTTTCAAGTAGTAGGACTCCTCTGCCGAGAGACCATAATCTCGGCGGCGCAAGAGGTGTACGATCGCAATCGGCACGTCGAGACCGAAGGT
Source organism: Gemmatimonadaceae bacterium (assembly GCA_031374935.1). GTDB lineage: Bacteria > Gemmatimonadota > Gemmatimonadetes > Gemmatimonadales > Gemmatimonadaceae > JACMLX01. The sequence goes on along the minus strand of JANMHB010000053.1, from coordinate 1,217 downwards.
GCGGCGCCCAGCCAGACCGACGCGAAACGAATGATTGATGCCTTCCTTGCGGGCGACTGCTCCGGAGCTACGAATGAAGTGGTTCGCAAGCACGCGCGGGCGTCGTACGACCTTGCAAATGAGCTACAGCATCGGCGTACTGCGGACTTCCGTCAGGCCGCGCTCTGCGCCGAGGGCACATCGGCTGTGGTTAACGTGCTCGCGATTTTGGCCGGCCGCCGGGATCCTTGACACAGTCTATTCTGCTCATGCGCGCTCGCGGTGCCGGCTTCAAGGGAAGGCCCGATCATCCAGTCTGCACGCACACGCACGAACTCGTGGCAATGTCCGCCGAAGCCGTCTCGCGGCAGCTCCCATCCGACTTGCTGGATCGGTGACTGGGCGCCACTGTGATGCGAATCTTGCTCGGCAGTAGACTTCATCGAATCCGAATCTCAGACACTTCGCTCCCCCCCCGGTACATGCGCGCTTCTCGATCTCTAAATGTGCTCTTCGCGCTCTGCATCCTACCCAGCCTTTCCACGCGCGCTGCCGCACAGAGTGACCGTTGGGTAGAGATCTCTTCATCGAGCAATATGTTCGTTTTCGCCGATAAGAGATCGGTCAGGCGCACAGGATCGACAGTTCGTGTGTGGATAAAGTGGGTGCTGAAAAGTCCGGAGGAAGCGACGGCATATCCGAAGCGCACGTACATGGTTGAGAAATCACTTATGGTTTTTAACTGTTCGCAGCGCACGTCTGCAGTGCTTCAGAGCATCCGGTACGAAGATGTCGAGCAAACGGTGATCGTCGATTCGCGTGCTTGGCCGCTGGTTCGAAGTGCATTTGCTGAGGTGGCTCCAGAGACGCTCGGTGAAGCCAATCTTGAGTATGCGTGTAGGGTACGAAGTCGTCCGTAGTGGCGGTAGGTGCTTGAGTGTCTCCAAACAAGGACATGAGGCTGCCGGAGTGCCAGAAGTGTGGGTGCGTGGTAGAATCATCGGGCGGGCACTCCGCAGTCTATGCCTGGTGTTAGCAACTGTCTTCAAAGTCAAGCGTGCGCGACATGTTGTGCGGCGAATGCTGGATTCCACCGCGTGGCGGTCCGCACCATCACATTGAGGATCGTCAACAACTTTCGCCTGCAGGCCACGAGGGCCAGTTTTTTCGGCTTGCCCGCGGCCACGAGTCGTTGATAGAAGGGTTTGATCACGGGATTCCGTCGTGCGGCCACGAGT
>JANMHB010000038.1:0-3671 GCA_031374935.1 Gemmatimonadaceae bacterium | reverse complement strand
GGCGGTGGGCCAAGTCGGATTTCCGAACCTGAGCGGAGAAAGAAGGGGCGTGCGCCGAAGTTGCCTCGCACGATCGGTGCACCGCTGCTCACCCAGAAGCCTGGTCCCACCGGCGGCACACCCGGTGACGTGAGTCCGACGTTGTCGCTGGCCGCGTCCGCCAGCACGGCCTGGGCAACCGTCTGACCAATCGACTCGCCGAGCGCAAACTCGGCCGCCGTCACGCCCGGCGGAAGTTCGCTCCGCTGCTGCGCGAGCTGGGCGTCGATCGCGGCCGCATCCAGCGGATAGAACTGTTTCAGCACCACGACTGAGGCACCCGCGACCGCACCGGCCAACGACGGATGGCTGCGCCGGCGCGTCGCCCGGACGGCCGCACGCGCAGCGCGGTACTGCGACAGGGTCAGGTACGCGTCGGTGCGTCCGGCATTGCCACCTCGTACGCGGAAGAAGGCGATGGATTGGCGCATCCATCGCACGGTCGAAAGCACCGGACGCGGATCGCGTTGACGGTTGAGCGCGGCGTCAGCGACGGGAACGCTGGTGGGGGCGTCGGCGCAGGCCACCAGCGCAAGCAACAACACGGCCTGCAGTGTGAGTCGTGTTCGTGTCATCGGGAATGGCTCCTGAGGTGTGTGTGTACGTGCAGCAACGGGTCATCACCCTGCACACAGCACTCACGCCAGTCTTCGGGCTGACCCGACATTCCCGTGCGTTCGGTCTGCGCTCGACCAATGCCGACCACGCCGCCGCCTGACAGCAACACCTTCGCCACCGGGTGCTTGCATTTCACGGCACTGCACCGGATTCTTGAGGCAGGCGCAATGCAGTGTCCCAAGGGTCGCGCCGATCAGTCCAGCAAAGACTCACTCGGGTGACGCATCATGGTGGATCAGTCGGGCGAGCGATCGGTCGAGCTGGATGCGCTGTCGGCCACGCTCGCCACATCGCGTGAGTCACTTGATGCGCTGGTGCCGGAGCTCTACCGCGAACTGCGGTCGATCGCGAGTCATCAGCTCGCACATGGACGCCGTGCCGGCCTGCCGGATGGGACACTGGCGACCACCGCGCTGGTGAACGAGGCGTACCTGAAGCTCTCGGAACAGCATGCCACGCGCTGGGCAAGCCAGTCGCACTTTCTGGCGGTGGTGGCCGTCGCGATGCGGCAGATCCTGATCGATCGGGCCCGCGCCCGCATCCGCCTCAAACGTGGCGGCGGCGAGCGACCGGTCACGCTGACCGACCCCGCCGCCCCGGCCGAAGACTCGGCCGAGACGCTGCTCGAGATCAATGATGCCCTCGATGCCCTGGCCGCGGTGGAGCCGCGGCTCGCTCGCGTAGTGGAATGCCGGTTCTTCGGCGGGCTGTCGGAGGAGGAAATTGCCGAGGCCCTCGACGTGACAGTGCGGACGGTGCAGCGGGACTGGGTCAAGGCGCGCCTGTTGCTGCGGCGGGCGCTCGGCGGCTGACATCGTCCGTTCGCGTCGACGATGTCGGGTCGCGTGGCCCAATGACGTGAGTGACATCAGGGTACGCAACGGACTAGACATCGACGTCGTGTCCACCGGCGCTGCACTCTGCTGACCAGCAGCACTCACCTTTGCTCGCGGGAGACCCGGGATGCGCATCGCACCGCCACGTACGCTCACGGCCGGCACGCTGGCGCTCGGCGCACTGTTCGGCACGGAACCGGCAGTCGCGCAAGGGTGCGAGCCAATCCGCTTCACGACACCCGTCAATCTCGGCGGGCAGGGCGAGGCCTATCAGCGCGCGGGCCAATGGCGGCTGACCGGTGCCTATCGCAGGCTGCTGTCCAACGAATGGGTGATTGGGTCGACGGTCAACAACTCGCGGGCGCCAGGTGGCCAGTCGCCGGTGTTCAGCATCCATACGTTCTTGGGCGATGTGGCGTACGCGCCGAACGATCGCATCACGCTTCACCTCAGTGTGCCCTTCTCGGCCGGCAGTGTCGCCGCGAAGCGAGCGGATGGGATTGTGCGTGAGCAGACGGCCAAGGGCATTGGCGACATGAGCGTACTGGGCGAGTTCTGGCTTCTCTCACCTCGCACGCATGAACGCGGCAATATTTCGGTCGGGCTGGGCGTCAAGGCACCAACCGGCAACCACCGGAGCGGCAGTCAGTTCTGGACCGCCACGTCAACCGTCAACTTCCCTGCCGATCAGACCATTCAGCCCAGCGATGGCGGATGGGCGATCCTGACGCAGGCACAGACCTTCCGGCAAGTGGCATCACGGCTGCACGTGTACGCCTTCGGGTCGTACATGATCAGTCCGAAGGCGCAGAGCGACGTCGTCTTCGCGCCCGGTTCCACACTGCACTGGTCGGTGCCCGACGTCTACTCGGCGCGGGTTGGCGCCGCGTGGTCGGTGCTGCAGGATCAGGGCCTGTCCCTCAGCCTCGGCGCGCGCGTCGACGGAATTCCCGTCCGCGACCTTCTGGGTGGCGGTGATGACAACACGGTCAAGCGTACCTCCCGCGTCGTGTTTCTCGATCCGGGTGTCACACTCGGGCGCGGCCAGGACACGTTCACGATCAGCGTACCGGTACGCACACACGTGAATCGGATCAAGAGCCTGTATGAAGTGAAGACGAATGGCCTGAACGGCGGTGGTTTTGCGAAGTACCTCGTCTTTGTCAGCTATTCACGCCGGATGTGAAATGCGACGCCTCACAAGGAACAACGATGTGCGGTCGCAGCGGCGCCGTGCTGGCTCAGCGGTGATGCTGCGTTGCCTGATCCCGACGCTGTCGGTACTGATGGCGGTGTCACCAGTGCAGTCTCAGCTGGCCGCAGGGACACGTGCACCAGAGATCGACTTGCGGACGCTCGAGGGTACTTCGATTCGCCTGTCGCAGCTGCGCGGACATCCGGTGATCGTGACGTTCTGGGGAACATGGTGCGCGCCCTGCCGTGAAGAATTCCCGCAACTGGTCGCCACGTATCGTACCCACCATCCAGCAGGTCTCGAAATTCTCGCGGTGAACCAGCGCGACCAGGAGACTGACGATCGTGCCGTTCGCGAGTTTGGCGCACGCTATGGAGCGCAATTTCAAATCGTGGTCGATCCGCGCGGGAGGCTGCGGCGCACGTACCGGCTCGTCGGGCTGCCAACCACGGTGTTCATCGACAGCGCCGGCACCATCGCGCTGCTTGTCTCCGGCCCGTTGAGCACTGCCGATCACGCCAAGGGTCTGAACCTGATCATGCCAGTGCGGTGAGATTGTCAGAGACTGCTGCGCGTCAACGCAGTTTCCATGCTGCAAGCCTCGCGGCGGGTACGACCGCCGCCTGATCGGGCAATCCGACGCGTTTCATCAGTGCCCGGAATCGCGCAGATTCACGGATGGTATCGAAAACCGGACCGGAGACAGGCTGGTATTCCGGCCAGTTCTCCTTCTCATCCGTCGCCCGCTCGAGTGCCGTGAGCGCTCGCAGCGTGTCACGGGCGCCGAGATAGGCGTACGCCACCGACACGTTCCATTGCGCGCCTGGCGAGCCACTGGCCTGTGTGCGGCGCAATTCCGCAAGCACCGAGGCGCTGTCGCCGAGTGCGGACCGCACGTAGGCAGACGCGGTCGTCATGACGGAGGTGACTCGACCACTGTAGCTGGCGGCACTATCCCGATGGCCGGAATACAGGTGCAGAAT
>JANMHB010000018.1:0-5894 GCA_031374935.1 Gemmatimonadaceae bacterium | reverse complement strand
CGAGCACGATCTGCAGTCGCTGCTGGAGGTTGTCGGACAGGCAGCACAGGCGGCGGGCACGGCGCTCGTGTTGTGCATCGACGAGTTGCAGTACGTGCCCGAGGAGCAGCTGGCCGCGCTGATCACGGCACTGCACCGTGCGGCCCAGTCACAACTCCCGGTCGTGCTCGTGGGCGCCGGCTTGCCACAATTGCCCGGGCTGATGGGCAACGCGAAGTCCTACGCCGAACGGCTGTTCGATTTCCCCGAGATCGGACCGCTCTCCGACTCGGCCGCGCGACAGGCCATCGTGAATCCGCTGAAGGCCGAGGGTGTGGAGATCGAGGCCCTTGCGCTCGATGGCATTCTCGCGGCCACGAAGGGTTATCCCTACTTCCTGCAGGAGTGGGGCAAACACTCGTGGGATGCGGCGCTGCAGTCGCCGATCACCAACGCCGATGTGGAGCGGGCTTCCGGCAACGCCATCGCCGCACTCGACGAGAGTTTCTTTCGCGTGCGTTTCGATCGTCTGACGCCAAGTGAAAAGCGCTACCTGCGCGCGATGGCCGAGCTGGGTCCCGGGCCGCATCGCTCCGGTGAAATCGCTCGGGTTTTGGCGAAGGCCGTGACGGCGGTCGCGTTGACGCGCGCGAACCTCATTGCGAAAGGGATGGTGTGGAGTCGGGAGCACGGCGACACGGGGTTCACGGTACCGCTGTTCGACACGTTCATGCAGCGGATCATGCCCGGCGAGGAGTGGCGGCAATAGGAGGGCACCAGGACCGACGTCCTCTCAGTGCCACCATGGCGGCCTGACGGTTCGGCAACGGTGCCCATCCCATTTCCCTGTTCAGCGATTCCGTCCCGACGTTGGATGCCACACCAGCCCGAGCGACAAACCGCCTGCGCCGACCGTGTTGTCCGCCACGTCGATCGACGAGCCGTTCAGCTTCGACTCGTAGAGCGTGCCGCCTGCCGCGCTCCAGACAAGCTCGAGCGCGACTGCCTGGTTGAAGTGCAGTTGGCCACCGAGTGCAAGCGTGACGAAGCTACCGCGTTGGTCGAATGTGTTTCCGAATGCGGATGTCCGTTCTGCGTACCCAGCGACACCGATGTCGAAGAACGGTCGGAACGTGTTGGTCTGCTGCCGGAACGTGTAGCGATACGTCAGGTCCGCCTGGGCAAAGCTCGGCTGCAGTGCGTCGACATCGAGCGAGCCTGCCTGCAATCGAAAGCCGATCCCCGAGTGCTCCGAGAATCCACCGTGAATCACGCCGCCGAACGAGCGGCCGTAGATCATGTCGCCCTTCTCGCCATCGACGGTGGACTGGAACGCCCGCGACGCCGCGAAGACGCCGATGGAGAAGCCGTCTGCCTTTGACACCGCCGGCTGCGCTTGCGCACCGGCAGTGTGCGCGACCAGCAGCAACGCGAGGATTTGCGAGCAGGTGAACGCGGTCCAGGAGTTCATCGTTCGTGTCATCTGTTCCCCGATGGTGTGTGAGTATCCAGCGCGCGAGCGCGGCATCCCGTGCTGCGCGCTCATTCGCGCTCCAGTTCACCAATCTTCGTCCAGCTTGCGTCCACCTGTCGCACCAGCACGACGTAGACGCCATTCGACGACGGGCCGAGCGATGCGCCCTGCCTCGACAGCTGACCCGTCACCTGCTCCGGCGTCAAGGCGTACAACCCACCCGAGATCGCATCGACCGCTAGGCCGATCACACCACCGAACACGATGTTGCCCCACACCCATCCCGACACCTTGCGCGTGACGGTGGCCTCGAATGGGGCGTAGCCCTGCATCGCGATCCGGATGATGTGGTTGTCCTTGCGCGTGAGCGAGGCCACGATCGGCGTCTTGCCCTTTTCCATGCCATCGATCGTCACGACCGCGTCGGTCGGACTGCTGGAAATGCCGAGTGACTGGCTGGAGCCGTGCATGATGCTGCCGCAGCCTGCGAGCGGCAGCGTGGCGATGGCGGCTGTGACAAACAGACGTGTAAAGCGACGCATCTGAACTCCCCGTGAGCGTGAGGGCGCGCGACGGACGGAATGTGCCGAGGCGCCGGTGGTGTTCAGGTAGCGTATTGGCACCCTCTGACAGTCATGGACAGTCATGCTCGCAGCGTCGATCCTGACGGACGGTTTCCGCCTCTGTCGCGCGACTGTCAGGCCCACCCGCGATATTGTGTCCAGAGGTGTATGTCCACTCCACACTGCATCAGTGAGTGCAGGAGCGAATGTTCGATCCTGCAATTGAGTTGAATCACTGGCTTGTCCCCGGCACGCGCGTGCAGGCCGGCGAGTATCCAGGTGGCAAGGACCTTGTCACGGCGCGCGCCAAGCTCGAAGCACTGTTGGCGATGGGCACCGACACCATCATCGACCTCACGGAGCCGAGTGAGGGATTGCGCGACTACGAAGCCCTCATGCGTTCATTGCCAGGTGGTCGCTTCGTGGATCGCCTGCGGGCACCGATTCCCGACCTTGGCATCACGGACGATGCGCGGATCCACTTTGTCCTCGATGTGATCGAGGCGGCACTGGATGCGCATCGGCGCGTGTACCTGCATTGCTGGGGCGGGATCGGTCGGACAGGGATGATTGCCGCGTGCCTGATGGTGCGGCGTGGGATGTCGCCGGAAGAAGCGCTTCGGACCGTGGCGGAGAGTTGGAAATCGGTGCCGAAGGCGAAGTTGGCGAAGCATGCCACGCGCACATCACCGGAGACGGCAGAGCAGATGGAGGTGGTGCGGAAGTGGGCGGACAAGGAAGCGGTGCGGCGGCAGCGCCGTGGCGAGACGGCGCGTGTCGCTTCGATGACCGCGAACCAGGATCTGCGTGACACGCCTGAGCGCGCGGATCTTCGGCGGCGGGTGCGGGGGTGCCTGATCGGTGGCGCGGTTGGTGACGCGCTTGGGCTGCCGGTCGAGTTCAAGTCGCTCGAACAGATCCGGAAGATCCTCGGCCCCAACGGTGTCACCGAGTTGGCGCTCGACATGAACCTTGGTGCTGCACCGATCAGCGACGATACGCAGATGACGCTGTTCACGGCCGAGGGCATGCTGCGTGGCATCAACCGTGGCAACAGCCGTGGCGTGGGTGGGCCGAGCAGTTGCATGACGCAGGCGTACCTGCGGTGGCTGGTGACGCAGGGCGAGACGTGGTCGAAGGAGTCCGCCTTTCAGCGCGATCTGGTACTCGGCTGGGCTGCTGAGAAGGGACCGCTGCTGTCAACCGAACCCACGGACCTCCATGACTTCGATGCGCGTCACGCTGGCTGGCTGGTTCGCGTGAAGCGCCTGCACGCGCAGCGCGCTCCTGGCACAACCTGCCTCGCGTCACTCCGGGCTGGTGGCATTCCTGGCAGTCGCGTATGGGCGAACGACCGCAAGGGGAACGGCGGCGTGATGCGGATCGCGCCGGTTGGTCTCTTCCCGAATGCAGGTGATGACACGGTCTTCGAGCTTGGCTGCGAAGCGGCGGGGATCACGCATGGGCATCCGACCGGCCGGCTCTCGGCTGGCGTCTTCGCGCTGATGATCCTGAAGCTGATCCATGGGCGAACGATTCGCATGGCCGTGGCGATCGCATTGGAGCGGGTGCAGCGGGAGCCGGAGCATGAGGAGACGTCGGCGGCGATCACTGCGGCGCTCGCACTGTTCGATGCAGGTGCCAAGCCGACGCCGGCGCTGATCGAGTCGCTGGGCGGCGGGTGGGTCGCTGAAGAGGCCCTGGCGATCGCGATCTACTGCGCGTTGCTCGGCGAGGCGGCCGAGAGTGCCGAAGCGGCGCTGCTGCTATCGGTCAACCATGGCGGGGACAGTGACAGCACCGGGAGCATGACGGGGCAGTTGCTGGGGGCGCGGTTCGGGGAGGAAGTCATCCCGGCGCGGTGGAAGGCCGTGGTCGAGTTGCGCGATGTGATCGGCCAGATCGCCGATGATGTGGTGACGGAGTGGCGGGATGACGCCGAGTGGTGGGGGAGGTATCCGGGGTACTGACGACGCGGCCAGGCAGGTCATGGAAGACCTGCCTGGCCGCGACTGTACGCACGGACACAGTTGCGTCAAACCTGAGCGCGCGAAGCACGCGCCCGGCCATCCGCCGCCGATCGATCAGCCCTGCCGGCGGCGCCTTGCGATGCCGAACACACCGGCGAGCCCCGTCGCCATGAGCGCGTACGTCGACGGCTCAGGCACCACCCCGGGATTCCCAGGCTGCACGACGGCGCTGTTCACGCGCCCCACAAAGCCGTCCGTCACCCCGTCACCCTGCCAGCGGAACTCGAGAATGTTCAATCCCGAGCTGAACGACGACGGGCCGACGACGAACTCGCTCGCGAGCGAGAAGGTGTTGTCGGGGCCGCAGACCGTCGTGCCGAACTGTGCGCCATTGATGAAGAAGCCCAACCAGTAATTGTCGATCGTGCATTGCATGCGCAGCGTCAGCTGGTCGCCCGCATTCAGCGAGAAGCTCGTGCGCGCCGCATACGTGAAGCGCCGGGCGCCGTCACCAATGCCGCCAGGCAGCGTTCCGCTTTCGCCTTGGGCACCGATCCACGCGGCACCGCTCGGCTGCGACCACGCCAGATTCTGAATGCGGAAGGCATCCACGAACGTGGTGGGCAAACCACTGGTGGAGAAACCAACCTGCCAGCGCGTGTCGCGCGTGTTCGCGCCGCTGCCGGCCACCTGCGTGCCAGTACTGACGATCAGCTGCCCCTCGACGAGGGCGGGGGCCAGCGCGAATGCGCTGGCGGCAATCAGAGCTCGAACGGTAGTCACGACGAGAACCTCCACTTGGTGGGCATCGGCGACGCTCCGCGTGCCTCGCGGCCTGCGGAGTTCATGGGATACATGAGTAACGGTAGATCCGGGCAGCGAGTCTCACCTCGTCGGACGGCGCCACGGAGCCTGCCTCGATGCGCGGTGCTGGAAGCCTGTTACCGATCCCCGTCACCGCCACGCCGACAACGCCGCCCCCGCCGCCTGCTCCAGCAACCCCGCCACCAACGGATGCTGGTACTGCCGCTTCACAGTGATCGCATAGAACTCCTCATACAGACTCGGCACCACCGCATACTCCTCCAGCACCCCCGACCGCAACTCGTCGATCACCACCACCGCCGGCACCAGCGCCACCGCATCGCTGTCACGCGCCAGCAGCCGCAGCATCGCCATGTCGTCCACCTCGGCCGCGACATTCACCCGGAGGCCAAGCTGCTCACACAACAGGTCGAACGAGTTGCGGATGTCGCTGTCGCGGCTTGGCAGGAGCAGCGGCACGTTCGCGAGATCGTCCGGATAACGAAACGCTTTGCCACCGCGCGGCGGCCCGACGAGACTCACCTGTTGCCGCGCAATCCGCCGGCAACGCCACGTCGTGCCAGCATCCTCCTGCACACGCCGGTTCGACAGCACCAGGTCCAGCGTGTGCGTCTCGAGGTTCGCCAGCAGTTCGCGCAGCGAACCGGAATGCAGCACCAGCTCCACATCCGGCTTGCCCACCAGCGGCGCCAGAAACCCCCGCTGGAAGTTGCGACTGAGCGTCGCCACCGCCCCCACCCGGAGCACTTCACGCTCCTGCCGACGCCCTTCGCGCAGCGTCGCCACCAGCGCGTTGCCGGCGTCCGCGATCGTGTCCGCATAACCCAGCGCGATCCGGCCGGCCTCGGTCAGCGCCAGCGTCCTCCCCTGCCGGGTGAACAGCGGCTGCCCCAGCTGCACCTCCAGCTGACGGATCTGGGTCGATAGCGCCGACGGCGCCACGTTCAGCTGCTGCGCCGCTCGCGTCAGGTTTCCCTCGTGTGCCACGGCACGGAAGTAGTGCAGGTGGTGGTAGTTGAGCCGAAGCGCGGAGGCGGTCGAAAAGTGTTCCATAAAACAGAATATATAAGACTGAAAGATGTA
>JANMHB010000166.1:0-47566 GCA_031374935.1 Gemmatimonadaceae bacterium | reverse complement strand
CTCGGCCTGCTCGGTGAGCTCGTGTCGGGTGGCACGCTGGCGGCCTTCGCGACCGTGTGCATCGGCGTCTGGGTGCTTCGCGTGCGCTCGCCTGAGCTCAAGCGTCCGTTCCGGACGCCGCTGGTGCCGCTGGTGCCGCTCCTTGGCGCCGGTGCCACGCTGTTCATGATGTACCAGCTGCCGGGGCTCACCTGGACGCTGCTCGGCATCTGGACCGCCATCGGCATGACGACCTACTTCCTGTACGGCATGCGCAACTCGACCATCGGCAAGGCCGAGGCGGGTGGGGCGGCTGCCGGCGACTGAGCCGAGCGGCCCAGTCCGAGGGTATACCAGAACGGCGCCCGGCTCTCCGGGCGCCGCTCTATTTTCATCGAATCATGCCTCCGATGCGCGATCTGCTTGCAGTGCCCCCTGACCGCGTCGACGCGATCAGAACCCTGGCTTCCGGCCTGACGTCTGGGATGACCGTCGCCCTCTCGACCCACGTCAACAGCGATGGTGACGGCTGCGGGTCGGAAGCGGCGTTGTCGCGTCTGCTGGCGCACGTCGGCATCCAGTGTCGCATCGTCAATCCGACACCGTGGCCGACGATGTTCCGCTTCCTGCTCGGCGGGCCCGTGCAGGATTTCAGCGATCAGGGCGCGGCGGCGCTGAAGGATCCCGACGTGAGCGCGATGCTGGTGGTCGACATCAGCGACGTGAAGCGACTGGGAACACTGGCCGACACCGTGCGCGCGGCCAAGGTTCCGCGCTTCTGCATCGATCACCACATCCCGAGTGATGAACCGCCCGCCGAGGTGATCGTCGCTGACACCCGAGCCTCGGCCACCGGTGAGCTGGTGTTCGATCTGGCGCAGGTGCTCGATCTGCCGATCGACATGGAGACCGCGACCGCGCTGTATGTCGCCATTCTGACCGATACAGGCGGCTTCCGCTTCAGCAACACGACGCCCCGCGTGCATGCGATTGCGGCACAACTGCTGGCCCACGGGGTCGATCCGGAGCTGATGTATCGCCGCGTCTATGCGTCGGTGAGCCCGGGACGCGTGCGCCTGCTGGCGGAGGCGCTCCAGTCGCTCGGCGTCGACGAGTCGATCGGGCTCAGTTGGGTGTCGCTGACGGCGGGCGCGAAGGAGCGCCATCACGTGTCCAGTGAGGAGATGGATGGCATCGTCGAGCATCCGCGATCCATCGCCGGAACGCGGCTCGCCATCTTCTTTCGTGATCTGGGACACCATCGCGTCAAGATCAGCTTCCGCAGTTCAGGCAACATCGATGTGAATGCGCTGGCGCGACAGTTCGACGGCGGCGGTCACGCCAAGGCGAGCGGCGCACTGGTCCATGGGTCGCTGAAGGATGTCGAAACGCGTGTCTTGCAGGCGGCACGCGTTGCACTCGCTGCCACGCCAACGGATCACGCGCCGCCTGCGCCGCGCGCCAGCGGCGCCGTGACGGAGTGAGGCGACCGGCGCCATGACGGAGTTCGCGGCCGCACTGCTGCTGGCGCTGATCGCCCTCGGCGGCGCGGGCTACTGCGCCTGGCTCTACTCGCGATTCCGGAAGCCATACTACGCATGGTGGTCTGCCAGCTGGACGCTGTATGCCGTGCGCGTGGGCATCATCATCGGCTTCATCCGGACGCAGGACAGCAGCTGGCTGTTCTGGCACCAGGTGCTCACCGGCTGGACGGCGCTCGGCCTGTTGGCCGCCGCCATCAGCTTCTCGCGCGGCCTGCGGTTCACGCCGCCGCTGCTGCTGCTGGCGCTCTTCCCGGTGGTGTGGAGTTCGATTGCGATCTTCTCGCTCGACAACTTCCTGCTGGCGGTGGTGCCCGCGATCGCATTTCTCAGCGCGGCCACCCTGATCACCGGCATCAGCTTCGCACGCCATGCGCAACGCACCGGTTCACCCGGTGCCTGGATGCTGGCGGCGGCGTTCACACTCTGGGCGGTGCACCATCTGGATTACCCGCTGCTGCGCGCGCGCGGCGCGTGGGTGCCCTGGGGCTACTACCTCGACATCATCTTCATTCTGGCGGTGCTCGGCGGCATCGGGTTGCTGGTGATCGACGATCTGCGACGCGGGCTCGAGGCGCTGGCCGGGCTGTCCGCCGACGTGCAAGCCAGCGCGCGAGGCGACGCGGTGATCGCGGCACTGCTCGAGCGGCCGTTGCGCCTGCGCGGCGTGAGCGGCACTGCGCTGTTCCATGTGACGGATGCCAGCGTCATCGATGGCGCGGGCCGGGCGCAGGGGTGGGGTGGCAACACACTGCCGCCGGCGGTGGCCGCGGTGGTTGCACAGGCGGTGCGTGACGGCCGAAGTGCCAGCGCGGCGATTCCGCCCACCTCCGGTGCCGAGCGATTCGTGGCGGGCCTGCCGATTTATCGCGACGGTCAGGTGACGCACGTATTGGTGCTGACCGGCGACGTCCGCGACCCCTTCAGCGCGCTCGACGAGGAGTTCCTGCGCGCGTTGGGGCGACAGGTCGGTTCGGCGCTGCAGCAGGCGGAGCTCACATCGCAGCTCGAAGAGCGGACCGGTGAGCTGGCGCGGCTCTCGTCACGCCTCGTTGAGCAGCACGAGGACGAGCGCAAGCGATTGGCGCGTGAACTGCACGACGAGACGGGGCAGTTGTTCAGTGCGATGCGCATGGAAGTCGGGGCACTGCAGGCGGTTGCTGGGTCCGATGACATCGCCGCGCGGCTCGATGCGCTGGTCACGGCTGGCCTCACGAGTTTGCGACGTGTGACGGCGGCGCTGCGTCCATCGCTGCTCGACGACCTCGGATTGCTCAGCGCCGTGCGCTCGCTGGTCGCGCAAGTGTCGCGTGAGGGCCAGGTTCGTGCGTCGCTCGATGCACCGGACGTGATGGCGTCACTGCCGCGGGATTATGAGCTGGCGCTCTTTCGGGCCGCACAGGAGGGCATTACCAATTCATTGCGTCACGCCAATGCTCGCGAGATTCATGTGACGATCGACGTTGGTGCTGACGAGGTGCTGCTGATGGTGGATGATGATGGCGTTGGTCCGCCGTCCCGGGCGCTGCTGGCACAACGGGAGCAGGGAGGACACGTGGGCCTGGTGGGCATGCGGGAACGCCTGTTTGCGCTCGGTGGCCGAGTCAGCCTGGAACCGTCACCGCAGGGCGGCACTCGTCTCGCTGTGGCACTCGGACTGCATGGAGTGCGTCCTGTTGCGGTGACGTGATGGCACTTCCGCCGCTGCGCGTGCTTGTGGTCGACGATCATCCGATCGTCCGAGAAGGCGTGCGTCGCATTCTCGAGGCGGTCCCCGACATGCTGGTGGTTGGCGAGGCGAGTGACGGTGCCAGCGCGCTGGCCCTGGCTGCGCGTCTACTGCCCGATGCGGCCGTCGTCGATGTGGGACTGCCCGACATGTCGGGGCTGGCCCTGGTGCGGCTGTTGAAGGCGCAGCGCGGGGAGCTGACGGTGCTGATGCTCAGCATGTACGACGATGCGGAGTATGCCCGCGAGAGCCGTGTGGCCGGTGCGAGTGCGTATGTCGTGAAGGACAGTGCGGCGACGATGCTCGTCACGCAGCTGCGGCTGGCGGTCGGTGGTTCGCGCGCCGCCACGTCACCGGACGAAGTGCTTGGCGGATTGACGGCGTGGGAACGCATCGCGCAACTCACGCCGCGGGAATGCGACGTGCTGCGCGGCATCGCGTCAGGGCAGACCAACAAGGCGATCGCCGCCTCGTTCGGCATCAGCCCGCGCACGGTCGAGACGCATCGTGAGCGATTGATGCGGAAGCTCGGAGTCAGCACGGTGGCCGGACTCACCGCACTGGCGCTCGAGACCGGAATGCTCCCCTCGACCGAACGTTGAGGCGGCAGGCGCGCGGGATGCCGTCGGCGATCGCCGCCTGCACGACGACGGCGCGTGCGGTCGCCTACTTGCTCTCTGCCGTGTCGATCGAGCGCAGATTCGGACGCGCGGCGTCGCGATTACCGACCACCAGCAACCCTTCCTGCGTCGGTTCCTTGCCGCCGATCGCCCGCACGGTGCCCTGGCTCTTCAATACCTTGCCGACCGTCAGGCCGAACCAGACGAAGAGCGTCGAGAGGAGCACGCCGACGAAACCGGCACGCAGCGCAACCTTCATGAAGTTGCCCTTCACATTCTGTGGCAGCTGGGCACGGATCTGGACCGAATCGAGCGCGAACAGCAGGAGCAGTCCGAGCGTCGCGATACCGGCGACCAGCGTCACCCAGCGAAGGAGCTGGAGCGTCTTGCGATCGTTGTTCATGAACGCTGCGAAGTACATCAGCGCCTGCGGCACGACGGTCGACATCAGCGCGTCCATGATCAAACCCGAGGCGCCAACACGCCAGTTCAGTTCACTGAACTTGAAGGGCCAGACCTGAATCGTGAACTGCGCAAAAAAATTCAGGATCAGCGCCGCAGCGGCGAAGTACATCACGCTGCCGAGCATGCGGAGCTGAGTTGACGAAAGGTTCATGCAAGCCTCAGGAAGGTGCCGGGCCTTCGGCTCCAGCGGCGGAGACGTTCGGTGGACGGCGGGAGGAGTAGTCTCGCCCGCGCTGTGAGGCGGCGCAAGCGAGATCCGGCATCCGGGAAAAGACGCCGGTTCGTAACTCCCCGTCTCACAACGGGTTGCTTCGCATCCGAGGTCGTGATTCCCAGGGTGGAGACGATGCTGTCGCGACTCTGCAACACTGGGGCCGAGGAGTAAGTTACCTCAGTTCCTGCTCGTCGCATGGGCCGATCGTACGCCGCCGATGAGCCACACCCCCGCTTCCGCCGCCCCTCACCGTGTCGTTGACGCAGCAGATCACCACCGCGCTCAGCCGCGTCCAGAACGTGCGCCTTGGCACCGACGTGATGTCGGCCGAGCTGGTGCAGGACATCGCGACCACCGTCGATGGCAAGGTCCAGCTCACGCTTCTGCTCGACAGCCGGGATGATGCTGCGCTGGTCCGCGACGTGCGCCAGGCAGTCGTCGAGCTGGCCGGGGTGTCGGACGTGAAGGTGAACGTGCGCGATCCCCGCCAGCAGGCCCCCACGCCCGCCCGGCCCGGCCGGGCCCTGCCGATGGCACCCGAGGCGGCGGCGCCGAAACAGGCCGCGCGTGTAGCCGCACCAACACCGGTGGCCCTGCCGAACCTGGGCCGCATTCTCGCCGTCAGCTCGGGCAAGGGTGGTGTTGGCAAGAGCACCGTGAGCGTCAACCTTGCGATTGCGCTGGCGCAGATGGGCTACCGCGTCGGGTTGATGGATGCCGACATCTATGGGCCCAACATCCCCCTGATGATGGGCCTCGACCAGCAGCCCGAAGTCAACAAGGCTGCGAAGATCATTCCGCTCGAAGCGTATGGCGTCAAGCTGATCTCGCTCGGCTTCCTGATCGAGAAGGACCAGCCGGCGATCTGGCGCGGTCCGATCGTGATGAAGTTGATCGGCCAGTTCCTGAAGGATGTGGAGTGGGGACAACTCGATTACTTCATCGTCGACATGCCGCCCGGCACCGGTGATGCGCAGCTGTCGCTGGTGCAGACGACGCTCGTCAGTGCGGCGCTGATCGTCACTACGCCGCAGCAGGTCTCCACCGGTGATGCGTTGCGCGGCGTGAAGATGTTCGAGCGCGTCGCGGTGCCGGTGCTGGGCATCGTCGAGAACATGAGCTGGTTCGAGAATCCCGAGACGGGCAAGCCGATTGCGATGTTCGGCAGTGGCGGCGGGCAGCTGCTGGCCACGCAGGTCGGGCTCGAGTTGCTGGCGCAAATTCCGATCGACCCCCGGATTGCCGAAGGTGGTGATTCCGGCCGACCGCTGGTGGCGGTGGAGCCGACGGCGCCAGCGTCGAAAGTGATGACGGCCCTGGCTGCGCGCGTGGTTGATGGCATGAACGCAATCGCCGCGCGCGTGTGACCACGGCAGGGTCCCGCGCCCTCGGTGCGGAGTTGAACCTGGCCGAGGACGCGTTGCCGCGGGTCGTGGTCCGTCTCGGCCTGCCGGCGGTGGCCAGTGCGCTGCTGCTGACGGCATTCGTCTCGCTCGACTCGGCCTGGGTTGGACACTTCGTTGGCGGTGCGGGGCTGGCGGCCGTCAGCACCTCGATCTTCTGGATCTGGTCGATCATTTCGGTGGCCGAAATGGTCAGCGTGGGACTGACGGCCGTGGCCGCGCGCCGACATGGCGAACGCCGCGACGACGAGGCGGCGCGCGCGGTGGGTGATGCGCTGCTGTTCACGTTCGGGCTCGGCATTCTGACGGCGATCGCTGGGCTCGTCTGTCTGCCGCAGCTCTTCGCGCTGATGGAGACGCCGGCCGAGGTCACCGCGCTGGGGATGCGATACCTCGGGACGTACCTGGCCGGATCGCCGCTGATCTTCGGGTATTTCGTCGTGGACGCGGCGTTTCGTGCGGCGGGGAACACCAGACTGCCGTTCATCATGCTGGTTGGCGCGACGATCATCGCGGCGCTGCTGGACCCGCTGTTGATCACTGGCTGGGGCCCCGTGCCCGCACTCGGCATTCAGGGGGCCGCGCTGGCAACGCTCTGCGTGCGCGGCTCGCTCTGCGTGGTGGGCATCGTCATGTTGCGCCGTCGGCGCCTGGTGGCGTTCGGGGCGATCGACTGGTCGCGGATCGGCACCATTGTTCGGGTGGGGCTGCCGACTGCCGCGACCGGTGTGGTCTTCTCGCTGATCTACGTCGTGATGACGCGCACGACGACGCAGTTCGGCACGCCGGCGCTGGCGGCGCTGGGCCTGGGCCATCGCATCGAAAGCTGGATGTACATGATCGGCGTGGGGTTCGGCGCGGCTGCGGCGGCGATCGTCGGCCAGAACCTCGGCGCGGGCCGGGCCGATCGCGCTGCGCGCGCCGGCTGGCTCACGCTGTCGATGACGTTCGTGCCGGGGCTCGTGGCCTGCAGCGTGCTCTGGCTCTTTCCCGACGCACTGGCGGGCTTGTTCTCGACCGACCGCGCGGTGGTGTCCGAGGCCACGCGCTATCTGCGTACGGCGGCGCTGGCGCAACTCTTCGTGAGCGGCGAGACCGTGCTCGAAGGCGCACTGGGGGGCGCGGGCTGGACGTTGCCGCCGATGATTACATCCACCGCGATCACGCTGGCGCGTATTCCACTGGCCGTGTGGGCGGCGACAGAATGGGGCACCACGGGGATCTGGTGGGTGATCTCGCTGACCGCGATTGCGCGTGCGCTGGCGATGATGGCGCTCTGGGCGTCCGGCGGTTGGCGGCGGTCGCTGGTGTAGCGTCGGCTGCGGTTCAGCGCTGAATCAGTTCGACCTTGCCAAGCATCGACTTCACGACGAGGCGCACCTTCACCGCAGCCTCACGAAAGTTCGCACTGCGCCAGACGCCGTCGTTCTTCGTGATGTCGCCAGCGACACTGACGCGCCCCAGCAGTCCGCTCGACTGCAACTCGAGGCCGATCGTCGGGGGGGCAGTGATCCGCACGCCACCGATCGCACTAGTCACCACGATCTGCATGTCGCGCACCCAGCGGCCTCCAAGATCGAGCGACACCTCGCCCAGGTCACCGGCAATCCGTGCTTCACTGGCGCCGGCGTTACCGAGCCCGATCACCTTCACACCGCCGGCGCCGACGTTGGCGTCGAACACCGACATCGATTCCGGATTGGGCGCGTCAAAGCGCACGGTGGCAGCGGCGGCGCCTGTCGTGAGCGCGAAGCGTCGCAGCGGCAGGCCGGTGAGATCGAGTGTGGCATCGGCTGCGGTGGCGTCGATCGACAGTTCCAGCGGCGCACGACGGGTGAGTTGCACCCGCCAGTCCTGTGCGGTTTCGTCGTCCATCGCGTCAGCGGAGCGCGCTGTTGGCCCAGCATCCCTCTGTCCGGATGTCAGTGTCAGCGTGTGCTGCGCCGCGTTCCAGACAGACGTTGGCGCCGAGTATGAGTCGCCGAACCGTGCGATACTGCGGTACAGAAACGGTGCGTCTGACGCGCCCACGCTCAGTGTTCCGGTGCCCAGCCGCAGCCGCACCGCAACCGGTGTCGAATCCTTCAGGATCCGCGCCGATTCAAGCGTGCGAACATGTTGCGCAGTGGCGGGGAGCGCGCTCAGCGTTGTGAAAAGCACTGCCGCGAACGCCTTCATCGGCTGCTGCCGGTGGTTGCCGTCGGGCGCTTCACTGCCACGACACCGGTGATCGGCGTTGGCGTCAGCCAGTCGGCCTTCGGCGTGGCAACCGGCAGCGGTGTGCCACTTGGTGCCGGTCGCCGCACGCCCCACGGTTCGTCGTGCGAACGCATGCCGCCGCGCGTGCGCAGCGCGGCGCCAAGTCCCGCCGTCACGGCCACCCAGGTAATGCCGATGGCGAGCGTGCGGACCCACGCCGCCGCCATGGGGGACGACGACAGCAACGCTGCCAGCAACCAGGGCAGCGACACCAGCACCATGCCAGTCACCAGCGCCTGCAATCGCGCGCCACGTTCGGTGGTGCCGGCGCGACGCGACGCGAGTCCAGCGCCGAGCATCTGTGCGGCGCCCAGCCCGCCAAGGACGAGCAGGCCGAGCACTGCGATGCCGTAGGCGACGATGGCGAACGGCACGAGCAGAATGCCGAGCAGCGTCAGCGTGAGCATGAGGCAGATCGTCGCCAGGATCGGCAACACGGCCGCCTGTGCGAGCACGCCCACCAGCACATTGCGCCCGAAGCCTGACTGCAGCGCAGTGCTCACGCGCTGCATGGCGTCGCCGGCGTTGATCAGCACGCCGATGGCGAGCAGAATCAGAATACCGAACCAGGCGGCAGTCTGTTTGAGTCCGGTGAGCACGTTGCCGACGCCCGACACCTGCGGCGCCTCGAGCAGCGGCTGAATCGCATCGAGGGTACGCAGCTCACCATCGATGCGGCCACTGGGCGCGATTGCCGCTCCATGTTCGGCCGAGACGACATCACCCGTCACATGACCCGACGAGTCGATCACGACGGCGCCGTTGAGGGCGATCGCGCTGCCAATGACCGTCCCGGCCACGCGAAGCGTGCCATCGACGACGACCAGGTTGCCTCGGACGGTGTCGGTGGCGGCGACGGTGTGGTCACCGCTGCGATGGGTCGCATTCACGGCCGCGCAGCCGATGATTGGATCGCGGCTGGCGCGGAGCACGAGTTCACTCTGGGCGGCAGCCACGCCGGCAATCGCGGTCGCGGCGCACGGCTGCTCGGAAGCCTGTGCCGTCTGGGCGCGCAGCGATCCGGTGCTGGCGAGCACACCGGTGAGGCCGGCCGCAGCGGCGCGGATGAGTTGGCGGCGCATCGGCCTACACCTCGGCGCGGCGGGCTCGCGCAGCAACCGCGCGGAGCCCGAGGAATCCAAGACCGGCGCCGGTCAGCAGCGTCGCACCGGCCACCGCGAGCAGCGGCAGGCCGCTCCCGACGGTTGAGCCGAGCGGGCCGACCAGTGTCTGAGCCGTCGCGGTGAGCGACGCGAACAGGCCCTCCCGGGCGCGTTCGGTCACCAGGCCGCCCACGAACACCGTGGCGTCCCGGTGAGCCCAGCCCCACACCGCGGCACCTGTGACCAGACTTGCTGCGCTGGTCACGGCGGTTCCGGCTGCAATACGCAGTACCGGACTTTCCGGCATCCAGCCAGCCACGCTGGTCCGGATGGCCACGTGCCAGGGCTCGAAGACGTGCACCTCGTGCATGACCCGGTCGGCAAAGCCGAGATTGGGGGCCAGCTCGGGGAGGGTCTCGAGTCCCAAGACGAACGCACGAAGGGCATCCAGTTCATCACGACAGTCTGCACAATCGCGCAGATGGGCGGTGAGCTGCTGCACCCCGAACCCTGTCTCCCCATCGAGGAGCAGGTCGAGTTCGTCAGGCAGGAGGTGGCGTGTGAGTGTCATGTGGATTCCCTGCAGCGTCTACGGGCGGGGCGAGCGGATGGTTTCAGGTCGGTTTCGGCTGGTGCGCCGGGGCGGGGGCCGGGGCCGGGGCGCGGGGGGCGTCTGGGCGTCATCTGGTGTCCTCCAGCGCCTCGCGCAGCTCGTGCCGCGCCCGGTGGATGTAGGTTTTGACGGTGCCGAGGGGGAGATCGAGCAGCTGGGCGATTTCCTCGTACGAGCGGCCATCGACATGACGCAGCAGGATGCAGCTGCGGTACAATGGCCGAAGCTTGGCAATGGCGACTTCGATCGCCGCGCCCAGCTCCTTGTTGGCCAGCTCATCGAGGGCGTTCTCGCTGCGGTCGCCGATCTCGAAGCTGGTGGCCTCGATTTCGGCCTGGGTCGCGGCGCCGGCCGCACCGTCGATGCTGACGGTGTTCAGCCGTCGCCGGCGCAGCGAGTCGATGGCCAGATTGTTCGCGATCTTGAAGAGCCAACTCGAGAATTTGAACTCGGGCGAGTACTTCTCGATGTTGTTGAGCACCTTGATGAAGGTCTCTTGCGCGAGATCTTCGGCGGCCTCACGGTCCCGGACCATGCGATACACCAGCGAGAAGACCGGACGCTCGTAGCGACGGATCAGCTCCCGATACGCCTCGTCGCGGCCCTCCTGGGCCAGGGCGACCAGATCAGCATCGGGGAGGTTGGTCGCGTCGAGAAGCCTGGGCATGCGTCGGGGTAGCACCGGCGGGCGCCGGCCGATGTGCGACGCCCGCGATGCGTGGGCGAAGCTAGGCGAGAACCGGCGCTCTGACGAGTCCTGCGGGTTTAATGCGGCGTGCGCTTGTGGCACGGGCCGGCGGTCCGCGAGCTTTGTCTCCTCATGCCCAGCACACTCGATACCGACCACCGGCGCGCCGATGCGGCTGCCGCCGGTGGTGCGGAGAAGCGCGCCTACGTCCAGCAGATCTTCTCCGAAATCGCCCCGCGCTACGATCTCCTGAACCACGTCCTGTCGATGAACATCGACAAGGCGTGGCGTCGGCGCGCGCTGGAGGCACTGGCGTGGCGCACGGCGCCCGCCGGCAGGTATCTGGACCTCTGCGCGGGCACGCTCGATGTCGGCGCGCAGCTGGTGCGGCAGGCGGGCTTTCACGGGTATGTGATGGCGGCAGATTTCGCCGAACCGATGCTGCGCATGGGTGACGGCAAGGCGGCGCGGTCGCGGCTTGGGCCCGTGGCGGCCGACGCGCTCCAGCTCCCGGTCGGCGATGGCAGCTTCGACGGCGCGATCGTGGCCTTCGGCATCCGCAACGTCGCCGCACTCGACGCCGGCCTGCGGGAAGTCCGCCGCACACTCCGGCCGGGTGCACGATTCGTGATCCTCGAGTTCTCGACGCCGCGCAATTCGGTCGTTCGGGCCGGCTATCAGTTCTACTTCCACACCGTACTGCCCGCGATCGGCCGGCTGGTGAGTGGTCACAAGACGGCCTACTCCTACCTGCCGAAGAGCGTGGCGTCCTTTCCGGTCGAAGAGGACCTCGCCGCACGCATGACCGCCGCCGGCTTCCGCGACGTGGCGTGGACGCCGCTGTCCTTCGGCATTGCTGCGATCCATGTGGGTGTGGCATGAGCGGGCTGCGGTGTGTCCCCCTGTGGTGTGTCCGATGTCCGGCGTCTCGGCACGTGCCACTGCCGGTGCGCGACGCAGAGGCGCCGGTGGCGGTCTTTGCATGACCTTCTCTTTCTGATCTGACGTGTCTCTCGATTCACTGCAGGATTTCATTGCCGCCATCGACGCGATGGGCGAACTGGTGCGGATTACGCACCCCGTCCGCGCGAAGCTCGAGCTGTGCGAGATCGCCGATCGCTGCAGCAAGTTGCCGGGCGGTGGGCCGGCGCTGCTGTTCGAGCATGTGATACTCGACAACGGTACACGCTCGGCGTTTCCGGTCGCCATCAACCTCTTCGGATCGATGGCGCGCATGTCGCTGGCGCTCGGCGTCGAAAAGCTGGACGAGCATGGCGCGCGGATCACCGAGCTGCTGAACCTGAAGGTGCCCGATGGGTTCATCGCCAAGCTCGGGCTACTGCCACGACTGCTCGAGCTGACGAAGTTTCCGCCGCGCGTGAGAGGGGGTGCAGCGCTGTGTCAGGAGGTCGTGTGGCGCGGAGACGAAATCGATCTCGACCGCATACCGGTCATCACCTGCTGGCCCGAGGATGGCGGTCCGTACATCACCCTGACGGCGGTGGTGAGCAAGGATCCGGTGCGCGGGATCCGGAACGTGGGGATGTATCGGGTCCAGAAGCTCGACAAGCGCACCGTCGCCATGCACTGGCAGCGCCACAAGACGGGAGCCGAGCACTTCCGGGAGATGGCAGCGCGCGGTGAGACGATGCCGGTGTGCATCGTCGTCGGCGCCGATCCGGCCAGCGTCTACAGCGCCAGTGCGCCACTGCCACCGGCCGTGGACGAGTTCATCTTCGCAGGCTTTCTGCGGCGGGAACCGGTGCAACTGACCAAGGCGGTCACCTGCGACCTGGAAGTGCCCGCGTCGGCGGAACTGGTGATCGAGGGGTACATCGATCCCCGCGAGGAGTTGGTGGTGGAGGGGCCGTTCGGCGATCACACCGGCTTCTACTCGGAGGCCGACCTCTATCCGAAGGTGCACGTCACGGCGGTCACGATGCGCAAGACGATGGTCTACGCCACCACGATCGTCGGACGGCCACCGATGGAAGACTTTTATCTCGGGCATGCCACCGAGCGTATCTTCCTGCCGCTGCTCAAGCTGACCACGCCGGAAATCGTCGACTATCACATGCCGGCCGAGGGCGGGTTTCACAATCTCGTGTTCGTGAGCATCGACAAGAAGTATCCAGGGCACGCCTACAAGGTGATGAATGCGTTGTGGGGGGCGGGGCTCATGTCGCTGGCCAAGGTATTGGTGGTGGTGGACAAGGAGATCGATGTGCAGAACATCACCGAGACCTGGTGGGCCGTACTGAACAACATCGACCCGGAGCGCGACGTGCGATTCACCATGGGCCCGGTGGATGTGCTGGACCACTCGAGCCGCGCCTTCAGCTACGGCAGCAAGATGGGCATCGATGCGACGCGCAAACTGCCTGAAGAAGGCTTCACGCGGCCATGGCCGCGGGTGATCGAGATGAACCCCGAGACCAGAGCACAGGTCGACTCGTTCTACGCATCGCTCGGTATCGAGCAGGCGTGGAAGGCATGACCGTTCCCGGGCGCGAAGGGCAGACGTTCGCCGGGCCGTCGGCGCTGGCGCGGTGGGCGAGCTTCGTGAAGCTGCCGCACACGGTGTTCGCGCTGCCGTTTGCGCTGACCGGTGTGGTGCTGGCGAGTCGTGACGTGATGCCCACCGTGGGACAGATCGGGTGGGTGGTGGTGGCATTCACGGCCGCGCGATTCGCGGCGATGGCGTTCAATCGCATCGTGGATCGCGATGTGGACGCGAAGAATCCGCGGACGCGGATGCGCGAGATTCCGAGCGGCGCACTTGGCCTCGGGCAGGCCAAGGTGAGCGTCGTGCTGGCGGGCGCCCTGTTCCTGCTGGCGAGCTGGATGCTGAATCCGCTCTGCGGCCTGCTGTCGCCCGTCGCGCTGCTCTGGGTGTTGTTCTACAGCTATTGCAAGCGCTTCACGCGCTGGAGTCATCTGGTGCTGGGGCTCGGGCTCGGAATTGCCCCGGTGGGCGGATATCTCGCCGTCACCGGCGCGTGGAGTGAGCCCGTGTGGATGTTGCCGGTGCTGGCGGCGGCGGTCATGACCTGGTCCGGCGGATTCGACGTCCTATACGCGCTGCAGGACGTGGCCTTCGATCGGGCCAATGGCCTGTTTTCACTGCCGGCGGCCCTCGGTGCACCGCGTGCGCTGACGGTGGCCCGCGTGTTGCACGTCGGTACCGTGCTGCTGCTGGCGCTTGTCGGCTGGGGCACCGGTGGCGGTCCGCTGTACGCGCTTGGCGTGGCGGTGGTAGCACTCCTCCTCGCCTACGAGCACTCGCTGGTGAAGCCTGACGATCTCACCAGGCTGGATGCGGCGTTCTTCACGATGAATGGCGTCATCAGCATCTCGTTCTTCACCTGTGTGCTCCTCGAGCGCGTGCTGCAGCTGCCATCACTGGCCACCCTGCTGGCGAGAAGCGCATGAGTGCACCGCTGCCGATCGTGATGGCGATCACCGGCGCGTCGGGGGCACCGTACGCGGTGCGTCTGCTGCACGCACTGGCCAATGCAGCGCAGCCGGTGTGGCTGATCGTCTCGTCGCATGGCTGGCGGCTGCTGCAGACCGAGTCCGGGGTGCACGACCTGGAATCGTTGCGGGCGCACGTGGGCGACGATGCATGGGATGCACAGGTCACCGTCTTCGATGACAACGATCGCGGCGCCACACCTGCCAGCGGCTCGGCGAAAGCGGCCGCGATGGTGATCGTGCCGTGCAGCATGGGCACCATCGCGTCCATCGCCGCCGGGACGAGCCGGTCGCTGGTCGAGCGCGCGGCCGACGTGTCGCTGAAGGAACGTCGTCCCTTGATCGTGGTACCGCGTGAAACGCCGTTCTCGCGCATCCACCTCGAGAACATGCTGCGCCTGACCGACGCCGGTGCGGTGGTGCTGCCGGCTGCCCCGGGCTTCTATCATCGGCCGGAACGCATCGATCAGCTGGTGGACTTCGTCGTGCAGCGGATCCTCGATCATCTGCGCGTCGAAGTCACCATCGCGCCGCGATGGGGCGACGCACCGGAGTGACATCGACCCGACACGTGATCGGACTGGTGTCGGACACACACGGCATGGTGCGCGCCAGTCTCTTCGACGCACTGGCGGGTGTCGAGCGCATTCTGCATGCTGGCGACGTGGGGCCCGATGACGTGCTGATCGAACTCGAGGCGATTGCGCCGGTGAGCGCGGTGTTCGGCAACACCGATGTCCCGGGCAATCCGCGGCTGTCAGCCGCGCTGGTGATCGAGATCGGCGGCGTGTCGATTCATGTGAGCCACGGCCACGAACTCGGCAGCCCGACACCGGCCAAGCTGCTGGCCGCGTATCCGCAACAGGTGCTGGTGTACGGTCACACCCATCGCCAGTTGATCACGGAAGCCGATGGCCGCCTGGTGGTCAATCCCGGTGCCGCGGGCGCGCGGCGCTTCGATCTGCGGCCGACGGTGGCTCGGTTGACGATCGAGCGCGGCGCGCCGAGTGTGGAGCTGTTGCCACTGGACTGACGCGCCGCGCGCGTGGCCATCACGTGGGACCATGTGCCGCGATGGCCGATGCCCACGCGCTCGCGGCTACGCCCGTACGAGCGACTCCTGCAGCAGCGGTTCCGCCGCAAACCACGGCGCCAGCCCCGGCCGCGCCGCACAGCCCTGCAGTCGCCAGGCGCGCACCTTTTTCCAGTCCCCCAGTTCCGCATACGCGAGGGCGAGGCGGAAGACCGGCGGATGGAAGTGATCACCTGCAGTCAGCTCGCCCCCTTCGATCAGCTTCGACTCCAGCAACGCAATCATTTGGTGGAGCTCCACCGTGCGTTCGCGACGGTACCCGGCTGCACCGTGCTCCGTGCACGCGAGAGCGAATTTCTCGGCGCCCGGCAGCGCTGGCGCCCGCAGTCGCTCGGCCACCGCATCCTGGAAGCGCTCCTGTCGCTCGAGCAGCCGGAGCAGGCGTTCCCGGGAGGCGCCGAACGCGGGATCGTTGCGCAGTGCTTCGCGCAACAACTGTTCGGCGCGCACGAGCTCCCCCCCCGCCATCAACGCCGCGGCCAGTGAGTTCTTGTAAATGAGGACATCAGGTTCCAACCGTGCCGCCGTTTCGAGAGCCGCCAGCCCGCGCCCACGCTGACCGACCAGCGCCAGCGTGATGCCGAGGAACCGGTGTCCCTCCGCGAATCTCGGATCGAGCGTCGCCGCAGCCGCAAACTCGCGCACCGCGGCCTGCAGGTCGTCATCCAGATAGAGCGCCTTGACTCCGAAGTGCACATGCGGAGCGGCGAGAGTGGCATCGATGGCCAGTGCCTCATGGCTCAGCGCGATGGCACGGCCGAAGGCGTCACGGAAGGGCGTGATGATGCCACGCGCGCCGGCGACGGCGAAGTAGTTCGACAGTCCGGCAATCGCCAGGGCGTACCGGGGATCGATCTCCAGTGCGCGCTCGAAACACTCACGGCTGCGATCAAGATCCTCGATGCGTCCGTTGTGCGCGGCCTGCAGATACATGTAATTCCCGCGCACATAGAGTGCGTACGCATCCTGGTCGTGCGGGGATCGCGCGCGGGTTGGATCTGGTGGTGCCGTTGCACCATCGGCCTCCGCCTGCGGGCCGGGCCGCGTGCGTCGCGCCTGCAGCGTCTGGAGGAGGTGGCGCTCCGATTCGAGCCATGCATCGAAAGCCGCCGCCCGGCTGACGTGGAATCCGGCAAACGGCTCGCTCGCGCGATCAGGAGCCGTATCGGCAGGGAACGCGAACGTGTCCGTCTCGAGCGCGAGTGCGTCACAAGCGAATCGCGCATGGTCGACACCAACCAGCTGGTCACCCACGGACCGGATCACCTCGGTGCCGAGCGCACGGCGGATTCCGTGCAGCGCATTCCTGAGCGCCTGACGCGCTTGCACGGCGTCGTGCTCGGGCCACAGCAGTGTCACCAGCGTGTCGCGGGCGTGCAGCCCGCGCGGGCGCGCGAGCAGCAGATAAAGCAGGAGCGCAACCTGCCTCGGCTGCGTCAGCCGCGAGCTCGACGGGGCGTCATCATCGTACGCGACGGTGACCGGACCGAGGACGCGCACACGGATGCGGCGATCAGCAGCGATTGGCATTCAACTCCATGTGAGTGCGGCGTGTTGGCATACGATCTCGGGTGCGCGCAACCGAGGACACGCGCGGCCGTGGTGAGGGAATCTGCCCGGCGCGCTGGCTGAGTGACAACGGGCGCGACCATTGGGACTCGTCCTCCAGCGCTGCCGACGCAGGGAAGGGGCAAGGTGTGTGACTGGCGGATGCTACCGGCCACGCGTCTACAAATCGTCATCTGGCGGCCAGCGGGTGCCTGGCGCGCCATGCGGCCGGGCGACGCCGTGGCGCTGGCACCAGCCGCTGGTTGCCGCACCACGCCGCACCACGCCGCACACACGAGGACGGCACCAGACAGTTTGCAGACACCTGATTCGTATCCTCGCGATCCTAACAACGCCATTCCGGCGTTCTGCGGCGTCCCTTTTCGAGGTTTCAGGTATGCACCCCTTCCCGAAGGTCCTGATCGGCGCGTCGGCGCTGATGCTCCTCGCTGCCTGCAGTGACGCGCCGATCACGCAGGTCACCGCTGCCGATGTCGATGCGCGCGTGAGCGGTCAGCAGGATGCATCAGCGCGTGACGCAGTGCTCAGATGGAACGCACTCAGCGTCACGCTCGCGCCGACGCTCTCGCCGAACGGTCCTCTCGCGCCGTTTGTCGAAGCGCGCCTCTATACGATCGCCAATGTCGCGATGCACGACGCGCTGAATGGCGTTCGTGGCCGGTATGGCCGATACGCCGATGCCGGCGTCGCCGACCGGACCGCGAGTGCGGCGGCGGCGGCGGTCGCCGCGGGGCACGATGCCATCATTGGTGCCACGCCGCTGCCAGCCCATGCGGAGGCGAATGCCGCGTATGCGGCGGATATCGCTGCGCTTCGGGCTGCCGGAAACGATGCCAGCGTCGACGACGGCATCGCGATCGGCCAGCGTGCGGCGGCCGCCGTGCTGGCGCGTCGAGTGGGTGACGGGACAGATCAGGGG
This sequence comes from Gemmatimonadaceae bacterium, assembly GCA_031374935.1. Taxonomy (GTDB): domain Bacteria; phylum Gemmatimonadota; class Gemmatimonadetes; order Gemmatimonadales; family Gemmatimonadaceae; genus JACMLX01. The sequence continues at coordinate 29,897 of JANMHB010000166.1, read as the reverse complement.
GTCGGTCCATATACGCCCGGCACGACGCCCGGCGACTATCGGTTCACCTTCCCGTTCAACACGCCAGGGTTCGACTTCTTCGGCACCGGCGGATTCGCCGATGCCAGCCGGTGGGGCACGGTGGTGAAGACCTTCGTCGTGCGCGATGGCCGGCAGTTTCGTGCGCCGCGGCCCTATGGCGCGGCCACCAACGCTGGCGCCGTCACCACCGCGCGATACACGCGCGACTTCAACGAGGTGAAGGCGCTCGGCTGCGCCGGCTGCGCGGCCCGCTCACCGGAGCAGACCGAAATTGCCACGTTCTGGGTCGAGAACTCGCCGACGGCCTGGAATCGGATCGCTCGGACACTCGTGACCGTGCGGCGCCTCGATGCGTGGGAGACCGCCCGGACGCTGGCGCTGGTGCAGCTGGCGGAGTTCGATGCCTACACCACGTCGCTCGAGAGCAAGTACTTCTACAACTTCTGGCGTCCGGTCACCGCAATCGAGCTGGCCGACACCGATGGCAACGCGGCTACGACCGCTGCCGCCGGCTGGCAGGTGCTGGTTTTCCCGATCCCACCCGTGCCGGACTATCCCAGCGCACATGCCACCGCCGGTGGTGCGGCGGCGGCAGTGCTGTCGCTGGTGCTCGGACACTCGAACGCCTTCTCCGCCACCAGCACCTCATTGCCGGGTGCAACCCGTCACTTCCCGGGAGTCGGGGTTGCGGCGCGTGAGAATGCCGATTCACGCATCTTCGTCGGCTATCACTTCCGGCACGCCACCGACGTCGGACTGGCGCAAGGCGGCGTGGTCGGCGCGTACGTTGCGCTCAACGCGCTGCGCCCACTGCGCCGGTGATGCGCTGCAGCAGGACGGCAGGACGACGGTGCCTCGCCATGTCGCGACGCACCCGAGCGCTGTTCTCGCCGGTCAGAGCATCGGCGAGAACAGCCGCGCCGCTCCTTCGAAGAGGCGCGCCGCGAGCGAACGATGCTCGAGCGTGGCCGCGGTGATCCGTCGCGAGTTCGTGAGGTCACGGGTGAACATCATCGCCAGCTCATCGGCCGCCTGCTGTCCGTAACAGACGGCGACGACCTCGAAATTGAGTCGCAGGCTGCGGTTGTCGAGATTCGCGGTCCCGATGATGGCGGCGTCGTGATCCACCACCAGCGTCTTGGCGTGCAGCGCTGGCGGGCCATAGCCGTGAAGTACGACACCAGCCGCCAGCAACTCGGGAAAGTAGCTGCGGGCTGCCGCGTCCACGAACGCATGATCGCTCGACGCCGGCAGCAGGACCTGCACGTCCACGCCGCGCAGTGCCGCCGCAATCAACGCCGTCTGCATCGGTTCGTCGGGAACGAAGTACGCCGTCGAGATCCACACCCGATGACGGGCGGTGGTGATCGCCGTGAAGAACACCGCGTGGATCGATTGCGGATGGGCGTCGGGGCCGGAGGCGCAGATCTGCACCTGGTGTGCTCCCTCGCCGGTCAGCGCAGGGAGGTACTCTGGCCCATCCAGCACGATGTCAGTCGCGTACTGCCAGTCCTCGAGAAACGCCAACGCCAGCGGTGCAACGGCATCACCGCGCACCAGAACCTGCGTATCGCGCCAGCCATGCGCGATTCCCACCACCGATTCATCGTGTGCATCATCGATGTTCATGCCGCCGGTGAAACCGGTGGTGCCGTCGCACACGACGATCTTGCGGTGCGTCCGGAAGTTCACGAAGCCTGGGCGCATTCTCGGGCCGAACCGGGCGATCGAAACACCCGCCTCGCGCAACGGGCGCAGATACTCGCCCAGCCGCGATGTGCCCAGCCCATCCAGCAGCAAGCGCACTTCGACCCCGGCGATCGCACGTTCGATCAGTGCCGCGCGAATGCGCTTCGCCACGACGCCATCGTTCAGGATGTAGTACTCGAGATGCACATGGTGACGCGCGGCGGCAATTGCGTCGAGGATCGCTGTGTAGGCAGCGCTGCCGCTGTCGAAGAGCTGCAGCGCCGTGGCCGACAGCGGCGGCGCCTGCTCGGTGCCCGCGGCGACCGCAGCCAGACTGGCCCCGGTGGGGCCGAACAGCTCCGGCGCGGCGGCGCGGCTCGGCGCGGCGCGCTGGTCCTTCGCCCGCTTTGCCGTGCGCGCCATGACGCGCCGCCTCCGCTTCCGTTCGAGCCGTCGCGGACCAACGAAGTAGTAGACCAGCAGGCCGAGGATCGGCAGCGTGGCGAGACTGACGATCCAGGCCAGCGTCGCCAGCGGTGGGCGCCGCTCGAGGAGAATGTAGGCCGACATGACGATCACCCACACGAGTTCGAGCGCGATCAGCCAGTCGGGCAAGGCGAAAAGATTCACGCGCCGAACTCGCGCACCGCAGTGGCCGGCGCCAGCGTCCGTGCGAATTCATCCGGGTTGCGCTGGAACCAGCCCGAGAGCAGCAGTAGTTCGTCGATTTCGTGCGTCGGTACCTGCCGCGTCGGTCGTTCCGATGCATCGAACACGCGGCGACACCATTCCGCGAACTCGAGTTGTTCGCGCCGGGTGACCGGCAGCTTCAGGTCGGCGCGAACGGTGCCGCGCTTGACGAGATAGACGCGCGCTTCGTTGCCATGACCGGTGACGGGATAGGCGAACGTCAACGTCTCGACGGCAAACCGCAGCCGTTCGAACTGCGCGCGCAGGAGCTCGAGCCGAGCCAGCTTGTCGCGCATCTGGGCCGCGCGCTCGAACTCGAGGGCATCGCTGTGCGCCCGCATGCGCTGCGCGAGATCGGTCAGCGGACCATCGCTGCTGCCGTCGAGGAACGCACGCGCATGCGCCAGCTGCGCGGCATACGCCCGCTCCGTGACTGCGGCCACACAGGGACCGGCACACTTCCCGATTTCGTGCCTGATGCAGCCTGGCGTCCGGGGCGTCGCAATCACCGGCAGCTCCTCCTGATCGCGGAAGTGCATCGGGACGTCGTTGGCGCAGTCGCGCAGCCCGAGCACGTCACTCAGCTCCCGCAGCGCATCGTTCACGCGGCCGGCGCTGAGGTATGGGCCGAAGTACGTGCCGCGCTCGTCACCAGCGGCGTCGCGGGTCACGAGCAGCTTGGGCGCCGGACCGGCGGTGAGCTTCACGAAGCAGTAGTGCCGCGCGTCACGTTTCATCATCCAGTTGTAGCGCGGCCGCAGTTGCTTGATCAGCCGCAACTCGCGCAGCAACGCCGCGAACTCGCTCGGCTGGTACTCCCACTCGATCCGCGAGGCGCGCCAGAGAATGCGTGCCCCCTTGTCGTGCGGCCACTCGGCGCGAAAATAGCTCAGCAACCGCGTGCGGAGTTGCTTCGACTTTCCGACATACAGCACGTCGCCCTCGGCACCGAGAAACCGGTAGGTGCCGGGCCGATCCTGCGTGCCGGCCTTGACCAGCTCGCGCAGTGCGCCGAGATCGGTCACGGGTCGGCGCTTGCCCTTTCGCTTGCGCGCGGCGGCCGGGCCATCGGTGGTGTCATCGAGCAGCACATCGATGCCCACACTCATCTCCGCCACCGGCAGTGCCGATGACGCCGCCAGCCTCGACGCCTCCATCTCGGCCAGCGTGACGGCGCGCTCGATGCTCAGCCGCTCATCGCTTCGGCCACGCGGCGCTGGTGTCACGCCGAACAACGCGAAGAGGTCGCGTTGTTCGGCGGCCGATGCGCTCATCGCTGGCACCGCCAGCAGAACACCGTCGTGCGCCCATCGATGGCGGCGCTGTCCACCAGCGCGGTGCCGCATCGTGGACACGGCAGCCCGCCGCGACCGTAGGCTTGCAGGAATGGCACGAACCCGCCGCGACCACCGGTGGCATCGACATAGTCGCGAAAACTCGTGCCGCGAATAGCGATCGAGGCCGTGAGCACCTCGCGCAGCGCGTCGAGCAACAGTGCCGACTCGTCGTGCGTCAGCGAGTTGGCAGGTCGCGACGGGTCGATGCCCGACATCCAGCACGCCTCGTTCGCGTAGATGTTGCCCACGCCCGCCAGCACAGCCTGATCCATGAGCACCTTCTTGATGGCCTGACGCGAGTTCCGAAGAGAACCCGAAAATCGCTCGGCGGTGAGCTCGCGGTCAAGCGGCTCTGGGCCAAGTCGGGCGAGTGCAGCCTCCAGCTGGTCGCGGGTGAGCAGCGCCACCGTACCCAGACGGCGGATGTCGCGGTAGTGCAGGAAGCGGCCGTCGTCGAGCGTCACGGACAGTGTGATGTAGGCGCGGTCGCGCGCGCTCACGTCATCCGGCGTCGACTCGACCAGCAACGCGCCGGTGAATCGCGGCTGCACGACAAGCGCATCGGTCGTGCCGAGATCGACGATGATCAGCTTGGCACGGCGCCATGCACGCAGGATGGTGGCGCCATGGAGCCTGGCGATGAACTCGGAGGCCGACACGTCACGCAGGACATCCGCACGCAACACCACGGCGCCCGTCACCCGTGCGCCCGCCAGCAGTGCATCGAGGTCGCGGGCGATGGTCTCCGTTTCGGGAAGCTCAGGCACCGCGGTGCAGCGCGCGCCACCCGATGTCGCGGCGATGGAATGCGCCGGTGAAGTGTACCGTGGCCGCCAGCGCCAGACTGCGTGCCTGCGCATCGCCGAGCGTCGTGCCAGTGGCTGTCGCGCTCAGCACGCGTCCGCCGCTGGTGACCAGCGTGCCGTCGCGCAGCCGTGTGCCCGCATGGAAGAGCCACGCTGCGTCTGGTGGCGCTGATGCCGTGATTTCGTCCCCTGAGCGCGGCGTCCCGGGATATCCCTCGGCCGCAATCACAGTCGTCACCACGCAGGTGGCTGGCGAGAAGAGTGGCACCGGGTCAATGCGTTCACCGCGTGCGATCTGCAGCATCACGCGCAGGAGTGGTGCGTCATCCGCCAGCGCCGGCAGCACCGCCTGCGTTTCCGGATCGCCGAAGCGGCAGTTGAACTCGACCACCCGTGGTCCGGTGGGCGTGAGCATCACGCCGCAATAGAGCAGCCCGCGAAAGGGCATGCCCCGTTCGCGCATCGCACGCAACGTCGGTTCGACGATGCGGTCGAGCACCTGCTGTATGCCGCTGGGCAGAGCACGACCGTGCCAGGTGTATGCCGCATCACCCGCATCGGCAGGACAATAGGCGCCCATGCCACCGGTGTTCGGTCCGGTGTCACCTTCGCCAACGCGCTTGTGATCCTGCGCAGCTGGCAGCGGCACCGCGGTCGTGCCGTCAGTGAGCACGAAGAGCGAAAGCTCCTCGCCGGTCATGAACTCCTCGACCAGCACCTCGGCGCCCGCCGCGCCGAAGGCGTTGTCTTCGAGCATCGAGACGATGGCAGCGTCGGCCTCGTCGAGCGTCATTGCCACCACCACACCCTTGCCGGCGGCCAGGCCCGACGCCTTGATGACGACCGGCGCGCCGAACTCGCGGGCGGCGGCGGTGGCTGATCGCACTGTCGTGTGCATCGACGCGCGCGCTGTCGGGACACCCGCCTCATGCATCACCGCTTTCGCGAATGCCTTGGATGTTTCGAGCTGCGCTGCCGCAGCGGTCGGGCCGAAGACCGGAACGCCGCGCGCAATACAGGCATCGGCAAGCCCCGCCGCCAGCGGTGCCTCCGGGCCGACGATCACCGCGTCGACCGATTCGGTCAGCGCCAGTTCGACCAGTGCCGCGACGTCGGATGCCGAAACGGGCACACAGGTCGCGAGCGCGGCAATACCGGGATTACCTGGTGCCGCCAGAAGGAGCGCGGTCGGTAGTTCATGTCTGATGCGCCACGCGAGCGCATGTTCGCGGCCACCGCCGCCGACGAGCAGAAGCTTCATCGCACAGAATCTAGCCGACCGTTCAACGCGGGCATCGGGGGCCATTTCTGGCCGATCCCAAGCCGCTCGAGCGGCAGGTTGCGGCGATGATGGCGGCGTACACCGCCATCATCGCCGGGAGGTGGTTCAGCTGCCGGCTTTGCGCCGGAAGGCGTCCGCCGCCCGCGAGAAGGTGTCACCGACCTTCCCGAAGGCCTCTTTGGCCTGCTGCCCGTAGTAGTCCGCCGCGCCGCGCACATCGTCGCTGTAGGTGGTTTGCGGGCCGGTGCCGTCGCGGCGCGGATACTCGCCACTCAGGATGCGCGCATAGATACCGCTGGCCACCCACCGCTGCAGTTCCGCCGCGCGCACGGTGTTGAACGGGTGTTCGCGCATGGCCGTGTTGATCGCCTTCAGCAGCGAGTCCCAGGCGCTGCCTTCGCTTTCGTATTCCGCCGCCTGCTTGAGGAAGGCGTCGAGATCGCCTTCGCCGGGCTGAGTGGATCCGCCTGCGAGCCGGAAGAACGTCTGCATGGCGAGCGTGGTGTCCTGCACCGCGAGCAGCGCTGCGCGGTCGCAGCTCAGCTCCGCCTTGCGACTCCATTCGAGCAGCGCCAGCTGAAATGGCATCAGCGCCAGACCGGCGAGGAATGGCAGTGCGCTGAATCCGATCGTGCTCACGATCACGGCGATCGTGCGATAGGTCATGTGGCCGCTGGCGATGTGCCCGACCTCGTGCGCGAGCACGAAGCGCTGCTCGTCCTCGGTCAGCGCCGCGATCGTTCCGGTGTTGATCACGATGAACGGGCGTTCGAAGCCGATCGCGCCGGCGTTCACGAACGGCGTTTGCGTCACGTACAGATCAGGAACCTCGGCCACATCGAGCGCTGCACACACGTCATGGAGCAGCGCGTACAGCCGCGGGTGCTGCGTCGGGCCGGTGCGCACCGCATTGGCGAGGAACAGATGCCGCAGGCCTCGCTCCCCGAAGAAGCCGGCCACCTTCCGGACGATCTCGTCGAACCCGGGGATGGAGCGCATTGTGTTGAGTGCCGCGCGATCGGCAGGGTGCTCCCAGGCGGTGGACGCGATCTGGGGCAGTGGCGTGACAGGCATGGCGATCCTCGTCGCTCGGGAATATCGAAGCGTTCGCAGGGTGACCCCCGACAAACACCAGTGAAGACGCAGCCGGAAGGGTCCGAGACTCCTGTGAGGCAAGGATCCCGATCCGGCGCCGCGTCCCGTGGATGGTGCTTCCTACGGTCCTCGCCGCCGGTCGGTGTCAGCCACCGTCAGTCAGAGCCCCTGGAGCGCCTGCTCCAGGTCACCCAGCAGGTCGTCCGCGTCCTCGACGCCGACCGACAACCGGACCAGCCCTTCCGTGATGCCCAGTTCCGCCCGCCGCTCCGGCTCCACTGACGCATGTGTCATGCTCGCCGGATGACTGATCAGACTCTCCACCCCTCCGAGCGATTCGGCGAGGCTGAACAGCCGAACGCGGTCGAGCATGGTCTTGACGCGCTCGCGGGAGCCAAGCTCGATCGAGATCATGCCGCCGAAGCCGGACATCTGGCGCGCCGCGAGGGCGTATTGCGGATGCGACTCCAGCCCGACGTAGATCACGCGCTCGTGGCCGAGGCGTCCGGCCAGCCAGGCACCGATCGCGCGCCCGTTGCTGTCGTGCGCCTTCATCCGGAGCGCCAGCGTCTTGGTGCCGCGCAGGCAGAGCCACGCATCGAACGGCCCGGGTACCGCGCCGGCCGCATTGAGAATGAACTGCAGGCGGGTGGCCAGGTCCTCGTCGGAGGTGACGGCGATCCCCCCGATCATGTCGCTGTGCCCGTTGAGGTACTTGGTGCTCGAGTGCCAGACGATGTCGGCGCCCATCTCGATCGGACGCTGGAAGATCGGCGTGGCGAAGGTGTTGTCGACGATGGTGAGGGCGCCGGCACGCCTCGCGATCTGCGCGGCAGCGGCGAGATCGGTGAGCCGCATCATCGGGTTCGTCGGCGTTTCCAGCACCAGCGCTCGCGTGGCCGGCGTGACGGCATCGGCGATCCGCTGCGGATCCCGGGTGTCGACGTAGGTGAACGTGAGGCCGAACTGGCGCAGCAGCTTGTCGAAGAGGCGGTACGTTCCGCCATACACATTCTCGCCGACGATGATGTGATCACCCGACCGGAAGAGCAGCATGAGGCTGGTGAGACATCCCATGCCGCTGCCGAACGCGAAGCCATGCGTCGCGCCTTCCAGCGCGGCGACATTCCGTTCGAGCGCTTCGCGGGTCGGGTTCTTGCCCCGCGCGTACTCGTACCCGCGATGCACGCCAAACTCTTCATGGACGTACGTGCTGGTGAGGTAGAGCGGCGTCATGATCGCGCCGCTGACCTGGTCCGGACGCTGGCCGGCGTGAATCGCGCGCGTGGACGGACCGTCGCGCAGGTCGGTTTCGAAAATGCGGGTCATCGGAGTCGGGAAAGTGGTGTCGGGAATCGTAACGGTGGATCCGATCCGCTGCACGACGGGCCCTGGGACGCGGCATGAGCGCCGCCCCGGTGCTCGACTTTGCCCCCACCGCCGGCCTCGACCCGTTCGGCGCCGCCGCGATCCCACGCTGCCTGGTGGTGGATGACGAGCCGCGACTGCGACAGATCCTGGTGCGGGTCATGCGCGCCGATGGCTTCATCGTGGACGAGGCGAGCCATGGCTTCGAAGCCATCGCACAGATGGAGCGCCACCCCGCGACGCTGATTCTCACCGACATCGAGATGCCGAAGATGGATGGCTTCTCGCTGCTGCGCGAACTGCGCTCCCGCTGGCCTGACGCGGCGGTGATGATGATCAGCGGCAACGGCGACGTGCAGACGGCGGTGAGCTGCCTGTCGGTGGGCGCGCTCGACTACCTCACCAAGCCCTTTCATCTCGAGGAAGTCCGGGCCCGGATCACCTCGGTACTCGAGCGCCGTCGGCTGGTGCTCGAGAACCGGGAGTATCAGAACCGGCTCGAACAGAAGGTGCAGGCACAGGCGCGACGCATCGAGCAGCAGTTTCTGGGTGGCGTGCAGGCGCTCGCCGAGGCGCTCGAAGCGAAGGATCCGTACACCCATGGCCACAGCGTGCGTGTGAGCCAGTACTCTGCGGCGATCGCCCAACGACTGGGCCTGCCGCCGCAAGTCATCCGTGCGATCACCCTCGGCGGACGACTGCACGACATCGGCAAGATCGGCGTGCGCGAGGAAATTCTCACCAAGCCGGCACGACTCACGCCGGAGGAGTACGCCCATGTCATGACACACCCGATCGTCGGGTGGCGCATCCTGTCGGCGATGGTGATGGATCAGCCGGAATTGCTCAACATCGTGCGGTCACATCATGAGCGCATGGATGGCGCCGGCTTGCCGGACGGGCTGCTGGGCGATGATATCCCGCTCGAGGCACGCATCGTCGCGGTGGCCGACAGCTTCGATGCCATGACCAGCGGCCGGCGGTATCGCGACGATGGTGGCAAGGCGATCCCTGAAGCCATCAGGGAGCTGCACCGCTGCGCCGGTACCCAATTCGATGAAGCCTGTGTCACGGCGTTCGTCGAGGCGATCGCGTCGGGTGACGTGACCGTCCTGCCGCGCACGGACGTCGGGGCGTGACGTGCACTCAGGCGACGATGCTGATGTGACCCGGTTGCTTGTAACTGGACAGTCGCTGTTCGCACCACGACCGCACCGCCGCTTCGTCGACGCTGCCATGTACGACGACCTCGATGTCGTGTTCCCTCGCCATGTCGGGAACGCCGCGAACCTCGACCGCTGAGACGCCCGGCAGCGCCGCGATCACGCGGGTCAGCTCGGCCGGATAGATGTTGAAGCCGTTGCGGGTGAACATCGGCTTGATCAATCCCTCGAAGGTGACCACGCCGTCACCATCGATGGAGCCCTGATCCCCCGAGTGCAACCACGGCCCGACGCGTCGCAGGCCGCGATCAGTGCCCGTCAGGTAGCCCCGACCAACCCCAGGACCGCTCACGCAGATCTCTCCACTCGACCCCACCGGAAGCTCGGCGCTGGTCGTCTGATCCCGGATCGAAACGACGGTGCCAGGATAGGCGGTGCCCAGCGTGCCGAGTCGGTTCGGCGCGTCAACGCGGTTGAACAGACACACCGGTCCCGCTTCGGTGAGCCCGTATCCCTGCCGGAGTGCGCAACCGGTGGCGGTCTCCCACTTCCGTTGCACCCAGACTGGCAGTGCCGCACCACCACAGATGCAGAGGCGCAAGGCCGGTACGTCGATCGCGCCACCGCGTCGTTCAATCGCCGTCAGCATCCCGATGAACACTGCCGGAACGCCGACGAACACCGTGACCGCGCCGTCAACCAGCGCATCCACGGCCTTCAGCGGATTGAAGCGCGCCATGGTGGTCACGCGGGCGCCGGCAAGCATCGGGGCCGAGAGCGTCACCGTCATGCCGAACAGGTGGCTGTACGGGAGGACCGCCAAGACATGGTCTTCCGCCGTCAGTCGTGCGGCCTCGATCGTCGCGCGAGCGTTCGACAGCAGGTTGTGATGAGTGAGGATTGCACCCAACGCTGCGCCCTTCATGGCGGAGGTATAGACGATCGCGGCTTCCTCATCGCTCTCGGACGCGTCGCTGTCGGCGTCGCCCTCGAGTGTCAGGCCGACGTGCGAGCCGAGGTCGATGTGCGTCACCACGCCCTGCTGCAACAGCGCGGCCTGCCCCGGCGCGTCATCGAGCAGCACCTGCAGCAGTGTCGCGGGCAGCTTGCCCGCCAGGGCTGCGATCGTGAACACCGCGCCGACGTCGGCTTCCAGCAGTTGATCCACGATCTCGGACGTCGAGGCCAGTGGATTCAGCAACACCGCGCCTCGTCCCTCGCTGGCCGCCAGCGCGAGCAGGAACTGCGGGCCGGTCGGCAGCAGAATCGCCGCGCGCTTGCCATACAGTGCCCGCGCCAGTGTCGCGCTGCGTTGCAGCAGCGTGAGTCCCGCCGCAACCAGTTGCCCGGCTGGCAGCTCGTCGAGAGTGCCACCGTGCGCTGCCATGGCGAGGGGCAGCAGGCCAAGTGGATTGCTCATGTGTCGGCTCCGAGCGAAGTTTCGGTCCCATAACGCGCACAACGGCGCGGAACGTACCCCTGTATCGTGACCCCGCACAGCGGCAGTGCGGTGCAGCACATGCCAATTCCGGCACGGCACCACTGCATCCAGCCGCTCACTGCAGCCGACGGTATCAGAGACGCGCGGGTCGCTGGAGCCTCCGGCGGCAGGCGAAAGGTTCATCTCTTCCAACGTGCAATGGCATCCTTCGACGGACTGATGGTCTCGGTTTCCGGCATTCGTGGCCGGGTTGGTGCAGGACTGACGCCTGAAGTCGTCGCGACGTACGCCGCCGGATTCGGTGCCTGGGCCACGGCGCTGAAACCGGGCGCGCCGATCGTCGTCGGTCGGGACAGCCGTGTGTCGGGGCCGCTGTTTCATCGGATCGTGTTGTCGGCGCTCGAGTCGGTCGGGTGTCAGGTGGTGGACATTGGCGTCGTGCCGACGCCGACCGTCCAGCTCGCCGTCGAGCATCACCACGCGGCGGGCGGCCTGGCAATCACCGCCAGCCACAATCCGGTCGAATGGAACGCGCTCAAGTTCATCGGGTCGTCCGGGCTGTTTCTGGACCAGGCCGCCAGCCTGAGCTTTCGAGCCGCCACAGACGCGGGCTTTCATCGCGCGACGTGGGACAAGCTCGGCTCGACGACCGTCGACGATCAGGCGATACGGCGCCATCTGGATCTCATACTCGCTTTAAAATACCTCAACATCCCCGCACTCCGCGCGCGGAAGCTGAAGGTTGCGCTCGATTGTGTCCGTGGTGCAGGGTGGCCGATCATGCGGCCGCTGCTCGAGGCGCTGGGCTGCGAAGTGACGGCGATCCATACGGAAGCGGACGGCCGCTTTCCGCATGCCCCGGAGCCGATCGCCGAGAATCTGGGCGACCTCGCGGCGCTGGTGAAGCAGACCGGGGCCGACATCGGGCTGGCGGTTGATCCCGACGTCGACCGACTGGCGATTGTGGATGAGCACGGTGTCCCGATCGGCGAGGACTACACCCTCGCGTTCGCGACCGCGCTCGTGCTGCGGAAATCGCCCGGTGTGGTTGTGACCAACCTCTCCACAAGCCGTGTAGTAGAGGATGCTGCTTTGGCGGCCGGACAGCGCTGTGTTCGTGCGCCGGTTGGCGAAGCGAACGTGGCAGCGGCGATGCAGGCTGAGCGTGCGGCGATCGGGGGCGAGGGGAACGGCGGTGTGATCCTGCCGGACCTCCATCTGGGCCGCGACGCCCCCGCTGGCGCGGCGCTGGTGCTGCAATTGCTGTGTGAGACAGGGAAGACGCCGTCACAGCTCAAGGCGGCGGCGCCGCAGTACGAGATCGTGAAGGACAAGCTGGATCGTCCGGACGCCCCGCTGGGGGCTGTCTATGCGGCTCTCCAGGCGGCCTTTCCCGATGCGGCGGTCGATACCCAGGATGGGCTCCGACTGTCGTGGCCGGATCGCTGGGTGCATGTGCGTCCGTCGGGAACGGAACCAATCGTGCGTGTGATTGCGGAGGCGCCCACACGCGCCGACGCCGAGGCGCTGGTGTCGCAGTCGCGGGAACCGCTCGACGAGCTCGTGCGCGCCTCTGCGCGCTGAGCACAGGATCTCATTGCCATTCGGGAAGGATTGAACTCATGTGTGGAATCGTCGGATACGTTGGCAACCGGGAATCGACCCCGCTGCTGCTGGAAGGGCTGCGTCGACTGGAGTACCGCGGCTATGACTCGGCGGGCGTGGCAACGATGAATGGAGCCGGCGTCGAGATGCGCCGGGCTGCGGGCAAGATCGCCAAGCTCGAGCAGGCCATCATCGACAATCCCACGCATGGGTCGGTCGGCATCGCGCACACACGCTGGGCCACGCATGGTCCACCGACCGAGCGCAATGCGCATCCGCACATGGATGAGGCAAAGACGATCGCGGTGGTGCACAACGGGATCATCGAGAACTCGCATTCGCTCAAGAAGTCACTGGAGGCGCGAGGGCATGTCTTCTCGTCCGAGACCGACACCGAAGTGCTGTCGCATCTGATCGAGGAGTTGTTCACCGGCAGCCTGGAGGACGCGGTCGTCCAGGCGCTCAAGCGTGTCGAGGGGACGTACGGTATCGCCGTGATCTCCAGTCGCGACAAAGACAAGATCGTCGCCGCCCGGAAGGGCAGCCCGCTGCTGATCGGCGTGGGCAAGGATGAGTGGTTCGTGGCCAGCGACGTCTCGGCAATCCTGGCGCACACGCGGGATGTGGTCTACTTGGAAGATGGCGATGTGGCGGTGCTGACGCGCAGCGGGTTTCGTGTGATCGATCACTCGCAGAGCACGGTGTCGAAGGTCGTGACGCAGATCGACTGGGATCTCGACCAGATCGAGCGCGGCGGGTACGCGCACTTCATGCTGAAGGAGATTTTCGAGCAGCCGGTGACGGTCGAGAACACGATGCGCGGCCGCATGCTGCACGAACAAGGGACAGCCAAGCTCGGCGGACTGAACATGACCGACGAGCAGCTGCTGAAGATCGACAACATCATCATCACGGCCTGCGGCACCTCGTGGCACTCGGCGCTGATCGGCGAGCAGCTGCTGGAGGAGTTCGCGCGGATTCCGGTCGAGGTGGAATACGCGTCCGAGTTCAGGTACAAGAACCCGATCGTCACCGAGCGCACACTCTGCATCGTGATTTCGCAGTCCGGTGAGACGGCTGACACGCTCGCCGCGCTGCGGGAAGCCAAGTCACGCGGCGCGAAGACGCTCGGCCTCGTGAATGTCGTCGGATCGACCATCGCGCGTGAGGCGGATGGCGGGATCTACCTGCACGCCGGTCCGGAAATCGGTGTTGCGAGCACCAAGGCGTTCACCAGTCAGGTGATTGCACTCACGCTGCTTGCGCTCAAGATCGGCCGGCTGCGGACGATGAGCATCCTGCAGGGCCGTCAGGTGATCGCCGCGCTCTCGGCGCTGCCGGCGCAGATCAGCCAGATCCTCGAGCGCGCTGCCGATGTCGAGGCGGTGGCCGAAGAATTCAAGCGGGCGCAGAATTTCCTGTACCTGGGTCGCGGCTACAATTTTCCGAGTGCGCTGGAAGGCGCGCTCAAGCTGAAGGAAATCAGCTACATCCACGCCGAGGGGTATCCGGCGGCGGAAATGAAGCACGGGCCGATCGCGTTGATCGACGAGATGATGCCGGTGGTGTTCATCGCGCCGCACGACGCCGTGTTCGACAAGGTCGTGAGCAACGTACAGGAGGTGAAGGCACGCAAGGGCACCGTCGTCGCCATCACCACCGGTGAAGAACCGGCGCTGGCCGGGCTGCTCGACTATGAGTTCCGGATTCCGGTGACGATGGACATGCTGACGCCCGTGCTGGCGAGTGTGCCGCTGCAGCTGCTGGCGTACTACATCGCCGTGAAGCGCGGGTGTAACGTCGATCAGCCGCGAAACCTGGCGAAGAGCGTGACGGTCGAGTGAGGGTGGTGCCTGGGTGACGGATGGCAGACGAGGGCGAGCCGGGATGCCAGGCTCGCCCTCGTCTCGTTGTCCACCAATGTGGGCCCCCCTGGCAGCTACGGCACCACCGCCACCGGTCCCGCCAGCCGTTGCACCAGCTGCTCCCAGAACGCCACCGAAACATGGAACGCCGACACCCCGATCCGTTCATCCCGCCCATGCGCGCGCGACGGCTCGGTCTGCTCGAACGCCAATGCGCTCACACCATACGTCGGCACGCCAGCGTTCCGCGTAAAGAGCCCATCTGTGGCTCCGGTGGACATCTCCGGCACCACTGGCGCACCGCCGAAGAAGGTGCGCGACAGCGCGGTCATCACGCCCACCACGTCGGGCCGCAACGGCGACGGAGGACTGGGCACGATCTCGCGCGTCCGGATCACCTTCACCTTGTCGCCCACCACCCGCTGCAGCACCGCCAGTACCGAGTCCGGCGGATCGTCGGGCAGCATGCGGCAGTTCACCAGCGCAGTGGCGCGCTGCGGCAGTGCGTTGTCGGCGTGCCCACCGTCCAGCCGCGTCGCGACGCAGGTGGTGCGCAACACGGAGCTGAAGTACGGATTGACCGCGGCCACCTGCGCGACGTCGGCTGCGTCCGTCTGGCCCGCCGCGATGGCGCGCATCACCGTCGCCAGCGCTGGCGTCTGCGACGCCGCTGATTCGCGGAAGAACGCGGTGGTGACTTCGTTCAACCGCACCGGGAATTCATGCGCGGCAAGCTTCGACAACCCGTCGGCAAGCTCGTAGATGGCATTGTCGCGCCGCGGGACTGAACTATGCCCGCCTGCATTCAACGTCTGCAGCGTGAAGTCGGCGTAGACCTTCTCGCTCGCCTGCAGCGAGACGCCAAGTACCTTGCCGCCTTCCAGCGCCACACCGCCGGCATCGGTGTTCAGCGCGAACTCGGCGTTGAACAACGTGGGATGATGCTTCAACAGCCAGCGAATGGAGCGACCGTCGGTTTCCTCGTCCGCGGTCAGCACCGCGATCAGATCGCGATCCGGCACCCAGCCGGCACGCTTCCAGCGGACGAACGTCGCGACGATGGCGGCCAGGCCGGCCTTGTTGTCTTCGACACCGCGACCGTAGTACCACCCCTCCGCTTCGCCAAAGGTGAACGGCGGTCGGGTCCAGTCGCTTGGCAGGGCAGTGACGACATCCATGTGCGCCATCAGCAGGATCGGCTTCCGGCCAGCCGTCTTGCCACGATACCGTGCCACCACCGCCATCATCGTCGGCGCTGGTCCCAGTCGTTGCACATCAGCGGCTGCAAACCCTGCCGCACGCAGGCGACGCGTGATGACGAGTCCGATCCGATCGACGCCTGCGGTGCCGGTCGAGGAATTGATGCTGACCATGTCCGACAGAATCGCGCGCTCCTCGGCGCGATGCTCAGGCCGCGCGCCGGAAGGCTGTGCGACGAGCACTACGGTCGCGCATGAGAGCAGACCGAGGGCGCGCCGCAGGCTGATTGCGATCATGCGCGGCGCTTCGGTGCCGTTGCCTTCTTCGCCGGTGTCTTCCTCGCTGGTGTCCTCTTCGCTGGTGTCTTCTTCGCTGGTGTCTTCTTCGCTGACGCCTTCTTCGCTGACGCCTTCGTCACCGGCGACTTGCGTGCTGATTTCTTCACTGCCGCCCGCTGCGCCCCAGTCTTCTTTGCCGCGGCACCGGTCTTCGTCGCCGGCGTCCGCGGCCTCGCACCGGTCTTCCGTCGCGAGCCAGCCGGAATGCGGATTTCCGACGTCACGTCAGGCGCGCGCGGCTCTGGCGGGACCGCGGCGTCGGCCGCCGTCTGCGCGTCGAGAAACTCCGGCGACGTCGACTCCGCGACGCGCTCCCAGAGCCTGATCCCGCCGTGGATGGCGTTTTCGTTCGAGCCACGCGTGGTGGCATCGGGCATGGTCACCAGTTTCCGCGCGTTGCCTCCGCCGAGCACGATACCGTCGCACAGCAATGCAGCGCGAAACAGGTCGCACACCTTGTGCACGTGGTTTTCCCAGCGTTCGTCACCCAGTTCAGCCAGGCCGGCGTCGCCGAGATATTCCTCGTAGCTCTTGCCCTTTCGGTAGGGGAGATGCGCGATCTCGAGCGGCTCCACGCGCCAGTTCTCGACGATCGACGTGCCGAGGCCCGTGCCGAGTCCGAGAAAGAGCATGCGGCCGCCCGCGTAGCTGCCCAGCGCCTGCATGGCGGCGTCGTTGATCACGCGAACGGGCTTCCCGAACGCCTTCTGAAAATCGAACGTCGTCCAGCCCCCACCGATGTTGACCGGTTCGCGGTGGGGACGGTTGTCCTTCACCGGGCCCGGGTAGCCGAGTGAGACCGCCTCGTAGTCCCAGCCTCTGGTGAGTTCGAGCACGCCGCGTGTCATGTCGGACGCGGTCATGGTCGGTCCCGACGGGATGCGGTGCGTAACGCGGTCCCACGAACCGGCGACCTTGATATGGGTACCGCCAACATCGATGACGAGGACTCTCACGACAGTGCGCTCCGTGCGACAGCGGCGACGTCGCCGGACGAGGGCAGACCGCGCCACTCGCGGCGAAATGAGGGATGGGCTCAGGGGAGTCTGGTGTCAGGGCCGCGGGCAGTCAACTTTGTCGGCAGATGCGAGTCCTCCTTCAACGTGTTTCCCGCGCGGAAGTCCGGGTCGATGGGCGGGTCACCGGCCGGATCGGACGTGGCTATCTGCTGCTGGTCGGCATCACGCACGACGATGATGCCGCCCGACTGGTCTGGATGGCCGACAAGGTCACCGGCCTCCGACTCTTCGGCGACGCCGCGGGTAAGATGAACCTCGCGCTGGCCGATGTGGCGGGGGCGGTGCTGGTCGTCAGCCAGTTCACGCTGTATGGCGACGCGAGCCGCGGTCGCCGACCGAGTTTCGTCGCCGCGGCTCGGCCGGAGGTCGCAATTCCGCTCTACGAACGGTTCATTGCGCTGCTGCGCGAGCGTGGGATCACGGTGGAGACCGGCGAGTTCGGCGCCTCGATGGAGGTGGAGTTGATCAACGATGGTCCTGTGACACTTCCGCTGGAATGTTGACGCAATGCGTGTGATTCTTGCCTCCCAGTCGCCGCGCCGGCGCGAACTACTCTCGCTGATCGGCATCGAGCATGAAGTCCGGCCGGCCGATATCGACGAGACGCCGTGGCCGGATGAGTTGCCGGTTCCGCATACCGAGCGCCTGGCACGTGGCAAGGCGGAAGTGATTGCCGCGCGAGCGCCGGACGCACTGGTGATCGCGGCCGACACCATCGTGGTCATCGACGGCGCGATCCTTGGCAAGCCGCTCGACATTCCCGAGGCGCGTGCCATGCTGCGGCGATTGAGTGGGCGGACGCACGAGGTCTGTACGGCGATGGCGGTGGCGATGGCGGACCGCGTCGAATCCGCCGTCGTCACGGTGAAGGTCCGTTTCCGCGACCTCGATGACGACACGATCGCCCGCTACGTCAATACCGGCGAACCGATGGACAAGGCCGGTGCGTATGGCATCCAGGGATTCGGTGCGACGATCGTCGAACACATCGAGGGCGACTACTTCGCGGTGATGGGGCTCTCGCTCGTCACGCTGGTGCAACTCGCTGAGCGCATGGGCCTGCGCTACCCGTTTGGTCCGCTGCACCGTGGCTGACATGCTCAAGCGGCTCCGGGCGGGCGCGACGCCATCACTGCGCGACCGCGACGCGGCGCCACCCGACTGGGTGCCTGGCACCGATGAACTCTCTGCTGCAACACGTGCGCTGCAGGCCCGTGCCGCAACGCTGCAGGGAATGCTCTACGCTGAACGGAAGCGTGCCCTGTTGTTCGTCGTGCAGGGACGCGATGCATCGGGTAAGGACGGACTGCTGCGCAAGGTGTTCTCCGTGCTGCATCCCCAGGGGCTGAAGGCCTCCAGCTTCGGCGTCCCGACACCAGAGGAAGCGGCACACGATTTTCGGTGGCGGTTTCATCGCGTGTTGCCGGCATTCGGTCAGGTCGGCGTCTGGAATCGCTCGCACTACGAGGACATCCTGATTCCCCGTGTGCATGGCACGCTGCCACCTCGTGTCTGGAAAAGGCGCTATGGTCACATCAACGACTTCGAAGCCGAGATCACCGAGGCCGGCGTGCACGTCGTGAAGTTGTTCATTCACATCAGTCGTGCGGAACAGCTCGAACGGTTTCGTGATCGCGCCGCCGATCGTGCCCGACAGTGGAAACTGCAGTCGAGCGATCTGCGGGACCGTGCCGCCTGGCCACGATTCACTAAGGCGTATTCCGAAGTCATGCGTCGGTGCAATTCGAAAGCGGCGCCGTGGTACGTGGTGCCTGCCGATGTAAAGACGGTGCGGGATTTCCTGGTGGCGCAGCTGCTGGTGGCACACCTGGAACAGCTCGCACCGGTGCCGCCTCCGGCCGATCCCGCGCTGCTGAAAGCCGTCGCGACGCTCAAATAAGCCCTCCTCGCACGTGTGCGCCGAGGGCCTCGACGCTCCCCGATGGCTTCAGCCGTTCAGTGCCGCAGCCGCGCCCGCGCTTCGCTCACCGTACGTCGCGGCATAGCTCGACTTCCAGCGCTGCACCTTGCCAAGCACGTCATCGACCGTGATGCGTGGCAGACGATCGAGCCGGTTCTCCATGCTGATGGGATAGTCCTCGCCCGGGTCGCCGTAGGCATCGATCATCAGGTCCTGGAATTTCCTGTACGGCCCGACGCGCTTCGGATTCGAATAGCCGATCAGACTGATCACGGGCCGATCAAGTGCAACCGTGATGTGCAACGGCCCGGTATCGGGGCTGAGGACGAGCGCCGCACCGTCCAGCAGGTGCACCAGCCCGCGCAGGCCACTGCCCAGCGCGCTCACCACCGGCACCTTCACCGTCTTGAGAATCACGCGTTCAGCCGCCAGCTCGCGGTCTGACCGGCCGCCGACCAGCACCGGCTGCAGGCCGAAATCTGCGTGGAGCGAATTGCATACCGCCGCCCATCGCTCCGGCAGCCAATCCTTCTGTGCCTTGCTGGTCGCCACCACGATCGGCGCGATCGGTCGATCGAACGCGCGCAGTCGTTCGCGCTGCGCTCCGCGCTCGTGTGGCCAGGGTCCGAGGTTCCAGACCGGCGGGCCGTGCGGTACACCCAGCGCGTCGAGAAACTCGAAGTACTGGTCCTGCACATGCTGCATCGGGTGCGGTGCAATCTGTGCGTTGGTGAACACCCAGTTCAGGTCGCGCGCGCGCGCCATGTCGAAGCCGAGTTTCACCGGCGCCTTGACCATGCGCGTGATCATGCCGGCCTTCAGGTACACCTGCAGTGCGAGGGCCAGATCGAATCGCCGCGAGCCAAGCTGTCGGCGCAGGTCGTTGAAGGCGCGCCAGCCGTTGCTGCGCTCGAACAGCAGAATGTCGCTGAGGTCGGGATGGCC
Organism: Gemmatimonadaceae bacterium; assembly: GCA_031374935.1. Taxonomy (GTDB): domain Bacteria; phylum Gemmatimonadota; class Gemmatimonadetes; order Gemmatimonadales; family Gemmatimonadaceae; genus JACMLX01. The sequence goes on along the minus strand of JANMHB010000166.1, from coordinate 10,112 downwards.
GCGCACCAGCGTGGCCGGGCCCGGCTGCAGGATCCACGTCACCTGCGCGTCGGGGCGATGGCGCTTGAGTGCGGTCAGCACGGGGAGCACGTGCACCGCATCACCGACCGCACTCATCATCACGATACACACCCGATCCAGCGATGCGCGCACGGTACCGCGGCGCGGCCCTGTGATCGCCACCGTCATCCGCCCAACCGCTCGATGAGTGTGGCGAATCCCGGATTCCCGTCCTTGTCGAGCCACTTTCTCGCCGACCGCAGCAGGCGCTCCACGTTCATCCACTCGGCGTTCTTCTCGGCGAAACGCAGCGTGTCGACGTCCAGCACGTAGGCCATCGTTTCGCCGGCGTCATCCGGCGCGATCAGGATGTTCTTCACGTTCAGGTCGGGGTGATACGCCCACGTGCGCGCCAGCCGTCGCAGCAGCGTGACGGTGGCCTCGATGCTCTTGCCATGGTCGTACATGCCGGTGTCGGTCGACAGCACGGCGGCGAGATCCACACCATCGGTGATCTCGCGGGTCACGACATCGGCGCGCCAGAGCCTGCCGTGCATCGTGGGATAGAGCGCATACCCCAGCATGTGCGGCGTGGGAATACCCACATGACGCAGGGTCCAGCTGATGCGCAGTTCGTCAGCGGCGCGCGGGGTGCGGAAGACGTCGCGCGTGAGTGAGGACAGCATGCCACCGTGGTGACTGTGTCGCACCACCACGGTGGCATCTGCACCCGGCAGCGGCACGGCATATGCCACATGCCGACCCTGCATCGTCCTCGCGTCCGGGTGCGTGGATGCCCACTGGAACAGTGTGCGGTGCTGCATCAGCATCTCGTCGAAGTACCGCATGGTGCTGCCGTGTGCGACCACCCGCGCATCCCGGATCAGCTTCTGCTGATAGGCCGCCGGATACATACCGTCGGGGATCAGTCCGCCGGGCGATGCGATCGGCGAGCCAGCGAATGGCGATACCGCATCGTTGACATTGATCATCGGTCGCGCACCCGCCCAATGGCCGTCAGCATCGCGCGCGCCTTGTTCTCCGTTTCCAGCCATTCGTGTGCCGGAACCGAATCGTAGACGATACCGGCGCCCACCTGCACACTCGCCTCACCAGCGGCGATCACACAGGTGCGAATCGTGATGGCAAGGTCCATCCGACGATCACCCGCCGCCAGATAGCCGACGGCCCCCGCATATGGACCGCGCCGTTCCGGCTCCAATTCATCGATGATCTGCATGGCACGAACCTTCGGTGCACCGGTCATCGTGCCGGCAGGGAACGTCGCGCGGACGACGTCCAGCGCCGACGTCTCAGCGCCCACATCGCCGGTCACTTCGCTCACCAGGTGCAACACGTGCGAATATCGCTCGACCGTCATGAACTCCGTCACCTGCACGCTGCCATACTTCGCGAGTCGTCCGACGTCGTTCCGGCCGAGATCGACCAGCATCACATGTTCCGCCCGCTCCTTGTCGTCGGTCTGCAACTCCACCGTCAGCCGCGCATCATCGGCCGCGGTGCTGCCGCGACGCCGGGTGCCGGCGATCGGTCGTACCGTCACCGTGCCGCCGGCCAGGCGCACCAGCACTTCGGGCGAACTGCCCACCAGCTCCATGCCGTCCAGCACGAGATGGTACATGTACGGCGAGGGATTCAGCGCACGGAGCGCCCGATACAGCGTCAGGCCATCGAAGTCGTGCGGCACGGTGATGCGACGGGCAATCAGGCACTGAAAGCAGTCGCCGGCGACGATGTACTCCTTGATCCGTTCCACCGCCGCGTCGAAGCTGGCACGCGTGAAGTTCGACCGACCCACGGCCGCGGGCGCAGCGTCATCGAGTGTCAGCGGTGCCAGCGCCGCCGGCGCCTGCAGCCGTTCGATCGTCGTGCGCACGTCAGCCACTGCGGCGTCGTAGGCCGTACGCAGCCAGGTCTCATCATCGCTGTCGATCGGCACCGCCGTCACCACACGGGCCTGCGATTTCAGGTTGTCCATCACCACCAGCGTGCGCGTCGACACGAAGAGCGCGTCCGGGGTCGCCGTGCCGCGCGGCGGCGCCTTGGGGAGGTGCTCGATATGGCGCACGACGTCGTAGCTGAAGAAACCGACCGCACCGGCCCAGAAGTCGCCCAGTTCCGGCACCTGCACGGGCTGGTACCGCGACACCTCTTCGCGCAGCGAATCGAACGGGTCCGCGACCGGCGTCGCGCCGTGCCAGCCAGCGTCGGGCGTCCATCGATCCACCGTTCCGTCACGAAGGCGCCACGCCCCCCGCGGCTCGGTGCCGAGGAAGGTGTACCGGGCCCACGTTTCGCTGCCCGCCGGTGCCGATTCGAGCAGGAACGCGAAGGGACCGCGTCGAAGCTTCGCGAACGCGGACACGGGGGTGTCGAGATCCAGCAGACAATCGTGCCACACCGGCACCAGGCGCCCTGGCGCGGCCATGCTTCGAAAGGTGGTGTACGACGAGACCAGTGACACTCGAAACGGGAAGGAGGGCGGTGGGTGCCGTGGACGATCGGGCAGGGCCAGATTGCAACGATGCGACGAGTCATGCACTGGGTCAGCGCTACCGTGCTGACACTCCTTACGCTCGACCCTACCACCGTACTCTGCCAGACCGCAGAATGGAATGATGCACGCGCGCTCGGCCTGGCGCAGCGGGCTACCGTGCGACGCTCGGCACAGCTCGCCGACACCACCCTGCGGGACTACAGTGCCATCGCCCGCGGGTACCTGACCTTTCTGGCCCAGTCCGGCGAGGGTCTGAACGAGCCACCGAAGGTCGTCAAGGCGGACGAACTCGGCCTCGAAGTGTTCTGGCGGTCCCCGAACCAGAGCAAGCAGCGCATCCTCGGACGTCGCGATACGCTGCTCCTGCCCACCGACATCAACTACCATCGCGACCATCTCGGCATCATCCAGAACAACTTCCCGGACATCATCCGCCTGGGTGATGGTGACGAAGTGCTCGATGTGCCGCACCCGTTGTCAGCGACCGGCATGGCGGAATACGACTATCGCATCGCCGACTCGCTGGTGATCCGGCTGGCCGATCGCGTGATCGAGGTCTTTCAGCTCAGCATTCGTCCGAAGAACGATCGCGCGCCACGCGCGGTCGGCGCGGTGTTCGTGGAACGCGCCACCGCTCAGGTGGTGCGCATGGCGTTCTCGTTCACGCGTGTCGCACTGAAGGACAAGTCGCTCGAGGATGTGTCGGTCATTCTCGAGAATGGCCTGATCGAAGATCGGTACTGGCTGCCGCGCCGGCAGCAGATCGAGATCCGACGCACGGGCACCTGGCTCGACTTCCCCTTTCGCGGTATCATCCGCGGTCGATGGGAGATTCGTGACTACGACGTGAATACCGGCCTCCCTCCCGCGTTCTTTCTGGGTGATGAGATCGTGACGGCGCCGCCCGACCGGCAGGCGGCCTTCACGTTCACCGGCGAACTGCTGGATGGCCTGCCGCCCGACGTGCGCACCGTGACCGATCGTGACGTGGCAGCGGTGCAGGACGCAGCGCGTGAGCTGGTGCGCGCGCAGGCACTGCAGCGAACGCGCGCGACCGCCATTCAGGCACGCGGCCTGTCCGATTTCGTCCGCGTCAACCGCGTCGAAGGGTTGGCGCTGGGTGCGGGGCTCACCCAGAGACTGGGCGGAGGGCTGCGTATCGGCGCGACGGCGCGTTATGCCTTTGCCGATGAGCGCGTGCGGGGCAGTGCCGTGCTGGCGTGGGAGCGTGCGTCAGGTGCAGGCCTGTCACTTCGCGCCGAGCGCCAGCTGGGCGACGTGGGTGTGGTGCCGGAGGGTTCAGTGACACGCAACACACTTGCCGCGCAGGAGTTCGGCTCGGACTGGACCAGCCCGTTCCAGCGACGGCAGGTGGTCGTGCGTGCCGACCTGCCGCTGCTGCTCGACCGACGCTGGCGGCTGAGCGTCGAGGCGGGGGTCGAAAGGCACTCGCGCGCCGCGGTCAATGCGACACCGGCACGCGGTGCCTACGCGGAGACGCCGGCCATCCTGCCAGAGGAGTTCCGTCGCATCACGCTTGGTGTGCGCCGACCGACCGCGCTTGCGCTGTGGGGCTCGGAGCTGGCACTCACGAGCACCATCGACGCCATCCGCGCGCGCGCCTCCGGAGAGACCTTTGGTCGCGGCGTGATCGACATCGACGTCCAGCGCCCGATCGGTCGTGACCGGCTGGTCATGCGAACCATCGTCGCTGCCGGCATCGGTCGCAGCGTGCCGCAGCAGTACGAAGTCTGGTTCGGAGGCCCGGTCACCCTTCCGGGCGTCGGATTCCACGCGATTCGAGGGCGCACCGGTGTGTCACAGCGCATCGAGTGGCAGCACGCGGTGCCGGGGCCCTCGATGCCGCTGGGCCGCTACGGTCGTGTACCGGCGCAGATCACCCTCGCGCCGTATGCAGTGCTGGCGTGGACCGACGCACGCACCACCTCCGCTCGCCTCGTGTCGCGCGGCTTCCATCCGGCGCTGGGGCTCGGCGGCATCGGATTCTTCAATCTCCTGCGTGTCGATGTGGCGCGCGGGCTGCGCGATGGACGCTGGATGTTCTCCGTCGATGTCGCGCGCGAATTCTGGAGGATTCTGTGAGGGATGGAGCAACAACGCCGGTGCAGGTGAGCATCGTCGACCTGGCGGTGGTTCGTCCGGGCGCTGCAGGTCTCGAGACGTTGCTGCTGCGTCGCGCAACCGGCGCGCGGTGCGCCGGCGCCTGGGAAATCGTCCATGGCAGGATCGATGCCGGCGAAGCACCGGAGGATGCCGCCGTTCGCGAACTGCGCGAGGAAACCGGCTTCACCTGTGAGCGGCTCTACAACACCACGCTCGGCGGCTTCTATCTGCACAAGCTCGGCGTGGTGAGCCTCACCGTCGTGTTCTGCGCGATCGTGGCGCCCGATTCCGGAGCGCCGCTCCTCGGCGAGGAGCACGATGAGTATCGCTGGCTGCCTCTGGCCGACGCGATGCAGGAATGTGCCTGGCCTCGCGAGCGGGAAGCGCTGCAGCACATCGCGCACCTGCTGCGCAACGGGCACGACGCCGGCGCGGTCGAGGATGTGCTGCGCGTGTTGTGACGCGCACCGACTGACGCCCGGCCGGCGATGCCGGAGGAGCCGCTCAGTCGTTGTCGGGCGCGCCGCCTTCGCCAGCCGCGACGTCGTCACCGTCACCAGACTCCGATGACATTGGCACTGCACGCGCCGCTGCGTCACCGTCGGCGCGCGGCACATACACCGCTTCCTCACGCCACGGGCCAGCGTTCAGGAGCGACATGAGCGCCTCGGCGAGTTCATCCCGCCCGATGTTTTCATGCGCACTGAACGGGATGACCTGATCTTCATCCACGCCATACGCCTCGCACAACTCCGTGATCCGCTTCGCGCGCGCGACACGCCCCAGCTTGTCGACCTTGGTCAGGGCGATCAGCGTCGGGACGCCGAGCTCCGCCAGAAAGTCGAGCATGATGCGGTCGTCGGCCGTCGGGTCATGGCGTACATCGAGCAGTTGCACCACGCCGCGCAGGTACGGGCTGTTGCGCATGTAGCCTTCGATCAACGGACGCCACGCGGCTTTCCGGTCCTTGCTGATCTTGGCATAGCCATAGCCCGGCAAGTCGACCAGCATGAACAGATCGTTCACCCGGAAGAAATTGAGCTCGCGCGTGCGGCCCGGCGTCTTGCTGACGCGCGCGAATGCCTTGCGGCGAACGAGCGCGTTGAGCAGGGAACTCTTCCCCACGTTCGACCGGCCGGCGAATGCGATCTCCGGCAGCTCGGGTTCCGGGCGCCACCCATCCACCGTGGCCATCGGTCCGACGAAATCCAGCGAGCGAATCACCAGCGGGTCGGACTTCGGCGCGTTGGCCGGGGCCTGCGAGACGTCTGGGGCGGTCACGCGATCTCAGTGGGGGTGCACCGGCGCGCGTCGTCCACCGCGCTCGCGGCGCGACGGCACGGCTGCCGGTGGAACAGCGTGTGCGCCCGCCGAGGTCGGCGCGACGATGGCGTGCGGCACGCTCGGCGTGCGCAGGCCCAGCGCCAGCACCTCGTCCATGCTGCCGACACAGTGGAAGGTGATGAAGTCCTTCACCTCCTGGGGCACGTCGTCGAGATCACGTTCGTTGCCTTTGGGCAGCAGCACGTGTGTCACGCCGGCACGATGTGCACCAACCGCCTTCTCCTTCACGCCGCCGATCGGCAGCACGCGGCCCCGAAGCGTGATCTCGCCGGTCATCGCCACGTCGCCACGCACCGGTGATCCGGTCAGCGCACTGACCACGGCCGTCGCAATCGCGATACCTGCGCTCGGCCCGTCCTTCGGAGTTGCACCCGCCGGGATGTGGACGTGGATGTCCTTCGTCTTGTAGAAATCAGGGGTGATGCCGAGTTGCACGGCACGCTGCCGTGCGTAGCTCAGTGCGGCCGATGCCGACTCCTTCATCACGTCGCCCAGGGTGCCAGTGAGCTGCAGGCGTCCGCGCCCATCCACCACGCTGACTTCGATCTCGAGCGTCTCACCACCCACGGTGGTATAGGCGAGGCCGGTGGCCACACCGACCTTGTCGTCGAGTGATGTGTCATCGGGATCGTACTGCATCGAGCCGAGCAGCGCGGTCAGTTCCTCGGCCTTCACCACGAGGGGGGCGGGCCGCTTCGACGATGCCGGCGCTTCCGCGCGCTGGCGCGCCAGCTTGCGCGCGACTCGGGCCAGCCGCCGCTCGAAATCACGCACGCCCGCCTCGCGCGTCCAGCCGCGACAGATCTTGCGCAGCACCTCCGGCTCCCACGTCACCTCGTCGGCGTCGATTCCGACCGCCTTCAAGGTGCGCGGCACCAGATACTGCTTCGCGATCGCCAGCTTTTCCTGGTCCAGATACCCCGACAGCCGGATGATCTCCATCCGGTCACGAAGCGGCTCGGGAATGCCGCTGAGTGAGTTGGCGGTCGTGATGAACAACACCTGGCTGAGGTCGTAGTCGATCTCGAGGTAGTGATCGTTGAACGCCGAGTGCTGTTCAGGATCGAGCACTTCGAGCAAAGCCGCCGACGGGTCGCCACGGAAGTCTGCGCCCAGCTTGTCGATCTCGTCGAGCAGCAGCACCGGGTTCACACTTTCGGCGCGGCGCATGGCTTGAATGATGCGGCCCGGCATTGCGCCGATGTAGGTACGGCGATGCCCGCGGATTTCAGCCTCGTCACGCACACCACCGAGCGACATGCGCACGAACTTGCGGCCAAGGGCACTGGCGATCGAGCGCGCCAGCGATGTCTTGCCGACACCCGGCGGCCCCACCAGGCAGAGAATCGGCCCGTTCATCTTGCCGACCTGCTTCAACACGGCGATGTAGTCGAGAATGCGATCCTTCACATCCTCGAGCCCGTAGTGATCCTCATCGAGCACCGTCTTCGCGCGGCCGACATCGAGTGCGTCTTCAGTGCGCTGATGCCAGGGCAGTGCCAGCACCCAATCCAGAAACGTGCGACTGACCGTCGCTTCGGGGCTGAGCGGGGCCATCTTGCGCAGCTTGCGCACCTCGCGCCGCGCCCGCGTGAGCACCGCTTCCGGCAGTTGTGCCGCCACCAACTGCGCGTCCAGCTCCTGTACCTCATCGCCATCCTCGTTGCCGAGCTCGCGATGAATGGCGCGCAGCTGCTCCTGCAGGAAGAACTCGCGTTGGTTCTGGAACAGCGCGCCGCGCACATCGTCCTCGATCTTCCGTTCGAGCCGGAGCAGCTCGACCTCGCCGGCGAGCGTGATCGTCAACTGATCGAAGAGCACACCGAGGGTGGGCGCGTCGAGCAGCCGCTGCCTGGCGTCGAGCTTGATGTTCAGGTGTGCGGCGATCAGGCAGGCCTGCTGCTCGAAGGATTCGGCGCTGCTGATCAGTCGCACGATCTCATCCGGGAGGCGCCGGTGCAGCGCGACGTACTCCTCGAACGCACCGACCGCGCGCCGGGCCTGCCGCGTCTCGTCTTCACTCAGCGGTGTGGCGTCGAGTGGGTACGGCTGCACGTTGGCCTTCAGATGCGCGCCCGCCATCGCATACCGCGTGACCTTGGCGCGCGCGAGCGATTCGACCAGTACGCGCGTGGTGCCGTTCTGCAGGCGTGAGATCTGCAGAATGCGCGCGACGACGCCGACGCGGAACAGGTCGGTACTGCCCGGCTCCTCGGTGTCGGCGCGCTTCTGCGCTACCAGCAGCACCAGCGAATCATCGGCGGCGGCGGTATCGAGTGCGGCAAGGCTGGCGGCTCGGCCGACCAGCAGGGGCATGACGACGTGGGGGAAGATGACGACGTCACGCAGCGGCACGACTGGCAACCGCTCCGGCGTCTCGATCTTGTCCCCATCGCGCCGGAAGACCGGGCTCAGGGCTACGCTTCCTTCTTGCGGCGAGCGGGAGAAATCTCGAGCAGTGGCTGCGCGCGACTCGTCACGCAGCTCTCGATGACCCGCACTTCGGTCACATCTTCGCGACTCGGCAGGTCGAACATCACGTCCATCAGAATCTCCTCGAGAATCGCGCGCAGTCCGCGAGCGCCGGTGCCGCGCTTGAGCGCCTTGCCGGCCACGGCGCGCAGGGCGCTCTCCTCGAAGTCGAGCTTCACTTCCTCGAGCGCAAACAGCTTCTGATACTGTTTGACGAGTGCGTTCTTCGGCTCGCGCAGGATCTGCACCAGCGAGTCCTCATCGAGCGATTCGAGCGGCACCGCCACCGGCAGGCGGCCGACCAGCTCCGGGATGATCCCGAAACGGAGCAGGTCATCAGGCTCGACATCGGCGAACGGTTCCTTCGCCGTGCGCTCGATCAACGCCTTGTCCGCACCACCAAACCCGATCCGCTGCTTGCCCACGCGTGCCTCGATGATCTTCTCGAGCCCGTCGAAGGCGCCACCGCAGATGAACAGGATGTCCTTGGTGTTGATCTGGATGTACTCCTGCTGCGGATGCTTGCGGCCACCCTGCGGCGGCACACTGGCCACCGTGCCTTCGAGAATCTTCAGCAGCGCCTGCTGCACACCCTCACCACTGACGTCGCGGGTGATGCTCGGGTTCTCGCTCTTGCGCGCGATCTTGTCGATCTCGTCGATGTAGACGATGCCCCGTTCGCACTCCTGCACGTTGAAATCGCCCGCCTGGAGCAGGCGCACCAGGATGTTCTCGACATCCTCGCCCACATACCCGGCTTCGGTCAGCGTGGTGGCGTCGGCAATCGTGAACGGCACGTCGAGGATCTTGGCCAGCGTTTGCGCGAGCAGCGTCTTGCCCACGCCCGTCGGCCCGATCATCAGGATGTTCGACTTCTCGAGCTCCACGTCCTCGTCACGGGTCGCGCCAAGGTTGATGCGCTTGTAGTGGTTGTATACCGCCACCGACAGCGCCTTCTTGGCCCGCTCCTGCCCGATCACGTACTGATCGAGGATGTCCTTGATTTCCTGCGGCGTCGGGACCTGCGTGATCGCTTCCGCGACCTCGCGCTCCTCATCCTCGGCCAGGATCTCATTGCAGAGCGCGATGCATTCGTTGCAGATGTACACGGACGGTCCGGAGATGAACTTCCGGACAGCGTCCTTGGACTTTCCGCAGAATGAACAGCGCAGATGCTTGTCGTGCGACATTCGAGGCCCGGCAAGGAACACACGGCGCACCCCCCGCATGGGGATGCGTCCACTCTTCGAAGCTACAAGCCGGGCAGGGGATCGCAATGCAGGATCCACCACGCCGGAGATGGCAAGGGGCCGCAGCGCCTGAGCTGCAGCCCCCTCCAAGTATCGACACGACAATCGCTTACACGAATCGTGCCGCCCCCGGAACCGGTCAGCCTGCGGCGACGACCGCCGGCTTCGTATCCACCGCCAGCTCACTGCGGCTGGTCACGATGTTGTCGATGATGCCATACTCCAGCGCTTCCTGGGCGCTCATGAACCGGTCGCGATCGGTATCCCGCTCGATCACTTCCACCGGCTTGCCGGTGTGCTTGGCCATCAGCTCGTTCATCTTGCCCTTCAGGTACAGAATTTCCCGAGCCTGAATCTCGATGTCCGAGGCCGTGCCACCGCCGCCATTCTGGCTCGGCTGGTGG
>JANMHB010000145.1:0-25135 GCA_031374935.1 Gemmatimonadaceae bacterium | reverse complement strand
GGCCGTGGATCGACCGTCACCAGAATCCGGCGACCATCGGGCGACACCGACGGGAATCGATATCCGCGCGGCTCGACGTTGATCGGGCTCTCACGTCCATAGCGATCCACGCGCACGAGCATGCGCTGGAATCCCCCCGGCATGTACACGAGTGTGCCGGTCTGCGAGACTGAAAAGTAGCCGGCCCCTCCGCCCGGGCCCCGAAACGCCTCGAACACCGGCACCGACGTGCCGCGCGTCACACCACGGTCAGCGTCGAAGCCCACGACGCGTGCGCGGCCTTCGTTGTCGTCGAAGAGCAGCTGTCCGCTCCGCAGATAGCGGCCCTGCCGACCCTTGCTCACGATGCGAATGCCGCCGGATGCAAGATCCAGCACGCCGACACCGGAGTCCGTGCTGATCAGCGCGCGCTTCCCGCTGGGCAGGAACGACGGAAACTTGAGCGGCCCGAGTGCGAAGCGCCGCGTACTGTCCGTCGGCGAGGCGACAACAGCGGTCGGCGCACCTCCATCCGCGTGCGTGCGATGCAGCGACCCATCGCCCAATGCGTACAGAATCGTCCCGTCGTTGCCCCAGTCGGCACCGAGCTCCCCCTCAGGCGCGTCGGCAAGCACGATTGGCGCGCCACCCGATCGAGGCACCTTCTTCAGTCGTGAGTTCGCAAAGAAGCCAATCCAGGCGCCATCAGGCGAAAAGAACGGCGTGCTCCCGCCGTCAGTCCCCGGCATCACATGCGACACCGTGTCTGCCAGCGCACGCAGAAAAAGCTGGGCCTTTCCGCTGTCGTCACCGACGTACACGATGTACGCGCCGTCGGGCGAAATCGACAACGGGTAATTTCCAATGGAGAGCAACTGATCCCGCGCCAGCGGAATGACAGTACGTGCCACGGTGCCCTGACGGTACGATGGCGTGCCTGGCTTGCCGATCCAGTAGCCGACGGCGCCCGCGACCAGCACGGCCGTGGCACCGAGGAGCCACCACCGCACCCTCGAGCGCGCGGCGCCGACGGAGAGTGATGAGGGGTTTCCAGTCACACCGGGTCGCTGCAGTGCGTCAGCAAACGCGCCCGCCGTGGCAAACCGATCTGCCGCCACTCTGTGCAGCGCCTCGTCGATCGCGCGCGACACGTGCTCCGGCACAGTTGGCCGCAGCGTCACGATCGGGGTTGGCGCCGTGCTCATCATCTTCGCCACGATCAGCTGCGCCGATTCACCGGTGAACGGCGGCTCGCCCGACAGCATCTCGTACAAAATGGCCCCAAGCGCGAATATATCCGTGCGGGCGGTGATGTGTTTCTCACCCATCGCCTGCTCTGGACTCATGTAGTGTGGTGTCCCGATACTCATCCCGGTCTCGGTCAGCCGCACATCGCCGGTGCTGTGCGCCAGGGCCAGTGCGATCCCGAAGTCGGCGACCAGCGCGCGGCCATCGCTGAGCAGGATGTTCTCGGGCTTCACATCGCGGTGCACAACGCCGTGTCGGTGGGCATAGTCCAGCGCGTCGGCCACCTCGCGCGCGATCCGCACCGCATCGGCCACCGGCAGTTGTCCCTCGCGTTCGAGCCGGTCGCGCAGCGTCTCGCCATCGATGAACGGCATCACGTAGTACACCGTCCCATCCGCCTCACCCGAGTCGAACAGCGGCACGATGTGCGGATGCTGCAGATTCGCCGTTGTGCGGATCTCGCGCAGAAAGCGTTCGGCGCCGGTACGCTGCGCCAAGTCGGCCCGCAGCACCTTGATCGCGACACGCCGCGCGTGCCGGATGTCGGTCGCGAGCAGCACCGTCGCCATCCCGCCCGAGCCCACCTCGCGCTCAATGGTGTAGCGATCCGCCAGTGCGGCGCCGAGTCGCTCCGCCAGGGTGCTCACCGCGTGCGTTGGGAGCAACAGCGTCGTCTCGCGCAGCGACGTCGGCGGCGCGCGGCACCAGCGTGTACAGGCTCGATGAGCATGGACGGCGGCTGAAGGGTTGGCGCCAGTTCGGCGTGTTCGCCGGAACCTATCCACCGGTCACCGGCGTCAGGGACTATCCCCGCCGGCATCGCTCCGAGCAGTACTTCACCTGCTCCCAGTCCCGCTCCCACTTCTTCCGCCACGTGAACGGCTTGCCGCAGGTCAGGCAGAGCTTCGACGCCCGCTCAGACGGCGGCCGGGCTCGGTTGGGGCGGTTAGCTGGCATGCTGGGTGAAGGCGTCCGAAGCACCGCCAGTTCCGCCCCGCGGCCTGGCGCCCTAAACCGCCACCGACCGCCGCCCGGCCGCAATAGATTTGCCGCATGGCCAACACCCCCATCACCACCAGCGCCTTCAACGACGGCTACATCGCCGAAATGTTCGAGGCCTTCACCGCCGATCCGTCCAGCGTCGACGAGTCCTGGCGACAGTTCTTCAAGATGGCCGCCCAGTTCGGCACCACGGGCTCCACCATCGCCAACGACGGCGACCCCGAGCTGCCGCGCGTGGCCGCCGCCGCCGCGGCGCTGGCCCAGAACATCCGCATCTTCGGACACCTCGCTGTCCCCCTCGACCCCCTAGGCACCCCGCCCCTCGGCGCCCTCGAGCTGACACCGGAATTCTTCCGCATCACCGAAGCCGACCTCTCGCGCATCCCGGCCACGTCGCTCGGCTTCATGGACGCGCGGTTCAAGACGGCCACCGACATCATCACGATGCTGCGCAAGCGCTACGCCTCGCGCCTGGCACTCGAAGTCACCCACCTGCCATCGGAAGCCGAACGCCAGTGGTTCCGCGCCATGCTGCGTGCCGAACATCACACGCGCCCGCTCACCAGCGATGAAAAGATCGGGCTCCTCTCCCGCCTGACGCAGGTGGATGGCCTGGAGCGCTTTCTCAGCCGCGCCTATCAGGGCAAGAAGCGCTTCAGCATCGAAGGCACCGATGCACTGGTTCCGATGCTCGACACCGCCATCACCGAAGCCTCGGCGCACGGTACAATGGAAGTGGTGATCGGCATGGCGCATCGCGGGCGCCTGAACGTGCTCACCAATGTGATGGGCAAGACCTACGGCGCGCTCTTCTCCGAGTTCGAGGGCCGGCACGCCGCCGCCGAGGACAGCGAAACGGGCGACGTGAAGTACCACATGGGCTACGAGGGCACGCGCGAAATGCCCACCGGCGCCACCATGGGTATGACACTGGTCCCGAACCCGAGCCACCTCGAGTTTGCCAACCCGGTGATCAACGGCGTCGCCCGCGCACGGCAGCGCATTCCGGGCGGCATGGGCGCGCGCGATCCGAAATCGGTGCTCACCATCTGCGTGCATGGTGACGCGGCGTTCATCGGCGAGGGTGTGGTGGCCGAGACGTTCAACATGAGCCGGTTGCGCGGCTTCGAAGTTGGCGGCACGCTGCACATCATCGTCAACAATCAGGTCGGTTTCACCACCGACCCCATCGACGCCCGCAGCACACACTACGCAAGCGACCTGGCGAAGGGCTTCGACGTGCCGATCGTGCACGTCAACGGTGACGATGCCGAAGCCTGCGTGATGGCGATCCGCATTGCGATCGCATACCGCACGCAGTTCGGCAAGGATTTCCTCGTCGACCTGGTGGGCTATCGCCGTCACGGCCACAACGAAACCGACGAACCACTCTTCACGCAGCCTGAGTTGTATGCGCGCATCAAGGCGCACCCGACGCCGCGTCAGGTGTGGGGCGCGCAGCTGGTGCGTGACGGCGTGATGACGCAGGCGGCCGTCGATGCGATGGATGTGGAGTTTGCGAAGTCGCTCGAGACGATCCACGACGAAGTGCGAAAGGCCACGCCGGAGCATGACGAACACCTGCCGGAACCTGCGGCAGTGGGCGCGGTGACGACCGCCGTCCCAGCCGCGCGTCTCAAGTCGCTGAACGAAACGCTGCTCACCTGGCCGGCCACGCTCTCGCCCAACCCCCGTCTGGCAAAGACGCTCGAGCGCCGGCGTGACGGCCTCGAAAAGAGCATCGACTGGGGGCACGCCGAGTCACTCGCCTTCGGCACGCTGCTGCAGGATGGGGTGCATGTGCGCCTCACCGGCCAGGATGTGGAACGCGGCACGTTCAGCCACCGGCAGGCGGTGCTGCACGATGCGAACACCTACGAGAAGTACACGCCGCTGCAGCACATTCCTGGCGCCACGGCGTCGATCGAGATTGCCAACAGCCCGCTCAGCGAAACGGCGGTGATGGGCTTCGAGTACGGCTTCAGCACCGCGGCAGCCGATACACTCGTCTGCTGGGAGGCGCAGTTCGGTGACTTTGCCAACGTCGCCGCCCCGATCATCGATCAGTTCATGGCCGCCGACGGCGCCAAGTGGGCGCAGGATTCGGGGCTCGTGCTGCTACTGCCGCATGGCTACGAAGGCCAGGGGCCGGAGCACTCGTCGGCGCGCCTCGAGCGTTTCCTGCAACTGTGCGCCGAAGACAACATGACCGTGGCGTATCCATCGTCGCCGGCGCAGTACTTCCACCTGCTTCGGCGCCAGGCACTGCGGTCTTCCAGGCGTCCGATGATCCTCATGCAGCCGAAGTCGATGCTGCGGCTCTCCGATGCGATGAGTGGCATTGCCGAGTTGTCGACCGGTGGATTCCAGCCGGTGATCGATGATGCCACGACGAAGGGTCGCGAAAAGAAGATCACCCGCATCGTCGCGTGCACGGGCAAGATCTACCACGAGATCCGCGCGGCGAATCCGGGCGACCATGTCGCGGTGGTGCGCATCGAAGAACTCTATCCGTGGCCGTCGGCGCAGATCGACGCCGTGCTGCAGCGGTATCCCAACCTCACCGACGTCGTGTGGACGCAGGAAGAGCCGAAGAACATGGGTGCCTGGACGTTTGCCGAACCGCGGCTGCGCCTGTCGACGGGCAGCGAGGTGACGCTGTCGTACGCTGGCCGACCGGAGCGTGCCAGCCCGGCCGAAGGCTACGAGGCCGCGCATAAGGTCGAGCAGGCACGCATCATCGCCGAAGCACTGTCGGTGAAGGTGCGCGTGGCACCGGCGGCACGGGAGGCGGCGGTGCACAAGGCCACCGGCGCAAAGAAGTCAGCGGTGGCAAAGCCGGTAGCAAATGGCAAGAAGCCGGTCGCGACCAAGAAAGCTGCACCAGCCAGGAAGTCGGCGGCGACGCGCAAGCCGGTGTCAGCCAAGCGCTGATACCGGGAGCAGCTGATGAATCTCCACGCGGCGCGCCTGTCCTCACGGTCGATGGGCGCGCCGCTGTGCACTACCCCTCATCGACGTCCATCGTGACGGTACTCTCCCTCGACATGCCGACCCTCGTGCGATCCTGCATCCGAACCTTCGCCGTCGCATGCCTGCTCCTGGCGGCCCCGTACTCGCTCCGCGCGCAGCAGGGAGCGGTGGCGCTCAACGATCTGTCATCCGCACTCGGCACGTCAGCGCGCGTCCTCATGATCGGCGCCCACCCCGACGACGAGGACACCGATCTGCTTGGCTGGCTGGCGCGCGGTGCAAAGGTGGATGCTGCCTATCTGTCGCTCACCCGTGGCGACGGTGGGCAGAACGCAATCGGCAAGGAGCTCGGCGAACCGCTCGGGGTGATCCGCACCGAGGAACTGCTGGCGGCACGACGCATCGATGGCGCACGACAGTTCTTCACCCGAGCCTACGAGTTCGGGTTCTCGAAGTCGGCCGAGGAGACCTACAAGCACTGGCCGAAGGATTCGGTGTTCGGCGACGTCGTTCGCATCGTGCGGGCATTCCGGCCGCATCTCATCATCGCCGTCTTCAGCGGCACCCCGCGCGATGGGCATGGGCACCACCAGGTGTCGGGCCTGCTGGCGAAGGAAGCGTATGACGCGTGCATGGACACGGTGCGCTTTCCGGTCGCGCTGTACGGCGCACCGTGGACCGCATCCAAGTTCTATCGCGCCGCACGGTTCAACGCGGCCAATGCGACGCTCAAGATCGATGTCGGCACCTACGATCCCGTTCGCGGCCAGGCACTTGGCGAAGTGACGGGTCTCAGTCGCAGCCAGCACCGCAGCCAGGGTTTTGGTGTCGCACAACCGCGCGGATCGCTGGTGGACTACGTGCGTCGCGAGGCATCGCGTGTGAATGGCTCCACGCCGGCCGATCAGGAACGGTCGATCTTCGAGGGGATCGATCCGACGCTGCAGCGGTTTGCCGCCGATGTGATGCCAGCCCAGCGCGCAGCCTTCGACAGCCTGACGGCGACGCTGGCGGTCATTCGCACACAGTTTGACCCGAGGCAACCCTGGAACGCGCTCTCCCGGATCGATGCCGCGCGGCGCCTGCTCGACCGCTGGTGTACCGCCGGTGATCCGGCACGAAGCGACATGTGTCGGGGCGAAGTGCCAGTGGCATCCACACTCAGCCAGCTGGATGCCGACCTGATCATGAGTGCGGCGCGTCTCTTCACGCAATTGCAGCAGCTCGGCGCACTGTCCAGCGGTCTGCTGCTCGAGGCCACGGTGAGTCGCGAGTTCGTGGCCGAGGGCGATACGGCATCGCTGTCGCTGCGGATCACGAACCGCAGCCCGTTCGTGGCGCGCGTGTCGGTATTCACGCCGAGTGACGGTGCTGGGGCCGCGCCGCGCGATACGATTGCACCCGGTGAGGCGTACGTCACCAGACTGCCGCTGCCGTCATATCCCCGCTCGGCGCCGTGGTGGCTGCGCCGTCGTGCCGACGATGCGACGCTCACCCAGGGCAACGCGATCATCGAATCGTCGGCGCGCGTCGGGGACATGTTCGTCGAACCGGCGTCGGTCATCGACGACGAGACGCGGCGTAATCCGCCGAACGCTTCGGTGCCCGCGCTCGTCGCCGGTGTACCGGTGCAGCTCAGTGCCCCCATCAGCTATCGTCGCATCGATGAAGTACGCGGGCAGCTCGACACACCGGTGATGTTCACCCCGCGTGTGACGCTCACGATCGACGGCGGCGCGGCGAGTTATGTCCGTGCCAATGTGCCGATGCTGCGGACCTTCAACGTTCGCGTCACGGCGCATGGTGTCGTGGATGGTGCCGTCACCGTGAAGCTCACCGCTCCGCGAGGGGTCGTGATCGACAGTGCGATGAAGGTGGTGTCGCTCGCGGTCGGGAACGCGATCACCGTGCCATTCACACTGCGCGGCCGGTTGCCACGCGGCCGTCACGTCATCAGTGCCGCCGTCGAGGCGAAGGTTGCCGGAACCACGGCGACGTTTGCCAGCGGCTACCAGCGTATCGAGTATGAACACCTCCGTCCGCAGCATCTCTATCGCCCCGCGGCGGTCGTCCTCGAGGCAGTCGAGACCGGAGCGATCACGAATGGGCTGGTGGGCTACATCGAGGGGCTGGCCGACAATGTGATGCCAGCACTGACCCAGCTAGGTGCAACGGTCGAGCCGCTGCCGGCGGCGTCGATCGAGGGCGGTCTCCTGTCGCGGTACAAGGTGATCGTCGTCGGGCCACGTGCACTCGAAGCACAGCCGGCATTGGCGGCGAAGATGGCAACGCTGCACGAGTGGGTGCGCCGCGGCGGTACGATGATCGTGCAGTACCAGCAGACCGACATTGCCCGACCCGGTCTGGCACCGTTCCCGCTCGCCTTCCGTCGACCGGCGGCGCGGGTGACGGAGGAAGATGCCGAGGTTCGTGTGCTGCGCGCCGACAGTCCGCTGCTGACACGCCCCAATCGCATCGATGGCGCCGACTGGGCCGGCTGGGTGCAGGAACGCGCGACCTACATGCCATCCACCGCCGACTCGGCCTACGCCACCGTGCTCGGGATGAACGATGCCGGCGAGCCGGAGAACCCGAACGCAGTGCTCACGGCGAAGATCGGCAAGGGGACCTACGTCTTCACGTCACTGGCGTTCTTCCGGCAGCTGCCCGCAGGTGTGCCAGGCGCCGCGCGCCTGTTCGTGAACATCCTCAACGCCGGCGATTCGTCACCGGCACCACGGCGCCGCCCGGTGCCGTGACGACCGCTACTTCTTCGTCACCTCGGCCAGGGTCTTCACCCGTTCCGAGAGCGGTGGAAGAAAGTCGCGCGAGAACACTGTATCCCATTCCGGCAACCGTGGCATCCGGTCGCCGGCCTTCATCATCCTGATCGACAGCGTGAACCGTTTCGGATCGATGTCACCGATGCCGAGCGTGGTGCCTTCCGCGCCACCCATGTCGCCGCGCAGCGTGCGCAGGAATCGGTTGCGCTCCACTTCGGGGCGCAGCGTCGGATCGCGCTTGATGGCCTCACTGATCGCGGCATCGGGGTCGTTCATGGCGGCGATCAAGCCGCGATTCGCCGCGCGGACGAAGGCTTTCACCAGCGCCGGATCGCTGTTCACCAGCCTGCGTGATGCCATCAGCGCGCTGCCATACAACTCCGGCACGGCATCACGGTACATCAGGAACCGCAATGTCGAGTCGGGGTTGGCGCCCGATGCTTCGACGGCGGCGATACTGGTCGTGATGTAGCCGAACACCGCGTCGGCGCGCCCATCGTCGAGCGCCGCGATCAGCCCGCTGAACCCGATCGAATCGGGGATGATCGTGACTTTCTGCGGGTCGATGCGCATTCGTTCAGCGAAGGCATCGAAGGTGTTCAGCGCCACATCGGTGGCGTGGCCGATGATGCGCTTGCCTTCGAGTTGCCTGGCGGTGATGATCGGGCTGTTGCGCTTGACGATGATCGCCGATGGCGACCGGTTGAAGAGCATGAACACGCCCATTGGCGTCGAGTCGGGCCGGATCGACGCCTCCTCCACCAAGGCATTGATGTCGCCGTAGCCGAAGTCGAACCCTTCGTGCACCATCCGGTTGGCGGCGGTGTAGGCGCCGCGTCCGTTGGTGATGCGAAGGTCAATGCCCTCGCTGCGGAAGTAGCCGGCGGCGTCAGCGAGCAACAGCCAGGCGTTGGCGCCGGATGGGCCGGAATTGAGCAGCAATTTGACGGTCCGTCGCGCGGCCGGCGCCTGAGTGGCCGACGGCGCCTTCGGTCGCGCCTGTGCCGGCGCGGTGATCGGCGCCAGCAGCAGGGCGCAGGTCGCGGCAGTCAGCAATCGACGAGAGCCGAACGCCATGGTCTTCCTCGCGTATGAGAGCGATCGCGCAGCAATGGCGCACAGGACTACGGAGCAGGACGACTGGCCAGCGCTTCGGTCAGCGGGGAGAGCCTTCCGACGGCCGAGGTGGCGCCACATCCATCGCCGCCACCAACTTCTTCGGCGCCACCAGTCGGAACCCGTCGTCGAGCAGCGATGTGATCGCCCGCCACGGTGGCCGCCTGTCGAGCCAGACGCCGATCCACCCGCTCGGTCCGACATACGGCGGCTTGAAGTACCGCGCCGGGTCGTTGTCGATGAGCAGCGCCTGATTGGCTGGTTTGGCCTTGATCCAGACGCCCGGCCTCCCACCCCCGTGATGTGTGCCGGCGCTGGCGTACATCGCAAAGAGCTTGTCCTTCACCCGGAACGTTGGCGCGCCCCAGGCCTCCTTCTCGGTCGATTCCGGAAAGGAAAGACAGAGGCCGCGCAGCTTGATAAGTGGGTCGTTTGGCATGCAGCACCCCGGGGAGGTTCTGGCACGGTACCACGCATCGGGATCGGGCGACGGAATATTGCCGCGTCGGCGCCCGCTGGCGCGAGTGCGTTCTGGGCTGCATGGTCTCCATGTGACGCGGATCGGCACGGCCGGACCGCGCACACCGGCCGCGCCGTCGCGCCGTCCCAACTCCCGCCCTGGAGCATCTGATGTTTCCTGCCCGTTCGCTGCTGCTGCTCGCCCTCGCGGCCGGCACGCTGGCTGCTCAACCCAGTCCGACCACCGGCATCACGCACGGGCAGCGCGTCAAGCGCCTCGCCATCCGCAACGCACTGGTCATCGACGGCAACGGCACGCCGACGCGCGGTCCGTTCGACATCATCGTCGAAGGCAACGTCATCACCGACATCATCGCACTCGATCCGGTGGCGCTGCGCGCGGGTCGCAGCAAGCGAGTGGCCGCCGACGCCGAGATCGATGCCACCGGCAAATACGTGCTGCCAGGGTTGATCAACGCCCACGCGCACATGCAATCGAATCGCAGCGGCCAGTCCATGGGTGGCTTCGAGTACAACCACAAGATCTGGCTCGCCAACGGCGTGACGACGGTGCGTGAAGTGGGCGCCGAGAGCGAGTCGCTGAGCGTCGCACTCCGCGGGCGGTCGCAGCGTGGCGAGATCGTCGCACCGCGCATGTTCATCTATCCGTTCTATGACTTCGGCGGTCGTATTCGCACGCCAGTGGAAGCGCGAGCGCGTGTGCAGGCAATGAAAAAGCTCGGTGTCGATGGCATCAAGATCGGCGGCATCGAACGTGACATCATGGAAGCGATGATGGACGAATCGAAGAAGCTCGGCCTGCGGGTGGCGCATCATGTCGGTGTCGAACAGACCAACGCCTGGGACGACGTACGGCTCGGCACCACCACCATCGAACACTGGTACGGCATTCCTGACGCGGCCATTCCGAATCTGCGCCAGAACTTCCCCACTGACTACAACTACTCCGACGAAACTGATCGCTTCCGGTGGGCGGGCCGCCTCTGGCGCGAGGCCGACCCGAAGATTCTCGATTCGCTGCTCACCGCGATGGTGAAGGCGAACGTGGCGTGGGTGCCGACGATGGACATCTACGAAGCCAGCCGTGACCTGCAGCGGGCGCAGACGCAGCCCTGGTTCCCGGACTATCTGCATCCCTCGCTCGCGAACTACTTCAAACCCGATCCGGCCAATCACGGGTCGTACTTCATCGGCTGGAGCAGCACCGACGAGGTGTACTGGAAGGAGAATTATCGCATCTGGATGGCCGCGCTACGCGATTTCGAACGGAAGGGCGGCACCATCGGCTGCGGAGACGACGCGGGGTTCATCTATCAGCTCTACGGCTACGGCATGATCCGCGAGATGGAGCTGCACGCCGAGGCGGGCTTCAATCCGCTGAAGATCATCGAGCATTGCACCGGCAACAATGCGAAGATCCTCGGCGAAGAGACACGCCTGGGCCGTGTCCGCGTGGGGTGGCTGGCCGACCTGATCGTGGTCGACGGCAACCCGCTGGAAGACATCAAGGTGCTCTACGCCGGCGGTACCGCCGCCATTCGCCAGGGGAAGGAAGTGCGGACCTTGGGCTCCGAGTGGATCATCAAGGACGGCATTCCCTACAACGGCCCGCAGCTGCTGCGCGAAGTGAAGGCGATCGTGGACGCGGCCAAGGCCGGGGTGAAGCAGTAGGGGGGCAGCAGGGCTTCAGTAGGGGTTCACGCCGTGGTCGGTGTCATCTGCAGTAGCGGGTCGCGCCGCTGACTACCACGGAGGACTGCACGATGAGATACCGCTCCACGAAGGTTCCCGCCGCGCTGGCGGCTCTGGTCGCCAGCGTGGCCTGTGGCCTGCCAATCGGAGCCCAGGTGAGTGAGGTCTCCCGGCGTCCGATCGCCGACATCGCTCACCTGACCTTCGGTTCGCTCTGTGATGACCGCTTCATCATCCGGAACGACGGTCCGAACTCGGTGGACGTCGAGTACGCGGTGCCGAAGGGCAATGGCCGCACCCCGCTCACCCTCGGCGGCCGCGAACAGGTCGAGCTCGAAGTGAGGTCAGGCGACGACCTCGAGCTCTGGATGGACGGCAAGCTGGTCGCGAAGGCCGAGAAAGAGGGGCAGAAGTGCAAGGACATTCAGGGGAATGCGATGGTCGCGATCGCGCCGCTGAACGTGCAGCCGCAGAACGATCGGAACAACAACACTGCGCGGAATGCGCGGGTCGGCTTTGGGGTTGGCTTCGGTAATCCGTTCTTCGATCCGTGGTATGGACCGTTCGGGGCGTACGGGTGGGGGTACCAGCCGTTTTACTCGGGGTTCTATGGGCGGCCGATCTTTATCGGGGGACGCGGGCGGCGGCGGTAGTCGGTCAGGCGGCGCTGGGCTGAATGACGACGCGGCGCTCGGTATTGCTACCGGGCGCCGCGCGCGTTTCCTGACCGACGTCCGAGCCCTTCGTTCCGATCCGGCCCAATCAGCGTTTCACCCGATACCGCCGCGCCGCCAGCACCCCGCCAATGAACCCTCCAAGGTGACCCTGCCAGCTCACGCCGGGCGTTCCAGGCAATACTCCGGCGACAGTGCCGCCCCACACCACCGCCACCAGCACACTGAGCGCGATACTCGCGAAACTCCGCGCATACCACCCACTCAGCAGCAGAAACCCGAGATAGCCGAACACCGCCCCGCTCGCCCCCACGTGCACCGAACCCGGTGCTCCGATCGCCCACGCCAGCAGCCCGGCCCCGAGCATCGAGTACAACGTCACCGGCAGGAAGTGACGACGATCGCGCAGCATCACCAGCCAGCCGAACAGCAGGAAAGGCACCGTGTTGGCAATCAGGTGATTCAGGTTCGCATGCAGGAACGGCGCAACCAGAATCCCGATCAACCCATCGGTCGTCCGCGGCACGATCCCGAATTGCAGCAGCGCACCACCGAGCAGCGCATTCACACCGAACGTGGCCCACAGTGCCGTGACCGATGCACCCAGGGTGACGCTCTGTGACCTGAGCGATCGCGTGACGCTGCGTGACGTTCGAGCGACGGCCGTTTTCATCGTGCGCGCGCTTACGGCACCGACGGCAGCGTGTACTCGAGATCGTACGAGTGCGCCTTGCCGTCGATGATGATGGCGAGGGTCCCGCTGATCCCGGCAAACCCGTCGGTGCCACTGTCAGGAACGATCGTGATCACCAGCGACTGGGCGCCCTTGGTCATCACGCCGGTATGCTGCAGGATGAAACTCCCCTGCCGGCCACCCATGGTGCCAGTCACCCGCTCGATCGCCGAATATGCCGCCGACCCCTTCACCGTGCCCATCCCGGTGAGCATCTGCCCCTTGCCCGTTCCGACGAGATCACCGCTGAACTGTTTGTCGATCGTCATGCGGCCGAGTGTCGCTGCATCGGCGTAGCCGTCGGCGGAGAGCGGCGTGATCTGCACTTCGAACGTTCCGCGGGCGTGCATGGGCATTGACAACTCCGTTTGTTCCATCGGGGACGCAGCGGTGCTTGCTGGCACCCTTGAAGGACGCACACCGTGAGCGGCGAGCGCCAGTGTGATGCCGAGCAGTACACTGACTACGGGATATGGCATGGCCTGGTTTCCTGGAATGCCGAAGGCACGGTCGCGGCGCGACTGCGCTGTGTGGAACCGGAAAGATATCGTCTACCGCGGCGACGCGGCCCTGAACCACGCCATCGGGATATCTGCCTCCGGTGTGCCATCGACGCCACGAATCGCCCGGTCGAGGCGGCCTTCCCGAACGAATCCCACCGATTCGTAGAGCCGCTGCGCCCGGTGGTTGCGCTCCGCAGTCATCAGTTCCACGCGGACGATGTCGGGGCGCTCGCGGATCACGGTCTCGAGCAGCGCGGTGAACAACGCGCGCCCGACGCCGCGCCCCTGCACGTCCGGGTGCACCGCCACGGTCAGGTTGCCATACACGTGACTGAACAACCGCAGCTGATTGCGATAGGCATGCAGTTCGCCGGCCAGTCCCTCGATTCCGTCGACTTCAGCCACCACGATTTCGCCATCACCAAGGCTGCGCAAGACGAAGCCCTCGATGTACTCGCGGGAAATTTCATCGGGCTGGCGCGCCAGGCCACCCGTCGTCGATGAAACAGTGACATACAGCCGCTCGATGGCGACGACATCGTCGCGCGAGGCTCGGCGGACTCGCACGCCAACGGCTGGATGTGTCAGACGTCCGCCATCAGCTGTCGCACCGCATCAGGCCAGTCCACCACGCGGCGGAATCGCGTCTCGTGCACGTTGTGCAGCGCAGTGAAGATGATCGGTTCGCCGCGGAATCGAACCAGCTGGTACGGACTGTCGTCGATCAGGTAGTCGGCACCCAGCACGCTCTTGTCCCCGCAGAAGATCCAGTTCGTCGGCGGGATCTGCGGAAAATGTTCGCACAGCCACTCGAACTTCGCAGTGAACGACACCGGATGCTCCATCGCTGCACTGGCCACGAAGATCTCGTACCGCTCACTCAGCGCGCGAATCGCCTCGATCGCGCCTGGCACCAGCGGAATGTCGCGGAAGAACCCCGGATCGAAGAGGTGCTCCCGCACGCGCGGCCGGTGAGCTTCGGGAACCACCTTGTGAAAGGGCTTCCCGCGCAGATCGTCGGCGGTGATGCCGGGTCCGAAATCACGGGTGTACCATGCCAACTGGTGCGAGGCCGTGTCGGCCAGCACTTCGTCCATGTCGATTGCTATGCGCTGCATGTCAGGACAGTCTCCATCCGTGGATCGAGTGGTGTATCGACCGGCTCAGAGGTGGGGTGTAAACGAGGCACGGGCCGCGCGCATCAGCTTCACCCGCCAGGCGTCTCGAGCAGCACGCGTTCGATCCGGCGGTCCGGCACCAGCCAGAGCAGACTCACCACCACATAACAGGCAAGAGACACCGCCGGAACGCGAAACGCCATCGGAATCGCGATGCTGTAGAGTACCAGCGGAATCAACCCTTTCCGGTCGCTGCCCACCGCCCGTTTCAGCAGCGAGTCGCGGCCCTGCGACGCGATGATCGTTTCCTGCAGAATCTTGTACGAGACGCCCGACATCAGCAGGATCACCCCGTAAAATGCGACCGGGGCACTGGCGAAATGGTTCGCGCCCATCCATCCGGTGGCGAACGGCATCAACGACAGCCAGAACAGCAGATGCAGATTCGCCCACAGGATCGGCCCCGTCACACGATGCAGCGTGTGCAGCATGTGGTGGTGATTGTTCCAGTAGATGCCGACGTTCACGAAACTCAGCACATAGCTCAGGAACACCGGCAGCAAGGGACGGAGTACATCCAGCCCCTCGCCGCGCGGCACCTTGAGCTCCAGCACCATGATCGTGATGATGATCGCCAGCACGCCATCACTGAACGCCTCGAATCGCCCTTTGCCCATGCCGAACCCTCAGAAGAACCTGCGCCGGACGAGATAGGCGATCGCTGCCGGGACACCGAAGCCCAGCACCGCCATCGGCAACTCCTCGCGCAACGGATGCCCTGACTTGGCCACACCCGCCCAGAGACGGGTTGTGGTGGTCAGGAACCAGACGGTGATGAAGGCCAGCGTCGTCTCCTCCAGCGCCGATCCGCCGGGCTTGCCGAATCGCCTCGCGAGGCCGATGCTCACGGCCCAGGCGCCAAGACCAACCAGGATGACGATCGCCGTCCGCATGCCGTGCACCGTGCTGGAGTGTGGGACTCCGCGTATTCAAGCGGCCGCACCCCGTCGGCGCCACCACCTGCGTCCCGGTGTTGCCGTGCGCCCAGGCGAACATGGCGCGATACTCCGCCGTAGCGCCAGCATCGGCCCCCATCACGGTCCTTCCCCCCACTCCCTCGCCGCCATGTCCACCCGCCGCGATTTCGTTCGCACCATGGGACTCTCCCTCGCCGCGTCGGCCGCCGCGTCCGCCGACCTCGCGGCACTCCCGACCGCGGCGCCCGGCGAGGGATCAGAAAAACTGCTGGTGCCGAACCCGCATCACCCCGCCCCGGCACCGGTTGGCGTCGACCGGCTGCCGCTCGAGTGGTACAAGGCCACCTGCAAGCGGCTCCGCGCATTGGCCAAGGCCCGCGGCGTCGATGCGGTGCTGCTCCAGGCCGATCCGAACCTGGTGTACTTCTCCGGCTGCTTCCGCGGCAGCGGCGAACGCACCACCTGGGCGCTGCTCATGGTCGATGAGCCGGAGACCCTTTACTGGTACTCGCCCGCCATCGACCGTGACCTGATCACGTCGTGGTGGTGCACCGAAAACACCTACTACTTCTGCTATCCGCACGCCGACGGCGGCTTTCCCAATCGCGGACAGAACGTGCGCGGCATTCGGGTCGATCTCTGGGCCTGGGTGCTCACGCAACTCGCCTCACGCGGCCTCTCCACCAAAACGATCGGACTGGATCGGGAGCTGACGCCAAGCGCGCAGCAGACCTTCTCGCGCATTCTTCCCGGCGCAAAGCAGATGGACATCAGCGACATCTGCTTAGGGATGCGGATGATCCGGACCCCGGAAGAAATCGCACTGATCCAGCGCGCCTATCGCTACTTCGACAAGGTGCATGCCTTTGCACGCGACTACATCCTCGAACACGGCACCAACGCCACCGACTACGAGGTGGGTCAGGCGCTCTCGAGTTATGGCATCAACCTCATGATGCGCGATGTGAAGCGCGACGGAAAGCCGCACAGCGCGGTGGGCATCGAAGTCACTGGAAACTATGTGCGCGCCGGAGTCGCCACGGCCTACCCGCATCCCAATCAGTTCTTCCACACAAAACTGCAACGCGGGCAGCCGGTGTACGTGAACTGCGACATCCTCCTCGGCGGATTCGGCGGAGAAGGGTATCGTAATTACATCATCACGCCGAGCACGCCGGCGCACGACCGGATGTGGGCTGTCGTGGCAGAAACGGTGCAGATCATGGTGGAGGAGACGAAGCCTGGTGCCGTGTGTTCAGAGATTGCGCAGAAGGTCCATGCACATCAGATCAAGGCCGGCATGCAGGACTTCATCTATCACCGGCCCGGGCACGGCCAAGGCACGAACTTCGAAGGGCATCAGCCACCGTTCCTCGCCCTCGGCGACGACACGGTGGTGCAGGAGGGGATGACGTTCTCGGTGGAGCCTGGATTGTACGACGCGCAGCGCGGCATCGGCATCAATCCGAGCGATCGGTTGCTGGTCAAGCGGGACCGCGGCGTGCTGCTGAGCAGCATCCCGTTCACGAAGGAGTGGAGTTACCTGACGTTGTAGCGCGTATGACGCGACCCGCGCGGTGGGGCGGGGCTCGACCGCGACCAGTCGTCAGCTGGCCGCGCGAAGCGACGTGCGTGTGCGGCGGACCTGCCGCTTCTCACGTCCCTGCACCAGCTGGCGCGGGGCGCGCCAGAGCACCGCAACGCTGTCGTGGCCACGCGTCAGTGCGTCCACCATCGCGTCATGGTCAAAGGCGCGAAGCCGCGTGGCCAGTTCGGCCAGCAAGCCGCTTTCGACGGCCAGCGTGTGTGCCACCTGCACCGCCTGCTGGTCGCGGCCGTTCAGCCGGATGTGCACGTCTTCGCCGTCCTCGGCGTCCGGCGTGGTGCTCACGGAGACCTGCGAGAGGTCGTCCCACGACATCGCCTCGACATGGCCGTCCGGCTTGAAGCGGCGAAGGCCCCACGAACTCAGTTCGATCGAGTCGTCATGCGCCGGACCTTCGAAGCGGTCGATGAGCGGACGCAGCATTGCCACCGCCGCGCCGGTACTGCTCGCCAACAGCAACCACCAGCCGAGCGAATTGCCAGTCCGTAACAGCAAGAAGCCGCCGAGTGCGAAGCCTGCGGAGGCGACGACGGACACGGCGTCTGTGTGTGAATTCCGAAGAAACATGGTTCCATTCCCGTGCCACAGCGGCATCGCCGTGGTCAGCGTTGTACTGCGCGTCTGCCCGCGTGAGCAGCGGCGTATCCATCAGGACCGTTCGGATGTGTTTTGTATTAAACCCGTAGTGACAGGCATATGTTGCACGAACGGGGCCAGCGCGATGCGGACTGAAGTATTTCGGAATCGTTCCGTGCGCTCACAGGCGTGCTCGAGAGCGAGTGCAAATCACCGCACTGCGCACGTCGGAAGTGCCAACCTGGTTCGGCTCGCTTGCCCTCTCCACCACTTTGTGAAATATTTCACAAGCGACGGGGCCCGGCTCCGTGCTCCTCACAGCACGCGCGGCTGACGGCCCCACAGTGCCTGTCGTCGTGCAACGGAGATCCGCACGATGCAATCCGAACCGAATACCAGCACTCGCGACACCAGCACCCATGCGCGTGATCCTCGGCCGCATGTCGTCATCATCGGTGGCGGATTCGCCGGATTGACGGCCGCCAGACAACTCGCCAAGGCGGACGTGCGGATCACGCTGGTCGACCGCACCAACCATCATCTCTTCCAGCCACTGCTGTATCAGGTCGCGATGGCGGTGCTCAACCCGGCTGACATCACCGTCCCGATCCGGTGGATGCTGCGCGACCAGCAGAACGCGACGGTGATCATGGCGGACGTCGACGCGATCGATCTTGCCAATCGCACCATCGCGCTCGATGGCGCGACCTCCACCGTCGACTGGGATTACCTGCTGCTTGCCGCCGGTGCGCGACATGCCTATTTCGGGCATCCGGAATGGGAAGCCAACGCGCCGGGCCTCAAGAGCATCGAAGACGCGCTCGAGATGCGACGCCGGTTCCTGCTTTCGTTCGAAGCGGCCGAACGGGCCAGCGCCGCCGGCGAGCGCGACGCGCTGTTGACCTTCGTGATCGTTGGTGGCGGTCCCACCGGCGTCGAACTCGCCGGGATGATCCCCGAGATCACGCGTCACACGCTCCGCCGCGACTTCCGCCGCATCGATACGCGTGCCGCGCGCATCATTCTGCTCGAGGCGGGGCCGCGCATTCTGCCGCAGTTCCCGGAAGAGCTGAGCGCCCGCGCACTGCGCGATCTCGAGGACCTGGGCGTCGAGGTACGACTTGGCACCGCCGTTGCTGGTGTTGATGACGATGGGGTGACGCTGGCCAATGGCGAGCGCATTCTCGCACACACCGTCTTCTGGGGTGCCGGTAACCAGGCATCGCCGCTGGCGAAGCAACTCGGCGTGCCGCTCGACCGGGCCGGTCGGGTCATTGTCGAATCCGACCTCTCGGTTCCGGGGCATGAGCATGTCTTTGCCGTGGGCGACATTGCCTCGGTCATGACCCAGGCGGGCACGCCGGTACCGGCCGTCGCGCCAGCCGCGAACCAGATGGGTGCGCACGCCGCCGACGGGATCCTGCACGACCTGAGTGGGACGCCGCGCACGCCGTTCGCGTATTTCAACAAGGGCGATCTGGCCACGATCGGTCGGTATCGCGCGGTGGCCGCCGTCGGCCCGCTGAAAATGCAGGGCTGGCTGGCGTGGCTCGCCTGGCTCTTCGTCCACATTCTGTATCTGGCCGGCTTCCGGAACCGGATCACGGTGTTCGTCCAGTGGGCCTATCAGTACTTTACCTATCAGCGCGGCGTTCGCCTGATCACCGGGACGACGGCGCACCGGCTGCTTCGCACCAGTCGCGAGCGCGAACGGGAGCGGGCGCAGGAACGGAAGACGGGGCGAGAGGCGGCCTGAGGCCGGATGGGATGATTTCACCGCAGGCGCACCGATGCCGGTGCCGCCGCGGCCTTCGGGACACTGGTGTCACGAGGCTGTGCCGGCAACCGGCGCCGCTCGTTGACGCACTTGCTGCGCTCCGGTAGCCTCACCGTATGGCGATGCCTCGTACCACGCCCTTCCTGGCGGATCCGTCGTCGTCGCCCGAGGCGACGGCCGCCCGACTGGAGCACATCTTCGATGCGCTGCCGCTGGCGGTGGCCGAGTTCGACGCCGACCTGTTGCTGATGCGGGCCAACCTCCGCTATCGCACGCTGATCGGAGCGCTCGTGCCCGCCGGCTGGCGGCCGACGGCCTACGATGCCTTCCCGAACGCGCTCGCCGATCTGAGCGACGAGATCGACGCGGCCACGATCCGTCAGGAATCACGCACCCGTCGTGTGGCATTCCGGAACACGGCCAGCGCCCTGCAGATGGTCGAACTGACGTTCGTCCCGCTGGCATCGGGCGGCCTGCTGATCGTTGGCACCGAAGTCACCGAGATCGAGGGGCTGCGTCAGGCGCTGGCGCGCAGTGTGGCGCAGCTGGAGGCGATTTTCGACGTGCTGCCGGAATCGGTGCGCGTCTTCGACAGTCAGGCGGTGGTCACCCGCGAAAACTCCGCCGCCCACGCCGACCACGCCGCGCAGGACCTGGCGTCGCTGCGCGAGTTGTGGCGCGCCGACCTGCCGCGTCGCGCCGACGGCACCTCGCTCTTCGTGCACGAGCATCCCACCGCGCGAGCGTTGCGGGGTGAGACGGTGCGCAACGAAACGATGCTGGTGCGCCGCGGCGTGGAAGGGGAGCAGATCATCGAGGTCAACTCCAACCCGCTCCGAGACGCGGCCAACGCGGTGGTCGGGGCGGTCACGGTGGAGCGCGACGTCACCGAGCGGACGCGGCTGGCGCGTGAGCTGGCCGAACAGGTGCGCCGCGCCAATGAACTGTACGCGGTGGTGTCCACCGAGGCGGAGCGCCTGGAGCAGCAGGTGCGCGAGCGCACGGCCGAGATCGAGCGGCTGGAGGAGACGCGCAATCGCGAGCGTCGCCTTGCGGCCGTGGGGCAGCTGGCGGCCGGCGTGATGCACGACGTGAACAACGCGCTCAATCCGATCGTCGCCGCCGCGCACCTGCTGCAGCTGCACGCGAACAATCCTGAGAAGGTGCGTGATTACGCGCTCCGGATCGCACGCGCCGCCGAGACGGGCGCGGCGACGGCGTCGCGCGTGGGTCGCTTCCTGCGGCAGGACCCGATCACGTTGGCGCCCGGCGCGATGGTCGATCTGGCGACGGTCACCGACGAGGTGATCGCGATGACCCGGCCGATCTGGGCCGAGCGCGTCGGCGGCGGCACCGTGCACCTCAATCGCAGCCTGGCCGCCGATGTGATGGCGCGCGCGGTGGCCGGCGAGGTCCGTGAAGCGCTGCTCAACCTGATCCAGAACGCGCTCGACGCGATGAAGGGGGGCGGCACCCTCGGCGTCACCGTCCGTCGCGACCGGGCGCACGCGATCGTCGAAGTGCACGATACCGGTCATGGCATGAGCGCCGAGGTGCGGGAGCGGGCCTTCGAGCCGTTCTTCAGCACCAAGGGCCCGAATGGCAGCGGGCTGGGACTGGCCGAGGTCTACGGCGTGATGAAGCGTCACAATGGGCGGATCGAGATCGAATCGGCGATCGGCAGTGGGACGACGGTGCGGCTGCTCTTCCCGGCGGCCGATCCCAGTACCCGCACGCCGCCGATGGTCGAGACCATCGATCCGCACCAGCTCGCACCGCGCCGGATTTTGGTGGTGGAAGATCACGTCGACGGACGCGAGCTGGTGACCCAGGTGCTGCAGATGGCCGGCCATCAGGTGGTGGCCGTGGCCACCGTCGCCGCTGCCGAAGCAGAACTTGCCGGAGAGGCGCCACCCTTCGATGTTGTCGTCACCGACATCGGGTTGCCTGACGGCGTCGGGACGGATCTCGCGACACGCATTCGGAAACGGTTCCCAATGATCCGCGTCGGTGTGATCACGGGGTGGGAGCTGCGCCCCGAATCGATGGCAGATGCGCACTTCTCCTTGCGCAAACCGCTCGTCGCGGAAGAATTGTTGGCGCAGGTGGCCGCGCGGTAGCAGGTTGTGGGTGCTGTGGTGCACTGGGCATCGCGCGACGGGGCGTGCATGCACTGGATGAGTCGCTACATTCCCCGAGCGTCAATTCCTGCTGAGTTCCCTTTCTTCACGATTTCCGCAAAGGCTGGTACATGGCTGATTCCCCGATCCGAGTAGTGCTGGCGGATGACGATATGCTCGCGCGCCCGTTGTTGAGCGAGCTGCTGGTGTCCATGGGGTACGCAGTGGTCGGCGAGGCCGGCACGGGTCGCGAGGCGGTCGCGGTGGCGGCGGAAGTGGTGCCCGACGTCGTGTTGCTGGATGTGCACATGCCCGACGGCAGCGGCATCGACGCGGCCAAGGCGATCACGGCGACCGGTGCGCCAACGGCAGTGGTGCTGTTCAGTGGCGACCAGACCGTGATCATCAGTGCCGACGACGCACGCGCAACTGCGGCCATCGCGTTTCTGCCCAAGCCGGCACCGCCAGGCATTCTCGACAGCACACTGCGCCTCGCGGTGGCACGCGCGCGTGAACTGTCCGAGAGCCGGCAGGACGCGGCGTTCTGGAAACAGAAACTCGAAGAGCGGAAACTGATCGAGCGTGCCAAGGGCATCCTGATGCGTCGCACCGGCAGCACCGAGCAGGAAGCGTATCGCATCATGCAGCGGAGCTCGCAGGACAATTCCGTCCCGATGTCGCAGATCGCGCAGGCGGTGATCGACAGCGAGCCGGGCGCGAAGAAGCCTGAGCCGGTGGCCTGAGCTTCCGGCCGTCGGAAGTGACCGAAGGGCGCGCCGATCCGGCGCGCCCTTTCGTTTTGACACATCTTTCGCTGCATGACTCTGCAGCCGGCTTCCGCGCGTTCGCTCAGGCACCGAGATTCGGCATGATTCGGCGCGCGCTCTGCGTTGCGAGTTGCGTTACCGCGAGTTGTATCGCAGTCGCGACACTGGGTGCGCAGACAGCCTGCCTGCGGCTCGATGCCAGCTGGTGGCAGCTCGGCGCGACGCGGTTCTTTCAGGGCAGTGGCGAGGGGCAGCGCAGTACAGGCATCGGCCTCGAACGGCACTTCGTCGATCGCCGCGTATTGCGCCGCAGCGGCAGCGGCAGCGGCTATCGGCTGGAAATCGCCCGGGTGAAGCTCGGGCTGCGAGATACGACGGTGAGCATCACCGTCGAGTATGCGGCCAATGGCGCGGTGACGCGGATCGCGGGCGATACGGGCAGTCTCTCGCACGACGTCTCGCAACTGCTGGTCCAGCGCTGCGCGGAGCTGCAGCCGGGACGCAGCGTTCCCGACCTGGGGGCTCGCGTCGATACGGTGCGCACGCCCGCGCAGCGCAGCGTGACGCGCGCGACGGCGTCGCGTGCGCTGCAGATCGGTTCACCCATCGATACACTCGGGCAGTCCCTGGTCGTGGTGACGGCGCAGCGCAGTGTGGTCGATACCTCGGCTGGCGTCATGCTGCGTCAGATGCCGAACCAAGTGGCGGACACGGTCCGGCCATGGACACTGCTCAACGGTGATGAACGCGAGCGTCTTCTGGTGCGCGGCAGTGATGGCTTCGTCGTCTTCCGCGAACGGACGCGGACGTTGGTCGGTCGCGGGTGGGTGCCACCGCACCCGATCGCTGACACGGTGCCGATCCGGGTCGAGTTCGCGAGTGTGGAGCGGGTCGTCGATTCGGCGGTCGCGGCGCAGATTCTGTCGTTTCCGCGTCGCGGCGAGCTCACGGTCAGTGGCACGTCGCGCGACACGGTCGCACTGCACTGGCGCGAGTGGCGCGGCGATACGCTGATCGTGCGTCAGGTGCGCCGCAGCGGTTGGCGCGATGAACTGCGAACGGTGTGGAAGGATTCCGCGCTGGTTGCCGCAACACTCATCGAGCCGGGCACCGCGACGCAGGAAACAGGCCCCTTCCGCCGGCAGTTCACGGTGAACCGCGGCTTCCTGCGCGATGCCGGATCGAAGGACTCGCTGAATGCGACGCCGACGCACCCGTGGGCAATTGCGCTCGATGGTTTCGAGGATGCGCTGGTACCGGCGTTGCTGGCGATTCCAGCCGACTCGCAACCGCATCGATTCTCGATGTACGGACTGGGCCCAGATCGCGGCAGCTGGTTGAACTGGAGCGTGACCATCGTGCAGCGCGGCAAGATCCGGGTGGCGCGCTTCAACACGCTGCAGAAGCAATGGGTCGGCACCTTCGTCTTCACACCGACCGGCGAGCTGCTGCTGGCGACACTCGGCGGGCCGGCCGGTGTGGCGCGGCTGCCGGCGTCGGACACCCGGCTGGCCGCGCTGCTCGACGCACAGAAGGGCAACATCAAGCGAGAAGACCTGCTGCCGACACCGCCGTAGCACCGTCATGACACCGCCGGAACCCATCCGCGATCTGCGTGAACTGCTCCGCGGCATGCAGCCCGTGCTCAATCAGGGCACCTTCGTCTACGTCGCGCCGCAAGCGCACGATCGGCTCGATCCGGATCGGATCGTCGCGTCGATGCGCGAGCTGGAAGGACTATCGGTCATCGTCGACGCTGCGTATGCGAATGAGCTGCAGCTGGCGCCGATCCAGCGCTGCGCATGGATCACACTCACGGTGCACTCGGCGCTCGACGCCGTGGGACTGACGGCGGCGTTTGCGACCCCGCTCGCCGACGCAGGCATCAGCTGCAACGTCGTGGCCGGTGCGCGGCATGATCATCTGTTCGTGCCGGAACATCAGGCGCAGGCTGCGCTCGATGTGCTGCTGGGGTTGCAACGGGCTGCATCGATGCGCTGACACGAGCACTTCCGCTTTCTCGCTGAGCTGGCCGGCGTGCGTCGGGCAGCATGTTCTTCACCACCATTCGGCTCGCTCGGCAACCGTGAGTTCCTGTTCGGGAGTTCCGGGAACCAACTGCTCAGTTGGGAGCCGCAGAGACACGGAGCCGCAGAGGGCTCCTGTCTCTGCGGCTCCGTGTCTCTGCGGCTCCCCAAGAAGCAGTTGGTTCAGCAGTTCGCTCCCGGAACTCTTCGACAGCAACGGACGGTTGCCAAGCCGGTTCATGGAAGGTGTTGTGC
This sequence comes from Gemmatimonadaceae bacterium, assembly GCA_031374935.1. GTDB lineage: Bacteria > Gemmatimonadota > Gemmatimonadetes > Gemmatimonadales > Gemmatimonadaceae > JACMLX01. The sequence continues at coordinate 729 of JANMHB010000145.1, read as the reverse complement.
GTTCCCCACGGAAGCCGCGCTCGAGGGCCCGGTTGGACAGCACGCTGCGGTCCGCGCGACAATAGGGCGCAGACCGCAGTGCTGAACCCGGCTCACGCGGCGCGTGTTGGATAGTCCGTGTAGCCCGCTTCGCCAGGCGTGTAGAGCGTCGCGAAATCAGGCGCACCGAGCTCCAGGTTCCCGCGGAGACGTTCGGCCAGGTCAGGGTTCGCCAGCGCCGCGCGACCAAACGCCACCAGGTCGGCCGCACCCGAGGCCACAATCGCCTCGGCTTTGTCGCGATCCATGCCGCCCGAGGCGATGAACGTGCCCTTGAACGCAGCGCGCAGCGACACTCGCAGTGACTCCGGCGCGTTCGGTGATCCCATCGATGCGTGATCCACGAGATGCAGATAGGCCAGGCCGATGCCGCTCAACGCCTCTGCCAGCGACACGTACTGCGCATCGACTCCGTCGAATGCACCAGTGTGATTGAAGGTGCCATACGGCGAGATACGAATGCCGACTCGCGCCGCACCAATGGCGTCGGCCGCAGCCTGCGCGACTTCGATCGCAAACCGATTGCGAGCCTCGGCGCTGCCACCATACGCGTCGGTGCGCTGATTGACGTTGGCGTTCAGGAACTGTTCGATCAGGTAGCCATTGGCAGCGTGCAGCTCGATGCCGTCGAATCCGGCCTCGATCGCACACTTCGCGCTGTGTGCGTACTCGGCCACCACCGCTCGCACC
>JANMHB010000082.1:0-7304 GCA_031374935.1 Gemmatimonadaceae bacterium | reverse complement strand
CCTCAACAATCTTCGTCGGACTCGATGTGCACAAGGAGTCCGTCACGCTCGCCGTCCTGCCCGCCGACGCGTCGGCGCCGGTGCGGGTCGACAAGCTCCCCTACGACCTGAAGAAGCTGCGGCGCTACCTCGAGAAGCTCGGCCCAGCCGACACGCTGCGCACGTGCTTCGAAGCGTCTGGTGCCGGGTACGTCCTGCAGCGCGAGCTGGCCACCTGGGGCATCGCGTGCATGGTGATCGCGCCGTCGCTCATTCCGCCGAAGCCCGGGGTCCAGCGCAAGCACGACACGTACGATGCGTCCCAACTGGCGCGGTTGTTTCGCGCGGGCGAACTCACCGCCGTGCATATCCCGAGCGAGGCCGAAGAGCGGGTGCGCGATCGCGTGCGGTGCCGGTCGACGTTTCAGCGCGAGATCCTCACGTCGCGCCACGACGTGCTCAAGTTTCTTGCGCGCCGTGGGCTCGTGTACCGCGAGGGCACCCCGTGGCGGCAGCCGCACTACGAGTGGCTGCGGCGCCTGGCACGCGCCGATTCGTCACTCGCCGCCGAGGATCGGATCGTGTTCGGGGCGTACCTCGCGCTGCTCGAGTACAAGCTCAGTCGGCGTGACGAGCTGGATCGCCAGATTGCCGCGCTCGCGCTCACGCCGGCCCTCGCGCCGAAGGTCGCGCGCCTGCAGTGCTTCCGCGGACTCGACACGCACGGCGCGATGGTGCTGGCGACCGAACTCGCCGATTGGCAGCGCTTCGGCTCGGCACGTGAGTTGATGGCGTACTTTGGCCTCGTCCCACGCGAGCATTCGAGTGGCGACCGCCAGCGACGTGGGTCGATCACGAAAGCCGGGAACAGTCACGTGCGGCATGTCCTCGTGCAGACGGCGTGGAGTTATCGCTTCGCGCCGAAGGTCGGCGTCGCGCTCAAACGGCGACAAGAAGGCCAGGATCCGCGTGTCATTGCGCACGCGTTGAAAGCCCAGCATCGCGCGCACAAAGTGTTTCACCGATTGAGCGCCGCGCGCCCGCCGCAGATCGCCGTGGTGGCCGTCGCCCGTGAGCTGGTCGGATTCCTGTGGGCGGTCATGCGCGATGCGCCGGAGCCGCTCGCGGGCGTGTAAGCGCGTGACGGCTGCTTTTGTTGCTGTAGCTGTTGCTCGTGCTGTCCCGATGTCTGCGGCACGAATGCGAAGCACGCTCGATGTCGGTATCGGGTCGATCTTCGGATCCAATCCCAGACTCTAGCAGGAGCGTCTTCCGACGAATCCAATTCTGGCCGCAACGGGTGGCAACACTAGACCGGCGTATATCAGCAGGATGCATCGTCGAAGCCGCCGCAGGCACCGTGACACCCCGCGTCACCACCCTTCACCTGCACGCCGATGTGACCGATTCAACGGCAACAAAAAAACTCTGTCCCTTGACAGCAGCCCAGTCATATCAACGACACGGGGTTCTGCTGCGCGGCGACTGCACAAAACGGTCGCCTGCTCACAACACGCCGGTCGCCGTGACGGCAGCAACCCGGGTTAGGAAGCGCTCGGGGCGCGCACGAACCTAGAACCGCAAGCCGATCCCCACGGAAGGTGGCCCCACCGACCGCGGCACCAGTCGCCCCCCTGCCACCGTGGCAGCCACCCAATGTGGCGACGCGTCTGCGACTCCGATCTTGAACCCGATCAGCGCGCCGAGGCCCGTGACACCAAGGCGAAACTGCGTACTGCTGAAGAGCCGAAAGTCATCCGTCTCACCGCGCCCTGCCAGATACGCGAGCGCGGCGCCAATCCCTGCACCGATCCACGCCGCGCGCCCAACGCTCCGCCGATCGAAGCCGTCGGCAAATGCCGACTCGACAACACTCGCGAGGGGCACCGCCGCCGCAGGATGCTGCACTGTCGTCGAGACAAACACCGTGTCGGCGCGCACTTCCGCCAACGGGCCGACAATCCTGGCCCCCGCGCGCGTGGACAGCCTAATCAGCGTGCCCGGCGCCAGCTCGGACAATCGTTGCGCCACGGCCACGTTCGAGAAGAGACCGAGCGCGCAGACACACCACAGCGTCTGGCCGCGCATGCAACCTCCGAAGTCGAAACCCGTGAACGCGCGTGCAACACAACAGGAAGCTTCCTAACGAGACGGGGTTCTGCTGCACGGCGACCGACTGAACATTCTCCTGCTCACGATACTCCGGTCGCCGTGGCAGCAGCAACCCGTGTTAGCACGCGCTCGAGGTGCACGGACGTTATCGGCTAGAAGCTCATGCGTATTCCAACCGTCACGCTGCGACCGACATGCGTTGTCGCCCCAAAGCGCGCGGGACTCAGCGTCGTCCAGGTCTCACCGCTGCTCCACGCACCGACCGCCGTGCCGAGCAGCGTGAGCAGTCCCGCGGCCGGCGCCGCAATCTGGAGATTGGTGATGCCAACCACTTCGCCATCGGTCTTGTTGTCGGCAAGTACTCCAAAAGCAAGAACTGCGACTCCAAGTCCCGCACCGATGAGCGCACCACGCCGGATCGAGCGCCCGAAGGGCAGACCGCTCGCTACTTCGGCGCGGAGCACATCGGTCTGCGCAATCGCCACCATGGCTCGGGTCCGATCGTCGCGCAATACAACGCTGTCGGTCGAGACGCGCACCACCCGTCCACTGACACGACCGGCGTTCACCGTCGCGATGCGCAGATGGCGGTCCACGACGCGCGCTGGCACCGCCTGCGCAGTGGCCTCCGAGCTGGCCAGCAGCAGCAGTGCCGCGAAGGCAAAGCAACCGAGCTCTCGCATGTGACCGAGTGAGAGAGACGAGGAACGACTATGTCGAAACGTGCGTGCTAACGAACGACACTGGGTTCTGCTGCAATGCGACCGCACAATTGGTGATCTTGCTCACAACACGCCGGTCGCATTGTCAGCAGCAACCCGGGTTATGCCGCTCGCGACTTTGCCCGCGTCGTCACACGCACTTCGACACCGATCTTGCCCAACAGTTTGATCAGCATGTCAATACTGAACCGATCGATCCGCCCGCGTGACAGGTCACTGACGCGCGGCTGCGACACGCCGAGCAGCCGGGCCGCCTGCGCCTGCGTCACGCCCAATTTGTCGAGCCGGGTGCGGAGTTGGATCATCAGGTCGGACCGCAACTGAAGATTCACCGCATCCTCCGCCGCGAACCCCAGATCCGCGAATACGTTCGCGCTGCCGCGCTGTGTCTTGATGGCCATGCCCGCTCCTTAGCGTTGCCGCTGGTCGACGAGATACTGCCGGTAGCGTTTCGCGGCGAGGTCCAGATCGATCTGCGCGGTCTGCTGTGTTTTCTTCTGAAACGCGTGCACCACGATGATCCCCTCAGCGCGCTTCGCCACGTAGAACACCCGGAATGCGCCATCGGCCCGGATTCGGAGCTCGTAGACGCCGTCGCCGACTGTCGGCATCGGCTTCCAGTCGGTCGGCGCCAGGCCTTGCTGCAGTAGGTCGAGTTCGTGCCCCGCGCGCCGCCGCGCGGCCAGCGGAAACGCTCGGAGATCCTTGAGCGCGGTACTCAGCCAGATCAGCGGGCGGCGGGACACACCGACAGAATATATCTACGTATATGGTTGCGCCAGACCCCCAGCTGTTCAGCGGCATAACGAGACAGGGTTCTGCTGCATTGCGGCCACACAAAACCTACTCCTGCTCGCCGACCGCCGGCCGCAATGGCAGCAGCAACCCGGGTTAGGCACCGCCACCCGCACGGCTTTACGGGACCGTAATCGGGCGCTCCATCATGGTCAGCCGGGCCTCGTCGCCTTGCCGATACACAACGCGCACCCGTCCAACGCCCCGAGCCTGAAACGTCACCAGCACGGTTCGACGATCGAAGAGCAGGTCGTCCGTACATGCTTGCTTGAGCGGGACCGGCGTGAACACCTTCTGATACGGGACAATGGTCGCGACCGATCCATCCACGCGGACCGTGGTTGTGTCGGCTCCGCTGCATCCACCGCCTGAGACCTCAATGCGGACGGGTGTGGCTGCATTCACCAGCGCGACCGCTGGCACGTCGAGCAGCGCTGTCGTATCACCCGTGAGGCTCCACATGACGCCGACGCGTCGGACACTCCTTCCCTCGCGCGGAGACTCGTCCCGCAGCGGCAAGGCGATGACCTCTCCCGCGACTCGCGTCTGAGGTACCTCGCAGGCCAGCAGCAGTGCTCCCAGTCCGAACACCACGGGTCGATGCATCGATGCTCCCTGATTGCTTGCGCCATTCAAGCGCATACGCACGATCACGAGCCGCGTCGAAAGTGGGCCATGTCGACGACTCGCTTGCTCCGCCCACCTGCGTCGCTACTGCGGCCGTCTGCACCAACCTCCGTTAGGCAACACTCGACGCGCTACAGCCATCGGCGCACTTGGCTGCGATACGCCTCATAAGTCGCGCCGAACTTGGCGTGCAGATACCGCTCCTCGCGCAGCACGATACCCCAGTGGAGCATCCACGCGACCGGGAGCACCAAGACAAGCGGTACGAGTCCGTCGACCCAAAGCGTGACGCCGAGATAGACGCCCAACGCCGCGATGTAAAGCGGGTTGCGCGTGAAGCGGTACGGGCCATCTGTCGCGATCGCGAGCGTCGGCTGCGTCGGCAGGATGTTCGTTCCCACGCGGTTCATAGCGAGTTGGGCCGAGTGCGCGAGCAGACCGGCTGCGACGAACAGCACGAAACCCAGCGGTCGCGCAATGATGACCGGCATCAGTTCGACCGTCCACACCGTGTAGTGGAGCGCGATGCCCGTCAGGAGTACTCCCCCGACGAGTATTGGCGGCAGGACGACGATTTCAGGAGCGTCTTTCACAGCTTGCACCGTGCCTGTGTTTGCCTAACGAAATGGGGTTCTGCTGCGCGGCGACCGCACTAAAGTCGCTCCTTATCACAATACCCCGGTCGCCGTGTCAGCAGCAACCCGTGTTAGCGGGCGGGCGGAAATGGACGCTGCCGCACTTGGTCCCCTTTGACGACCGTGATGCGGCCCACCAGATCCAGATCCTCGCGTTCCAGCAATGCCGCGAGCGATTCGCCGGTGGCCGTCGGTGAGTCCGGCGCACCACGAAAGAGTACGAGGCCCAAGGGCGGCGCATCAGTGCCGCGGACAATCCGCTCCGGCAGGTCGAGATCAAACCCGAAGGTCAGGCGACCCTCGGCGCGCCCGCGCGCCAAGACGACCGGATCGCCGACGCCAGGGCTGACTTCCGCAATCCAGACGACATCGTAGCCCCGGACGCGGAGGTACTCGACCGACGCGCGCGGGACATTCTCGTCAGCGAGCAGCGGGCAGGCAGCGCCCGGCCCAGTCACGCCGCGTCGAACCGGAGGGAGTAGAGCGCCTCGTCGTGCAGCACTTCGGCGGAGTAGGCGAACACGGCGCGGAGCGCATCCGCGCTCAGCGTTGGGTAATTCTCCAGTACCTGCGCCGACGTCCAGCCGGCGGCGAAGAGGCCGAGGACGAACTCAACCGTGAGGCGGGTGCCCTGTACGATCGGTTTCCCACCGGCGACCTCGGCCGTGGTCGTGATGTAGGGCTGCCAGTTCATGGGGTCTCCGGTGCGGGGCTCCGGGAAACATAGCGTCCGCCCTCGGGCCGGACGATGCCTTCGGCGGGCAGCGCTGGCCGTGCATCCGTCGCTGACACGGTGCCGATGCCGGATTCGCCCGCTAACGACGGATAGAAATAAGCTGCGGCGGCGTAGCCGCCGTCTGCTTCATTTCGTTGTTAGCCGGCGCGTGTCGCGGCAACGGGCTCCCGTGGTGGGAGCGTTAGCGCGGTTCGGCCCGCGGCAGCTTCCCGGTCCCGGAGGAGCCGAACCAGGCCTTCGACCGTTCCGCCCGCGGTCTCGACAAGCTGGTCGCGGTGCGCGCGGACCTCGGCAACAATGGCATCGTTTGACATGGACTCAACCCTCCATCAGTTCTTCGGGAGTGCACAGGACCGGCGGCGGGAACCCGGACGCGCCGCACACCGCCTCGATGCGCCGGCGAATCGCCGCGTTGGCGAGGTGGCGGATATTCCAAGTCAATAGATAATCGATGCCGTGGACCGCGGCGATCGCAATATGCAAGGCATCGGCCGCCGCCTTCCCCGGGAGCAGGCCAGATCCGACCAGAGACGTCGCGAGGGTTTGCGTCGGCGCAGTGATGGCCAGCGACGCGATGCCCGTCAGGTACCCCAGCCTTCGGCCGGCCACGTCGGCGTCGCCCAGTGCCGCCTCTTGGAGCACCAACTCCGAGACGAAGAGCCGGAAACCTTGGCGCCGTCCCTGCCACCAGTCGACCGTGAGTTGCTGATGGGCAGCCGTGACCAAGTCGCGGCTCGGGCGAGCGGCCAGGTAGCTGGGGATCGTCGTCTCGAGGTAGACGGAGGCGGCCATGCGGGAAAGTTAGGCCGCCACCGAAGAACGAGCCACTTCTGGGTTCGGAGCCAAGGATGCAGCGGCGGCTAACGAAACTGGGTTCTGCTGCACGGCGATCGCACAAAATGATCTCCTGCTCCGAATACCCTGGTCGCCGTGGCTGCAGCAACCCGGGTTAGGCGCTCGCGCGCGGACGTTTGCGTCGCCGCTCGACCGCAACGCGCTCTGCCAAGAACAGCTTCAGTAAGCTCTGATACGGTACGTCGCGCTCATTGGCGAGAACCTTCAGGTCCATCAACAGGGCATCCGGTAGACGCACGGAGATAGCGGTGGACGTCGGCTTCAGCTGCGGGAACCGCAGCGGGACCGCGTTCGTCCAATCGACATACTCCGTCGAGTCGGCCGTGGTCCAGAACGCGCGCTCGGCGGCCGCCGACTTAAACCGGGGGATCGCCTTCTTCGTGCTGCGCTTCGGCATGGGCATAGATCACTCGTTCCTTGCGGGTCATCGGCCGCGCTGCGAGTACACGAATCAACGGTCCGCGCATGGTGAACACGACGAACAGGGGACGGGCCGCGGCGGTTCGCCCGAGGGCACGCCACCGAGGCTCCTCGGCGGAATGTGATGCATCGTACGACACCAGAAAAGGCTCGTGGAAGAACGCCTGCTCGCACTCGCCGGGGTCGACATCGTGTCGCACTCGGACCTTGGGGCGATTGCCGGCATCCCACTCAAACCCCGTCGCCGCCGCGAGTCGGTCGTGGATCTCATCCGTCATCAAGGGAGTATATACCGGGTATACACACCGCGCCAGTGCACCGGGGCCGGCTAGCGCCTAACGACTTGGGGTTCTGCTGCACGGCGACCGCACGGAAAGTCTTCCTGCTCACACTACCGCGGTCGCCGTGGCAGCAGCAACCGCG
>JANMHB010000077.1:0-108233 GCA_031374935.1 Gemmatimonadaceae bacterium | reverse complement strand
GCTCTGGCGGGCCGGGGGGGTATTTGTGGGGGGGGGGGTCGGTCCACCCTAACACGCTTTCGGGGGGGCCCGCTTCGGGCGGCCCCCCCCACTTCTGTCGTGGTGCTGCTGCAAGTGTCGGGCGAGCGGCCGATGCCGCCGGCCGGGAGCGCGTCGCCCCGGCCAGCGGCAGCGTGTCACGGCAGCTTGGCGACCTGACCGCGCAGTTCCCCGTTGGTGAACGTGGTCGAGTGCAGGTCCACGTAGACGCGCCCCGCCGTGATCAGCGTCTTGATCGAATCGAGCGACAGCCGCGGCGTACCGCGGATCCAGGAGGGAGCGATGTCGCCCACGCTGATGACGCCGCTCAACGCAACGCTGCCTGCCTGCGCCGAGTTGCCGTTCACGGGCAGCAACCATGCGAGCACGTTCCCGTTGGCTCCAGCCGCCGCCGTATGCAGATGCGCCTGCGTGATGCCGGCCATGTTGCCGACCGACAACTCGAACTTCAGGATCGAGTCTCCCGGTACCGACGAGAATGTCACGGACCCCGTGTTGGTGGTGGTCACCGCGGGCACGACACTGGATCCGGCCAGTGTCGCCGAAAACCGATCGGCGGCCGGGCCGGTGGTCTCATCGCCGCCCGCGCTGCCGCAGCCGCCGGCCAGGGTCAACAGCGCAAGGGTTGGGAGAGTCGATCGCGAACGGAGCATGTGTGTCCTTCCTTCGTCGGAATGGCCGATGCAATGACGGGTGGTCGCACGAGAGGTCGGGCGGCGTCACGTCCGGAAGTGCGGCGGAGCGATTCATCGCTGCAATCCGCTATCTCTCCACGACGAGCAATGCCGCCGCCGGTCACGGCGACCGGGCGACTGCAGAGGGCAGACGTGCATGGTTCGTGCCTCCGCCGGCGCGATACCGGCGCGGTCGTGACCCATCGGCACGGCCAGTGCACCATCTTTCTCATCCATTCCCGCTCGCACGCGCTGACCGCCGGTCCCAATCTCGTCACCACGCATGCCACCAGCACACGAACAGTCCAACCCGATGCACGGCATCACGCTCGAGCGCATCCTGACGGAACTGGTCGCGCACTATGGCTGGAATGCCATGGGCCAGAAGATCGAGATTCGATGCTTCACCACCGATCCCAGCATCGCGTCGAGCCTCAAGTTCCTCCGGCGCACACCGTGGGCACGGCAGAAGGTCGAACGGATGTACGGTGAACTGCTCCGCGTTCGCGCGCGCCAGGCGCCAACGCCAGACGGCCACTGACGACTGTGCCCGTCGGCGCCGTCGGTCGTCGTGAGGTCGTGGTGATTTTTCTTCGCAGCCACGAACCCGAGACCCCGCTCCATGCGCCGTCGCATCGACCTGTCGCTCTCCGTCCTCGCGCTCCCGTTTGCACTGCTGATCACACTCGCTGCGTCGTCACGCGCGCAGGCGCAGGCGGTTCTCCGATGGCTGGACCTCACGTCAGCACAGGTCGCACGTCTCGACCGCGCGCGAACGGTCGTGCTCATCCCCGCCGGTATCATCGAAGCGCATGGCACGTTGCTCCCGAACGGCGCGGACGTGATGCAGAATGAGCGGCTCGCGGCCGATCTCGCCGCGGCGATCGTCGAGCGGCCGGGATGGACCGTGGTGATGGTGCCGACGATCCCACTCGGCAGCGGTGCCTTTGACCGCCGGTCGGGTCGCACGGGATTCGGCGGTACGCTGTCGGTTCGAGCTGCCACCGTGCAGGCCGTCTTCACCGATCTGGGTGAGAATCTGGGCCAGCAGGGGTTCCGGCAGATCTTCGTGGTCAACGGTCACGCCGACGCCAATCACGACCGGGCGCTCGATCTGGCGGGTGACCTCTTCGGCTCGAGCTATCGTGGCTTCATGGTACACCTGCTCGGTCGACGCGGGTGTCACGTCGATGGCCTCGAGCCGCCACCCATGACGATGCTCAGCGCCAGCGCGATGACGGCCGATGCCGACTCGCCGCATGGTGGCCTGACCGAAACCGCCCGGATCTGGTGGGTCAGGCCGGACCTGGTCGACTCCGGCGCCGTACGGCGGGCGGCCGACGTTGCCGCCAAGGGGGCCAGCGAATGGGGCAGGGCCGCCAGTCGACCTGATTGGCCCGGCTACGTCGGCGCGCCACGCTTCGCGACGGTGGAACTGGGCGGCTGGCTCTACGAGACCGCGCGCCGCAGCTGTACCGATCTCGCACTGCGGCTTCTCGATGGCCTCGACGAGCGCACCGTGCCTCGTCACGGCGATCAGATGCGCGCCTACCCCGATGTCCGGATGCTGCTCGACGCACAGGAACGCGCCGAGGCAGAGGATGGGGCGCGTCAGAAGCGGGCCCTCGCGCGCCTGCCACAGCGCCCGTAGAGACTCGCGGCACCGTGTGGGGCACTCGCGGCGCGAGGACCATCCGGCTGGCGCGGGAGCGTCCCGCCCGCTCAACGGACGCAGGGGGTTGGCGCCACTGTATCTTGTCAGCTCGACGCGCACGGCATGCACGGTGCGCCCAGCTGCCGCGATGCCACCCGGCCGCATCACCGAAGTGGGGAGGATACGCGGTTGGCGAAGAAGCCGAATTACGATTTTGAGAAGCGTCGCAAGGAACTGGATCGGAAGCAGAAGAAGGATGCCAAGCGCGACGAGCGCCTCGCCCGCAAGCGCAACGGCACGTCCGAGGACGGCGAGCCGGTCGACGGCGATGCTGCCGCGGCCGACGGAGAGAGCCCTGCGGTCAGCGACGGCGACCCCGCATGATGGCGCAGCACCGCGCTGCGCTTCTGCTGGCATGGTGTGGTGCTGCAACGCTGTTCGCTCCGCCGGCGCTGTCGCAGCGAGCGCCAGCGATGCAAAAAGGCGTGTACTACCCCGAGCCCGGCGTTGCATGGGAGCGGCGGACCGCATCGCAGGTGGGCATGGATTCCTCCCGACTCGCCGAAGCCATCGCATTCGCGATCGCCGCCGAGTCGAAGAATCCGCGCAGCATGGAGGAGAATCACTACCGCACCTTCGGTCGTGAACCGTACGGCGGTGCGGTGGGCCCGTTTCTCGACCGTGGACCTGCCACCGGTCTCATTCTCCGCCACGGCTTCCTCGTGGCCGAATGGGGCGAGCCGGATCGCGTCGAGATGACGCACAGTGTGACGAAAAGCCTGCTGTCTTCCGTCGTCGGCGTCGCATATGATCGCCGCCTGATCCGGAGCGTCCACGATTCGGTGTTCCGCGCGGTTGGTCCGGTGCCGACGCTGCCGGGCGGTCCGGCCAGTACCGCGGTCACGATGCGTGATCTCTTCGCGACGCCACACAATCGCACCATCACCTGGGATCACCTGTTGCGCCAGGTGAGCGATTGGGAGGGCGAGTTGTGGGGGAAGCCGGAGTGGGCAGACCGGCCCACTGGCGCGCCGGAGACATGGCGGACACGTCCCCGCGTGCGGCCCGGCAGCGTGTACGAGTACAACGACGTGCGTGTCAATGCGTTGGCGCTGGCCGCCCTGCAGGTCTGGCGCCGGCCGCTGCCCGGCGTGCTCCGCGAATTCATCATGGATCCCATCGGCGCGTCCACCACCTGGCAATGGCTCGGCTACGAGACGTCGTGGGTGGTGCTCGACGGACAGGCGGTGCAGTCGGTGTCGGGCGGCGGACACTGGGGCGGTGGACTGTTCATCAATGCGCGCGACATGGCGCGCTTCGGCTACCTCACGCTGCGGCGCGGCAAGTGGAAGGACCGGCAACTGCTGTCCGAGGAGTGGGTGCGACTCGCCACCACGCCGACGCCCGCGCAACCGACCTACGGCTACATGAACTGGTTTCTCAACACGGACCGCAAGTTCATGCCCTCGGCGCCGGCGTCTGTGTTCATTCACGTCGGCAACGGGACCAATGTGATCATCGTCGATCCCGAACACGATCTGGTGGCGGTCGTGCGGTGGATCGAGAACAACGCTGCCATCGACGGCTTCATTCAACGGCTGCTGGCGGCCATTCCCGGACGGTGATCGATGTACGCCAAGGTGGCCGCGGCGCTGGAGCGTCAGCCGTTCATGGCGACGCTGGGTGTGACCCTCCAGCGTGTCACCGCTGGCGAGGTTGAACTCCGGCTCGTCTGCAGACCAGCGCTGACGCAGCACACCGGGGCGATGCACGCCGGCGCCGTCACCGCCATCGTCGACAGCGCGTGCGCTGCGGCGGCGGTCGCCGCGGCTCCCGCCGATCGCGAGATCGTGAGCGTGGAATTCAAGCTGAATCTGCTGGCACCCGCGGTTGGCGAGTATCTCAAGGCGATCGGCCGCGTCGTCCGCGCCGGTCGCACCCTGACGGTGTGCAGTGGCGAGGTCTGGGCCGTCACCGCGCAGGACGCCGTCCTGGTGGCCGTGATGCAGGCGACGATGATGGCAGTGCCGCACGCGATTCCGCGACATGCAGGTGACGTGGCTGATTAGCTGACGCCAAGAATCCGCAGCGCAGAATCGTGACTTGCTTCGTCTCACTAGGTGGCGTTAGTGTGATCGCGTGAATACCACCGCGACCGGCACCCCGTGCATCACGTTCTCGATCAACGCCGACGCCCGTCGCAGGGTGGCGACCTTCACCGGACGGGTCGGTGATCGCGAGCTTTTTGATGCGTATGCCGCGCTGGTCAGTGAACCCGCCTACGACCCGTCACTCGATGATCTTATCGACCTGCGTGGCGTGACGCACATGGGTGTGACGGGTGCCGGCTTGCACCGGCTCATCGCGATGTACGATCAGCGGGATTCCGACGGATACCGCACGCGGGTGGCGATCGTCGCACCCGCCGATGTGCTGTATGGCGTCGCGCGCATGTTTCAGGCCCTGCGCGGAGACGATACCCCGGAAGAGATCGAAGTCTTCCGCGGAATGGATGATGCGATGTGCTGGCTCACCGGTCCCACCGCGGCGCGCTGAGCGCGCTTCCGGCGGTGTGACTGATGGCGCGTGTCGTCAGGCGCCAGCGCGCTCCTGCCGACGAAAGTGCCGTGATGCGAGAACGAGGGCGCTCGCCTGCAGTGCGGCACAGAAATAGAACGGCGCACCGATCCGCCAGTCGCCCCGTGGATAGTGCGACACCATGCCGAGCAGCGGCGCGCCGAAGATGGGGGCCACCACGGCCATCAGGCTGTTGAGCGAGGCCACCGCACCGAGAGTCTGCCCTTGCGTGCTGGCGCTGGCCGCACTCGAGATCAGGCTCTGGATCGAGGCGCCGACCGTGAATCCGAGCACGTTGATGAACACGATCGCGTACATCATCCAGCCGTCACTCGCGAGGCCATACAGCACGTTCGCGAGCGTGGCCGAGATCAGGCCCCACACCACCAGACGCGGTGCGCTGAATGCCGTCAGCATCCGACCGAGCAGGAACCCCTGCACGATCACCGACGCCACGCCGACGGCCGCCAGCGACCACCCGTTTTCCAGTGGGCCCCAGCCGAACTTGAAGGTCGTGTACAGCACCCACGACGAGAACAGCACGTATTGGGCAAGCACGCTGAATGCCACGACCGCGATCAGTGGGCCGACGCTTCCGAGGTTCGTCAGCGTTGCGAACGAGGCGAACGGACTCGTCCCGCGCCAGTTGATCGGGCGCCGGCGCTCCGGCGGCAGCGATTCCGGCAGCACGAAGTAGCCGTAGAGCAGATTGAGTATCGCCAGGCCGCCAGCCACGAAGAACGGCAGTCGCAGGTCGATCGCGCCCAGCAGCCCCCCCGCCACCGGTCCGATGATGAAGCCCACGCCGAACATGGCGCCGAGCATGCCGAATCGTTTGGCGCGATCCTCGGGGGGCGTGATGTCTGCCACGTAGGCGTTGCACACCGCCGCATTGGCCTGCATCGCACCACCGATCAGCCGCGCCACGATCAGCATCCAGAGCGCAGTTGCCAGCGCGGTGGCGAAGAACGTCAGCGCGAGGCCGCAGAAGCCGATCAGCAGCACCGGGCGTCGACCGTACCGATCCGACAGTGCACCAATCACCGGGGCGCCGAAGAAGTTGGCAAAGCCGAAGGCTGTACTGACGGCCCCGTACCACCACGCCTGCTCGCTCTGCGACGTAGTGAACGTGCCGACGATCGACGGCAGCACCGGCACGATCAGGCCGATCGCGGCCATGTCGATCAGCACCGTGAGCATGATGAACGGCATCGCCGCCTGACGACCCGTCACCGTTGGGACTGAGGCCTCGCCGGTGGACAGCGTGTGCTGGATGTCGGTCACGACAGGGTGAGCGCAGCGGGTGACAGTTGCATCACTGCAGGCTAGTGCCTTCTGCCCGCAGATCGAAGCCCACCGGCGGGACCGTCGGTCGGACCGGTGGGGCGATGGCGCGCGCCAGTGCCCGAACGCATTCTGTCCGGGCGCCGTACTCCACCGGCACCCGCCCCCCGACCCACCTCCCACACGACTTGCCGCCAATGCTCCATCGCTCCCTTCTTGCGGCCTTCGCCGTGAGCGCCGCTGCCGGCGCTGCCGTTGCGCAGGAAACGCTCCTGTTGCGCCAGCCCAGCGTCAGCGAACGCCACATTGCGTTCGCCTACGCCAGCAACATCTGGATCGTCGACCGCGCCGGGGGACAGGCGAGGCGATTGACCGCCTTCCAGGGACAGGCGGCGCAGCCGAAACTCTCCCCGGACGGCCGCACGGTCGCATTCACCGGCACCTATGCCGGCAACGCCGACGTCTACGTCGTGCCGGTCGAGGGCGGCGAACCGCGTCGGCTCACCTGGCATCCGGGCGCCGATGGCGTGACCGGGTGGACACCCGACGGTCGGCGCGTTGTCTTCGCCAGCGGCCGGCAATCGAGTGCGCCGTCGCCGACACTCCGCTTCTGGACGATCGCCCTCGATGGCGGCGCCGAGGAAGCGATGCCGATGCCGCGCGCCTTTCAGGGGCACATCAACGCCGCCAACACGCACATCGCCTATCGCATGGCCAGCTCGTGGGATGACGAGCGGCGCAACTATCGCGGCGGCCAGAACAAACCGATCTGGGTGCTCGACCTCAAATCGTATGCACTCGATACCATTCCACGGCCGGTCAACTCCAAGGAACTGGATCCGGCCTGGATCGGCAACGATGTGTACTTCATTTCGGATCGCGATGGGGTGCAGAACATCTGGAAGTACGATGGCCGGTCGAAGGCCGTCACGCAGCTGACCCGGTTCACCGACTTCGACGTCAAGACGATGGACGCCGGCGCCGGCGCCGTGGTGTTCGAACAGGCCGGTCGGCTGCACCTGCTCGACGCCCAGACCGGGCGAGCCGCCCCGGTGTCGATCACGGTCCGCGGGGATTTTCCGTGGATGATGCCGCAGTGGAAGGACGTGAGCACGCGAATCACATCGCTGGCGCTCTCGCCCACCGGACGTCGCGCTCTGGTCGAAGCCCGCGGCGAGATCTTCACCATTCCGGCCGAGAAGGGCGATGTGCGGAACCTCACGCACTCGAGCGGCAGCGCCGAGCGCGCGCCGGGCTGGTCGCCCGACGGCCGGTCGATCAGCTGGTTCAGCGATGCCTCCGGCGAGTATCAGCTGATGATCGCGGCGCAGGATGGGCAGGGGACGCCGCGCGCCATCACGTTGCCGGGCATGAGCTTCCCGTACACGCCCTCCTGGTCGCCCGACTCGCGCAGGATCCTGTTCACCGATGTCGGGCTCAAGCTCTGGGTGGTGGACGTCGCCAGCGGCGCGGTGAAGAAGTTCGACGGTGATCCGTTCATGGTGCCGCAGCGCACCATGGATCCGGTCTGGAGCCCCGACTCCCGATGGATCGCGTTCGCGAAACGGCTGCCCAACTACTACCACGTGATCCAGGTCGTCAACGTCGAAACCGGTGAGAGCCGGCAGCTGACCGATGGCCTGGCTGACGCCACATCACCTGCCTGGGATGCCAGCGGGAAGTATCTCTGGTTCCTCGCCAGTACTGACTTCGCGCTGCGGTCGCAGTGGCTCGACATGACCTCGTACGAGCGGCCACGCACCAACGCGCTCTACGTCGCCGTGCTGAAGGCGGGTGATCCGACACCGTTCACACCCGAAAGCGACGACGAGCCAGCCGTCGCACCGGAACCCGTCCCCGCCGTCTTCGAGCCGGGACGTCGCACTGCGCCGGCGCTGCCGACGCCGGCCGTCGCGACGGTGCGCACGCCGACCGTCACGATTGACGTCGACGGCATCGCCCGCCGCATTCTCGCCGTGCCCGGTGTGGCCAGCCGTGACTACGCGCTGCTGAAGAGTGGCGCTTCGGGCACGGTGTTCTTCTGGGAGAACATCGACGCGTCCGGCCCCGCCGAACAGAACGCGCCGGGTGGACCGCTGTATCGCTACACGCTGAAGGACCGCAAGGCGATTCCGTTCGCATCTGGTGTTGCGGCCTACACGGTGAGCGCCGATGGCAAGAAACTCCTGTATCGCACCGGTGGCGCGCAGGCCGCGCTCTTCCTCGTCGATGCGGCCGCGCCTGCTGCCCCCGCCGCGAGCAGTGGCCGCCTGACGGCGCAGTTGCGCATGTGGTGGGACCCGAAGCTCGAGTACGCCCAGATCTTCGAAGAAGCACGACGCAAGGTGCGCGACTACTTCTACGTGCCCAACCTCCATGGCACCGACTGGCCGAAGGTGGTGGCGGAATACAAGCAGTTTGTCCCATTCGTTGCCCATCGCGCCGATCTGAATTACCTCCTCGACTGGATGGGGAGTGAACTCGCCATCGGACACTCCTACGTCAATGGCGGTGAGTTCCCCGACGTCCCCGCCGCCACCGGCGGGCTGCTGGGCGCCGACATGGTCGTTGCCAACGGGCGGTACCAGTTCACCCGCATCTACGATGCCGAAAGCTGGAACCCCGATCTGCGTGCGCCGCTTGCGGCACCAGGTATCGACGTCAGAGCCGGTGAATACCTGCTGGCCGTCAACGGCGAGGAATTGCGCGCGGGCGACAACGTCTTCCGTCTCCTCGATGGCACCGCCAATCGGCAGATCGTCCTCACCGTGAACTCGCGACCCACGATGGAGGGGGCTCGTCGCTACACTGTCGTCCCCGTTGGCAACGACCAGGGATTGCGCACGCGATTCTGGGTCGAGAACAATCGCCGGATGGTCGACTCGCTCTCGGCCGGCAAGCTGGCGTACGTCCACCTGCCGAACACTGGACAGGGTGGCTACACACAGTTCAATCGCTACTACTTCGCGCAACAACAGAAGCAGGGCGCCGTGGTGGACGAACGCTACAACGGTGGCGGCTCAGCGGCGGACTACATCATCGAGCTGCTCGGTCGAGATTTCGATGGCTACTTCAACAACCCGGTCGGCGATCGCACACCGTTCGCCAGCCCGTCGGCGGGCATCTGGGGGCCGAAGGTCATGATCATCAACGAGATGGCGGGGTCCGGTGGTGACCTGATGCCGTACATGTTCCGGCGCCGCAAGATCGGACCGCTGATCGGCACACGGACGTGGGGCGGACTGGTGGCGACCTCGGATCAGGCGCCCTTCGTCGATGGCGGCGGCCTGGTCGCCCCGCGACTCGGCTTCTTCGATCGCGACGGCAAGTGGGCCGTCGAGAACGACGGCGTCGGCCCGGACATCGACGTCGAGAACTTCCCGCGCGACGTGATCGCGGGTCGCGATCCGCAGCTCGAACGCGCCGTGCAGGAGGCGTTGCGCCTGCTGGCGGAAAACCCGGTGCGCCTGATGAAGGAGCCCCCAGGTCCGACGTGGGGCAAGCGTAAGCCGTAGCGCGTCAGCTCCGGCAGCGCGCGATGTCCCGGTTGCGGGGCATCGCGCGCTGCCCGCGAGACCTACGCACGTCGTTCGTAGCGCACTTGCACCAGCCCTGTCGGATGGCTCTCTGCACCGGTCAGCGTCCAGAGGCTGCCAGGCAATCCGCGTGTGAACAACGGTCGGCCTGCGCCGAGCAGTACCGGCACGATCGAGAGCGTCATGTCGTCCACGATGCCCTCGTCGAGGCCCTGACGGATCGTCGCGCCACCGTCCAGATACACGCGCTGCACACCTTCGCTGCCGAGTCGATCCATCAGCGGACCGAGAGCGCCCGCGTACGCCGATTCACCGACGGCCGGGAGCAGCGGCCGATTGGTGAGCACGATCACGCGCTTGCCGTCAAACGGCCAGGCGTCGAACGTGCGAACGGCGTCGTAGGTCGCGCGACCCAGCAGCACGGCATCCACGGTGGACATGAAGCCACTGTAGCCGTAGTCGTTCCCCCCGGCGTCCTGAACGTCGGCCAGCCAGTCCAGGTCGCCGTCATCGCGCGCGATGAAGCCGTCCAGACTGGTCGCGATGTAGACGGATACTCGTGGCCGCACGGGCACTCCTGAGTGCAATGGCATGTCAATTCTGCTCGATCACGCTATGGTACCTGCCTCGGAAGCGGAAACCCAGTGCTGTTTCCGACCGTGCCTGGGACCTGGCGTCGCGGGGCCAGATCAAGCAATTAGCGTTCCTGCTCGCACCCTCTTCGCCTCTTCCGAGATCCCCGTGCCAATCAGCCGCGAAATCCATCTCGCCTCACGCCCCAGCGGGCTCCCTGTCGCCGCCAACTTCGCCCTTGTGTCGACGGAGATCGACGAACCGGCCGAGGGACAGGTGCTGGTCAGGAACGACGTACTGTCCGTCGACCCGTACATGCGTGGTCGGATGAACGACGTGAAATCGTATGTGCCCCCGTTTCAGGTGGGCGCACCACTCGAAGGAGGGGCGGTCGGTCGGGTGGTCGCCTCCCGGGCCGCCGGATACGCCGTCGGTGATCGTGTCTTGTCGATGATGGGCTGGCGCGAGTACTACGTCGCCGACCCGCGCTACCTGCGCCGACTCGATGCGCGCGTCGAGCCGGCGTCGGCGTGGCTCGGCGTGCTCGGCGTCACGGGATTTACCGCCTGGGCCGGACTGCGGCTCGTTGATGTGAAGGCCGGTGATCGCGTCTTCATCTCCGGCGCCGCGGGTGGCGTTGGCATCATCGCCGGCCAGCTGGCGAAATTGCGCGGATGCACCGTCATTGGCAGCGCCGGTTCCGCGGAGAAAGTGCGGATGCTGCGCGATGAACTCGGATT
Organism: Gemmatimonadaceae bacterium; assembly: GCA_031374935.1. GTDB lineage: Bacteria > Gemmatimonadota > Gemmatimonadetes > Gemmatimonadales > Gemmatimonadaceae > JACMLX01. Next base: position 97,156 of record JANMHB010000077.1, on the reverse strand, counting down.
CGATGCCGCCTTCAACTATCGCGATGGTGATGTGTATCGCCAGCTCAAGACCGCCGCCCCGGACGGCATCGATGTCTACTTCGACAACGTGGGCGGCGAACACCTGGAGGCGGCCATCACGGCGCTTCGGCCGTTCGGTCGCGTCGCGGCCTGCGGTTCCATCTCGGGCTACAACGAACCCACGCCTGGCCCGCGCAACATGGCGATGATCATCGGCAAGCGCCTGACCATCAAGGGCTTCATCGTCTCCGACTTCGAGCCGCAGCGCGCGGAGTTCGAGGCCGAAGTCAGCACGCTGTTGGATCAGGGCACCCTCCGTGCGCGCGAAACCATCGTCCACGGCATCGAGCACACCGCTGACGCGTTCCTGAGCCTCTTCACTGGTGCGAACACCGGCAAGATGCTCGTCGCGCTTGATTGATCCGCATCTCCCGACTCCCCAACTCTGCGGATCATGCCGTTTCTTCTGATCGGCCTCGGTGCCGGGCTGCTGTCCGGACTGTTCGGTATCGGTGGCGGAATCGTGATCGTACCGGCCCTGGTCTTCTTCGCCGGCATGGTGCAGAAGACGGCAACCGGCACGTCGCTCGCGGCGCTGCTGCTGCCGGTGGGAGCGCTGGGCGCCTGGCAGTATTACAGGGCCGGTTCGCTCGACCTGCGAGCGGCGCTCCTGCTCGCACCCGGTCTCCTGTTCGGCGCGCTGATTGGTGCGAAGATCGCGCTGGAGGTTCCCTCACGCGAACTGCAGCGCGCCTTCGCGGTGTTGCTGCTACTCGTCGCGGGGCGGATGTGGATCGCAGCGAAGTGACGCGAGCGGCTACGCGATGCTGCGCAGGACCCGTCGCACCCGGGCGATGATCTCGCCGACCTGATCGGCACTGATGATCAGTGGCGGCGAGAGCGCGATGATCTCGCCGGTGATCCGCACCAGCAGGTCCTCCTGCCAGAAACAGGCATTCATCGCATCCATGGCGCGGGCGCCGGCCAGCCCGTCGCGAGTCGCCATCTCGACCGCACCAACCATGCCGATGTTGCGGATGTCGGTCACGTGCGGCTCGCCGTGCAGCGAGTGCACCGCCTCCTCCCACAGTGGTGCCATCGCGGCCGCCCGCTCGAACAACCCTTCGTCGCGATACAGCTTCAGGGTTGCCAGTGCCGCCGCCGTGGCGATCGGATGCCCCGAGTACGTGTAGCCGTGAAACAGCTCGATGCCGCGTGCACTGGCGCCGATGATCGTATCGTGAATCTCGCGCCGCACCGCCGTTGCACCCATCGGAATCATCGCGTTGGTCAGTCCTTTCGCCATCGTGATGATGTCGGGCGTGACGCCGAAGTGCTGCGCGGCGAACGGGGCACCAAGGCGCCCGAACCCCGTGATCACTTCGTCGAAGATGAGCAGGATGCCATGGGCATCGCAGATCGACCGGAGCCGTTCCAGATATCCGACCGGTGGCACCAGCACCCCCGTCGATCCCGCCATCGGCTCGACGATCACGGCTGCGATCGTGTCCGCGCCATGTTCGGCAATGATCGACAGCAATCCGTCCGCCAACTCCGCGCCAGCCGCCGGTTGTCCGTGCGAATACGAATTGCGGGACGGGTCGTGCGTCGTCGGCAGATGACTGACGTGCGGCAGCAACTGTCCGGCGAACGCCGCAGCGTTCGTGGCGATGCCGCCCACCGAGATGCCGCCGAAGCCGACCCCGTGATAGCCTCGCTCCCGTCCGACCAGTCGCGTCCGCTGTGGCTCGCCGCGCGCGCGCCAGTAGGCGAGCGCGATCTTGAGTGCGGTGTCGACCGCTTCCGATCCTGAGTTCGAGAAAAACACCCGGTCGATGTCGCCCGGCATCAGCGCCGTCAGTTCAGTCGCCAGCTGAAAGGTCGCTGGATGGCCCATCTGAAATGCCGGTGCGAAATCGATCGTCGCCGCTGCCTGCTGGACCGCAGCCACGATGGGCGCGCGGCAATGCCCGGCGTTCACACACCAGAGCCCGGCCGCGCCATCCAGGATCTGCCGGCCGTCCTCCGCGACGTAGTGCATGTCCTTCGCACCGACCAGGAGCCGCGGCCTCGCCTTGAAGGCCTTGTTTGCCGTGAAGGGCATCCACAACGCGTCCAGTCGGTCATCGTGCGAAGTGGCCAGCGGTGCGGGCTGCGGCGCGGTGGCAGTCATCGGAGACTCCTCGGTCATGGGGGCGTTCCGCAAACATGATCGCGGGCCACCCATGGTGCCAGCGCAGGAGCCGAGCGTCGCCGTCGCGTGGCGCGATGCCCTACAGCCGGGTGACCCCCGGTCGGCCATGCTCACACCGCCAGGACGACCCCGTGAGCTTCGGTGCGTCCGGCCGCGAGACATACGCCACCAGCTGGTAGTCGACCCGCCAGTCCGATGGCGTCACCGTGCACGAGACATAGCCGCGACGGTGATTGTGCCACCGCACCTCCTGCCGCTTCGCCTCCGCCTCGGGCGGAAAGAACGGCGACCGATCCGCACCATCACCTTCGGATGAGATTGAGGTGCCGACGAACTCGGTCGCGATGATCGGACGATCCGGACGGTCGAAGCCAAGGCGCACGTCCTGCACGTAACTGCTGTGGATGTCGCCCGTCAGCACCACCGTTCGACCAGCGGCGCGCGTCCCGATGGCGCTCAGCAATCGGTCACGCGCCGCAGGATACCCACTCCATGGATCCATGTAGACGCTCTCGCCAGCCATCGGTTCGCGTGACGGCGGCGCGAACATGATCTGCTGCGCCAGCACCTGCCACTTCGATGTCGACCGTGCAATACCGTCCGACAGCCACCGTTCCTGCGCGTCACCGAGGACGGTGGCACCTCGGTCACCCCACGCACCGCATGGAATGCGCTGATTTCCATCGCCACAGGGCTGGTCACTCCGGAACTGTCGCGTATCCATCACCCAGAATTTCGCCAGCGCTCCCCACTCGATCGAGCGTCGGATGGACAAGTCGGCCCAGGACGCGGCACGTGGCACCCGCACCGGCTGATGCTCCCACCACGCCTGATAGCCCGCTGCCCGGCGCGCGCGCATCTGCTCGGCCGATTCGTAGACGTTCTCGCCGATCTCGCCGGCGTAGTTGTTGTCCACCTCGTGATCGTCCCACGTCACCACCCACGGCGCGCGCGCATGCGCCGCCTGCAGGAGCGGATCGAGCTTGTACTGCGCGTAGCGACGGCGATACTCATCCAGCGACCGGCACTCGAAGCCCTCGTGCTTGCGCACACGGCCGTTGATCCCGGCGTACTCGTAGATGTAGTCGCCCAGATGCGCCACCAGGTCGAGCTCCTCGGCGGCCATGTGCTGGTAGGCGGTGAACAGCCCCGTCTCGTAGTGCTGGCATGAGGCGAAGGCAAACCGCAATGGCGTCAGCGCGCCGTCTGCCGGTGTCGTGCGCAATCGGCCGGTGGGGCTGACGATGTCGCTGACACGAAAGCGATAGAAGTACCACCGATCCGGCGTCAGGCCGTCGACCTCGACGTGCACGGAGTATCCGAGTTCCGGAGCGGCAGTGTACATGCCGCGCTTGACGATGCGACTGAACTGTTCATCGTCTGCCACTTCCCACGCGACGCGTGTGCGGACGCCATCCATGCCCCAGTCGGCATCGAGGGGCCGCGGGGCGAGCCGCGTCCACAGCACGCCACCAGTGGCGTGCGGATCGCCGGACGCCACACCGAGCGCAAACGGATTCTCCGCAAACCGCAGCCGACGCGAGAGGCGTTCGATGGCCGGCCCCGCGGCGCAGGTGGCGGCGTACCGGGTCAGGTCTCCCAGAAAGATTCGACGGTCCATGCCATTATCCTGCATCGGTGGCGTCACCGGCGAAAGGCGGTGGCGTCACATCCAGGCCACAGCCCCGCGCGACATGTCAGCGCGTCGGTGACAGACTCTCGCTTCTCGCTCACACCTCGCGTGATGCCGCAACTCCCGATTCCCGTTCGCCGTTTCTGATGCGCCACCCGTCCGCTCTCGATTCGCACCGCTCGAGTGAGTCGCGACATGCCACGCACGCCGCCCTGACGGTCGGCGCCGTCCTGCTGTTGGTGTACATGGCAACCGGCGCACCGTTGCTCACGTTCTGGGACGCCAGCGAGTTCGCCACGGCCATCGGCACCCTCGGTATCCCGCACCCGCCAGGCACGCCGCTCTACGTCGCACTCGGCTCGACGCTGTGGCATCTGTTGCCCGCACTCTCACCGGTCCAGGCGGGCACGCTGCTGTCCGCGCTGGCAACTGCCGGCGCCTGCGGCGTCGCCGCCTGGCTCGTTGCTCGCATCTCGGCGCGACGGATTGTTGGCATTCTGGCTGGACTCTCGGCCGGTGCGATGGGCACTGTCTGGCTGAATGCGACCGAAACCGAGGTGTACGCCGTTTCGCTCCTGTGTGTCGCGCTGCAATTCGCGGCGGCGTGGGACGCGCACCAGCACGACAGCGATCGCGCCAGGGTCGCGGTGGCATACCTCGCGGCGCTTTCGTTGCCGCTGCATCTGAGCGCCCTCGTCGCCGCACCGGCCGCGCTGCTCCTCGCCAATACCTGCCGCGATGGCACGGTGCGATGGCGCGCGCTCTCCGGCGCGGGTGGACTCGTGCTGGCCACCGCGTTGCTGAGCCACGGTCGCTGGCTGCTGGCCATCGGGTGCCTCGCCGTCGCGTTGCTCACGGCCACGCTGTCGGATCGCAGCACCCGGTGGCTCATGCCAGCCGTGGTCGTCACGCTCCTCGCATGGTCGGCCGTCCTCGTGATGCTGGTTCGTGCGCGAGTGGACCCGTGGCTGAACCAGGGAGACCCGGACACACTGCGCAAATTGCTTGCTGTCATTTCCCGGGTGCAATACGACGTCGCGCCGCTCTGGCCACGTCAGGCACCGCTCTGGCTGCAGCTCGGCAACATCGGGCAGTACGCGGACTGGCAGGTGGCGCTCAGTCTGTGGAACGACGTGACACCGTCGTGGTGGCGTACGCCATTCACGCTGGCTGCCGCGTCGTTCGGGGCGCTCGGGGCGGTGACGCACTGGCGGACGCACCGCATCACCGCCCGTATCGCCGTGGTGCTGTTTCTGCTCGCCACCGTTGGCGTGTGTCTGCAGCTCAATCTCAGGGCAGGCCCGTCGTTTGGCGTCGGCGTGCTCGCCGCGCAGGCACCGCACGAGGCGCGTGAACGCGACTACTTCTTTGCCCTCGCCTTCTGGTGCTGGGGGCTCTGGATCGGCGCTGGCGCATGGGTCGCCGCACGACACGCGCCGAAACCGGCGCTGCTGGCGTCGCTCGTTCCGGCCCTGATGCTGGTCGGGTCGTGGCGTGCGATCACCCGCAGCAAGCTGCCCGACAAAGTCGCGGCCACGGCGACGTCCGCCGAGTTTCTGCGACAGACACCGGCCGGCGCGCTGCTGTTCACGGCGGGCGACAACGACTCGTATCCACTCTGGTATCGACAGGCGATCGACTCGCTCCGGCGTGATGTCTCGGTCGTCGTCACCTCCCTGTTGCCGGCCAATTGGTACTTCCGCGAGAGCGCCTGGCGATCGATGGGGCTGGTCGCCGATACCACGATCACCCCCGCCGGTGTCGCGCGAGCGGGCTTCCTTGCCCGTCGTCAGCTCGACCGGAAGGGCCCGATCGCCTTCACGATTCTGGTGCCATCGGCAACGCGCGCCGAAATCGGCCGGATCGCCGGCGTCAGCTGCTGGCGTCGGCTTGGCATGGTCGAGGTCGGTATGCGGCGTGAGGTCTGTCCTCCGCGCATCAGCGTCGAAGAGGCCTTCGAGAGTTCACGGCGGCTGCGACTGCTGTCATCCGTTCCGGCGGCGGCGTCGCCGGACGGCATGGTGCAGGCCTTTCAGCGAATCGTGCAGTGCCCGGCACTCGCCGCCACGGTGGCCCTGCAGGGGAGAGCGGCACTCGATTCTGCGGCGGGCGCGTTGCTTGATATCACGTGTAACCTCCAGTAAATTCACAGCTTATGGCGTTTTCGGAGCTCGGTCGGCGGGTGCAGGAGGTACGGGACCGGATCGACGCAGCATGCGCGCGGGGCGGACACGGCCAGTCGGTGCAAATCATCGCAGTCACCAAGACGCACGGCGTCGACGCGGTCGAAGCGGCGGCCGCGTGGGGGATCGGTGATGTCGGAGAGAACAAGGTCCAGGAAGCACTTGGGAAAATGCAGGCCACTCGTGCTGCGGTTCGCTGGCACCTGCTCGGCCATCTGCAGCGCAACAAGGCCAAGGCGGCGCCGCATTTCGCGCTGGTGCATTCGCTGGACTCCGTACGTCTGGCCGACGCATTGCAGAGTGCGGCGGCAGAGGCGGAACGGGTGGTCGAAGTCCTGATTCAGGTCAACGTGACGGGGGAGGCGCAGAAGAGCGGCGTGTCACCGGCGGAGGTTGATGCCCTTGCGTCGCACGCCGCGGAATTGCAGGCGGTCCGAGTGGTCGGTGTGATGTGTCTCGCACCGTATACGGATGACACGAGCAGCATCCGCCGCGCCTTTGCGGGGGCCCGGGACGCGTTGCGCGTCGTGCGCGCGGCTGGCCACCCGGACGCGGGGGTGCTGTCGATGGGGATGTCGAATGACTACGAGGTCGCGGTGGAAGAGGGGGCCACACTGGTCCGCCTGGGAACCGTGTTGTTTGGAGCGAGGAGCTGAATGTCTGACGAGCAATTTCGACTGACGCCGCTGGATGTGCGGCGATGGGAGTTCGGGTCCGCCCTGCGCGGGTACGATCGCGCGCGCGTCGACGAGTTCAAGTCGCGCGTGGCCGACGAGATCGAGGAGCTGGCTCGACGGATCAACGATCTCGACACCAAGGCGCGGGGCTTCCACGATCAGATTCGCTCGTTCCGCGAACGCGACCGGGCGATCAACGACGCCCTCGTCAGCGCGCAGCAACTCCGGGGAGACATCCGCGAACAGGCCGAAAAGGAAGGCGGGCTCGTGCTGCAGGAAGCGCGCAGCGAGGCGGACAAGACGCTTGGTGAAGCCCGGCTCGAAGCGGATCGCCTGACCCAGGACACACGCGCCGAAACCGACAAGCTGCTCACCGACGCCAAGAACCGGTCCGAGGAACTGCTCCGCGATGCGCGCGATGAATGCGAGCGCATGCTGCGCGAAGCCAAGGCGGAAGCGCGCTCGCTGGTGGAGGATTCACGCAACATGGCCAAGCGGATTGCCAGCGATCTCGATCAGCTCAACCGGTCGCGCACCTCGTATCTGTCGCAGATGAAGGCCCTCGCCGAGCGGCACCTGCAGGATGTCGAAGCGTCGCGCACGGCTGCCCCGCTGATGCCGTCCTCGGTCGATATGTACCTGCACGAAACGGACGATCTCATCGATGCGCGCATCAAGCCCCGACCCACACCGCTGATGAGCGCGATTGTCCCGGCCAAGGAGACGATCACCGATCCGGCCACCGTGCGCGCACTGACGGATGGCATCATTCCGCGCGGCGTGTTGCCGGAGAAGCCGTCGTGACCGGCAGCCCACCATCGCTCAACGCCACCGTTGAGCTGCGGGCGTACCAGAAGGTCTCGCCAATGCCGATGCGTCACAGCGTCGAGCGCATCACCGAGGCGGCACAGGCGATCCGTGCAGTGTTCCCGTCGACGCCAACCGAGGCCATCATCCTCGGCACCGGGCTCGGCCAGCTGGCCGAGCAGATCGAGGTCGTGGCGACGATCGACTACGCGGAGATCCCCGGTTTCCCCCTCTCGACCGTCGAGAGTCATGCCGGTCGCCTGCTCTGCGGCACCCTCGGTGGCCGCACCGTAGTGGCGATGCAGGGTCGCTTTCACCGCTACGAAGGATATTCGTTGCATGAGGTGACCTTCCCGGTGCGTGTGTTGCGCGCGCTTGGCGCCGAGACGCTGATCGTCTCGAACGCCTGCGGCGGCATGCATCCGCTCTGGCAGCGGGGTGACCTGATGCTGATCGCCGATCACATCAACCTGCTGGGTGACAATCCCCTGGTCGGCCCCAACGACCCCGCGCTCGGTCCGCGCTTTCCCGACATGTCGGTGGCCTACGACGCATCGCTCCGGGCGCTGGCGCGGCGGGTGGCGGCGGCGCAGGGCCTGACACTGCGCGAAGGCGTCTACGTCGCAGTCGTCGGCCCGAATCTGGAGACGCGAGCCGAGTACCGCATGCTGCGGTCCATGGGTGCCGATGTCGTTGGCATGTCCACCGTGCCCGAAGTGATCGTCGCCCGCCATGGCGGCATGAAGGTGCTGGGCCTTTCCATCATCACTGACATGTGTCTGCCGGATTCGCTGCAGGAAGCGACGCTGGACGAGATCGTCGCCACCGCGAACGCTGCGCAGCCGAACCTGACGGCTCTCGTGCGCGGAGTGCTGGAGCAGCTGTGAGCGATCGTCCCGCCGAACGCTATCGCGAACTCACCGCCGACGATACGCCCGACTCGCTCGAGACCACCCTGCTGGAGCAGTGGGAGCGCGAACAGCTCTTCTCGCCGTCCAACGAGGCGAAGCCTGGCCAGCCCAGCTTTGTATTCTATGAGGGCCCGCCGACGGCCAACGGCCGGCCGGGAATTCATCACGTCTTCGCGCGCACGCTCAAGGACCTGATCCCGCGCCACCGCGCCATGAAGGGCGCGCACATCACGCGCAAGGCCGGGTGGGACACACACGGCCTGCCGGTCGAGATCGAAGTCGAGAAAGCGCTCGGCATCAGCGGCAAGCGCGACATCGAAGCCATCGGCGTGGCGGAGTTCAATCGTCGCTGCCGCGAGAGCGTCTTTACCTATCGCGGCGACTGGGAGAAGCTCAGCAAGCGCATGGCCTACTGGCTCGACTACGAGCGGCCATACGTGACATACACCAACGACTACGTCGAAAGTGTCTGGTGGGCCCTGTCGGTCATGCACGCGAAAGGGCTCCTCGTGCAGGGCCACAAGATCCTTCCGTACTGCCCCCGCTGCGAAACGGCACTCTCCAGCCACGAAGTCGCGCAGGGCTACAAGGACGTCGAGGATCCGAGCACGTACATCGCCCTCGACCTGGTGGATGCGGCGTCCACGACGCGCCGGCGGATTCTGGTCTGGACGACGACGCCCTGGACGCTGGTGTCGAACGCGGCGCTGGCGGTGCACCCCGACATCGTCTACGTCGAGTTGCAGAAGCTCAGCGCCGCGGCATTCACGATCGTCCTTGCCGAATCCCGCGTCGCGGCCGTCCTCGGCGGTGATTGGAGCGACCGCTGGACGACGGTGCGGACTTTGCGCGGCGCGGCGCTCGTCGGCATGCGGTATACCCGACCGCTCGACTGGGCGGTGTATCCCGATGGTACGAATTCCGAGATCATCGTCGGCGAGACCTTCGTCTCCGCCGACGACGGCACGGGCGTGGTGCACATGGCGCCCGCATTCGGCGCCGACGACTACGGTGCAGGGCAGCGGCACAATCTGGCGTTCATCCAGCCGGTCGATGCCCGCGGCCGATTCCCCGAGTCGATGCCCGTGATCGGCGGCCGTTTCATCAAGGATGCCGATCCGCTGATCATCGATGAACTCAAGCGGCGCGACGTGCTCTGGAAGGATGGGCGATTCGTCCACTCCTATCCGCACTGCTGGCGATGCGGCACGCCGCTGCTGTACTACGCGCGTGGCTCATGGTTCGTGCGAACGACGGCGATCAAGGACGACATGATCGCGCGCAACGCGCAGGTGCAGTGGCAGCCGCCCGAAGTCGGGGCCGGCCGGTTTGGGCAGTGGCTGGAAAACAACGTCGATTGGGCCGTCTCGCGCGACCGCTATTGGGGGACGCCGCTGCCGGTGTGGGTCAACGATGCCGATGCCGCCGAAATCGAGGTCATCGGCAGCTATGCACAGCTGGCCGAACGCGTCGGTCGCCCGTTGCCGGCCGACTTCGATCCGCACAAGCCATTCATCGATGCCTACACATGGCCGGCGCCCAGCGGCACCGGTGTCATGCGCCGCGTGCCGGAGGTCATCGACACGTGGTTTGATTCGGGCAGCATGCCGTTCGCGCAGTGGCACTACCCGTTCGAGAATGCCGATGTGGTGCGCCAGCATTTTCCAGCGGACTACATCGCCGAGGGTGTCGACCAGACCCGCGGCTGGTTCTATTCGCTGCTCGCCATCGCCGCCGCGCTCGGGGATGCGCTGCCGAACAACGACGCCGGCACGGCGGCGCCGTATCGGCATGTGCTGGTGAACGACCTGGTACTCGACGCCGCCGGCCAGAAGATGTCCAAGAGCAAGGGCAATGCGGTCGATCCGTGGCGCGTCATCGCGACTCACGGCGTCGACGCGGTGCGATTGTTCCTGATCGGCACCAGTCAGGTGTGGATTCCGCGACGGTTCGATGAAGAGGTCCTGCGGCAGACGGCGGGACGATTCCTCCTGACACTGCGGAACATCTACAGCGGGATTTTCGCGCAATACGCGAATTTTGGATGGTCGCCCAGCGACCGCGATCCGGCGGTTGCGGCGCGGTCGGCGCTCGACCGCTGGGTGCTCTCGCGCCTGACATCCGTCGAGGCCGAGGCGGATCGTCTGCTGGACGCGTATGAGCCAACGCTGGCAGCGCGTGTCATCATGGATTTCGTCGATGAGGACGTCTCCAAGTGGTACGTGCGCCTGAGCCGTGCGCGATTCTGGGAGAGCGATACCGACACTGATGACAGTCGTGCGGCCTTTGCCACGCTGCACGAGGTGCTTGCCGTCGTCTGCCGCCTGCTCGCGCCATTCGCCCCATTTCTCACTGACTGGATTCACCGCCAGCTGGTTGGTTCGTCGGTGCACTCCGCGGCGTACGTCCGCCGCGCGCCGGGTCCGCGCGACGAGTTGATCGAGCGGGAGATGTCTGCCGTCCGAACCCTGTGTCGTCTGGGGCGTGCCGCGCGTGAGGAGGCCGGTCGCAAGGTCAGGCAACCGCTCGGCCGCATGATCTGCGTGGTGCCACAGGATGAGGTTCGTGGGGTGACAGCGCTCGTCGAGCTCATCCAGACCGAACTGAACATCAAGTCGATTCTGTTCGCGGGCTCGGCGGACGATCTCGTTCGTGTGACGGCCAAGGGGAACTTCCGAACCTTGGGCAAACGCTTCGGTAAGGCGACCTCAGCGGCTGCCGCCTCGATCGAATCGATTCCGTCGAACCTGCTTCAGGCCTTCGAACGTGGCGAACGCGTCACAATTCTGGTCGATGGAACCGAGCACGCTCTGGAGCCGGACGATGTTGTGCTCACCCGGTCGGCGGTCGGCGATCTCGTCGTCGCCGGTGATGGTGTGTATGTTGCCGCGGTTGATCCAGCCCTCACCGATGCCTTACGGTCGGAAGGACTCGCCCGCGAACTGGTGAGCCGCCTCCAACGGTTGCGGAAGGATGCCGGCTACGCCGTCAGCGACCGGATTCATCTGGTGGTGGGCGGTGTACAGGCTGTGCTCGAGGCGGCGCGCGAGCATCAGGCGTGGATTGCCGGCGAGGTGCTGGCGTCTGTTTTTCTTGTGTCGGACAGCGAGGCGGCGCCCCCGGGGGGCGTTGCCGTCGACCTTGACGGTATCGCTGCATGGATCACCCTGGACTTGGACGTGACGAAATGAGCTCTTCAGCCAGCGCACCGAAGCCCACCGTGAAGGGCTTCAGCAAGAAGGATGTCACGCATTTCGAGAAGCGACTGCTCGAAGAGCGCAAGCGCGTCCTGAAGGAGCTTGGGCACCACGGGAACCGGTTCGGTGCCGAGGGTGATGGCGACCTGAGCGCCTATTCCTTTCACATGGCCGATCAGGGTACGGATGCCATGGAGCGCGAGAAGGCGTTCCTGTTCGCCAGTCAGGAGGGGCGGTTCCTGTTCCACCTCGATCAGGCGCTGCGTCGCCTCTACCGGGCACCGGACAAGTTCGGCCTCTGTCACGAATGCGGTAATCCGATCGCTTTCGAACGCCTCGATGCGCTGCCGCACGCCCGGTATTGCATCAACTGCAAACAGAAAGAGGAAGATGGAAAGAAGTAGTCGCAACGGCCGGCTGTTCTGGCCGGTCGCCGCAGCGTTCCTGATCACCGACGCCGTCACCAAGTGGTGGGCGGTTGCCTCGCTTGCGCCTGCACACACGCGGCATGAAGTGCTGGGCGACTGGTTGACGTTCACGCTCCTGTACAACCCGGGCGCGGCCTTCGGGCTGCATCTGGGCGAATGGTCGCGATGGATCTTCACGGCGCTCACCGTCGGGGCCGTCGTCATCCTGACCAGGATGTATCAGGCCACCGCCGACGGTGACAACGTCAAGCTGACCGCGCTCGGTATGATTCTCGGTGGCGCCTGCGGCAACCTGATCGACCGGCTCCGGTCAGGGCAGGGTGTGGTGGACTTCATCGATGTCGGCATCGGCGAGATGCGCTGGCCGACATTCAACGTGGCCGACATCGGCGTCAGCTGCGGAGCAATACTCTTGGCACTGGTGCTCTGGCGCGAGGATCGGGCGGCTGCCCAGGCGACGCCGCCCGCGAGCGATACCTCATCGGCGCGCTAGCGCTCCGATGACCAGCTCGCGTGAAGTCGCACGGTCGCTGACGCTGGACGCCATCGGCGATGGCCAGCGCCTCGACCTGATCGTCGCCGCCGCAGCCGACCTCTCGCGGACACAGGCCGCGACGCTCATCGCCACGGGGATGGTGCTGGTCGACACGAAGCCGCAGAAGGCGGGGTATCGCCCAACAGCTTCCCAGCAGATTTGTGTCACCATCCCAGCAGCGCGTGGAGTCGAAATCATCGGCGAAGTGCTGCCGCTGACGATCGTCTTCGAGGACGAACACCTCTTGGTGGTGAACAAGGCCGCGGGCATGGTCGTGCACCCCGCCCCCGGCAACTGGACCGGTACCCTCGTTCACGCCTTGGTTGGACGCGGGGGGGATCTGTCGTCCGAAGCTGGCGACGAGCGGGCGGGGATCGTCCACCGACTCGACAAGGAAACGTCGGGGCTGCTGATCGTCGCCAAGACCGATCGGGCGCATCGGCTGCTCTCTGCCGCCCTCGCCGCACGACGTGTGAGTCGCCGATACGCAGCGCTCACCTGGGGCCACCTGCGCGAGGATCGGCTGACCATCGAAGGCAACATCGGACGGGACCCCAACAACCGACACCGGATGGCCCTCCTCCCGTCCGGAAAGCCGGCACGAACGGACATCGATCGGCTGGCCCGTTTTGATGGCGGCGATCTGCTCCGTTGCCGGCTCCATACCGGCCGGACGCACCAGATTCGTGTCCACCTGGCCTCGATCGGCCATCCCGTCATCGGTGACGACACGTATGGCGGCGGCGGTGGACGCCGTGTGACGGGGCTTTCAGCGGGGCGTCATGCGTTGCATGCCGCCGCACTGCGTCTGCGACATCCGATCTCCGCCGAGTGGCTGTCGTTCCGGGCGCCACTGCCTGCGGACTTCGACACGGCGTTGCGCGCCATCGCCGGCGCGCACCAGCCGCCGACGGAGCTGAATCTCCTCGACCACTACGGCTTCTACGCCTTCGACGACGATGATCAGCCCGCCCCCGCTATCCACGCTCCCGCCCACTGACGCCACCGCGCAAGCCGGAGGCGGGCCCCGGGTGATGCTGCTGCAGGCGGCTGGGGGCACCGTGGCGATCCTGGCCACGTCGGCTCGCGAGGTGCTGCCTCGGATGACGGCCGTTCGGTTGCCCGCTGCGCCTGAGTTCGTCTGCGGAGTAGTCAATGTGCGGGGCACCCTCGTCCCGCTCGTCGATCTCGGACGCCTCCTCGATCGTGGGCCCGCCAGCCAGTCCGGCTGGGTGGTCACCCTTGACCTCGGAGGCCGGCGGTGCGCGCTGGCAGTGGACACACTGCCCGTCATGCGTGACGCCGTGGCGCCTCCGGGCGCGCGTCCGGACGGCAGCGCGCTCCTCGCTTGCGAGGTGTCCGTGGCCGGAACCACGCTGCCACTGCTCGATGTGGAGGCGCTGGCCGACGACATCCTGCTTCAGTAAGGCCACGCGACGACGCGTGCCGACCCCAAGGGATCCCCACATGAGTCATCGCGTTCTGGTTTGTGACGACGCCCTCTTCATGCGTACGCTGGTTGGCGACATCCTGCAGCAGGCAGGCTTCTCCGTCTGCGGCCAGGCGGAGACCGGCGCACAGGCGGTCGCACAGTACAAGGCGCTCAAGCCGGATCTGGTGACGATGGACATCGTGATGCCGGACATGGGTGGCATCGACGCGGTCAAGGAAATCACGTCCTGGGATCCGACCGCCAAGGTGGTGATGTGCAGCGCGATGGGGCAGCAGGCGCTGGTGAACGAAGCGCTGCAGGCCGGCGCATCGGACTTCGTCGTCAAGCCATTCCAGCCGAACCGCGTGATCGAGGCAGTCCAGCGCGTCCTCGGCTGACGCACCGACGGCGACGATCGCGGCGCATTGTGATTCCATGGAGCCGCATCGTCTGCTGACGCTGTTCCTGGCCGAGGGGCGTGAGCTCCTCGAGCGGGTGGACGCTGAGTTGATGACGCTCGAGCGATCCCCCGACTCGCGCGCGTCGATCGACGCCGTCTTCCGCGCGGTGCATTCGTTGAAGGGGATGAGTGCGACGGTCGCCCTGACCGAGACGGCGTCAGCGCTGCACGCCGCCGAGACGTTGCTCGACGCGGCGCGCGCCGATGGCCAGCTCCCGGCGGAACATGTTGCCACGCTCCTCGCGCTGGTCGACGCCGTCCGGCATGCACTCGCCGCCGCCGAGCGCGGCGATGCTGCGCCCGCGGTGCTCCAGCGCGCCGCACTCGCGGTCGGAGCGCTCGCACCGGCAACCAGCGACACGCGCCGCGGTGTGCCCGACCGCGAGCGCGCGGCGCGTGTCGTGGCGCATGCGACATCGGTCGCCGGTGCGCGGTGGCGCGTCGACGTCCGCATCGCCGACGACGCGTCCATTCCGCTCGCGCGCAGCACCGTGGTGCTGCGAAAGCTGCGTGCGCTGGCGCCGCTGCTCGAGGTGGCGCCTGACGACGACGCACGGGCCGACGACGCGTGGGATCGGCGGCTGACCGTCTGGCTCGGCCATGAGGCGGGCGCCGCACCACTCGACGCGGCGGCGATCACGCGGGCTGTCCGCGGTGCCGGTGAGATCGCCGAATGCCACGCGAGTCGCGAAGTGGCTGGCGCAAGCCCGGCGCGAGACGCGGGTGCGACACAGACGGTACGCATTCCGGTGCAGCGGCTCGACGATTTGCTCGACATCATCGGTGAGTTGGTGCTGGCGCGGGATCGTCTCGAGCGTCACGCCCGTCCGACAGCTGACGACGTCGGCCGTCACGCACTCGACGATGTCTCCCGGCTGGTGGTACAGTTGCGCGATGCGATTCTGCAGAGCCGAATGGTGCCGCTGGCGCAGGTGTTTGATCGCTTCCCGCGGCACGTCCGCGACAGCGCGCAGGCGCTCGGCAAGGAGATCGATCTGGTCCTCGAAGGCCGCGAGCTCGAGGTGGATCGCTCGCTGCTCGATGAACTCACTGACCCGCTGCTGCATCTGGTTCGCAACGCGATCGACCACGGGCTCGAACACCCTGCCGATCGCCGCGCAGCGGGCAAATCGGAGCGCGGTCGGGTGGTGATTCGCGCGGTTCGCGATGGAGCGATGGTGGCCGTCTCGATCGCCGACGACGGGCGCGGCGTCGATCGGGCGACGGTGGCGGCGCGCGCCCGGGCACAAGGCGTGTCCGACGCCGAGACGCTGGCGGAGGATGATCGTGGGTTGCTGCAACTGCTGGCGCGGCCCGGATTGAGCACCGCGCCGGCGATCACCGCGCTCTCGGGGCGCGGGGTGGGCGTCGACGCAGTGCAGAGTCGTGTGCAGGCGCTGGGCGGGAGACTCGAACTCGCGACTGCCGCCGCCAGCGGCACGGTCATCACGCTGCGCCTGCCCCTGAGCATCGCGATGATGCGGGCGTTGCTGGTTCGGGTGGCCGACGAGACGTATGCCCTGCCACTCACGCACGTGCGGAGCACGCATCGGCCGGATGCCGCGCCGGCGCCTGGAGCAACGTCCGTGCTGGTGGCCGGCGAGCGCCTGCGGCTCGTGTGGCTGCGGGAGCATCTCGGTCTGCCTGCGGCGGATGACGTTTCCGGCCAGCTGGTCGTCATGCATGGTGCCGGTCAGCGGATCGCCATGTACGTGGATGCCTGTGTGTCGCAGCACGAAATCGTGGTCAAGCCACTGCAGCGCGTCCGCGGTGCGGCCTCGAAGTTCAGCGGGGGCACGATTCTTCC
The DNA here is from genome assembly GCA_031374935.1 of Gemmatimonadaceae bacterium. GTDB lineage: Bacteria > Gemmatimonadota > Gemmatimonadetes > Gemmatimonadales > Gemmatimonadaceae > JACMLX01. The sequence continues at coordinate 80,892 of JANMHB010000077.1, read as the reverse complement.
CGACGGCTCACCGTCGCTCATCCTGGACATCAACACGCTTTCCTGATGCTGGTCACACGCGACGTTCGCAGTCTGAAGCCGGACCAGCTCGATGCGTTGCGCGAGGTGGCCAACATCGGTGCCGGGCACGCCGCGACCGCACTGTCGACCATGACCGGACAGTCGATCATGATCAATGTGCCGACGATCACGATCGCGCAGCTCGACGACGTGCCCGGCCATGTGGTGGCCAATCCGCAGGACGCGGTGGCAGTGGTGCTGCTGCAGATGCTCGGGGATCTCACCGGCCGTTCGCTGCTGGTCTTCCCCGAACACACGGCCTGCCGACTGGCCGAGCTGTTGCTTCGGCGTCCGCGCGGTTCGTCGCCCTCGATCACGGCGCTCGAGGAGAGTGCGCTGAAGGAGTGCGGCAACATCCTCAGCGGTGCATATCTCAACGCGCTGGCGGAGTTCATGCACCTGTTGCTGCTGCCGTCGCCGCCACTGCTCGCCGTCGACATGGCGAGCGCGGTGCTCAGCTCGGCGTTCCTGCAGTTCGGCGACGGGCGCGATGTGGTGTTTTGCGTCGAAAGTGAGTTTCAGATGCGGGACGATGGCCAGGCGCTGCGCGGCTACTTCCTGCTGTTGCCCGACAACGGATCCCTGCAGACGATTCTGCGGGCGATCAACCTGGCCTGAGCTCGGGTGGCGCTGTGACAGTGTCGGTGACGCCGCCGTCGGTTCCGGTGCTGTCGATCCGTGAAACGGATCGACTCCGCGCCATCGCGAGCCGTGTGCCCGGTGGAAACGCGGGCGCACAGAACAACTGCGGTGTCATGCTCGCCCGGCGCGGTCTCGCGCACGAGGCGGCGGCCTGTTTCGAGCGCGCGCTGGACGTGGACCCACGGATGACTCTCGCCGCGCAGAATCTGCAGCAACTCGCGGCGCGCAGCGCGGTCGACGGCGAACGGGTGAAGCGGCTCGTCGACACGCTGCGACAGCAGCCGCATGATGCCGCGACCGCGCTGGCGCTTGGCAAGTGGCACGCGCGACTCGGACGGCCCTCCGACGCCGCAATCGTGCTCGGTGAGCTGCTCGATCGCTCGCCGGATGACCTGACGGCCCTGCGGGAGATTGCCCTCGTCGAGCAATCGCTCGGCTATCCCGATCGCGCATCGGCGTGGCTCGAGCGGGCGCTGGCGCTGGCACCGAATGATGTCTCACTGCACGCGCTCTCCGGCGAGATCCTGTATCGCCGCGGCAAGATCGACGCGGCCCGGCAGGCGCTCGAGCGTGCACTCGAGATCGACGAGTCTGCAGCCTGGCCGCAGCATCTGCTGGCCTTCGTGCTGGGCGACATGGGGCAGCTGGAGGCGGCGCAGGCGGCCGCGCAACGTGCGCTGCAACTCGACCCGAATCTGGCGCGCGTCGACATGAACCTGACGCTCGACCCGCGTCCGCTGAAGCCCACGCCCCGGGCCGTCAGCGAGCGGGATGGCCGCGCGCATCTGAATCTCGGACTCGCGTATCGCAACACCGGGTACATCGAACAGGCGCTGACGGAATTCGAGACGGCGCTCAACCGTGGTGAACCCGCCGACCAGGTGTACACCGCCATCGCCGAAACGCGACTCGTGCGCGAGGAGTGGGCACTGGCCGCGGCGGCCTACGCGTCGGCCGCGTCGTCGCTGCCAGGCCAGTGTGCGCCACTGGTGGCGCGTGCCGCGGTGCTCGTGCGCTGTGGCGAACTGGTCGACGCGCGCGCCGCGATCGAGGCGGCGTTGTCGTGCGATGGCGATGTGGGGAGTGGATACCTGGTGCTCGGTGTCCTCGACGCGCTCGACAACCGACCCGTCGAGGCGCTGACCGCATTCCAGCGTGTCCGGGCGACGCCACGCGTGGAACTGGCCGCGCGCCTGAACGCAGCCTGGGTGATGAGGCAACTCGGTCGCCATGCCGAGTGCCTCGAAGGATTTCGGCGTGTCACCGAAGCGGATCCACAGAACGCCCGGGCCTGGATCGGTGTCGGTGTCGCCTTCGGCGAGCTGCGCCGCTTGTACGAGGCGTGCAGCGCCTTCGAGCGGGCCGCCGCGCTCGCACCGGAGAGCGCCGACGCCGCGTATCACCTGGCGTTCACGCTCAGCCAGCTCGGACGCTATCAGGATGGTGTGCGCGCGATGAAACGGGCGATGAGCTTCTCCGGTGATTTCGCACCGTTCCGCTTTCTCCTGGCGCTGGAGCCGGAGGTGCCGGACCTGGTGCTCGAGGTGGTGGCCAACGATGCCGTCAATGGCGACGCGATGGCGTTGATGATGCTGAGTGGCGCACCACGCGCATTGGTCACGTCTGAACAGAGTGTCGTGCTGGCGGAACAGACGCCGGTGCGCGCGTTGCGTGCCGCACTGCCCGCACACACGGACACAGGAAAACAGCGTACGCCGCTCGGCGCCTGGGTCGCGCTGCGGCGCGGCGGCACACCAGTGTCGCCGCTGGGCGCCCAGTCGCGCGCAACCCGACGGACGCCCGTGATACCGTTCGTTCGGGCCACGGGCGCGGCGCGTCCCGTCGCCGGAATGGTGCCGCGTGACGCCGCGCCGATGCGCGCAGGTGCCACGGCGCCGCTGTCACCATCGGTCGTCCGCAGCGCCGAGAGTGCACTGCGCACGGCGCTGGCCGGTGATCCTGATCTGGCGCAGGTGCGCGTCGGACTGGCCGCGATTCTGCGCGAGGATGGCCGGGTTCAGGAAGCCGAGCAGGAACTCGTGCAGGCGTTGGACACCGTGCCGACCTTCCACGACGCAGCGCGAGCCTTGGCAGAACTGCGCGTCGACGTCGGGCGACCGAGTGACGCGATGCAGGCATTGGTTCGACCCCTGCGCGCCAACCCCCGCGACGCCGATCTGCTCGTGGCGCTTGCCGAAGCATTGCTCGCCCTCGGTCGTGAGGAGCAGGCACTGTCTGCGATCTCGCGCGCCGCCGCCGTCGCCGCCAACCACGCCGGCGTGCGCACCTTGCAGGGCTACATGGCATTGCGCGCAGGCCGCGACGCTGATGCGTTGCAGCACTGGCGCGTGGCCGCCGATCAGCCGGGCGACGAGCGCTGGGTCACACGGGCGAGGATTGCGCGCGCCGAACACGATGATGCGATGATTCCGCAAACGCCCGTGACGATGGATACCGTACGGCTGGTGAAGGGCTGATGGCCCTCGAAGGTGCGCTGCGCGATCTCGGCCTCGCCGAAGTGATCCAGCTCCTCGCCGGCGGACGTCGCACCGGGACGCTGCGCGTCTCTGGCGGCGCCGGCGCGCGTGGCGCGATCCTTCGTTTCGTCGATGGCGCGATCACGGCGGCACGTTGGGATGACGAGCCGGAGCCGTTGCTCAGCGCGCTCTCGCAGGCTGGCGTCATCGATGCGGACGATCGTGCTGCCGCCGCAAAATGGTCCAGTGCGCAGGTGCCCCCTCGATCTCTCGTCGACGGACTGGTGGAAACCGGTGCGATCACGGTCCGGACGCGGGATACGGTCGCGCGTCGGTTGATCGATGACCTCTGCTTCGAATTGACCACGTTCGCCGAGGGCACCTTCTCGTTTACCGACGGCGAGGCGGCGACATCGCTCGAACCGGCGACATCGCTTCACCTCTCCGGCGAAGAACTCTTTCTCGATGCCGCCCGTCGGCGCGATGAGTGGCCGGCAATCGAATCGCGTATTGGCTCGCTCGGTGCCGTGCCCGTCGTGTGTGACTGCGACGCCGATGGCGAACTCGCGGTCCCCGCCGACGGGTGGCGTGTGTTGTCGTGCATCGACGGCTGTCGCACGGTGCGCCAGGTGGCCTCCGCGGCGGGGATGCGCGTCTTCGAGACGGCGCGCTGGGTCTCCCGCTGGACGGGCCTTGGCGTCCTGACGACCGACGCACGCGCTGCCACCAGCGAGGATGGTGACGCGATGGCGGGGGTGGCCCAGCTGACGGCCCAGGCCCGCCGTGCGCTGGCCGAGAATCGCTTCGAAGTGGCGCTGGCCGCCGCGCGCACGGCCATCGGCCATGCACCGCGGAGCGCGGCCGCACATGTGCTCGCCGGTCGCGCCCTGCTGGGCCTCGGGCGGACGGAGGACTGGGCCGAGGAAGTGCGTCTGGCGGTGCAACTCGATCCGCTGCTCCCGGAAGCACAGGAGCAGTACGGCTACGTCGCCGCCCGCCGGGGGGAGTATGGGGCCGCACTGAACGCGTGGGAGCACTATCTTGAAGCGGCACCGACTGCGCCGGACGCGGCCAGGGTGCGAATCGCTCGCGATGCTGCGGCGCAACTCCAGGAACTGATCTCCGCACATGCCGGCAGCTGACGACATCCGCCGTTGGAGCAACGAACTCGCCACCGACCCGCAGAGCCTCGCCTTTGCGGACCTCGCCGAAGCGTTGCGACAGCAGGGCGACCTCGAGACCGCCGAGCGTCTGGCGGTACGAGGCCTCGAACGACACCCCACCCACGGGCCGGCCCTCAGTGTGCTGGCTCGCATTGCCGAGGCGCGTGGTGATCTCAATGCGGCGTCTGCCTACTGGGAACGGGCCCGCTTGTACAATCCGACCCCGACCTCCGGCGCCGCCAACGGCAGCGACCCATCGCCGCGGACCAACGGCTACGGCGACACCCCGGTCTCGCAGCGGACGCTGCGTATGACGGGCGCCGCCTACCCGACGGCCAGTTATGCAGCGGTCCCGAGCTTCAGTGCGACGCTGGCATCGCCGGTGACCCGTCAGGAAGTGGTGCGGTCGTTGGTCGCTGACGCCGATGGGTTGTTGCTGGCCAGCCCGCAGCCCAGTGACGACATGGCGGTGCTCGAGGCGATGGCGGCGGCAGTGGCCGGTGTCGGAGATGACGCGGCACGCGCCATGAAGCACCTCAATCTCGGTGCCTGGCATGCGCTGGTGCTCGAGACGGGGGGCGACTCCCTGGCGCTTGCACCGGCGCCGGCCGGCTCGCTGACGGTGCTCAGTGTGGCGCCGCATGTGCCCATCGGTCGTGTGCGCGCCCTGCTCCGGGTCGCCACGGCGCGTGCCGCAGCTGACGGCTTCTGAGCACGCGTCCCATGGCTCACTATGACGTCGTCATCGACGAATTGATGCACACCGCCGGCGTGCACGCGGCGCTGATCGTGTCCCGGGCGGACGGGATCGTTGTCGATGGCAACGTGCACATCGGAACCGATGCGGACGCGATCGCGGCGCTCGCCGCGCGCCTCTACGGTCGCGCCGCGCAGGCAGCGACAGCGGCGGACGGCACGTCGCCTGGATTCCTGCATCTGGAGGGCGAGCGCGGAAGGGTCTGCGCGGTGCCGTGCGGCGACCTGCTGCTCGTCACGGTGGCCGAACCCTGGGCCAATCTCGGGCTGTTGCGACTGTCGATGCGGCGCCTCGCGCAGCGCCTTGGATGAGATCGGTATAACGTCTGGCTGAGTTCGGTTCGCGCAAGGCCGCGGTGTGAAGCAGACTCAAGTGCCCAATCCGGTAGGCCAGTCGTCGTAGGCTGGACACCGCAGACTCATGAAACTCGATCAACGCCTCCGCTTCGATACCTTCGTTACAGGCTCGTCCAATCGCCTTGCCGTCGCCGCAGCCAAGGCGGTGGCGGATGCGCCGGGCGTGCTCTACAACCCCCTGTTCGTCTACGGGGCCTCGGGCCTCGGCAAGACGCACCTGATGCACGCCGTCGGGCACGCGGCCAGAGACAAGCAGCCGTCGCTCGGGGTCGAGTATGTCGCGCTCGATGACTATATGGAGGAGTTCCATCAGGCGATGCAGGGCGGGCGACTCGACACGTTCAAGAAGCGATACGAATCCGCTGGCGTGCTGCTGCTGGACGATGTCCAGTTCCTGACCGGGCGCGCCGAAGTCCAGGGCGAACTGCTGCGGCTCTTCAATGTGCTGCAGGGCCGCGGGACGCAGATCGTGATGACGAGTGATCGTCCCCCCGACGAAATCGCCGACGTGGCCGATCGGCTGCTGACCCGCCTGACCGGCGGCCTGATCGTCGATGTGGGCATTCCCGACTACGAGACGCGCGTTGCGATTCTGCAGAAGCTGCAGGGTGAGCGCGCGTCGCGCTTTCGCGATGGGGTCCTCGAAGAGCTGGCGCGGGTGGACTTCTCGAACATCCGCGAGTTGCAGGGCGGACTCAATCGCCTGCTCGCACACCAGGGCATGAGCGCCGCCGCGATCGGCGTGTCCGATGTGCGACGGCTGGTCGGTGCCCGCGCGACGCCGTCCGCCACTGCCGCGATGTTCGGCGCGCACGAACCGCAGCGCGACGACGCCGACACCGGGGACTACGACACGTTCGTGCAGGAAGTGGCGACCGCGGTTGTGGAGCAGGTCGAGGAGTGGCGTGTGCGACTCGCTGATGCGGCCTCACGCTGGCGGGCGGAGGGGATCAGCGTGGCGGTGCTCGACCGGGCCCTGCAACTGCGGGAATCCCCCGATGTCGAAGGATTGCTGGCCACCTTCGGTGCGGCTGTCGAGTACCTCCGCGATCTCGAACGGCAAGGGTCGGCGGCCGATTCGACACTCTCCGGACACGCAATCTTCCGCGACCCGGAACGGGTGAAGGAAGCGCACGTGATGGTGCAGCAGGCAGTGGCGTCGATCGAGCCCCCGCCGCGTCCCGATCCGCTGCTCGTCTTCAGCGCCCTCCACGAAGGCCGCGCCAATCAGCTCGCGTTGCGCGCCGCACGGACCGTGGTGGAAACGCCCGGCACACAATATGTGCCACTCGTGATCACCGGGCCCGCCGGCAGCGGGCGTTCGCATCTGCTGCATGCCATCGGGAATGCGCTGATCGCGGCAGGCGTGCAGACGGTGGCCTGCGTGTCGGCCGCGACATTCGCCGAACAGCTGATCACCGCGCTGCGCGAGGGTGCGGTGGAGAAGTGGCGCGCCCGCTACCGCAATGCGGGTGCCCTGCTGCTCGACGACATCGAAGCGGTGGCCGGCAAGGAGCGAACACAGGACGAACTGTTTCACCTGTTCAACGCGCTCCAGAGTGCGGGGCGCCAGGTGGTGCTGACATCGAGTGTGCCGCCGAATCAGCTTGCAACGCTCGAGGATCGACTGCGAACACGATTCGCGCAGGGACTGATCGTCGAGCTGGGCAGCCCCGATGTGACGCAGCGCACCGCAGTCATCGGCACCTTCTTTCACGAGCATCATTCACGCATCGCCGACTCTGTCGTGGCGCAGCTCGCGGAGCGCCCGGCACGATCGATCGGCGACGTGATCGCGACCGCGCGACGTCTCCACGCCGCCGCCACGCTGGCCGGTGCACCGATCACGTCGGCGTTTGTCGCCGCGGAACTGGACGGTGCGGTCTCGGCACGCCGCAGCATGAAGTACCTGATGGGCGACCCGGAAAACTTCGTGCACCGGTGGCCTGACCTGACCGCGCGGCTGATCGAGGACGGCGACTGATGGCAATCCGCGGCAGTCTCAAGGAGGCGAGTTTCCCGGACGTGCTTCAACTCCTGGCACTCGGCCAGAAGTCCGGATGTCTGAGCATCGTCGACGGCACCAAGTTCGGCTCGGTCTTCTTTCAGGCCGGGAAGATCTCGTTTGCGGCCATTGTCAATCGACGTGACCGGTTGGGCGATTCGCTGGTCAAGCGCGGCCACATCAGCAAAGACCAGCTGGATGATGCGTTGCGCCACCAGCTCCAGCACCCGGGGCGTCGCGTCGGCGAGCTGCTCGTCGAACTCGGGTTCGTGGCGCGTGAGGTGGTCGAGAAGGAACTGCGCGTCCTGGTGGAGGAAGCCGTGTTCTCGCTGTTCACCTGGACCCAGGGCATCTGGACCTTCGAGCCCGATGTGCACCCGGACGGCAGGCAGCTGACGACCGCAATCAATCCGGAGTCGCTGCTGATGGAAGGTGCGCGACGGACCGACGAGTGGGCACTGGTCGAACGTCGGTTCGCCAGTTTCGACCTGGTGTTCGAAATGGATGCGGCGCGCGCTGGCGTGTCGACGCCATTGAGCGGGGAGCTGGCCGAAGTGGCGCACCTGCTCGACGGGCGCCGATCGATCCGTGCGGTCATCGAGCGGTCGGGGCTCGGCGAGTTCACCGTTGGCAAGGCGCTGTACGAACTTGCGATGCAGGGACTCTTGGTGCAGGTGCACAACGCCGAGTCGATGCGGCTGGATGACGCCGAGAGTGGCGTCTTCACGGCCGAGAAAGCGCTCAAGATGGGCCTCGCGTTGTCGAAGGCCGGCATGATCGAGGACTCTGCGCGCGAGTTCCGTCGCGTGGTCGAGGCAGCACCGAACGACCCGATCGCGCGACATCAGCTGGGACTGCTCGCATTGAAGCAGGGCGAATGGGACGATGCGGTTGGCTGGCTGGAGCCGCTGGCACAGCTCGACGAGATCTCAGGCACCGTGTTGCATCATCTCGCACTCGCCTACGAGGGCCTGGGTCGCGAACTCGATTCGGCACGCATGCTCGAGCGGGCGGCGCGCATCGCACCGCAGGTGGCACCGCAGGTCGAGCTCTCACGCGCCCTGCACGCGTTTCGCCTCGGGGACTATGCCCGCGCGGACCAGTTGCTGTCCTCGGCACGCACCCGGTTCGATGGCGACGCGCCGCCGGCGGTCTGGTTCCACTACGCCTCATTGGTGGCTGCCGCCCGCGACGACGCCGATCAGGCGCAGGCGTTGCTCGAAGAGGGCATCCGCACCCATCCGTCCGTCGGGGTGCTGCATGCGAACTATGCGGCGCTGATGCTCGCGCGCGGGGCGCTGACAGCGGCGGCGGCGGCCGTCGAGCGTGGGATGCTGCACGCGGCGAACCTTGCACCCTTCCAGAAGACGGTGGGTGATCTGGCCTATCGCGTGGCGCGCTTTGATGATGCGATGGAATCGTACCAGCGCGCGGTGCGACTCGAGCCCGCACTGGGACCGGACATCTATCTCAAGCTCGGCGAGTTGCGATACCAGCGCGGCGAAGTGGCCGAGTCGCAGCGATGCTGGGATCGGGTGCTCGAACTCGACCCGGGTAATCGCCAGGCACAGGTGAGTCTCGACGCCATTCGGCGTGCGTCGTGACCAGCGTGACGGACAGGCTGCCGACGGCTGACACCGTTGCGGCGACCGGTGGGATCATTCGCATGGGGGACTTCGGCGTCGCCCGCGGGGCGCACACATTGAAGACCGTCGGACTCGGCTCGTGCCTCGCCATCGTGCTGTTCGCCCCGTCCCGACACCTTGCGGCGCTGGCGCATTGCATGCTGCCACTGTGTGACGATTCCCGCGGGCCATGGAGCAAGTACGCCGACACCGCCGTGCCTGCACTGATGACGCTGCTGGCCGCCCATGGTGGCTCGTCGCCACTCTCAGCGGCGCTGATTGGCGGTGCATCGATGTTTCCGGGTATCGCGACCGAGTTCATGCCGGACATTGCGGCGCAGAACATCGCAGTCGCGCGCCGGACGCTCGCCAGCGCCGGCGTTCCGATTTTCGTGGAAGACGTCGGCGGCCAGATGGGTCGCTCCGTGCTCGTCGAACCCGCCGGCCAGCGGATCATGGTGCAGACGATTCGCGGTGGCCAGCGATGGCTGTGATCGGAGCCGGCAAGCCGATAGTCTTGTCTGCTGCGGCCGCGCTCGACAGGGCGTACGCGCGGCCGCCCGACGATAGCCTTCCGGAGTTTGCGTGACGATCCTCCCGCCCTCAGCGGACGATGTGCTGAGCCCCCTGCGTGCGCAGGTGGATGATCTCGCGCGCGCACTCTCGGCGGTGACGCCTGCCGATGAGCAGGGGATTCTCCTGAAGCAGCGCATCTTCATCCTGCATCGCACCGTCGAGCAACATGCCCAGCTGATCGAAACCTTGCAGGGTGACGTTCGCTCGCTGGTGGACGGGTGGAAGTCGCGCTTTGGCGCAGGCGGCGGCTCGTCGCTGACGCCGCTCAGTTCCGCCGCCATCCCGGCTCAGGCGATTCCGCCGCGTCTGGATCCGGCGTCCGCGCCGCCACCGCTCGCGGCGGCCGCGACCACCGCAGGCGCTGCAGGAATCCCGGATGGTGCCATCGCGGTCGCTCGCCCGTTGGCCGGTGTCGCAGTGCAGGGGCAGCCGAGGGTCATCGACGAGCTGAACGCGTCCACCTTCGTGGAGCGTGGCTGGAGTCGAATTGCGACGGGCGACTATGTGGGTGCCGAAGAGGCGCTGGACAAGGCGCTGACCCTGAATCCGGGGGACGCGCACGCCGAAACGTTGCTCGGCTGGGCCCAGATGTCGCAGGGCAAGTTCGATTCGGCCATGGCACTCTTCCAGCATGTGCTGGATCGCGCGCCGGATCACGCGCTGGCGCACATCAACGTCGGCTACGTACTGTTGCGGCGCAGGCATTTCGATACGGCCCTCGAGCACCTGACCCGGGCCATCACACTCGATTCTGATCGAAAGGCGACGTTATACGCGCACTACTATCTTGGGCTGGTGCACTTCGAGGAACGCCGCTACGCCGAATCGATCGGGGCGTTGTTGCGCGCCATCGAGCTGGGCCCGAACCTGATCGAGGCGCGATTCGAGCTGGGGCGCGTGCTCTGGTTTGCTGACCGGACCGACGACGCGATCGCCGCGTGGCGCAAGGGGGCGGATCTCAACAAGTTCAATCCATGGAGTGCGCGGTGCAGGGACATGCTGGCCACGATCGCGGAGGGAGGCGCGCCCTCGCGAGTCGCCTAGCGCTCGCGATCCGGGGCTGGCTGCCCGGTCTGCTGTTGGCGGTCGTGCCGTTCGCGTCGGTCGGCGGCGCGCCGCCAGGCGCCATCCGCGTTGACCGTGGCCGCTTCACCGTCGTCCACTATCCGGTTGACGCGACGATGGCCGCGTCGGTGCTGGATCAGGCGACGCGCCGGGATTCCTTCCCTGGTCTGCCGCGCGGAACAACACGGATCGTGATTCAGATTGCGCCGGACGCGGCCGTATTCCATGAATGGACCGGGAGCGTCTCACGACGGTGGGCCGCGGCCGTCGCCTTCGTCGAGCAGCATCGCGTGGTGGTGCAGGGAGGGCGCGCCGGCGTGGCGGCGGGGAATCCGATGCAGGTCCTCCGTCATGAATTGGCGCATATCGCGCTCAACGATGCCGTTGGTGCCGCTGCTCCGCTCTGGTTCTCGGAAGGGTATGCGAGTTTCGCTGCCGGCGAGGAGCGCGATGACGGGTTCCTCGCCACCAACGTCGCGTTGCTGTTTCGGACGCTGCCGACCTTGACCGGGCTGGACTCGATGCTCGCCAGCCCCTCGGCGACCGAGGCACGGGCTGGCTACGCGCTCTCGCTGCGTGCGGTGTCGGATCTGGCTGCGCTGGATCGGGACAATGGCCTGGAACCGCTGCTCGCCGCGATGCACGAGCGCGGCAGCTTCGATCTGGCCACGCGACGAGTGCACGCCATGACTGCGGAGCGTTTCGAGCGCGACTGGCAGCGCCGCACGCGCTGGCGATTCGCATTTCTCGCCGTCGGCGTGGACTCGGCGGCCGCGGTGCTGCTGCTCGTGATCGCGCTGCTTCCGCTCTGGCGGATGAAGCGCCGGGAGCAGCAGGCACGACTCGCGCTGATGCGCGAGCGCGAGTCAGAGACGGAGGGGGCCGCCCGCACTCGGGCGCTCGACTCGCTGCTCCGATCCATCGGCAGTGGGAAGGGTCAGTCTGCGCCAGATGCTTGACCCGCTCCCGCGCCTCGCATAGCCTCCGCACCCTATGGCATCCTCCGAGACTGAAACACCGCGCCGCCCCATCCTCTGGTGGGGGCTGGCTGCCGCTTCGCTGGCCCTTGGGTACGCCGACCTGGCCCGTGGTGGAACCACCTTTGCTCCACTCCTGCTGGTGCTGGGCTACTGTGTGCTCGTTCCGATCGCGATTCTGAAGTAGGCGACGGTCGGCGAAACTCGTCGCCGGCGTCGCGTCAACGTTACGATCCGGTTAAGCGCAAGGCAGAGAGGGTGTTCCCGTATTGTGTGCGCTTGCCCTCGTTACCGGCGGCGGGCACTTTTCCGCCTAAGGGGCGCTACCACTGCATGATGGGCAGGACTGGCCGTGTGCGGGCCGGTGGCGGTTCGTTGGGCGAATAGCTCAGCTGGTTAGAGCACCTGTCTTACACACAGGGGGTCGGGGGTTCGAATCCCTCTTCGCCCACCTGCACATCATCGGGCTGCGGCACGACGCGGCAGCCCAATCGGCACTACCTATCGTGGAGGTCGTCAGTGAGCGTTCGGATTCCTCAGATCGCGTGGCTTGGTCTCGTCGCCGGCAGCTTGACGTGCGCGCTCGATGCGCAGGTGGCGCGTGTCCCCGATCCCAACACGCCGCGGATGATGGTGCTGACGTTCCGGACCGCGACGCCGGGCAACTCCGGCGTGCAGGCGGCGGACGCGTTGCGTTCCCGCATGGGTTCGGAGGTCCCGTACAAGCAGCTCTGGCAGATCCCGAACACCGAGATCAACGCGGTGCTCGAAGCCTCGGGCTATCGCAAGGACGAGCCGCTCTCCTCGAATGACGCCCGTGAGCTCGGTCGCCAACTGCGTGCCGATGAGTTTGTGCAGGGCACCGTCCGGCGCGAGGGCGAGGCCTGGCGGATCGAGGCCACCTTGCATCTGGTGCGCGATCCGTCGCTGGCGCAGCCGCTGACCCTGGCGGCGGCCCCCAAGGCGGGTGACGCCGCAAAATTGATCGCGGCCGAACTCGTGGAAGCACGGAAGCAGCTCGTGCCGGAGAAGAACTGCGTCAACGCCGCCCGCGAAAAGAACTGGGACAAGGCCATGGCCGCGGCCCGGGAAGGCATCGCGCTCTTCCCCAAGGCGGTGATTGCCCGGACCTGCCTGTTGAACGCGATGTTCGAGACGAAGGCGACCGACGAAGCGCAGCTGACGATGGCCGAGGAAATTCTCAACATCGACTCCCGCAGCCGTCGGGCGCTGTCGATCGCGGGTGACATCTATCGCCGCCGTAACCTGGCCAACCCGCGTGACTCCATCAACGCCAACAAGATGATTCAGGCCTACACGGGCCTGATCGCAGCCGACCCGACCAACACACGCCTGGTTGATGACGTGACCAAGGCGATTGCCGGCGCTGGAAACCCGGGCGTGGCCCTGCCGATCATCCGCAAGGCAGTCGAAGACAACCCAGGTGACGCCGCGCTGATGCGGACCCAGTTCCTCGTCGAGCTCGCCGCGCGTGAGACCAAGGCCGCGATTCGCACCGGGACCGAACTGGCCGCGCTCGACACCGCGATGGCCGACACGAGCTACTTCTTTCGCATGTCGGCTGCCTACAGCGCCGACAGCCAGCCCGCCAAGGCCGCCGAAGAGATCGCCAAGGGTGTTGCCAAGTTCCCGGAGAATGCCAGTCTGCTGGTGGTCGCCGCGCAGGCGCAGCGCGCCGCAGGGCAGACGCAGCAGGCCGTCGAGACCCTGAAGAAGGCGCTCACCCTCGATGCGAACGTGGAGAAGGGGCAGTTGCAGTTGGCACAGCTCTACATCGAGCTCAAGCAGCCGGATAGCGCCATCACTGCGCTCACCGCAGCACGGAAGGGCACCGACAGCACACTCGCCGGGGCCGTCGCGTTGTCGCTCGGTAACACGCTGCAGCGCGACCTGAAGCCCGACACGCCGGACGCCGAGTACGCGACCGCGCTGAGCTTCCTGAGCTTTGCCGACGCCAACGTCACCGCGCCCGAGCAGCGCCTGCAGTCGAAGTTCCTGGTCGGCGTCGTGTCCACCAAGCGCGGACAGGCGCTGCTCAAGGCTGGTGTAGAGGGCAAGAATTGCGCGCTGGTCCGGCAAGCCAAGGAGCAGTTCGCGGTCGGACAGGTGAACATTCCTGCCGGCGGCCGTTTTGCGCCGCAGGCGGCGGGACAGTACATGACCTTCCTCGGGCAGCTCATTCCGAACGCCGAGCAGGCCGAAAAGGCCCTCTGCAAGCCGTAGTACGATCGTCGCTGGTCGGACCGCTGGCCGGTTGGTGACCGCGACACAGGCTGGAACAACGGAGCGCCCGCCGTCCTTGCGACGGCGGGCGCTCGCTCGTTCTCGCTGCGCCTGAACGCGCGCTGCGCCGCGCCGTCGCAGGTTTGCAAGGGATGGCTAGATTGCCAGCGTCTGTTCCCCCTCAGCCGCCCGCGATGATCGCCGCACCATTGCCGCCGACCGCACTCGCCTTTGCCACACCCTACCATGCACCGGTGCTGGTCGGTGCGGTGCTGGAGGCGTGTGTCAACGCCGCCACGGTGCTCGATGGCACGCTCGGCGGTGGTGGGCACACGGCGGCCCTGCTTGACGCCGGGAAGCGCGTCACCGCGCTCGATCGTGATCCTGCGGCCATCGCAGTTGCCAGCGCACGGCTCGTTGGCGAGATCGCCCGCGGCTCGCTCGATGTCGTGCAGTGCAACTATGCCGACATCGACTCGGTGCCCGCGCTCACCGGCCGGCGATTCGACGCCATTCTGCTCGATCTCGGCGTGTCGTCGAGGCAGCTCGATGACGACACGCGCGGCTTCTCGTTCCGGATCGGCGCACCACTCGACATGCGTATGGACGCGCGCGGCCCGACGGCGGCGGAGTGGCTCAACACGGAAGACGAGCCGACGCTGGTGCATGCCTTCAAGGCCTACGGCGATGAGCCACGTGCACATCGACTGGCGCGTGCGGTGATCGAGCGGCGCGCCTTGCGCCCGTTCGTGGTCAGCGACGATTTTGTGAATGCCATTCGTGCGACACTCGGCGCGCGGGCTGGCCCGTCCGATTTTGCGCGCCTCTTTCAGGCGCTGCGCATTGCGGTGAACGACGAGCTGGCCGGGCTCACGCGTGCATTGCCGGCGCTGCGTGATCGGCTGGTGCCCGGTGGATTGTTTCTGGTGATGGCCTATCACTCTGGTGAAGATCGACTCGTGAAACATGCCTTCCGGGACTGGAGCGCTGCCTGCTCCTGCCCTCCACGCGCGCCGTTCTGTCAGTGTGACGGTGTCGCGCTCGGCCTGCTGCACACACGCAAAGCCATTGTCGCCGACGCCGGCGAGATTGCGCTCAACCCTCGCGCCCGCAGCGCGCATCTTCGCATATGGCAGCGCGCCGCGTAGCCCCGAAGCGCCGTGGGCGCACCACGGTTGCGCTGTTCCTCGTCGGCTTCCTCATCGTCGCCGTCGGCGTCATCGCCCGTCGCGACTACGGCCGCAGACTGCAGCGGGATCTGAGTGGCATCGAGCGCACGCGGACACAGCTCAGTGGCGAAGTGATCAAGCTCGATGCGGACATCCTGTCCGCGTCGAGCCGAAACCGGCTCGGTCCCATCGTCGAATCCACGCTCGGCATGCGTCGGCCGTCGGTCGCACAGGTCATCGATCTGCCGGTATCGGAGGCGTCGCATGTCGCTCCGTGAACGATGGAACGGGCTCCGTGACCGATTCACCCTGCTCGAGTGGGGCGTCACGCTGTTCGCCGTCGCGATCCTGCTCAAGGCCGCACATGTCCAGCTGGTCAACGGCAACGAGTGGGCGCAGCTCGCCGTCCGCCAGCAGACGCGGCTCGAGCGTTTACCGGCACCACGCGGGCGGATGCTGGACGCGAGCGGAACGCCACTCGTCGAGAGCCGCGGCATGGTGTCGTTCAATATCGCACCGCGCGAAGTGCGACGTGCCGATCGGCTGGTGCTCGCGCGCACGCTGACGCGGCTTCGGGCGCCGGCCACATTCGCCCGGCGAGCGCTCGATACATCGCGCAAGTGGATCAACCTGCCCGGTCGCTATCAGATGGCCGACGCCGGACCGATCATCGGGATGCGCGGCGTCTATGCCAACTACGAGATGGCCCGGACCATCACGATACAGTCGCGCGGCGTGCGCGCGGTCGTCGGTGCCTTGGATGGTGAGCGCGCCGTCAGCGGTCTCGAACTGTCGCTCGACTCGCTGCTCCAGGGGGTGACCGGTTCGCGGCAGCTGATCAAGACCGGTCGCGGTGATCGCCTCGAAACCCCCGACGCACCGATCGTTCCGCCGGTGGCAGGCAACGAGTTGACGCTCTCGATCAACTACAATCTGCAGGACATCGCGGAAGAGGCGCTCGAGCGCGCCGTGTTGCTCAACGGGGCGGACGGTGGTGACGTGGTTGTCCTCAACCCTCGCACCGGCGAGATCATCGCCCTCGCGAGTCGGACGCGGAGCGGCGTCGCCTCGAAGCTGACCGCACTGACGGATCCGTACGAACCCGGCTCGACCCTCAAGCCGTTCATCGTGGCCCAGTTGCTCGCCGACGGACGCACCAGGCCCGACGAAGTCATCGACACCTACAGCGGGAGCCTCAAGTACAAGGGCATCCGGACGCTCACCGATGCGCACGTCGCCGCGCGCATGACGGTCACTGATATCCTGGCCTACTCGAGCAACATCGGTATCGTGCTCCTGCGAGACCGGATGCCGAATCGCACGCACTATGAGCTGCTGCGCAATCTGGGCTTCGGCGCGCTGACCGGCGTGTCATATCCCGGCGAGTCGCAGGGGCGGCTGCGGCCGCTCGGCAAGTGGGATCAGTACACGCCGTCATCCATGGCCATGGGGTACGAACTGACCGTCACGCCGCTGCAGCTTGCGCTCGCCTACGGGGCCATCGCCAATGACGGCCTGCTGATGGAGCCGACACTGGTGAAGTCGATACACAACCCTGATGGGTCGCTCCGCTGGCAACATCGACCGCGTGTCGTGCGGCGCGTCTTCTCGAGTGACGTGGCGCGCGCGATGCGCGAAGTACTCAAGCACACGATCACCGAAGGCACGGGAAGGAGCGCGCTACTCACCAAGTTCGAGCTGGCGGGCAAGTCGGGCACGACCAAGCTGCTCCGCAATGGCAGTTACAACTCCGGTGACTATACGGCCAGCTTCGTCGGACTCTTTCCCGCTGATGCGCCGCAACTCGTCGTCCTGGCCAAGTTGGATCGCCCGCGGTCGGGACAGATCTACGGTGGTGTGGTTGCGGCCCCGATTCTGAAGGCGGTCATCGAGGGCGCCTTCGCCTCGTCGCGTACCTCGATCGATCGTCGCGAACTCGCAAGCCAAGCTGTCGCGCCGGTCGCCGCCCCGGATTCGGTGCTCGATTCTGCGCTGGTCGGGTCCGAACCGATGGCGCCGCGACCGCCGCGCCGCGCACGCGGCGAGGTGGGCGATGGCGCTGTTCCGTACGTGATCGCGATGACGCCGGGCTTGCGCACCGCGCCGGCGCCTCCGGTAACGCCACGGCCAGTGCCACGGGTGTCAGGGCTGACGTTGCGCGAGGCACTGCTCACGCTGCATGAACAGGGTTTTCGTGTCGTGGTCGATTCGCTGGACGGCAGCGGCACATCGCCCGCCGCGGGCACTTCGGTGCTGCCCGGCACCATCGTTCGACTGCATCGCACACCGTGACAGTCCCCGTGCAGAGCGGCGTGATCGTCGATGCACTGCAGCGTGCCGGTCTGCTCCAGTCCGTCCGTGGAGCGCTGCCGGCAGTGCTGACGTCGATCACTGACGACAGCCGCGCTGCGGCCCCTGGCGGACTGTTCGTCGCCGTCCGTGGCAGCGCGCGCGATGGACATGAATTCCTGTCGAAGGTGGAGGCACAGCAGGCGGCGGCGGCCATCGTCAGTGATGCCGACGCGACGACGCTCCCCGCCATCGTGGTCACCGATTCGCGCCGCGCCGTCGCGATCGCGGCCGCCGCATGGTACGGTCAGCCCGCCGCCGCGCTGCGCCTGATCGGGGTGACGGGCACGAATGGCAAGACCACCTCCGCCAGCATGTTGCGTCATCTCCTCTCGTCCGAGGCGCACGCTGCGGCCTCCATCGGTACGCTCGGGGTGCTCGTCGGTTCGGACGGGCGCGTGCATCCCGGCGGCAGTGGGCTGACCACCCCCGGACCGATCGAGTTGCAGCGGGTGCTGCGCGCGCTGGTGGATGACGGTGTTGCATGGGTGGCGATGGAGGCCAGTTCACATGCACTGCATCAGCATCGACTGGAAGGACTTCGATTCGATGCCGCGTTGTTCACGAACTTCACGCGCGATCATCTCGACTACCACGGATCGATGGAAGCGTACTTTGCGGCCAAGGCCCTGCTGCTGACGCAGCTCGCGCCCGATGGCTGCGTGATCGTGAACGCCGATGACCGCGCGTGGGCCGACCTCCCGGCCACCGAACATCGACGCCTGCGCTTTTCGGCCGGAGCGCACGTCGCCGATGTCTACGCGCGACGCACCGAGTTCACGCCCCGTGGGAGTACGTTCTCGCTGCACGCCCCGGCAGCGGGCGCAGTCAAGGTGCGATTGCCGCTGCTTGGCGACTTCCAGGTCGAGAATGCCGTCGGTGCCGCAGCCGTCGCCGTGGGCCTGGGTCTGTCGCTCGACACCATCGCGGCGCGACTCTCCACGCTGCCCCAGGTCCCGGGCCGGCTCGAACGGCTGAGCGTCACGCCGGCGGTGCTCCGCGACTACGCGCATACGCCCGATGCCCTCGAGCGCGCGCTCCAGTCGGTGCGACCCTTCGCACGCGGCAGGATCATCGTGGTCTTCGGGGCCGGCGGTGATCGCGATCGGGGCAAGCGACCCGCGATGGGTCGCGTGGCTGCGGCGCTGGCGGATGTGTGTATCGTCACCAGTGACAATCCACGGACTGAGGATCCGGAGCGGATCCTCGACGATATCGTGGCTGGCATGCAGGGCGTCGCCCTGGTACGTCACGTCGATCGGCGCGCTGCCATTGCGCACGCCATCGCGCTCGCCGGCGACGAGGACCTGGTGCTCCTGGCAGGGAAGGGGCATGAGACCTATCAGATTCGCGGCACCACCAGCTACCCGTTCGACGAGGCGCAGATCGTGGCCGAACTGACAGAGGGTCGATGACGACGATGCGCACGCCGGTGGCGAGTGATATTCCCTTCACGGCCAGCGGCCGCGTGTTCTGGACCATGGACCGGGTGGCGCAGGCGCTCGCGGCGTGCGCCATCATGCCGTTGCCGCGTGGCGCGCGTGAATTCACGGCCGTGAGCACCGACACGCGAACCATTGCCGCTGGCACGCTGTTCGTAGCGTTGCAGGGCGATCGGTTCGACGCGCACGATTTCCTGCATCAGGCCGTGGCCGCCGGTGCCACGGCGCTCGTCGTCAGTGATGTGACGCGCGCCCGAGATGCCGGCGTGCCGGTATACGCTGTTCGCGACACCCGTGAAGCGCTCGGCGCCCTGGCGCATTTCCGTCGTGACGCGTGGGGCAAACCGGTGATCGCCGTCGGCGGATCGAACGGAAAGACCAGTACCAAGGCGATGCTGGCAGCCATGCTGGCCGGAGCCTACGACGTGCACGCGACCGTCGGAAACCTGAACAACGAGATCGGCGTCCCGCTCACGCTGCTCTCACTTCCCGACGACGCTGATGTGGCGGTGGTCGAGGCGGGCACCAACAGTCCGGGCGAGATCGCGCGCCTGCGACGGATCATCGCGCCAGACGTGACGGTCATCACATCCATCGGGGAGGAGCACCTCGAAGGCTTTGGTGATCTTGCCGGCGTGCTGCGCGAGGAACTGGCACTGACCGATGGCGTTCCGGTCGTCGTGACGCCGGCCGCGCATCCGGAAGTGGCAGCCGGCATCAGTGGTGCGAATCAGCAGGTGGTGGTGGCGGGACTGGACGATGGCCACCTGCAGCCATTGCAGTGGAGGCTCGAGCCGGACGGCAGCGGCACCCTCACCTTCGAGGACGGCGAGCTGCACATTCCACTTCGGGGGGCGCACAACCTGCGCAACGCAATGCTGGCGGTGACGGTGGCTCGTGGCTTTGGTGTGTCGCTGGCACAGATGCAGTTCGGGCTTTCGCGCATGGTGCAGCCGGCGATGCGGGCGGCAGTTGAGCCACTCGGTGCGGCGCTCCTCGTCAATGACGCCTACAACGCGAATCCACCGTCGATGCGCGCGGCACTCGATCTGCTCGAGGCGGTGGGGCAGGGCCGACCGCTGGTCGCCGTGCTGGGCACGATGCGTGAACTCGGTGCCACCGCCGACGCGCTCCACGACGAAATTGCCCGCGATGCCGTGCGGCGCCCGCTGGCACTGATCGTCGGTGTCGGTGACTTTGCGGCGGCACTGCGCCGCATCGCGCCCGATGACCCACGCCTGATCACCACCGAGGATGCCCCGCTCGCCGAAGCAGAACTGCTCCGGCGCACCCCCCACACGGCCGCCATCTTGCTGAAAGGTTCTCGTGGTGCGCGCCTGGAGCGGCTGGTCGCTCCGATCACTGCCTGGGCCACTGCGGCCTCCTGACCTCCCACACGACTCCCCGCCGTGCTGTTTCATCTGCTCTCCCCGCTGCAACCCTACTGGGAGCCGTTCCGGCTGATCTACTACATCAGCTTTCGCGCCGTCGGCGCTGCCGTCACCGCGCTGCTGATGGCCTTCCTCGTCGGGCCGCTCATCATCGCGCGCCTGCGATCGATGGCGCTGCATCAGGTCGTTCGTGAAGGAACCCCCGACTCGCACAAGGCGAAGGGCACCACGCCGACGATGGGTGGACTGATCATTCTGGCGGCCACGATCATCCCGACGTTGATGTGGGCAAAGCTCAACAACCGCTATGTCCTGCTTGCGCTGGTGGTCATGGCGTGGATGGGTGGCATCGGCTTCCTCGACGACTACCTCAAGCTGCGCCAGAAGCGCCTCGGCGTGAAGAACGAAGGGCTGGTCGAGCGCTACAAGCTCGCCGGCCAGATCGTGATCGGTGTCGCACTTGGACTGTACCTCTGGCTCGATCCCATCAGCACGTTGCCGGGCGCGTCGACCACCGTCCCGTTCTTCAAGTATGTCCTGGTGGTTCCGCTGTCGATCGGGTTCGCGTGGCTGTACGTACCGTTCGTCACCTTCATCCTGACCGGCGCCAGCAATGCGGTGAACTTCACCGATGGTCTGGACGGTCTGGCGGCCGGACTGTGTGCGATTGCGGCGGTCACCTTCGCCATCTACGCCTATGCCATGGGCCGCATCGACGTCAGTGGCTACCTGCAGCTGTTCTACCTCCGTGGCGCCGGCGAGCTCACGATCTTCTGCGCCGCGATGTTCGGCGCGCTGATCGGCTTTCTCTGGTTCAATGCCTTTCCCGCGCAGGTATTCATGGGCGATACGGGATCACTCGCCCTCGGCGGCGCGATTGGTGCCGTCGCCATTCTCCTCAAGAGTGAGTTCCTGCTCGCGATCATCGGCGCGGTGTTCGTGGCGGAGGTGGTGTCGGTCATCCTGCAACGGTCCGTGTTCAAGTACCGGCGCAAGAAATTCGGCCTCGAGTTCGCCCAGAAGAACCGCGTCTTTCTCCGGGCCCCACTGCATCACCACTTCGAGATGAAGGGCTGGCCCGAGACGCAGGTCGTCGTGCGCTTCTGGATCATCGGCATCCTCTGCGCATTCCTTGCGCTGGGTACGCTCAAGCTCCGATGAGTCGCGATCTCTTCGGACGCGTCGGACGCCCTCCCGGTGAGATCGCTGTGCTCGGGCTGGGCAAGTCAGGCGTCGCCGTCTCGACACTGCTGCACCGCGACGGCTATCGCGTGTACGCCTCGGACGGTGGCTCGTCCGCCGCACTCGATGTGACGGCCGCACGACTGCGCACGCTTGGCATCGCAGTGCAGACAGGCACACATGATCTCGCACGCATCGCCGCGGCGGCGCTGGTCGTTGCCAGCCCGGGCGTGCCCCCGTCCGCACCGTCCCTGGTGACGGCGCTCGCCAGCGGCGTACCCGTCATCAGTGAGATGGAAGTCGCGCTCTACGCGATGCCGTCATTGCGCTACATCGCCACCACCGGGACCAACGGCAAGACGACCACCACGGCGCTCGTCGGCCATCTGCTGCGGGCACTTGGCGTGGCAGCCGTGGACGCCGGCAACATCGGCACCGCATTGGCCGAGTGCGCGCTGCGCGATCCGATGCCTGACTGGGCTGCGCTCGAATGCTCGAGCTTTCAGCTCCACGATACGCCCGGTATCGACCCCGCGGTCGGTGTGGTGACCAACCTCAGCCCGGATCATCTCGATCGCTACGAGTCGATCGAGGCGTACTACGGCGACAAGGCCCGACTCTTCGCAAACGCCAGTGATGGCTCGCATTGGGTGCTGAATGGCGACGAGCCGGAGGTGCTCGCGCTCCACGAGCGACTCGGTCGCGGTACCGCGCTGCCCGGGCACGTGCACACCTTTCGACTCGGATCTCCGGCTGACGCATGGTTCGAACCTGCCACCGGCATGCTGCACCTGCTCGGTGCACCGCTGATGCCGCGTTCCGGATTTCCACTCGTCGGTGATCACAACGTCGCCAATGCACTGGCAGCGGTGCTCGCGGTGACCTTGGCGCATGACGAATTCGCGCTGCCGTCGGCTCGCGCACGACTGGTCGGCGCGCTCTCCACGTTCCACGCATTGCCGCACCGGCTGGAACCCGTGCCGACGACGGACGGACGACTCTGGCTCAATGACTCGAAAGCGACCAACGTGAGCTCCACTCGCGTCGCGGTGCAGGGCATGACGCGGCACTTCGTGCTGCTGCTCGGCGGACGGCACAAGGGCGAGTCGTATGCGTCGCTCGCCGATGGCTTCCGGGCCTGCGGCAAGACCGTGCTGGCCTATGGCGAGGCGGCCCCGCAGATCGTGCACGATCTGGCACCACTGGTGCCCGTGGAGCACGTCACCGGCGTGTTCGCCGATGTCGTGGCGCGCGCCCGCGAGTTGACGGCGCCCGGCGAGGCCGTGCTGTTGTCGCCCGCCTGTTCGAGTTACGACATGTTCCGCAACTACGAAGAGCGCGGTGCGACGTTCCGGCAGCTCGCGATGGGAGCGACCGCGTGACGGCCGCGGTGACGGTCGAGGTGGTCCGCGAGCGCTGGCGCATGGGTGTCGAGGCGCGCGCCCTGCTCCTCGTGACGGCGATCCTGCTGGTCTTCGGCCTCGCCACGGTCTACAGCGCCACCGTCATCGTCGCCCAGCAGAAGAACCTCACGCCGTCATACTACCTCGTCCGCCAGCTGGTCGGCGCCGGCCTCGGCATCGTCGCCTTCGCCATCTGTGCCAAGTTCGATGCGGAGCGGCTCCGGCGCATCGCGTGGTACATCATGATCGCAGCGCTGGTGATGATGCTGGCGGTGCTGATCGTATCCAGCGATGTGAACGGATCCAAGCGCTTCCTGTTCAGCAATGCCGTGCAGCCGTCGGAGTTCGCCAAGATCGCGGTCATTCTCTGGACGGCGATGCTGGCGGCGAAGAAGGGCGATCAGCTCCGGCGACTCGGCAAGGGGCTCATGCCGTTCTTCGCCGTCAATGGCGCCCTCGCGGCACTGGCGATCCTCGAGCCGGATGTCTCCGTCGCGCTCTTCTACATGGCACTGATGGGCGCCATGCTCTTCGTCGCCGGAGCGCGCGTCGGCCACTTCCTGCTGATCGGTCTTTTCGTCATTCCCCTCGGTTGGGGGAAGATGAATGGCTATGTGAAGTGCCGGATTGCCGACTGGCGGGATGAACCCCGCGCCGCCGGCTGTGCCCAGGACATCAACCTGCAGACACGCCAGAGCATGATCGCGATCGGCTCGGGCAAGATGTTCGGCGTCGGGTTTGGCGAAGGTCGCCAGCAGAGCGGCTTCCTCCCGTTCCAGTACACCGACTTCATCGGATCGAACGTCGGCGAGGAATGGGGCTTCGTCGGACTCTTCACCGTGGTCGCGCTCTTCGGAGGGTACGCCTGGCTCGGCTTTCGAATTGCGCGCGACGCGCGATCGCAGTTTCTCCAGCTCGTCGCCGTGGGGCTGACGCTGACCACCGTGACCACTGCGTTCGTGCACCTGGCGGTCATTACCGGACTGTTTCCGAACACCGGCCTGACGCTCCCCTTCATCTCGTATGGGCGAAGCAACCTGCTCATCTCGCTCGCGATGACAGGGATTCTGGTGAACATCGGGAGCACGCGGGAGCGCGTTTATAGCGACGCAATGCCCGATGCCATTCTCGGACTCGGCAGTCGCTGATGGCCAGGCAGGGGACCTTTTATATCGCTGGCGGCGGGACTGGAGGCCATTTGTACCCGGGGCTGGCTGTCGCCGACGCGCTGGTCGCGCAGCGTCCAGAGCTCGATGTCGTCTTCATCGGAGCACAGCGAGGCATCGAGAGAACCGTGCTGCCAACCACACGGTGGCGGCATCAATTGCTTGACCTCCATCCGCTGTACCGTTCCGCACCCTGGCAGAACTGGAAAACTCTTCGAGGACTCGTCAGCGCCTTTAAAAGCATAGGCCAGCTGACGTCGACTGCCCCCGCGCTCGGTGCACTGGGCACGGGTGGTTATGCGGCCGGCGCGCTGCTTGGCTACAGCAGACTGAATGGCATCCCATATTTCCTCCAGGAACAGAATGCGGTCGCCGGCCTGACCGTCCGTCTTTTCAGCGCACGGGCGCGCGCGACCTATCTCGGCTTTCCCGAAGCGCTCTCGACACTGGCTGCCGCAGGCCGCGGCCGCGCAATCGTCACCGGCAACCCGATCGCCCCCCCACCGCGCCCGCTTCCAGATCGGGCGAGCGCCCGCACGAAATGGGGCTTCGACGCGTCGATCCAGCGCGTGGTGCTCGTCTTCGGGGGAAGCCAGGGCTCACGCGCGATCAACGATGCAATGGCTGGATGGATTGCAGAGCAGCTGCCGGCAACGTGGGGCGCAATCTGGGTGACCGGACGCTCCGAGTTCGAACGACTGGCTGCGCATGCCACGGCGCGGGTTCGTGTCGTGGCCTATCAGCAGCCGATGGCAGATGCGTACGCCGCGGCTGACCTGGCCGTGGCACGCGCGGGGGCGATGTCGACCGCCGAACTCTGTGCGTGGGGCATCCCGATGGTGTTGATTCCGCTGCCAACGGCCGCGGCCGATCACCAGACGCAAAACGCAGCCGCATTGGCGTCGGCAGACGCAGCACGCATGATTGTGCAGAGTACGCTCCCGCACGGCACGCTGGCCAGCACGCTCAACGCGCTTTGTGCCACCGCGTCCACACTCGTCGCGATGGGTGAGGCGGCGCGAGACAGGGCGCGAGTCGACGCAGCTCAAGTGATTGCATCACATATCATTACATCTCTCAATCTCCAGTAGTTTCCAACGCCAGGTCATGTCCGTCGATATTCGCACCAGCGCCCGCATGCGCGAGGACGCGCTGCAACTCTTCAGTGCACCGGACAGTCGCCCGGTGCACTTCGTCGGCATTGCCGGCGCCGGCATGAGCGCCCTTGCGGAGCTTTTCGTCCGTCGCGGTTTGACTGTCACTGGCAGCGACATGAGTCCTGCGGGCAACCCGGATCTCGAGGCCTTGGGCGTCATCGTGCATCGCGGACACGACGCCAGCTTCGTCGTGGGCGCTCGGGCGGTGGTCGCATCGTCTGCCATTCCCTCCGATCATGTGGAGATCGCCGCGGCCCGCACATTGGGCCTGCCGGTCATTCGCCGGGCGGAGGCGCTGGGTGCCGCAGTGGACGGCATGGAGGTCGTCGGCGTGGCTGGCACCCACGGCAAGACGACCACCACCGTGATGACGACCGAAGCGCTGGCGGCCGCCGGCGCATCGCCGACCGGCATCGTCGGTGGCCGCGTGCAGCGGTGGGGCGGCAATCTGCGATGGGGCGGGGGGAACACGGTCGTCGTCGAGGCCGACGAGTATGACCGCTCGTTCCTCGCGCTGCAGCCCACGGTAGCCATCGTCACGAATGTCGAGGCGGACCACCTCGACATCTACGCGGACCTCGCGGATATCGTCAGCACGTTCGAACAGTACCTCGCAGGAGCCAGGAGTATCGTGATCTGCGCAGACGATGCCGGTGCGGACTCGCTGGCGCTGCCGGTGTCTGCCGACGTCATCCGGTACGGAATCGATCATCCGGACGCTCGCCTCGTCGGCGTGACGGCGGGTGCATCCATGCAGATCGTGTTCGACGGCGCGCGGCTTGGTGAGCTGACGCTGCAGGTCCCTGGTCTGCACAACCGCCGAAATGCGCTCGCAGCTTTGGCTGCCGCCCTTCATCTGGGCTACCGCTTCGACGATCTGCGCGCAGGGCTCGAGGCCTTTTCCGGCGTCGAGCGCCGATTCGAGCGCAAGGGCGAAACGGCCGGCGTGCTGGTCGTCGACGACTACGCACACCATCCGACCGAAGTGCGCGCGACGCTGCAGGCGGCGCGCGCGGCCTTTCCCGCGCGGCGCATCGTGGCGCTGTTCCAGCCTCACCTCTACACTCGGACGCGCGACTTCGCGGGCGAGTTTGGCACTGCCCTGGCGGAGTTGTCGGACGTCGTGGCGCTGACCGAGATCTACAAGGCCCGCGAGCAGCCGCTGCCTGGCGTGACGTCCGACCTCATTGCGGCCGCAGCGGCCCGCGCAGGAAATGCGCCGCGATGGTTCGGCCTTCGTGCCGACGCCACGGCTGCACTGCTGGCGATCGTGCAGCCCGGGGACCTCGTCCTCACGATGGGCGCCGGTGATGTAACGCAGGTTGGGCCTGAGTTGCTTGCTGCACTGGCGGCACAGAGGGGCGCATGACGACCGCTGCCCGCGCCGCGGTCGAGGTGCCGGACGTCGCTCACCGCCTGCCGCGGCGTCACCTCATCCGCGCAGCGGGTGTTGCGGTCGCGGCCATCATGCTCGTCCTCGGTGCGCCGCGCCTCCTCGGCACCCTCGATTTCTTCCACGTCCAGACCGTGCAGCTCGAGGGAGCGCGTTTCCTCACACCGTCGGTTGTGATCGCCGCGCTGGGCGCCGATACGACGGCCAGCGTGTTCGATGATCCGGCACGATTCGCCGCCAAGGTCGAAAACATTCCGCTGGTTGCGCACGCGCGAGTCAGGCGACGCCTTCCGGGAACGCTGGTCGTCACGATCGTCGAGCGGATTCCAGTCGCTCTGGTCGCCACGCGGGACGGATTTCGCGGTGTGGACTCCGTCGGCACGCGGCTTCCGATCGACCCGGCGCTGGCGGCGTTCGATGCACCTGTCGTCCTGCCACCTGCCGGTCCGCGAGACAGCGCCGCCGATCGACGGTTGTTCAATCTCCTGGGCGCCATCCGCGCTCGCGATCCGGCGTTGTTCGATGCCATCGAGGAAGCCCGCCGCGTCGGGCCGCGGGAATGGCAGTTGCGCACCACGCGGCAGCTGGTGCGCGTCACACCTGAGGTGACGCTGGCCCGTCTGGCAGACATCTTTCCTGTCGAGCAGGACCTCGCCACCCGCCGAATTCGCGCGGCCGAGCTCGACCTGCGCTATCGCAACCATGTCATCGCCCGACTCCCATGAGTTCTGACCGTCTCGTCGCCGCGCTCGACATCGGCTCTGCGTCTACCACTGCCCTCATCGCCGAAGTCACCGGGGAGTTACCGCGCCGGCCGATGCTGAAGGTGCTCGGCGTGGGCACCGCGCGAACCGCCGGATTCCGGCGGGGGATCGTGTCGGACATCGAGGAGACCACGCGCTCCATTGCGCAGGCGCTCGGCGATGCGGAACGGATGGCAGGCCAGAAGGTCGAGGCGCTGTATGTCGGTATCGCCGGCGAGCATGTCCAGACCATGACCAGCCAGGGGATCGTGGCCGTGAATGGTGACGAGATCACGCGGGCCGATGTGGACCGGGCCAACGAGGTCGCGCGTGCCCAGTCGATTCCACGCGAGCGCGAGCTGCTCCACGCGATCCCGCAGGAGTACACGGTGGACAAGAATCTCGGCGTTCGCGACCCGGTCGGCATGGTGGGAACGCGTCTCGAGACCGAGATGTACCTGGTGACCGTTGGCGCGTCGCCGGCCAACAATATCCGGAAAGCCGTGGAGAAGGCGGGATACAAGACGAAGGATCTGGTGCTGGCGCCGCTGGCGAGTGCGCTGGCGACCCTGACCGACGACGAGAAGGAACTGGGCGTCGTCCTCATCGAAATGGGTTCCGGTACGACCGACCTGGCGGTGTTCCTCGAGGGCAAGATCCGGCACGTCGCGACCATCAATCTCGGCGGACTGAATGTCACCGCCGACATCATCCATGGCCTCGGTGTCTCGCCGCTGGACGCCGACCGGCTGAAGGAGGAGTACGGGTGTGCGTACGAGCCGATGATCCAGCCCGGGCAGTTCATCACCCTGCCGAGCACGGTCACTCAGGGCGACCGCCAGATCCCGTACGAACTGCTGGCGCACATCATCCAGCAGCGCACCGACGAGATCTTCGACCATGTCCAGCGCGAGCTGGAGCGGGCCGGGTTTTCGAAGCAGCTCAACGCGGGTGTCGTCGTCACGGGTGGGGCATCTGTCACTGCCGGAATCGCCGAGCTCGCGTCTGACCTGTTCGGACAGACCGTTCGCATCGGGAGTCCTGCGAACATCGACGGACTTGTCGAGGCAGTCGGTTCGCCGCGCTTCAGCTGTGTGGTCGGCCTCGCCCAGTTCGCCGCCGGCCGAGTGGCCATTGCGTCGATGATGCAGCCGGCGGCTGGAGGGAAGCGCAGCCCATCGCCAACGCCGGCAGGGATGAACCAGATTGTCGGTAAGGTCAAGGAATGGTTTCAGGATTTCTTCTGACCGTGCGGGGACGGCGAGGCACCTGCTGCTGATCCGCCTGACGCCGCATTCCTGAAGTCGTCAGCGGATGATTCCGCCAGACAACCAGTTCGCATGGCACGACCGCATTCAACACGAATGCGGTCGTTTTTTTTCGTCGCGTATCCAGATCAGACCGGCACGCGATTCCGGACAAGTGGTCTTGAACAGTCCTGCCGTCATCGTGTTTGCGGGCAAACGCGAAGAATGGCTCCAGTGGTTCCAGGCAAGTTGCCGCATGATCGGTTGGGTGTCGCGGCACCGATCGGCGGCTGCACCGTGCTCCGTCGCCGCACGAGATCGACTGCTCTAAGTCGCACTGATTGCTGCGCTTGCGGCATGATCGATGCAGCAAAGTTCCTGGCGTCGGCACACCGGCGGGGGCTCTTGACCTTGCGCGAAACTGGCGTAGCGTTGCGCAGTGCTGTTTGCTATACTCTCACGATGTCCGCGCCGCCGCGGGGGAACGTGTCTCCAGGCCAGCGTGATTTTCTCTCAGTTTGCTGGCCGGCCGCCCGGTCTCCCTACCGTCCTCCTGCGGAGCGCAGCGCCTCATGTCCGCCATGATCTTCGAGTTCGAGGAACGCAATTCATCCAACGCAGTCATCAAGGTGATTGGCGTCGGAGGTGGCGGTGGAAACGCAGTCAACCGGATGATCGAGGAGCACTTGAGCGGCGTCGAGTTCATTTCGGTGAACACCGATGCGCAGGCGCTGCACAACTCCAAGGCTGACGTCAAGATTCAGATTGGCCGCAACCTCACCAAGGGGCTCGGTGCGGGTGCGAGACCAGACGTCGGTCGACAGTCGATCGAGGAGAATCGCGGCGAAGTCAGTCGCACGGTCGCCGGAGCCGATCTGGTGTTCGTGACGTGCGGCATGGGCGGCGGCACTGGCACCGGTGCGGCTCCCGTCATCGCTGAGCTGGCTCGCGAGGCCGGTGCCCTGACCGTCGGCATCGTCACCAAGCCATTCCTGTTCGAAGGCCGGAAGCGGATGCGGCAGGCGGAACTCGGCATCAGCGAACTGCGGAAGCACGTCGACACCATGATCGTCGTGCCAAACGAGCGACTGCTCGCCGTGGTTGGGCGCGGCATGCCGTTTCAGGACGCCCTGAAGAAGGCCGACGAGGTCCTGCTGCAGGCGACGTCAGGCATCTCGGGCATCATCAATACGTCCAGCACGATCAACGTCGACTTCGCCGACGTCCGGACCGTGATGCAGAATGGTGGATCGGCACTGATGGGCTCGGGCGTCGGCCGCGGCGAGAATCGCGCAATGGAAGCGGCGCAGCAGGCGATCGCCAGCCCGTTGCTCGACAGCGTCTCGATCTCCGGCGCGCAGTCCGTTCTGATCAACATCGTTGGCGGCCCGGACCTGCAGCTTGGCGAAGTGCAGCAGATCGCCGAGCTGGTCCAGGAATCGGTTGGGGATGACGCGGAGATCATCTTTGGCGGCGATTCGAGCAATCCGGCCATGGAAGGAGAAATCCGCGTCACGCTCATTGCGACCGGCTTTGACCGCGCCCTGGGGCACGCCACTCCGGAGTTTCGTCCGGGCATCGTGCCCGCAGCGGGAACCCGTCAGGCGCCGTCGCAGCTGGTCGTGCCCAAGCCGAGCAGCATCGTCCGGCCGGGCCAGGGTCAGGGCGCTCAGGGGCAGCAGGCAGCTCAGGCCGCCCAGCCTAATGGTGGCGGCGCGCCGACCCGCCCCATGACGACCGGCCCGGCCCGGCCCATGCGCCCCGTGTCGTCCGACGATCTCGAGATTCCGACGTTCATGCGGCGGCAGATGGATTGAGTCCTGAGGCGCATCGGGTGATCATGCGGTAATGCCCGACGCCCCGATCGAGACTGGCTACAGAACACGACGACAACGCGCGCTCGAACGCCAGGCCAGGCGGCGGGCGCGCGTTGTCGTTCTCTGTTCCGTTCTCGTTGCGGCGGGCGTCGCGATCTGGCGCCTGCCGGCTCGGCAGATGCCGTTGCCGCGCGAAGCCGCCGGAGCCAGACCCACCGCACTGCCCCTTGCCCGGCGGGATACGATCCGGAAGGGCGAGGCGGTGGTCGCGGTCCTGGTTCGGGCCGGCCTGCCGAACGACGTCGCGACCGCGGTGTTCGACGCCTCTGAGACCCGAGCGACGGCCAGACGCGATACGCCCGTCTCACTGTTCTCGGACAGTGCCGAGGCCCCGGTTCGTGAGGTCGAGTTCCAGATTGACGATGACCGCAGCATCCGGGTGATGCGCGTCGGTGAGAGGGAATGGACCGCCACGGAACGGCGCGAGGTGTGGCGGGTCGACACGGTGGCGATCAGGGCCGCGTATGCGGGCACGCTCGTCGAATCCATGAGGACCGCCGGCCGTGGCCTGCTTGGAGTACGCGGTCGCATCGAGACGGCGTTCGCACTGGCCGAGGCGTTCGAGTACAAGCTGGATGTGGGCCGCGACCTGTTGGTCGGCGATTCCGTCGTCGCAGTTGTCGAGCGTCGGCGGACGGCATTCGGCGCCGAACAGGTTGGACCGCTGATCGCCGGTTCGATCTTCCATGGTGCCTCGTGGCAGGTCGCCATTCGCTTCACAACCAACCGGGGTACCGCCGAGTATTACGATGTGGAAGGCAGGCCCATGCGGACGACCTTTCTGGCGGCACCGGTGGAGTATCGCCGGATGTCGAGTGCGTTCGGCATGCGGTTGCACCCGATCCTCGGCATCTTCCGTCGGCATCCCGGGATCGATTTCGCTGCGCCGAATGGAACGCCAGTGCGCGCCGTTGGTGACGGAGCGGTACTTAAGGCCGGGTTTGGCGGCGGGTACGGCAGGATGATCGAGATCCGGCATCGCGATGGCATGATCACGCGATACGGTCACTTGCGGGGGTTCGCGTCTGGATTGCGGGAAGGGCAGGTTGTCGGGCAGGGACAGGTCATTGGCTTCGTCGGGTCTACCGGACTCTCCACGGGCCCTCATTTGCACTTCGAGACCCTCGTGAACGGTGAGTCCAAGGATCCCAATCGTACCCTGCGTAACGCCAGTGGCGTCGTTCTCACGGGTGATGCGCGCGCCGCGTTCGCGCAGGTGCGCGATGCGGTGACTGGACGCCTGGCGCTCCCTCGACCTGTCGGCATTTCGCGACCCGTGTCCGACACGGCGACGCCGGCTGGCCCTGCCGTGACGCCACGGCCCGCCACGGTGGTGGGCGCGCCGAAGTGAATGCCCTGATTGGTTGGGGGCTCGCGCTCGGGAGTGGGGTGTTCGTCGCGTGGATCGCGTATCCGTCGTCGGCGAGGCAGCGCCTTCGGCCGCTCCTGTCCGCGCTTCGGGCGGCCGCGGTCATCGTCATTCTGGTGCTCGTGCTCGACCTGCCGATCGGCGTCGCCAGGCCACCTGCGCCGCTGGTCGCCCTCGACGCGTCGGCCAGCTGGCTGCGCAGTGGCGACAGCGCGGCATGGCGTCGCGCGCGAGACACGGCGGCAGCGGCCGCGTCGTCCGGCGGCGACGTCATCCTCTTCGGTGACTCTGCCCGGCGGGGAGCGATACCCGTGATCGCGATTGATGCCGCGTCATCCGTCGCGCCGGTGCTGCGTCTGGCAGCCGCCTCCGGCAAGCCGGTGGTGGTCGTGACCGATGGTGGCGTCGATGACGCGGATGTGCTGCAGCAAGCGGTCGCGGGGTCGCGTGTGATCGTGCTGCCGGTGGCGCGCGTCGCTGACCGTGCGGTGGTGGATTTCAGCGCACCCGGCGAAGCCCGCGTCGGAGACACCGTCACGCTGCGCGCGCGCGTCGTGGCGGATGGGCCGCTCCGCAACGCGGCATCGCTGCAGTGGTTGCTCGGCGAGACCCGGCTTGGCGAATCGGAAGTGCCAGCATTGGATGCCGGCGGTGAGGCCGTCATCGAAACGCGCGTGCTCATTCCGGCCGGCGATTCAGTGGCGGTGCTGCGTGCAGCGCTGACGACCGGCGGTGACGCATTTCCGCGGAACGATACCGTCGCGCTCGCGTTCCGGCGCGATGTGCGGCAGCGCGTCGTCATCGTGTCCACCGCGCCTGACGCTGACATTCGCGATGTTGCAACTGCACTCCGCGCCAATGTGGCGTTCCCCACCGACGCCTACTTCCGGATTGCCCCAGGCCGCTGGTTGCGTGAGGGTGAATTGACGCCGGTTGCAGAGTCGGTGGTGCGGTCGGCCGTCCGGGGCGCATCGCTTGCCGTGCTGCATGGCGATACGGCGGCTGTCGGGGCGCCTGCAACACTTGCCACGCGGGCGCTGCTCCTGTTGTCGCCCCCGGGAGACGATGCACAGGAGCTTCTCGTGCGACGCGCACCGTCGTCGCCGTTGCAAGGTGCGTTGGCTGGCCTGGTGGTGGAGTCGTTGCCTCCGCTTCTCGTGTCGTCGCCAGCACGTGGCGGTATGGTTGGGCTGAGCGCTGCACCTGCGATGTCGGTGGCTGGGGCTACCGCCATCGTATCGTCGAGCGATGGTGATGTGCGCCGGGTGCTGATCACGGCAGCGGGTTACAGCCGGTGGCGTGCCCGAGGCGGCGTGAGCCAAGTCGCGTTCCAGGCATTGATCGGCGGCGCGACAGACTGGCTCCTCGGCGCCCGCGGGCGTGCCGCTGCCGCAACGCTCATGACGCAGGTCACGCGCGCGGGATCTCCGCTTCGGTGGCGTCGCGGCGCAGGAACCTGGTCGATTGTCGCGCTGACGCGTGATGGCGATCGACAGCAGCGCCGCGATTCACTTGTGTTCGGCGCAAATGCCGACGCGTCGATGGCACCGCTTGGCGCCGGCATCTGGCGCGGTGCGGCAGACGGCGTGCCCGTGGTCGTGCCGGTCAGCGCAACGCGGGAATGGCTGCCTGGCGCGCCTGCCGTACGCAGCGGTTTGCTGAACGGTGCGGCACCGGCGGTGAGGCGCAGTGCGCGCACCATCGGGTGGCTCTACCTTGCGGGAGTGCTGCTGCTGGCGCTCGAGTGGCTGCTGCGCCGCCGCGCCGGACTCCGCTGATCCCGTTGCTTCTCCTGGCTTTCACCCCGCATACATCGCATGGCGCGTCTCTTTCGTCGCGACGGCGACCTCCCGAAGAAGTCCTTCTGGCAGAAGGTCAAGTCGGTCGTCACCACCAACTGGCGGGTCGCGATTCGCGGCGGCGTCGATCAGGGGTCGCTCGAGCTGCTCGAGCAGGTCCTCCTCGAATCTGATTTCGGTGTCGCGGTCACGCTGAAGCTCGTGGCCGCCGTCGAGGATCGCGCGCGACGCGGGCAGGTGCGCACCGAGGATGAGTTTGCGCAGGCGCTGCGCGAGGAGATCACGGCCGCTCTGGTGACCGGGAACGCCGATGCCCGGTTGCATTATCAGGCCACGTCACCAACCGTGATTTTGGTCCTCGGCGTCAACGGTGCCGGCAAGACGACCTTCATCGGCAAGCTGGCTTCGCGCTTGCAGGGGCAGGGCAAGCGCGTGCTGGTGGCCGCCGGCGACACGTTCCGCGCCGGCGCCATCGAGCAGCTGCGCGTCTGGGCGCAGCGCAGTGGCGCCGACTTCGTCTCCGCGTCGCCCGGGTCTGATCCGGCAGCAGTGGCGTTCAATGCGATTGACGCGGGTGTGACGCGCCGCATCGATGTTGTGATCATCGATACGGCTGGCCGCCTGCACACGAGTGACTCGCTGATGGACGAACTGCGAAAGGTGGTGCGCGTCATCACCAAGCGACTTCCGGGCGCACCGCACGAAGCGCTGCTGGTGCTCGATGGCACGATCGGCCAGAACGCGGTGCAGCAGGCGCGTACCTTCGCCGCCGCGGTGCCGCTCACCGGCCTGGTGGTGACCAAGCTCGATGGCACCGCGAAAGGTGGCGTCGTGGTCGCCGTGCACGAAGCACTCGACATCCCGGTGAAGTTCATCGGGACGGGTGAGGGCGCAGACGATTTGCACGACTTCGATGCGACGGAGTTTGCCGAGGCGCTGTTCGAATCGTGAGCAGCATCGACGGGGCGTCACGGCGCGACCGGCGCGGCGGCGACGCGCCGCCGGTCACGTTGCTGACACCCGTGACGTATCTGAAGGGTGTCGGTCCGCGTCGTGCCGAGATGCTGGCGAAGCTCGGGATCGTCACCGCCGGCGATCTGCTCATGCACGTCCCGCGTCGCTACGAGGACGCGACCACCGTCGTGCCGGTCGCGCGTGCACAGCCGGGCCACGACGTGACGGTGCTCGGCCGGGTCATCTCGAAGGGGATCATTCCAACCAGGCGCGGCCTCCGCATCTTCCAGGCCGTGATTCAGGATGCGAGCGGCCTGCTCGAAGTCGGCTGGCCAGGTCAGCCGCATCTCGACCGCACCATTGCTGTGGGTGACGTGCTGCTGCTGAGTGGGCCCGTGCGTGTGTTTCACGGTCGACAGCTGGCGCCGCGCGAGTTCGTGAATCTGGGTGCTGATGACAGCGGAACGGCCGGCGGTCGCGTGCTGGCCGTGTATCCGACGACGGACGGGTTGCCCACCAAGCTGCTGCGACAACTGGTCGACGCGCATCTCGATGCGTTGTTGCCGCAGATCGCCGAGACGCTGCCGGCATCGGTGCTGGCGGCCGCCGGGGTGCCTCCGCTGCCTGAAGCGCTGCGTCTGGTGCACCGTCCAGGGAGCGTGAAGGAGGCGGAACGTGGTCGGGCGCGACTGGCGTTCGAGGAATTGTTCTGTGTGCAGTTGCTGCATCGTCGCGCGAATCAGCTCGAACGATCGGAACGCGACGGCATCACCTTCGTGAACCAGCGCCGGCTGACGTCGGCGCTCAAGGCGCAGCTGCCGTACACGCTCACGTCGGCACAGGTGCGTGTCCTCCGCGAAATCGTGGCGGACATGACCAGTACGCGCCGAATGCATCGACTGCTGCAAGGCGATGTCGGGAGTGGCAAGACCATCGTGGCGCTCTTCGCAGCCCTCGTGGCACTGGAGAACGACTGGCAGGCGGCACTGATGGCGCCGACCGAGTTGCTCGCCGAGCAGCATCTGCGGACCTTTTCCGCGCTGCTCGCGCCACTCGGCATCGCGCCGGCGCTGCTGACCGGGCGCATGAAACTGTCCGAGCGCCGCGCAGTCGCCACTCGGCTGGCGTCGTACGAGCCGCTGATCGTCGTCGGGACGCATGCCCTGGTGCAAGATGCGACCACCTTCGGCAAGCTGGGCCTCGTGATCGTGGACGAGCAGCACCGGTTTGGTGTCGAACAGCGAAAGGCGCTCCAGGCGAAAGGGGCAACCCCCGATGTGCTGCTGATGAGTGCGACGCCGATCCCGCGTTCACTGGCGCTGACGGTCTATGGTGATCTGGATGTGAGCCTGCTGGACGAGAAGCCGCCCGGGCGCGTGCCGATCATTACCACCATGCGACCGGAGTCTGCACGCGACCGGGTCATGGCGTTCATTGCCACGCAGCTGGACGCGGGACGGCAGGCGTACATCGTGTATCCGGTCATCGAAGACTCGGAGCGGACCGACCTGCGCGCGGCGACACAGATGGCGGAAGAGTTGTCTGGCGGGACGTTCGCCACGCGCAAGGTGGGGTTGCTGCACGGCCGGCTCAAGAGCGACGAGAAGGACGCCGTGATGCGTGCGTTTCTGGCGCGCGAGCTGGACGTGCTGGTGGCAACGACCGTGATCGAGGTCGGCATCGATGTACCGAATGCGTCGGTCATGCTGATCGAGCATCCCGAGCGCTTCGGCCTGTCACAGCTGCACCAGCTGTGCGGCCGGGTTGGCCGCGGCGCCGCGGACAGCTACTGCATTCTGCTGGGCGACGTGAGTCCGGATTCTGCCGAACGTCTCGACGTATTCGTCTCGACCGAGGATGGCTTCGAGATCGCGCGTGCCGACATGCGTCTTCGCGGCATGGGCGATCTGTTCGGTGAACGGCAGAGCGGGCTCGCGAGTTTTCGCGTTGCCGATCCGTTGCGTGATGAAGCACTGATTCCGGTGGCGAGGGCGGCCGCGGAGCAGGTGCTGCAGCGTGATCCCACCTTGTCGCGGCCGGAGCATCTCGCGCTGCGCGAACTGCTCACGGTG
Organism: Gemmatimonadaceae bacterium; assembly: GCA_031374935.1. Lineage (GTDB taxonomy): Bacteria > Gemmatimonadota > Gemmatimonadetes > Gemmatimonadales > Gemmatimonadaceae > JACMLX01. The sequence continues at coordinate 44,232 of JANMHB010000077.1, read as the reverse complement.
CGCTATCGTCGCGCGCTGGAGCTGTTCCGGGTGGGCTGAACCGCCTGCCGCCGGGTCAGGGGGCGCCAAGCCGCCGCTTGAGGCGCTGAATCTCGGTGTTCAGTTTCGCAATCGAGTCACGCGTCAGCTTGAGTTCATCGCCGCGATCGGTGGCGAGTTGCGTCGCCTGCACACGTCGTCGGCCTTCGGCTTTGCGCAGGGAATCGATCGCGTTGAGGCTCCGGCGCATGAGCACGGCCTCGGTCCGGACGTCGAGCGCGATGGAGTCGGCCAGCAATGAGTCGAGTTGTACCAGTGCGAGCGTCGCGTCGCCGCTCGCACTGCGCGCATCCACGCGCATGAGCGCCCGCCACCACCGCGCGCGATCGCCCTCGGGCGTCCGGGCATACGTCCGGGCGAACTGGACCAGGGACGAATCAGCCGCGGCGGGACGATTTTCTGCCACGAACCCGAGCACGATCGACTGCAGGCCGAGCCACTGCGAGCTCACGCTCGGGACGGGCAGGGGCGGCGGAGGCGGCACGACGTTTGGCAGCGCAGCATTGCGGCGACACGCCGCGGCCAGCGCCACGGTCAGGAGGAGGAGGGCAGCAGGGCGTATCCGGGGTGTTGTCACGTGGGACTCGAAAGTGCTGTGGCCGCCGATGCCGCGCCGCTCGCCACGAGACGTCGTGTGGTGGGCGCGCGCTGCGGCAGCAGAATAGTGAAGGTGGTGCCCACGCCGACCTCGGATGAGACGTGCACCGAGCCACCGTGTGCCTCAACAATACCACGGACGATCGCAAGGCCGAGTCCGGTACCAGCGACACTGGTGGCCTCCTGATTGCCGGCCTGGAAGAACTTGCGGAACACGTGTGGCAGCTCTGCCGCCGGGATGCCCACACCGCTGTCGCGCACCTCGATCCGGACCTGTCCGGGCTCGCCGTCGCCGTGGAGGGCAACCACGCCGCCGCGCGGTGTGAACTTGCAGGCGTTGGTGACCAGATTTCCGATGGCCTCGGTCATGCGGTCATGGTCCCACCAGACTTCGGACGGCATCCCAACAGCCGCTGTCACGCTGAAGGTCACGCCGCGCTGCTGCGCCAGCACCACCAGTGAGTTCTCCAGTTCAGCGAAGAACACCCGGGAATTCAGCGCTTGCAGGTTCAGCGTGGCACCACCGGCATCGTAGCGCGACACATCCAGCAACTGGCGCACCAGCCGGTTCAGCGAGTGACTCTGTCGCTCGAGCGTATGGACCACCTCGCGCTGCTTGTCGTTCAACGGGCCGTACACGTTGTCGTCGAGCAGCGTCAGGTAGCCGAGGATGACGTTGAGGGGCGTCTTCAGTTCGTGGGATGCCATCGAGACGAATTCGGCTTTCAGCCGATCGAGTTCACCGAGCCGCTGTGCCATGGCCGCATAACTCTCCGCCAGGCGGCCGAACTCGTCGCGCCGCCGTGATGCCACCTCGAGCTTGTGATCGAACTGCCCCGAGGCGACCCGCTCCATGCCCTCCTGCAGATCGGCCACGGGACGGGCGATGCTGAAAATGATCCAAGCGGCCACAATCGTTGCGAACGCCAGTGCCAGCAGCAACGCGAGGAAGGACACGCGCCGCGCCTGCGCCGTCTCGTCGCGTGCGCCGTTGACCCGCGTTGCGGTCTCGATCCGCAACGATCCCTCGGCCCGCTCCACGGCTTCGTTCAGCTGTTGCAGCACCGGTCGCACCCGATTCTCCGAAAGGGAATCGACGCGGGTGTAGTTGCCGGATTGCGCGGCCAACAGGCTCTGCTCCGTCAGGATCCGCACGTCGCGCACCGCCGCTCCGACGCCGGCGTAGGCGAGGCCCGCCGTGAGGCCAGCCAGCGAGTCCGAGAGCACGGTCAGCGCCATGACCGCCTCACGCAGCGCGGGAACTCCAGTGGTATCCCGCAACCCGCCGATCTGGTTGTCGGCGCGCCGGACCTGATCGGTCGTCGCGCGCAACTTGCCGAGCAGCAGTGATGCCCGGAAATCCTGGCTCTGGAGCTGCTCAATGTCGTTGAACAACCGATTCAGCGAGAAGCGCGTCACGATCAACGGTGCGACCAGAATCGCTCCCAGCACCAGCATCCCGACCACCAGGCGCACACGCAGTGGCACACCGCGGCGATGTGCGACTGGGTTGGCGGACGTATCGGGTTTCGCGAAGACAGGGGTCACGGAAACGGTGTAGGCGGCGGTACTGCAATGCGTTGACTCACCTTACGGTGCTCGGTACGTTGCCCCCAATCTTGCGAGCGGAGCCGTTCAGAACAATGTCAGGTCAGATGAAGTACATCGCGGCGCTGCCGGCTGCCGCCGGCGCCACCGTCACCGTGCGCGGCTGGGTTCAGCATGCGCGCACACAAGGCAAAGTGGCGTTCCTCGTCGTGCGTGACGGGACGGGCGTGGTGCAGTGCGTCTTTGTCAAGAGTCAGGTGGCGCCCGAGGTCTGGGACCGATTTGCGACGCTCACGCTCGAAGCGGCCGTGGCAGTGACCGGTGAGGTCCGCTTGGAGGCGCGCGCGCCCGGCGGCGCCGAGTTGGGCGCATCGGACGTGACCATCCTGGGGGCCAGTCCAATCGATTATCCGATTCAGCCGAAGGAGCACGGCGTCGATTTCCTGATGGACAACCGGCACCTCTGGCTGCGCGCACCACGGCAGGTGGCGCTGATGAAGATTCGCCACGAGATCGAGCAGGCGATTCACGACTTCTTCTATGCGCGCGACTTCATTCACTGCGACACGCCGATCCTCACCGCTGCCATCGGTGAGCGCTCCGGTCTGTTCAGCACTGAGTACTTCGACGAAGGCAATGCGTATCTCGCGCAGACCGGGCAGCTCTACGGTGAGGCGCTGGCGGCAGCGCTCGGTCGCATCTACACCTTCGGACCGACGTTCCGCGCCGAGAAGTCGAAGACGCGACGACACCTCACCGAGTTCTGGATGATCGAGCCGGAGATGGCGTTCTACGACGTCAATGACAGCATGCAGCTCCAGGAAGACATGCTGCTGGCCATCACGCAACGTGTGCTGGAGCGGCGGCGCCCTGAACTGGCGGTCCTCGAGCGCGATGTCTCCTGCCTCGAGGCCGTCGTCGGCCCGTTTCCGCGCATTTCGTACAGCGACGCCGTCGTCACGCTGCAGCAGAAGGGCAGCCCGATCACGTGGGGCGACGATCTCGGTGCCGAGGACGAGGCGTTGCTGGTTGCTGACTATCGGACGCCGATCTTCATCTGCAACTATCCGAAAGAGGCAAAGGCGTTCTACATGAAGGAGAATCCGGACGATCCGCGCACGGTACTCTGCGCTGATTGTCTGGCACCGGAAGGCTACGGTGAGATCATCGGCGGATCGCAGCGTGAGGACGATCACGACAAGCTGCTGCGCCGGATCCAGGAGGAAGGACTGGACGTCGGTGCATATGGCTGGTACCTCGACCTGCGGAAATACGGGACGTTCGTCCACAGCGGGTTCGGGCTTGGGCTGGAGCGACTGGTGGCCTGGCTGTGCGGAACGCCGCATATCCGCGAGTGCATTGCGTTCCCCCGCCTGATGAATCGTCTGCGGCCCTGATCAGTGGGCGAGGGCGGCGGGAAACGCCGCTGACCGTCGAACGAGTGTGGCCTGCCAGAGGTGGCGCCGTTCATGTGCCAGCAGCAGCGCCAGCACTCCGCCGAGCGAAAGCCGCACCTGTCGCAGCTGCGGCAGCCGCACTCGAACGTGCGACAGGTCCAGTCCGGCCGCGCGCTCCATGCGAATCTCGAGATTCCGCTGCGCGGCGAGATACCGCTGCCGGGCCTCGATCGGCTGCTCGGCGGGGTCCGGCCGTAGCTCACTCGGTGAGCGCATCCGTACACGGACCGGAGGCTCCATCACCCAGACGACGAGTCGACTCACGATCGTGCCCTGAAACGGCCGCTCGCTGTAGGCGGCATCGGAGTGCCCGCGCGCGATCGCCAGATCGAGCTCCGCGAGATAGAGCTCGGACGTCGTCGCGAGATGGCCACACACCTCTGCCAGGCTCCACTGGGTCGGTGCCGGCCGCCAGCCCAGTTGTTCCGCCGAGAGGCCCTCGACCAGCGCACCCGCTGTCTCCCGGTTGACCGAGAGCTCACGGAAGAAGGGCTGCATCGTAGTCAGCGAGCGTGGCGGCGAGACCGTCGGCGTTGCGCTCATCCACCAGCCCGCTTCACGTCGTCCCAGAGCAGATCCAGTTCGGCGAGCGTGGCCGTCCCGATTGGAACCCCGCGTTCCGCCGCCAGTCGCTCAACGGCAGTGAATCGACGCACGAACTTCATGTTCGCACGGTCGAGGGCCACCGCGGCATGAACGTTCGCCTTCCGGCACAGGTTCACGACGGCAAAAAGCAGGTCCCCGAGCTCGCCTTCCACCGCATCAGCCGCCGCTGCCGGGTCGGCGTTCGGCTGCTCGAGTTCGGCAGCCACTTCCTCGACCTCCTCGCGCACCTTGGCGAGCGGCCCCGCGACGTCGTCCCAGTCGAAACCGACGCCGGCGGCCCGGTCCTGCAGGCGATGCGCCCGGTGAAGGCCCGGCAACTCCAGCGGAAGGCCGTCGGCCAGCGAGCGTCGGGTGCTCGCTTTCTGGCGCTCCCACGGGATCGCCTGACCATCCCCGTAAAGGTGGGGGTGGCGCTTCTTCATTTTCGCGATCAGCGCACCAGCCACGTCGTACAGGTCGAATGCCTGCCGCTCCTCAGCAATGACACTGTGAAAGAGGACTTGCAGCAGGAGGTCGCCAAGCTCGTCGCGGAGCATCGTATCGCTGCCCACTCTCAGCGCGTCGTCCACCTCGTGCGCTTCCTCGATCAGATACGGCCGCAGCGACTGGTGGGTCTGGGCCGCATCCCAGTCACACCGGGCGCGCAGATCGCGCATCAGCGCGAGGGTATCTTCAAGACTGGCTTTCGCTTGCATCGTTACGACCGCTCCCGGTAACTTCGTAGGCTGTGACCGCCATTCCCGCCGACGCCCGCGCCACGAGCGCCATGCTCACCGTGGACCTCGCCGCGGTGCGGGAGAATTATCGCCTCCTCGCGCAGCGCGCGGCGGTTCCGCTGCTGCCGATGGTCAAGGCCGATGCGTACGGGCTCGGTGCCGTCGAGGTCGCCAGAGTGCTCGACGCTGAACGACCCACCGCCTTCGGCGTGGCGTCGGTGGACGAGGGGCGGGAGCTCCGGGACGCGGGGATTACCAGCGATATCGTCGTCTTCACGCCGGTCCTGCCGCCCGAGTTCGTCGCCGCAGCGCAGGCGCGCCTGACACTCTGTCTGACGAATCCTGAGCACATCGCCGCCTGGGGCCGTTCCGGGGGCGCCTGGCACCTGCCGATCGACACCGGCATGAATCGAACGGGGGTCGACTGGCGCGACTCGGACCGCCTCCGAGCCGTGCTGGGCGTTGGGCACCCGCCGGCGGGGATCTTCACGCACTTCCATTCCGCGGACACCGACCCGTCGTCGATCGCGATACAGGAGTCGCGATTCGCCGGTGTGGTGTCGGCCCTGCCACAGCGGCCTGGCCTGGTCCACGCCGAGAACAGCGCCGCGCTGCTGCAGCGCGGGGCGTCACACTACGATTGCGCGCGTCCCGGGATCGCTCTCTACGGTGTGGCGGTCGGCCCGGCTCTCTGGACGCCGCGCGCCGTGGTCACGCTGTCATCGTCGGTGGTCGCGGTCCGCCGCGTCGAGGCCGGGGATTCCGTGAGCTACGGCGCCACCTGGCGCGCCAGCGACGCGCGGCGGATCGCTACGGTCGCGCTCGGGTATGCGGACGGATATCCGCGCGGGGCGGGGAATGCAGCGACGGCGGTGGTCAACGGACGGCAGGTGCCGGTCGTCGGCCTCGTCACTATGGACATGACGATGTGTGATGTGACGGATGTTCCGTGCGACGTCGGCGATCGTGTCACCCTCATTGGCCCCGAGGCCGAACAGAGCGTGGCGATCGTCGCGGCGTGCGCGGCCCGTTCTCCCTACGAAGTGTTGACCGGCCTTCGCGCTCGCGCCCGTCGCTCGCACCTCCGTGCTCAGGCCGCGACGATGGTCGAGGTGGCCGCGTGAGTGCACGGGTCGCCGTCATCGTGCTCGATGGCGTGGGCTGCGGCGAGGCGGCGGACGCCGCGACCTATGGCGATCTTGGCAGCAACACCCTCGGTCATGTGCTCGAGCAGGTCATGACGCTGCAATTACCAACGCTCGAGCGGCTTGGCCTCGGCCACGTGGGCACACTGCGTGGTGTCGCGGCGCTGTCGGAACACACTGCTGCAGTGACGGTGCTCGAGCCAATGAGTGCGGGGAAGGACTCCACCACCGGCCACTGGGAATTGGCGGGCATCGTACTCGAGCAGCCCTTCCCGACGTTTCCGGATGGGTTTCCGGCAGCACTGCTGTCCGCGTTCTCAGTCGCCACAGGCCGCGCCGTCATCGGTAACTGCGTCGCCAGTGGCACCGCGATCCTCGACCAGCTCGCGGCAGTACATGTGAGCAGCGGCGCATGGATCGTGTACACCTCGGCGGATTCGGTCTTTCAGATCGCGGCACACGAGGACGTGGTGCCGCTGGACGAGCTCTATCGCGCCTGTGAAGTGGCTCGCGCCCTGCTGGTCGGGCCGCTCAATGTCTCACGTGTCATCGCGCGACCGTTCACTGGACAGGCCGGTGCATGGGAGCGCACGACCAACCGGCGCGACTTCTCGGTGGCACCGGTGGCAGAGACCCTCCTCGATGCCCTCGCCGCCGCCGGCGTTCCGCGAACGGGCGTGGGCAAGGTGGATGATCTGTTCGCATCGCGATCGATCACGTCCACCCACACTGCTTCGAATGCGGAAGGGCTGGCGCTGGTGGAGGACTGGTTGCACACGGCGGAGCGGGGGTTCCTGTTCGCCAACCTGGTGGACTTCGATCAGCAATTCGGGCATCGCAATGATGTCGTCGGATTCGCGGGTGCGCTGGCCGAGTTCGATGCGGCGCTCCCCGTGCTGCTCGATGCGTTGCGCGCCGAGGACCTCCTCTTCATCACCGCGGATCACGGCAACGATCCGACGACGCCCACCACGGATCATGCGCGTGAGCGCGTCCCCCTGCTGGCGGCCGGTCCTGGTGTGCGTCCCGGTGTCCTGCCGGTGCGTCGTACGTTCGCCGACCTCGGCGCGACGGTCGCCGAGTCCTTTGGACTCGACTGGCGGGGGCATGGCACGAGCTTCCTGCAGGCGGTGCTGGCCCGATGAACACCGATGTCCTGCTGCGCCTTGAAGCCGCGGCACTGGCGGCCATGCGCCACGCATACGCACCCTACTCGAAGTTCCGGGTCGGTGCGGCGCTGCTGGCGGCGGACGGGACGATTCATGCCGGGTGCAATGTCGAGAATGCGACCTACCCGGCGGGCATTTGTGCGGAGCGCACGGCAGTCTCCAGGGCGGTGGCTGACGGCCATCGCGACTTCACTGCCATCGTCATCTGCACCGAGGCGGCGGTGCCGACGCCACCGTGCGGCATCTGCCGCCAGGTGTTGCACGAGTTCGCGCCGATGCTCGACGTGACAAGTATCACAACCGATGGTGCCCGGCAGTGTTGGCGCCTCGATGCTCTGCTTCCTGCTGCCTTCGCGGCGAACCTGATGACCGTCTCCTGACGGCGATCACTCGCCTCACCCTGTCCAGTTTCCGTGTCTCCTCGCCAGTTTCTCCGCTGCCTGCCTCTCGCTGCGATCGCCGTCATGGCGGCGTGTGCAGAACGACTCGATACGAGTGCGAACTGTCCGCTGCTCTGTGCCAGCAATGCACTCGTGTTCAAGGACACGACGTTCGACGTCGTGCAGTTCGACTCTGCCTTCTCTGGATTTACGGGTGAGGGCGAACGCTGGCCCGCGCCCGGGCTGGCGACGGCCGTGGGGTCCAACTTTCTCAGCGAAACGTCCGTGCCTGCCGTCCCGGTGGTGAGTCGTCCCGACTCCGTCGATGTCCGCCAGGTCTTTCGGTTCGACACGCTCCCCCGGACCCTGAGTACGACGGACACCACGTCGGTGACGGCCGTCACCGGCAGCCGGCTGATCCTGTCGATCGACACGTCACGCTCGGTCATTCCCGTCGGGCCCACCACGGTGTCGCTGTACGATGTCGACGACACCACCGTGGTGAACGATACGCTGGCGTCGGTGCTGGCCGCGCGTTTCACCCCGCAACGTCTGATCGTGAGTCGGAGCTTCACCCGCAGCGAGGTCCTGGCCGATACGATCACCGGCTCGGGCGCGTCAGCGGTTCGCGTGTTTCGCATCGACATTCCCGACACGGTGATGCTGCGGTACATCAAGGTCGCGCGTCGGTTGCGCGTCGGTGTCCGTATCACGTCACCGGGATCTGCCGCACTGCGGTTCATTGCGCCGAACGTGAACTCGGCCACGCTCACGCCGCAGCTGACGTACGATCCGTCGCCGGATACGGCGGTGCGCGCATGGCAGGTGCCGACGCAGTTCAATGGTACCATCCCTTCACCAGCACGATTCCGCTCGCAGACGATCGTGGTGCGTGACATCACGCCGCTCCTGGCCGATGGATCGCTGACCGTCGGTGGGTTGGTTGGTGTCCGGAGCCTCTTGCGCATCAGGCTGCCGCGTTCGTTCCTCGACACGATCGCGATCGTGCGCGCGTCGCTCGACGTCGTGCAGCGACCGCAACGAAGCGCTCCCGGCGCGACGGAGGGCGTGCGTGTGCGCGCCCGAGTGACGATCGCCGGACCGGCACTCGGGACCGATCCGCGACGCCAGGTCGAATTCCTCGATCCCACGCTCGAAGGAGTGGTACTGCCATCCCTGCGCCTGACACCGGCGGACAGTGGCGTGAAATCCTTCGATGTCGGGAGTGCCTTGCGCCTGTGGATCAATCAGGACAGTTCGATCGCGACAGGATTCGTCCTGTACTCCGAGGGCGAGACCTATCAGGAGCAGCGGCCGGCGTTCTATTCCCGTCGCAACACCATCCCGGCGCTTCGTCCACGCCTGCGCGTGACGTACACGACCCGTCGCGAAGGAGCGATTCCATGATCGGCTTGACACTACGGCGCGCGCTCGGCGCCGCGGCGTTCCTCGTCGCCAATCAGCTCTCCGCGCAGGGAGCGATCGCCACGCAGGGATTCGGATATCCACCCGGCCAGCTTACGGTGCGGGCGTCGAGCACTGGCGGGGCGTTGAACGATTTCGATCAGGCTGGGGCGCACAACCCGGCGGCGTTGCTCAACTGGGGCGTTGCCGGCGGGTATCTGCAGTATTCACCCGAGCGCCGATCAACGACGATCGCCGGCACCTCCACGACCGCCACCGTGGCCCGCTTCCCCGTCTTCGCGATCGGACTCCCCGCCGGTCAGCGCTACGCGTTCGGTATCTCGAGTTCGACGCTCCTCGAGCGCAACTTCACGACCGAGACGACCATCCGGCAGCTGATCCGCTCCGATTCGGTGACCACGTCATCGAGGGAAGTTGCAACCGGCGGCATCAGTGACGTGCAGTTTGGTGCGGCACGTCAGATGCGCCCGTGGCTGCGCATCGGCACCGCGCTGCACGTGATCACCGGTGAGAACCGGGTGCGCACGGCGCGCTCGTTTGCTCCGGACACTGGCGCGCGCGTCGACACGGTCTCGTACGACCAGATTTCCGAGGTGAGCGCGTTGACGTTCGGTGGGACGGCGTTGTCGTTCGGTGTCGAAGTGTCACCGACGAAGAAACTCAGCCTGGCCGGCTCGGCGCGACTCGGCTTCGGGATGCGTGCCGACGTGAATGACTCGACACAACTGAAAGCCGACGTGCCCAATCGTGCTGGTGTGTCGGTCCGGTGGGAAGTGGCCGGCGCGAATCTCGCGGCCCGCTACAACTGGGAAGGCTGGTCGGCGATGAAGGCACTGGGAGCGGCTCGCAACGGCGTGTTCGACACGCAGGAATTCGGTGTCGGTGCCGAAGTTGGAGGCCCGAAAATTCGCGGTGGGCAGATGCTGATTCGTATTGGCGCGCGGACGCGCGGCCTCCCCTTCGGTGTGTCCGGTCAGCAGGCGACCGAGAACATCGTCGGCGGCGGGCTGGGCTTCCCGCTTGCGTTTGGCCGCGCGCAGATAGACCTCGGTCTCGAACGGGCGGCACGAAAGGTGTCGGGGCTCGACAACGTGAGCGAGCGCGGGCTGATCATGTCCTTCGGCTTCCGTCTGCGGACCTGACGGCGATGGCGGTCCGCGTCTTCCTCCACACCTTCGGCTGTCGCGCCAACCAGTACGACAGCGAGGCGGTGGCGGCGATGGTGCTGGCCGGCGGTGGGGTATTGGTCGCGTCGGCTGCCGATGCGGATGTCGCGGTCTTCAACAGCTGCACGGTCACCCGTGAGGCCGAAGCCGACCTGCGGCAGCAGGTGCGGAGGGCCGCACGCTCGGCACCGCAGCTGCGCACGGTCGTGATGGGCTGTGCGGCGGCACGCTCCGGGGCTGAACTCCGGCAGCTGCCGACCGTGAGCGACGTTATCGGCGGCGCCGACCTCACGGCGCTCGGCCAGGCCATCGGCCTTCCGGACTCGGCGCGTCTGCACGCCAGCGTGGCGCAACGTGACACCCGTGGATTGCTGCGGATTCAGGACGGCTGCGACGAACATTGCACCTTTTGCGCGACGACGCTGGCCCGCGGCCTGAATCGGTCGCGTCCGATGCAGGAGCTCGCGGACGAGGCGCTGGCGCTGTCCGAGTTCCATCCTGAGATCGTGCTGACGGGAATTCATATCGGCACGTATGGCGTTGATATCGGGTGCACGCTCGGCGCGCTGGTGGCGGCACTCGTGCACCGCGTCCCGACGGTGCGATTCCGTCTCTCGAGTGTCGAGGCCACCGAAGTCGATGCTCAGTTGGCGGACCTGCTCACCTCCACGCCGAGTCGTGTCGCGCCGTACCTGCATGCGCCGCTGCAGTCGGGCAGCGATGCCGTCCTGCGCCGCATGGGACGCCACTGGTATTCGGCGCGCGAGTATGCGGGGGCAGTGCAGGCGATCGTCGCCAGGGCTCCGGTGTTCGGGCTCGGTGCAGACATCATCGCCGGATTCCCGGGTGAGTCCGAGGCCGACCATCGCGCGACCTGCGCCCTGGTGGAGGAGCTGCCGTTTACGAGTCTGCATGTCTTTCCGTACTCTCCGCGACCCGATACCGCCGCGCTCAAGCTGCCGGGCGCCGTTCCTGATGACGTGCGCCGGGCACGCGCCGCGGAATTGCGGGCGATCAGCTCGGCGAAGACGGTCGCGCACGCCACACGTCGCATTGGAGGCCCGGCGGACGTGATCGTGATCGGACATGCGGATGGCAATCGCGAGGGTCTGACGGAGGATTACCTTCCGGTGGACCTCGCGTCACCGACTCCCCCCCGTGGCGCGCGGTTCAGGGCTGTGTTGTCGGCAGGTCTGACACAGCGCCGACTCGTCGCCCTGCCGCTGGACTGATTGCATGACCATGACACCCCGTCCCACCGTCTTCATCGAAACGTACGGCTGCCAGATGAACGTCAGCGACACCGAGCTGATGCTCGGCAAGCTCGCGGCCGCCGGCTACGACGCGGTCGACGTGCCTGATGGCGCCGATGTCATCTTGCTCAACACGTGCGCGATCCGGGATCATGCCGAACAGCGTGTGATCGGCCGCCTGGGCGAGCTGAAGCGACATATGAAGCCCGACAGCATCGTCGGTGTGACCGGGTGCATGGCACAACGACTCGGCCCTCGACTGCTCGAACAGGCGAAGCATGTCTCGCTGGTCATTGGACCGGACGGGTATCGCGCACTGCCGTCCCTGGTCGAAGGCGCGCGCCAGGGCAAGCGGGTGGCGGCGACCACCTTCGATCTCGAAGAGCACTACGAGGACTTCACGCCGCGACGCTTCGACAAGGTCAAGGCGTGGATCCCGGTGCAGCGCGGGTGCGACTACAAGTGCACCTACTGCATCGTGCCGACCACTCGCGGCAGCGAGCGGAGCCGGCAGCTGGCCGACGTCGTACGCGAAGCGGAGCAGGTCGTCGCTGACGGAATGACGGAGGTGGTGCTGCTGGGTCAGACCGTGAACAGCTATTTCGATGGCACGCACGACTTCGCGGATCTGCTGCGTGCCGTCGGGCGCGTGCCCGGTCTGCGACGACTGCGCTATACCAGCCCGCATCCCAACGATTTCAGCGATCGCGTGATTGCTGCGATGGCAGAGACACCGACCGTCTGCGAACACGTGCATCTTCCCATGCAAAGCGGATCCACGCGGACGCTCAAGCGGATGCTGCGTCGGTACTCGCGCGAAGGCTTCATGGAATGCGTCGCCCGGTTGCGGAGTGCGATTCCGTGCCTGGTGCTGACCACCGACATCATTGTCGGCTTTCCGGGCGAGACCGATGCCGACTTTGAGGAGACGCTCAGCGCCTGTCGGGAAATCGGCTTCATGGATGCGTTCACGTTCAAATTCTCGGCGCGCGAAGGCACGCCCGCCACGCGCATGCCGGAGAGCGAGACGGTCCCCGATGCGGTCGCCGGCGAGCGGCTGCAGCGACTGGTGGACACGGTGCGCTCGATGAGCCGCGATGTCAATCTCGGCCTGCTCGGATCACGCTACGAGATTCTGATCGAGAAGGAAGCGAAGCGTGGTGATCTCTTGCAGGGGCGTACCCGCGACTTCCGCACCATTCTGGTTCCGGGCGATCCGTCGCTGATCGGGAGTTACATGCACGTCGAGATCACCGGCACGACTGGTCACACGTTCACTGGCGCCCCAATCGCAGCACGCGCCGCGTTGCCGATGGCTGGCTGACCTTTCGAACTCGCGCGCGCCCCTCGTAGCGGCTGCGCGGTGATTTGATGCGAGGTGCGCGATTCCCGCGCCGGTACGGAAGCCGTCCGGCGCTATCGTCGCCTCGTGCCGACCGCGTCGTGGATCTTTCTGTGCATCATCCTTGGTTCCGCCGCCGGAGCCGCCGGGTCACGGCTCTTCGTCGGCGCGACCGTGCTCGCCTGGCTCTGCGTCTGCCTCTGCCTTCGGCGACGTGGCGGGTCTTCGGCGTTGCTGATGGCGCTGCTCTTTGGCTGTGCGGCAGCTGGTCGTGCGACCGCCGATCGTTGGCATGCCGCGCATTGCCGCGACGTGATCGTCCGTCGCGGCACCCTCACGTTCGTGACCGACTTCGATCTCGCCAGCGGTGACGCAGGTCCTGCGCGCATCGTGTCCGCACGCGAGGGCTGTGCGAGCAGCGGGATGGTGCGCGCGCAGGTGGCGCTGACGGGCGGCGAATGGTACGCAACGTCCAGCCGCGCGACGCCTGGCGAGCGAGGGGTCACACTGTCAGTCCGCGACGCGCAGCGTCTCTCGCAGACCGCACTGCGTCCACGCTTGCGCGCGGCCGGTGTTCGTCGGGTGGATTCGGTGTTCATCGCCGACGCGCCGATGGCGCGCGCGCTGCTCCTGGCTGACATGCACCTCATCGATCCCGCGATTCGCCGTCGCTGGTCGCGATCGGGACTCGTGCATCTGTTGTCGGTGTCCGGCGTCCACGTGGCAATCATTGCGGCCGCGCTCCTGATGCTCGGTCGTGCCCTGCGCCTGTCGCACCGATGGGCGGTTCTGATGGCGGCCGCGATGACGGCCGTGTACGTCGCCATCCTCGGCTTGCCTCCACCGGCGGTTCGGGCGGCGGTCATGTTCTGCGCGGTACTGATCGCGCAACTCCGTCAACGGCCAGCCTCGCAATGGTCCGTGCTGATGCTTGGGGCATTGCTGCCAGTGCTGGTCGACTCGGCAGCACCGCTCGACCTTGGATGGCAGCTGTCTGTGATCGGTGTCGTCGCGCTGGCGGCGAGTGGGCGCCTTGTCAAACGTCTTGGGTGGGCGGGTCCCGGCTGGCATCGAGCGGTGCCGCGCGAATTGCTGACCAGCAGCGTCGCGAGTCTCGCCTCGACGCCGCTCATCGCCTGGTTCTTCGGTACGATCAGCCTGATCGCGCCGCTCGCGAATCTGCTCGCGGCGCCGCTCGTCGCGGCATTGCAGCCAACGCTGTTCCTTGCGCTCCTGTGCTCGCCGAGTCTCACGGTGGCAAGATTCGTGGCAGGGGCCGCACACCCGCTTCTTCGTGTGCTCGACGGCATCGCCGCTTCCGGCGCGGCGCCGTCGTGGGCGGCGATCGACCTGTCACCGACGCTGGCGCAGACCCTTGTGGGCGGGGCGCTGGTGTCGGCGTTGCTGGTGGCGATGGTGCACCGCGACATGGGCACGCCGCTGCTGATCGCCGCGGTCAGTGCCGCAGTTCTCGCCTGGATGGGAGTGTGGGGAGGGGTGGGCTCCGGCCTCACGGAAGTCCACTTCCTGGACGTCGGGCAGGGGGATGCGGCTGCGATCCGGACGCCGCACGGCCGCTGGATCCTGATCGACGCCGGAGGCGGCGCTCCAGGCGTCGATCGCGGCCGACGCACGGTGCTGCCGTACATTCGTCGGATCGGAGGACCCGTCGACGTCTTCATCCTGTCGCACCCGCACCTTGACCACGTGGGCGGGGCGCCTGCCTTGATCGGCACGACCCGGCCGCGCCTCTACCTGGATGGCGCGTTCGCAGGCGGCAGTGACGCATACCGGGCGTCGCTCGAAACGGCGTCCGTCCACCATGTCGAGTGGAGACGAGTGAAACCGGCCGACACGGTGCGCGTCGACGGCGTGCTGCTGCGCTTCCTCGCACCTGATTCGGCCTGGACGGTGGGACTGCGCGACGCCAACCTCGCGAGCACGATCGTTCGCGTGGAGTATGGTCACACGCGCGTCCTGTTCGTCGGCGATGCAGAAGCGGAAGAGGAAGACTGGTTACTCCAGCATACTCCTCGTGAATGGTTACGCGCGGATGTGCTGAAGGTCGGCCATCACGGCAGTCGGACGAGTTCAGGTGCTGCGCTGCTCGACGCGGTCGCCCCCAGGCTGGCGCTGGTCTCGGTGGGGCGCGGGAACCGTTACGGCCACCCCTCGGCTGACGTCATGCGGGAGTTCGCGCGCCGCAGGGTACCGGTCTTGCGGACCGATCTCGTTGGCACGACTGTCGTGCGGACAGACGGCCGGACAGTTTCCGTCAGCACTGCCGCTCATCACTGGAGTCTCCCGTTCCCCGATTCGTCGACTGGCTCACGTCCGCGTTGATCGTTCCGCTGGTCGGTGTACCCGCCGAGCTGCCCGACGCCCTGGCCGTGCGGTGGCCTGAGCTGGCGTCGGTCCGCTGGCGCCGTGGGGGCTTGCCACTGCGGATTGGTGGCTGGTGTCTCGGTCAGTCCACGGTCCAGGGCATTACCCTCTGGCGGACAGTGTTTCTTGCGTCCGGCGCCGAGTGGGAGCCGACATTACTCTTGCACGAGCATCGGCACGTCGAGCAGTTTGCAGGCTCGACTGTTTTCCCCATTCTGTACCTTTGGGAGTCGCTCACGCGCGGGTATGCGCGCAACCGCTTCGAATCGGATGCGAATGCCTGGGCGGCGAAACGACTTGATCGGCCTCAGCCTGCCAACCTTTCTCTGGGCGCGTGACCGTGGTCAACCACACCCCCGTTTCAGTAGTCACGATTGAGCGATTCATCATTGAACAGGAACGCCTGTATCCGGAGGCGAGCGGCGAGCTCTCTGGCATCCTGTATGACATCGCGCTCGCGGCGAAGATGATCTCCAACAAGGTGCGCATGGCGGGCCTTGTCGACATCCTCGGTGCAACGGACAATGAAAACGTCCAGGGAGAGACGCAGCAGAAGCTGGATGTGCTGTCGAACGACATCATGATCAAGGCCATGGATCATGGTGGCCGGCTTTGCGCCATGGCGTCCGAGGAAGAACCCGACATCATTCCGATTCCGGATCGGTTCCGCACCGGCAAGTACTGCCTGATGTTCGATCCGCTCGACGGGTCTTCGAACATCGATGTGAACGTGCCGGTCGGGACGATCTTCTCGGTGGTCCGGAAGATCACGAACGGTCGGCAGGGCGAGCTCGAGGACTTCCTGCAGCCGGGGCGTCGCCAGGTTGCGGCCGGATACATCATCTACGGATCCAGTACGATGATGGTGTACAGCACCGGGCAGGGAGTCCATGGTTTTACGCTCGATCCGTCGATCGGCGAGTTCCTGCTCTCGCATCCGAACATCCGGACGCCGCATCGCGGCAAGTTCCTGTCGGTCAATGATTCGTACGAGCAGTTCTGGGACGAACAGGTCAAGGCGCTGATGCGCCGCTATCGCGGACTCGATGGCGTGCAGCAGGCACACAGCGTGCGCTACGTCGGGTCGCTGGTGGCCGACTTCCACCGCAACCTGCTGGCCGGCGGTGTGTTCGTGTATCCGGCCAACACCATGTCGCCGCGCGGCAAGCTGCGACTGCTGTACGAAGCGAATCCGCTCGCCTTCATCTGCGAGCAGGCCGGCGGTGCCGGTTCGGATGGCCGCATCCGGATTCTTGACGTCCAGCCAACGGAGCTGCACCAACGCACACCGCTCTATCTGGGCAGCAAGGGCGATGTCGACACGGCGATCGAGCTGCTCGCACCGCCGGTCGGAGCCACGTTGTGAGTGCTGGGGCTTCGACGCCCCGGACGACTGTGGTCAAGACATCACCGTCCGGGCTCGAGATCAAGCCAGTGTATCACGAAGCGGACGCATCGGGCGCCGCACTCGGTGAACCCGGCCAGTATCCGTACACGCGTGGCGTGCAGCCGGACATGTACCGCGGCCGTCTGTGGACCATGCGCCAGTATGCCGGCTTCGGGAACGCGGCTGAGTCGAACGCGCGCTACAAGCTCCTGCTGGCCGCTGGCCAGACGGGGCTCTCGGTCGCCTTCGACCTTCCGACCCAGATGGGGATCGATTCCGATGCACCACGGGCCCTCGGCGAAGTCGGGCGCGTCGGCGTGGCGATCGATACGGTCGAAGACATGCACACGCTGCTGGACGGCATTCCGCTCGATCGGGTGTCGACGTCCATGACGATCAATGCCACCGCCAGCACACTGCTGGCGATGTACATCGTGGTGGCGGAAGAGCGAGGCATCCCGCGTGCCGCGCTGAGCGGGACGACACAGAACGACATCCTCAAGGAATACATCGCGCGCGGGACCTACGTGTATCCGCCGGTGCCGTCACTGGCGCTGGTGGCGGAGACGTTCCGGTTCTGCGCGGCGGAGGTGCCGAACTGGAATCCGATCTCGATCTCGGGCTATCACATTCGTGAGGCCGGTGCGACGGCGGTCCAGGAATTGGCATTCACCTTCGCCAACACGGTCGAATACATCCAGCGTGCGATTGCCGCCGGCCTGGCGGTGGATGACTTCGCACCACGGCTGTCGTTTTTCTTTGCGTGCCACAACGACCTGTTCGAGGAGGTCGCCAAGTTCCGCGCGGCTCGGCGGCTCTTCGCGCGGCTGATGCGCGAGCGCTTCAGCGCCAGCGACGCCAGTGCACGGTTGCGTTTTCACACGCAGACTGGCGGCGTCACGCTGACGGCGCAGCAGCCATTGAACAACGTGGTCAGGGTAACGGTCCAGGCACTGGCGGCGGCACTCGGTGGCACGCAATCGCTGCACACGAACGGGTATGATGAGGCGCTCGCGCTGCCGACGGCCGCCGCCGCGACGCTTGCCTTGCGGACGCAGCAGATCGTGGCCTTCGAGAGCGGGGTCGCACAGACCGTCGATCCGCTGGCTGGCAGCTATTACGTCGAGGCACTGACGACCGAGCTCGAGACGCGCGCGCTGGCGCTGATGGAGCAGGTCGAAGTCCTCGGCGGCAGTGCGGCGGCGATCGAGAAGGGATTCTTTCAGGACGAAATCGGCCGATCCGCCTACGAGCACCAACTGCGGGTCGAGGCGGGTGAGACCGTCATTGTCGGCGTGAACAAGTTTGGCGACGGTGAGGATCCTCCGGTGATTCCGGCGCCGGATTTCTCGGCGCTCGAGCGCGGACAGGTGGCGCACCTCGCCGCCGTCCGCGCTGCGCGCGATGGTGCCCGACTCGACATGGCACTGCGGGCCTTGTCGGCCGCGGCGGCGGCCTACGCCACCGAGGCAGATCGGACGCCGCTCATGCCATTGATCATCGACGCGGTGCGGGCCCGCGCCAGCGTTGGCGAGATCTCCGACACCTTCTCGCGTGTGTGGGGCGCGTACCGTCCAGGGTGACGTGAGCCAGGGTCGCCGATGTGGGGCATCGACGGCACCACGACCCCTGTTGTGTTGTCACCAGGCGGGATAGAGGTGGCAGCCGTCCACTCCCCGGCGATCGAAGTACTGCTGGTGATAGACCTCGCCTTTCCAGAACGTCGTCGCCGGCACGATTTCGGTGGCTACCGGTCGACGCAGCGCACCGCTGACGTTGATCGCATCCCGTGTTGCGCGGGCCACGGCAGCCTGCGCTTCATCATGTGTAAAGACGACGCTTCGATACTGCCGGCCGACATCGGGCCCCTGCCGATCGACCTGCGTTGGATCGTGGAGGTGCCAGAAGACGTCGATCAGCGCCTCGTAGCTGATCATCGACGGGTCAAACGTCAGCTGCACCACTTCGGCGTGTTCGGTCCGGCCGGTGCAGACTTGTTCGTACGTCGGTCGCTCGATCGGACCGCCCATGTAGCCGACGGCGGTGCTGAGCACCCCAGGCTGGCGCGAGAGGATCTGTTCGACGCCCCAGAAACAGCCGGCACCGAAGGTTGCGAGCTGGGTCTGTGATGGGGCGACCGTCGGTGGCGATGCGGTCGCGGTGTCGTGTGAGTCGGCCATGAGTCAGGAGGAATGGGTGCAGGGTGGGACACGTTCCGCTGCCGCGGGTGGCGGCGCTGACGCTCCGGTTACGGCAGCGCAGTGAACGATATTCTGGTCGCCGCCGTCCCGACATGTACCCGCACCACTGGGAAAACGTGCGCGGCCCGGCGCCGTGAGCATGGCGATCGCCGTTGAATGCCGCTGGCCGAGCGGCTAACTTCCATGGCTGCCGTCTCTTCCAAGTGTCCGAGTCATGCCCACTTACGAGTTTCGCCTGCCCGATGGCACGATCATCGAGCGGTCATTCAAGATTTCCGAAGTCCCTGATGAAATCCCCAACCCGAACGGTGCGGGGTCGGCGGTGCGCATCATCAGTGGAGGTGCCGGATTGCTGTTCAAGGGGTCCGGCTTCTACCTGACCGACTACGGTCGCAACGCACACCGCACGCAAGGTGATGCGCCGAAGCCGGCTGCGAGCAGTCCATCCGGCGAGTCTGCGTCGGGGACGAAATCCGACGTCTCCACAGCGGCGCCATCGGAAGCAAAGGCATCGCCCGCGCCCAAGGCGGAACCGAAGGCCTCCGGCTCCGGGACTGCCGACGCGTGAGTGCCCCCGACGCGTTGCGGCTGGAGATCGGTCGCGCCGCCCGTCAGTTGGGTGCCGCCGCCGACTTCGTTGCGGTGGTCGAGCGCCCGCGCGACCCCGAGTTCGGTGAGTGGGCGACGAACGCCGCCATGCTGCTTGCCAAGCCGCTCAAGCAGTCACCGCGCGATGTGGCCGCGAAACTGATCGCGGCGATGCAGCTCGACGCCGTCGGCATCAGCGCGGCGGAAATCGCCGGCCCCGGGTTCATCAATTTCCGGGTGGCCACCGACGCGCTCACGCGGATCCTGCCGGAAATCCTGCGCGCCGGCGAGCGCTATGGGCGCCACGACACCGGTGCGGTCTGTCCGGTGGTGGTCGAATTCGTTTCGGCCAATCCCACCGGGCCGTTGCACGTCGGGCATGGACGGCAGGCGGCGCTTGGCGATGCCATCAGCACACTGCTGGAATGGACTGGGTGGGCCGTCCGCCGCGAGTTCTACTACAACGACGGCGGCGGCCAGATCGCGACGCTCGAGAAGAGCGTCCAGCTGCGGGCGCAGGAGCTGATCGGCCGTGGGATTCAGTTCCCGGAAAATGGTTACCATGGTGACTATATCCGGGAAATCGCGGCAGCCTATCTCGCGGCGCACCCCGCCGATGTCGCCGTCGAGGATGCCGATGCCATCCGTCGATTTGCCGTGGCCGCCTTGCGGGCCGAGCAGGATCTGGATCTGAAGGCGTTCGGCGTCGTGTTCGATACGTACTATCTCGAGAGCTCCCTCTACACCGACGGCAAGGTCGCGAAGACCGTCGCCGCCCTCGTCGCCAGTGGCTTCACCTACGAGAAGGACGGCGCGCTCTGGCTCCGGACGACGGCGTTCGGTGACGATCAGGATCGTGTCATGAGACGCTCGGCCGAGAAGGGTGGGGAGTACACCTACTTCGTGCCGGATGTCGCGTATCATGTGGCCAAGTGGGACCGTGGGTTCACGCGCGCGATCAACGTGCAGGGGGCCGATCACCATTCCACGGTGACGCGGGTCCGCGCGGGCCTTCAGGCGCTCGGCATCGGCATCCCGCAGGGCTATCCCGACTACGTGCTGCACCAGATGGTGACGGTCATGCGCGGCGGAGAGGAGATGAAGATCTCCAAGCGCGCCGGCAGCTATGTCACGGTGCGCGATCTGGTCGAGGAAGTCGGACGCGACGCGGTGCGGTATTTCTTCGTGATGCGGAAAGGCGACTCGCAGCTGGTCTTTGACATCGACCTCGCGCGCGCGCAGTCCGAGGAGAATCCGGTCTACTACATCCAGATGGCGCATGCGCGGCTGTGCGGAATCTTCCGCGTCGGCGCGATCGACCCGGCCACCGTCTCCGGTGAAGGTGTTGATCTCTCCCTGCTGGTCGAACCGGAAGAACGTGCACTGATCAAGGCGCTGGCCGATTTCCCGTCGATGGTGGACGGCGCCGCGTCGGCGCTGGAACCGCATCGGGTGGCCAACTGGCTCGAGAAGACCGCCGGATTGGCGCACACCTGGTATCACAAGCACCACGTGCTGAATGAACCACCGGCCATCATGCAGGCGCGACTGGTGCTGGCGAATGCGACGCGTGTCGTCCTCGCGAACGCGCTGGCTGTGCTCGGCCTGACGTCACCGGAACGGATGTAGCGTCGCTCACCGATCCACCCTCCTCACTCTCAGCACTCCGCCCATGTCCGTGCTCGTTGTCGGTTCGGTCGCGCTCGATTCGGTCGAGACGCCTTTCGGGAAGGCCGACGAAGTTCTCGGCGGCTCGGCGAACATGTTCGCGTCCGCCGCCTGCCACTTTGCACCGGTGCGCATGGTTGGGGTCATCGGGACTGATTATCCGATGGAGAAGCTCGAGCCGCTGAAGGCGAAGGGCGTCGACATGAGCGGAGTCGAGGTCGCGGAAGGCGAGAGTTTCCGGTGGCGTGCGCGATACCGACATGATCTGAACTCCGCTGAGACGCTCGAAACGCGGCTCGGCGTGTTTTCGCATTTCCGGCCGAAGATCCCGGCGGCATTCCTCGACTCGCCATTCGTCTTTCTCGGCAACATCGACCCGCGCCTGCAGCTCGATGTGCTGCGACAGGTGTCGAAGCCCCGCCTCGTGGCGTGCGACACGATGAACTTCTGGATCGAGAGCCGCCGCCCGGACCTGCTCGAGCTCCTGAACCATGTGGACCTGATCACCATCAACGACGCCGAGGCCCGCCAGCTTACCGAGGAGTCCAATCTCGTCAAGGCGGCGCGTTGGATCATGGCCCGCGGCCCGAAGCACGTCGTCATCAAGAAGGGTGAACACGGCGCATTCCTCTTCTCCGGCAGCACGGTCTTCTTTGCGCCGGCATACCCGCTCGAGTCGGTGTTCGATCCGACTGGCGCTGGCGACTCGTTCGCTGGCGGCTTCATCGGCTGGTTGGCCTCGACCGGTGATCTGAGCGAGGGGAACATGCGAAAGGCCGTTGTGTACGGGTCAGCCATGGGCTCGTTCGCGGTCGAGAAGTTCTCGAATGAACGGACGATCACGCTGACCCGTCCGGAAATCGAATCGCGCGTGCAGGAGTTCCACCGGCTCGTCGCGTTCGAGGCGCCACTGTCCGCGTGAGCACACCTCTCGACTATCGAAGCGCCGGCGTCGATCTCGACAAGGCGGACGACGCCAAGCACCGCATCAAGGCGCACGTGGAGTCGACGCTGACGCCGGGAGCACGCGGCAGCTTCGGTGGCTTCGGCGGGATGTTCCGCGTCCCCTCCGGCTACCGCGCGCCGGTGCTGGTGTCGAGCGCGGATGGCGTGGGCACGAAGCTGCGCGTGGCAATCGACGCTGGGGTGCACGACACGGTTGGGCGTGACCTGGTGAATCACTGTGTGAATGACATCCTCGTGATGGGTGCGGTTCCGCTCTACTTCCTCGACTATGTGGCCTTCGGGAAGCTGGAACCGGCAGTCGTCGAAGGGATCGTTGCCGGCGTGGCGCATGGGTGTCGCGAAAATGGATGCGCGCTGCTGGGTGGCGAGACCGCCGAGATGCCCGGGATCTATACGCCGCCGGACTATGACCTGGCCGGGTTCATCACCGGCATCATGGAAGAAGATGCAGTGCTCGGCGCGGAACGCGTGCGTGACGGTGACCTCCTCATCGGTCTGGCCAGTGCCGGGCTCCATACAAACGGTTACTCGCTGGCGCGAAAGATCGTGTCTGAGGCGATGGAACTCGGCGTGCACGACCCCTTCCCGGGGGAAGGTGGGGAAACCGTTGGTCAGGTCCTGCTCCGGCCACACCTGACGTACCTTCCCGCGCTGCGATCGGTGCTGCACCGGGTGCACGGCATGGCGCACATTACCGGCGGCGGACTGCCCGGCAACGTGAACCGGATGCTCCCCCCGTCACTCGACGCGGTCATTCAGCTCCGGTCGTGGTCGGTCCCGAATGTGTACGTCCAGTTGCAGGCGGCGGCGCAGGTCGGCGCCTCGGAGATGTTTCGTACGTTCAACATGGGCGTCGGTATGGTGATCGCCTGTGCTCCGGATGCGGTATCCGAAGTGCAGGCGGCCGCGGCGGCGTCCGAGACTTCGTCGTGGATCCTTGGTGCCATCCGACCAGGTTCGGGGATGGTACAACTTCACTCTGACGAATCGTGACCATGACTGCTCGCTCCCTGGCCGTCGCCGCGCTGTGTGCGGGCGCCATCGCAATGCCCGTGTCCGCCCAGTCCGCTCAGTGCCTGGCGCAGCCGGCGGCGCTGCGGGATGCCTGCCAGAAGGGGACGGACATCTTCGCGATGCTGGCGCCGCAAGTACAGGGCGCGCTCGCGGGCGGTAGTCCAGTGCTTGGATCATCGCGCGCGGTGCGCGGTCTTTCGATCGGCTTGCGCGTCAACGCCGTCGATGGACGCGTCCCGGACGTCGGGAATCTCACCCTGTCCCCGACACAGCTGGTGCGGAGCACCATTGCGACCACGCGAGTACCTGTGCCTGCGCCGGCACTCGACGTCGCGTTCGGCCTCTTCCCCGGCGTCTTCGTCGGCGTGCAGCGCGTCCTGTCGCTCGATGCCCTCGTGAACGTGGCGTACATCCCGAATCGCGACCTCGAAGACTTCAGTGTCAAGACGAGCAATGGCTCGCTGAAGCTCGGATATGGCGCGCGACTCGGGCTGCTGGCCGACCGCATGCTGATGCCGGCGGTCGCCGTCAGTTTCTTCCGTCGTTCGCTGCCGACGGCGAGCTTCAGCACGTCGTTCACGTCACCCAGTCCCGGCGTCACGACCAGTGACAGCCTGTCACTGTCGGAACTGAGCGTCGAGAATGACGCGCTGCGGGTGTCGATCTCGAAGAAGCTGGGCTTCCTCGAGCTGGGCGGAGGCGTCGGACAGGATCGCTATCGCACCTTCACGCAACTCCGCGCGCGCGTGTCGCCGCCGGTCGGGGCCGCGGTGGCGGGTGCCTTTGCGCTGACGCAGGAGATCAAGCGGAATGCAGCGTATGGGTCGGTGGCATTGAACATCCTCAAGCTGCGTATTGCCGCCGAAGGCGGCTCAACGTTCGGCGGTGACAGTGTGTCGACGTACAACACCTTCACGGATGGCAAGATCAATGAGCAGCGCCTGTTCGGATCCGTCGGTCTGCGGCTGAGCTTCTGATCGCATGAGGACTGCACCGCGGTGAGCGACCGCACCATCGATCGCCGCTTCATGCGGCGTGCGCTGGCCCTGGCGCTCCGCGGACGTGGGACGACGGCGCCGAACCCCATGGTCGGCGCCGTCGTCGTTCATGGCGGCCAGATCGTCGGTGAAGGCTTCACGCAACCGGCGGGAGGGGCGCACGCCGAGATCATGGCGCTGACGGCCGCGGGGGAGTTGGCAACGGGCGCAACCGTGTATGTCACGCTCGAGCCCTGCGCTGGATTCGGACGCACACCGCCGTGCGTCGATGCATTGATCGCCGCCAGTGTCGCGCGCGTGGTGTTTGCCGCGAACGACCCGAACCCGGCGATGGCCGGCGGTGCCGATCGGCTCCGCCTGGCAGGCATCGCCGTCGTCGGCGGCGTGGAAGCGCCGGCGGCCGTCGATCAGAACCCGGCGTTCTTTCATCGCTTCTCAGCGGATCGACCGTTCGTCACGCTCAAACTCGCCCGATCGCTCGACGGCGGCATCGCCGATGGCCGGCGCCAGGCGGCGTGGCTGACCGGCGCCGCAGCGCAGCGCGAAGTGCACCGTCAGCGTGGTGAGCACGACGCCGTGGCCGTCGGCGTCGGCACGGTGATCGCCGATGACCCCCACCTGACGGTCCGTGGTGTGCCAATTCCGCCGGTGCCTCCCGCTCGCGTGATCTTCGATCGCACTGGGAGAACACCGCTGTCCAGCGCCTTGGTGCGCACCGCGCGTCACGGACGTGTCATCCTGCTGGCGGAGCAGATCAGCACCGCGGCGCAGCGGGCGCTGGAAGCGGAGGGGGTGACCGTGCACGTGGCCAGCGGCCTCGCGGCACAGCTCAGGGTCCTGTCCACTGCGGGCGTCAATTCCGTGTACTGTGAAGGCGGCGCGATGGTGGCCGATGCCCTGGTCGCCGACGGTCTGGTAGACCGGCTGGTTATCTTTACCGCTCCGGTCCGTTTGGGGGCCGACGCGGTCCGTCCCCTCCAGGCCGGGACACCCGTGCCCGCCGACGAGGCGGTGCGACACCGACTGGTCTCGCATCGCCGGCTGGGCGACGACCTCATGGCCATCTACGACCTGACTGATCGTGTTCACCGGACTCGTTGACGACATCGGCGTCATCGAGCAGATCCGTGCCACCGACGCCGGCCGCGAATTCCGCGTGCGGTGCCGCTACGACGATCTGCTCGACGGCGAAAGCATCGCGCTCGACGGCGCCTGCCTGACCGTGCGCGAGTGCGCGGCGGGTTCCTTCACCGTGGCAGCGGTCGTGACCACGCTCGAGCGCACGACCATCGGCGCCTGGGTGCAGGGACGGCGGGTCAATCTGGAACGAGCCATGCGGCCGACGGACCGGCTGGGCGGCCACATCGTACAGGGGCACGTGGATGCCGTCGGGACGATCACATCGATCGTGAAGCATGCCGACGCCTGGCTCATCATGGTGCGGGTGCCCGCCGCGGTGGCCGCGCTGCTCGTCGCGCATGGATCGGTGGCCGTCGACGGCATCAGCCTCACCGTGAACGATCTCCCCGGCGAGGGCGTGCTCGGTCTGTCGATCATCGAGTACACGTGGCGACACACCACGTTGTCCGATCGCGTCGCCGGGGACGGAGTGCACCTCGAGTGTGATGTGATCGGCAAGTTCGTGCAGCACCTGCTCAAACCGTATCTCGCGACGCCGGAACCGGGCGCACCGCTTTCACCACAAGCGCTCGGGACAGCCATGGGCCTGTTCCGCAGCCTCGCCACATAGAGTACACCATGCCATTCGGCACCATAGCACAAGCCATCGACGATCTGCGACAGGGCAAGGTGATCGTCGTTGCGGATGATGAGGATCGTGAGAACGAGGGGGATCTCATCTGCGCCGCCGAGATGATCACGCCTGAGGTGATCAACTTCATGCTGAAAGCGAAGGGCATGATCTGTCTCGCAATGACGCCGGAGCGGGTACAGGCGCTCGAGCTCGGGCCCCAAGGCAAGGAGAACACCGACGCATTCCGGACCGCGTTCACCGTCAGCATCGATGCCGACGAACGCTTCGGCGTCACGACCGGCATCAGCGCCAGGGATCGTGCGACGACCATTCGCGTCGCTGTGGATCCTGCCACGCAGCCATCCGACCTGCGCCGTCCGGGGCACATTCATCCCCTCCGCGCCCGCGACGGCGGCGTGCTCAAGCGGGTCGGGCATACCGAAGCGTCGGTCGATCTGGCGCGCATGGCCGGTCTCACGCCGGCGGGTGTGATCTGTGAGATCCTGAACGAGGACGGTACCACCGCCAAGCGCGATCAGCTCGACGCCTTCGCGACCGAGCATGGGCTCACGTTCATCACCGTCGCGCAGCTGGTGGCGCATCGCCTGCAGACGGAGCGACTGGTGCATCGCGTGGCGAACGCGCGATTGCCCACGGAGTTCGGTGAATTCCGGATCGTCGGCTTCAAGAACGACATCGACACCGCCGAGCACGTGGCACTGGTGTTCGGCGACATCTCGGATGGCGAGGATGTTCTGGTGCGGATGCACTCGAAGTGCCTGACGGGCGATACGTTTCACTCGCTGCGATGCGATTGCGGCTGGCAGCTGGAAACGACGATGGAGATGGTCGTGCACGAAGGGCGCGGCGTGATCGTCTACCTCGATCAGGAAGGTCGGGGCATCGGGCTGTTGAACAAGTTGCGCGCCTATGAATTGCAGGACGCCGGCGCCGATACGGTCGAGGCCAATGCGCGGCTGGGATTCGGGCCCGACTTGCGCAACTACGGTGTGGGGGCGCAGATCCTGCTCGACCTCGGCATCACGTCCATTCGTGTCCTCACCAACAATCCGAAGAAGATCGTCGGCCTTGAAGGCTACGGCTTGCGCGTCGCGGGCCAGGTCAGTCTCGAGGCGCCGCCGAACAAGGAAAACTCGCAGTACCTGAAGGTGAAACGGTCCAAGTTGGGCCACCTTCCATTCACGGCAAAACCTCATGCCTGAGTTTATCGGATCACCTGATGGGCGCGGTCGTCGTGTGGCCGTGATCGTCAGCCGTTTCAATGAAACCGTAACGCAGGCGCTCGGCGAAGGCGCGGTGGCGACACTGGTGGAATGCGGGGTGCTGTTCGACGACATCGATGTGGTGGTGGTGCCGGGCGCGTGGGAATTGCCGACGGCGACCCGTGCACTGCTCAGCACCGCACGATACGATGCGTGTGTCGTCGTCGGCGCCATCGTGCGCGGTGGCACACCACACTTCGAGTTTGTCGCAGGCGAAACGTCGCGCGCCATCATGCAACTCGGAGCGGATTTCGAGGTCCCGATCGGGTTCGGGCTCCTGACCACGGACACCATGGCACAGGCCGAAGCCCGTGCCGGCGGCGAACACGGCAACAAGGGCCGCGACGCGGCGTTGGCGGCGCTGGAAATGGCCGACTTGCTGGCGCGTCTGGATGCCGTGGTTACGGAGGACCTGGATGGCGAAGCCGAGGCTTGAGACACGTGCGCGGTCGCGCGCATTGCAGGCGGTGTACGCGTGGGATGTGCGTGGGCGCACCGTCGCGCTGTCCAGCGTTGCGCGGGCCGTGTGGGACGACATCGGTATCCCGCGGGACGAACGGGTTTTCGCGTCGATCATTGTTGCCGCCGTCGAGAAGGACCTCGGCCCGATCGACACCGACCTGGAGGCGATCACGACCAACTGGCGCATGGATCGCCTCGGCGCCATCGAGCGGTGTGTGCTGCGGATTGCTGCTGCTGAGCTGCGGCAGATGGACACGCCGGCGCGAGTGGTGCTGCAGGAGGCTGTGCGCCTCGCGGAGCGGTTCGGTTCCGAGCAGAGTGCCCGGTTCGTCAATGGGGTGCTCGACGCGTTGGCCCGCCGCCTCGACAAGCTCTGACCCGTGCGCCTGCTCGTCATCAACTGGCTCGATCGGGAAAATCCGCAGTCGGGCGGGGCCGAAACGCACCTGCACGAGATCTATGGCCGGATTGCCCGACGCGGGCATGACGTGACGCTGCTCTGCAGCGGGTGGCAGGGGTGCGCCACGGAGACGGTGCTCGACGGCATGCGAGTGCACCGGGTCGGGGGGCGTTGGGACTTCGCCCTGCACGTGGTCGGTGCGTACCGGAGGCTTCGCCGGGCTGGGGGGGCGTTCGATCTGGTGGTCGAGGACATCAACAAGCTGCCCCTCTTCACGCCGCTCTGGGTCTCGGAGCCGGTCGACGTGGTCGTCCCGCACCTGTTCGGCTGGACGGCCTTCCGCGAGGCCGGCTGGACCGTGGCCAGCACCGTCGTGGCTGCCGAACGGGCGATTCCGTGGGTCTACCGGCGATGCGATTTCACGGCGATCAGCGAAAGCACCCGGAGCGATTTATTGGCCCGCGGGGTCCCGGTGGAGCGTACCCGGGTGATCTACTGCGGAATCGACAGTCATGCGTTCACGCCACTGCCAGAGGCCCGATCTTCAATCCCGATCATCGCTTACGTCGGTCGGCTCCGGCGCTACAAAGGTGTCGAGCTCATCCTTTCGGCGGTGGCGGCGATGCAGGATCGTCGTGTTGTGGTCGAGATTGCAGGCACGGGGGACGATCGCCCTCGGCTGGAAGCGCTGGCGGCGTCGCTTGACCTTGGCCAGCGCGTGCGGTTTCTTGGATTCGTGAGTGAGGCGGAGAAGTCTGCCTTGCTCCGTCGAGCGTGGATCGTGAGTCTGACGTCCCCGAAGGAGGGGTGGGGAATCACGAACCTGGAGGCGGCGGCGTGCGGGACGCCAGTGGTGGCGTCCGACTCCCCGGGCCTGCGCGAATCAGTGCTGGATGGACGGACTGGATTCCTCGTGCCACACGGCGATGTCGGTCAACTCGCCGCCGCGTACGATCGAATCATCGCCGATCCAGCACTGGTCACCCGACTCGGGACGGCCGGACGAGCTTTCGCTGAGTCCTTCACCTGGGAGTCCGCTGCCGATCACACCGAGGCGCACCTGCTTCAACGGGTGCGCGAAGGAGGGCACGCTGGTGGAGATCATTTTTCACGCGCACAACGCCACAATTCCTGAGCCCCTCAAGGGACGCGCTGAGCGCGCCGTCCTGAAGTTCGGGCGCCGTCTGCAGCGCGCGGTGGATGCCGTGGTGCGATTCGAGGACGATGGGCCGACCCGCCGGGTCGAGATCGTCCTGCACGCCCCGCAGCATCGAAACCTGGTGGCCGAAGGGCGCTCGCGCTCGTACGCGACCGCGCTCAAGGACGCGCTTGCCCGGCTGCAGGCGCAGATCCCGAAGAAGAATCCGATGCGCACCCGTGTGCGAGTGTCCGCCCTGGCCACGCGGAGCGCGTGACGACCACCCTTTCCGTCGGCCGGCTCTTCGAGCGGCTGAAAGACATTCTTGAGCTGGAGCCGATTGGCGAGGTGACTGGCCTCGATCGGCCTGTGACGAGCCCGGAGGTATCCTCCCCCGGGCTCGTTCTCGCTGGATACGTCGAACGGTTCGTGGCCGATCGCTGTCAGATCCTCGGTGAGACGGAAATCACCTACATCACCTCGCTCGAGGCGACGCGGCGACTCGCCGTGCTGCGGCAGTTCTTCCGGCTTCCGTTTCCCTGCTGCTTCATCACCAAGGGGCTCGAGCTCTCGGCCGAATTCCTTCGCGAGGCCGCCGAGGCCGGGATGCCGTTGTTCCGTTCACCCCTCAAGACGAACGAGTTTTACCGGCGGATCAAGCCGGCGATGGACGAGGAGTTTGCGCCGCGAACCACATTGCATGGCTCACTCGCGGATGTGTATGGCGTCGGCCTGCTGCTGGTCGGGCAAAGCGGGATCGGCAAGTCCGAGTGCGTGCTCGATCTGGTCGAGCGCGGGCATCGGATGGTGGCTGACGACATGGTGATTGTGCTCAAGCGAGGCAACGACGTGCTGATCGGCAAAGGGCACGAGTTGCAGCGCCATCACATGGAAATCCGGGGTGTCGGTCTGGTGGACATTCCGGCGCTGTTCGGGATTCGCGCCGTCCGCCAGCAGAAGCGCATCGAGGTGGCCGTGGAGCTGGAACTGTGGCGCGGAGATGCACACCTCGACCGGACCGGACTCGATCTCGAAACGACCGAAATTCTCGGCGTGCCGATACCCCGGATTCGCGTGCCGTTGAATCCAGGAAAGAACATCACCGTGATCCTCGAGGTGCTGGCGATGAACCATCTCCTGCGCTACGCTGGGCACAATCCCGCGGAACAGTTCAACGAACGACTCATCGCCCGGATGCGAAACGCGTCAGAGGCGCGCACGACGACGCGCGACGTCGAGGTGCGACGCTACCTGCAGGAAGACAATGAGTGATCAGGACCTGCGCTCGGCCGCGCTGGTGATCGGACACAAGGACTTTGCCGCCGGGATCGTCTCGGCAGTGACAGCCATCACCGGGCGTACCGACCTCTTTCGCACCGCGAGCAACTACGGCCTCGATACCCGGGCAACCGAGGCGATGCTCCGCGAGGCGATTGCGGACGGTGTTCGGGTGATATTCTCCGATCTTCCGGCAGGATCAACGACCATGGCGGCGCGTCGCGCGCAGCGCGATCATCCCGACATCACGGTGGTGACCGGCATCAGCCTTCCGGTGTTGCTGGACTATGCATTTGCGGCGCCGGATGCCGCCGATGCCGCCGATGCTGCCGTCGAGAAGGGACGCGCAGCCATGATGGTCACACGAGGATCTGCCCGTGCCGATTGAACTGCATCGCATCGATGATCGCCTGATCCACGGGCAGGTCGTGGTCGGGTGGGGGCAGCCACTCGAATTGCGGTTTCTGGTGCTGGTCGACGACGAGGTGGCCGCCAGCGAGTGGGAACAGGAGCTCTATCGCATGGGTGTGCCGTCCGACATGCGGGTGGAATTCGTGTCGGTTGCGCAGGCGATCGAACGGTATGCGGCGTTCGCGGCCGATCCGAAGCCCGGCATGCTGCTCACCGGCGACATCGACACGATGGCGCGACTCTGTGCCGCGATTCCGGCGCTGCGGCGTGTGAACCTCGGCGGCGTGCACCACCGCGCCGGTCGCGCGCAGAAGCTGCGGTACATCTTTCTCACCGGTGACGAAGAGGCCGAGTTGCGGGCGATGGCGGCGAACGGCGTGGAAATCTCGGCGCAGGACGTGCCCGCGGCGCGAGTGATTCCGCTCGCGACGGTGCTCGCTGGTGAGGCACTCGCGTGATCGTTGATGTGCTCGTGCTCGGCCTGCTCGGTGCGCTGCTCGGCCTCGACGTCGTGAGCTTTCCGCAGGCGCAGCTCTCGCGACCGATCGTGGCCGCGACGCTGGGCGGGGCCTTCATGGGCAACGCCGGGGTAGGCATGATCTGTGGGGTCCTGCTCGAACTGTTCGCGCATGAGACGCTGCCGTTTGGCGCATCTCGCTATCCCGAATGGGGCTCATCGTCGCCCGTGGCGGGCGCCGCGGCCGCGGCAGGCGTGGCAGCAGGCGGCGATGCGCCAATGGCGCTGCTGTTTGCGGTGCCGTGCGGATTGCTCATCGCAATGCTCGGCGGCTGGACGATGGTCAAGGTGCGCGAATTGAATGCACACCTCGCGCGGCGCCGCCTCGACGCGCTTGCCCGTGGATCGGCGCAGACTGTGGCCGGGCTGCAGGTTGCGGGAGCCACGGCAGATCTTGCGCGGGCAGGCTGCGTGGCGCTGCTCGGTGCGAGTTGCGCCCTGCCCGTCGCCCGATGGATTGCAACCCAGCGCTCGCCGCTTGCGCCCTATGCCATGCCGCTGCTGGCGTCGCTCGGCGGTGCGGTGGCTGCGGGCGCGGCGTGGAAGATGTTCCACTCGACCGCCGGCACCCGGTGGTTCGGTCTCGGTGGTCTGGCACTGGGCACGGCGCTGGTTGTGTGGCTGACGCGATGATGAGTGCCAAGCCACCGGTGACCCCGCTATCGACACCATTGGTGCCGAACCCGGAACTGCCGGCCGCCACGCGGCTCGCCATGATCCTGCGGCTCTTTGCTCTACAGGCGTCGTGGAACTACGAAATTCTCATCGGCAATGGCATCGGGTTCTGCGTCGAGCCCGCGTTGCGACACCTGCCCGGCGGTGCGGGCGGCGAACAGTATCGTGCGGCGCTGGCACGCCAGAGCCAGTATTTCAATGCGCATCCGTATCTCGCGAGTTTTGCCGTCGGCGCGTTGGCACGCGCGGAGCTCGAGGGCCAGCCACCCGCGCGGATCGAACGGTTCCGCACGGCGCTCTGCGGACCGCTCGGCAGCGTGGGCGATCGCCTGGTGTGGGTTGGTCTGCTGCCGACCTGTTCCTTTGCGGCCCTGCTGCTCTTCGGGCTCGGTCTGTCGCCGCTGACTTGCGTGCTCGCCTTCCTTTCGATGTACAATGCAGGGCACGTGGCGTTGCGGCTCTGGGGCCTGCGGATGGGCTGGGAGAAGGGGCTGGCGGTCGCCGCAGCGCTGGGTCATCCGATTTTTCGGGAAGGACCGGTCTGGCTGGCGCGGGCCGGCACCTGTTTCGCTGGCATATCAATTCCCCTGACGGTGATGCGGCTGGTCGACGGCGGTGGCTTGCCACGCATTGGCATCACACTGCTGGTGG
Organism: Gemmatimonadaceae bacterium; assembly: GCA_031374935.1. Taxonomy (GTDB): domain Bacteria; phylum Gemmatimonadota; class Gemmatimonadetes; order Gemmatimonadales; family Gemmatimonadaceae; genus JACMLX01. The sequence goes on along the minus strand of JANMHB010000077.1, from coordinate 11,614 downwards.
CAGCGATGGGTGCGAGTATGCTGGTCTGGTTTCATGGTCGCGTTGAAGGGTGGCGACTTGCCCTCCTTGCAGGGTTCGCGGCGCTTGTCCTCTTTCTCCTCCGCCATGCCTGAGCGCACAGTCGAGATTCTCAACCGCAACGGGCTGCACGCGCGTCCGGCGGCCGAAGTCGTCAAGACGGCGGCTCGCTATCAGGCGGCGATCACCATCGTGCGGGACGACGTCGAGGTGAACGGTAAGAGCATCATGGGGGTGATGATGCTCGCGGCTGAGTGCGGTGCCTCGATCGTCATTCGTGCCGATGGCCCCGATGCTGACGCCGCGCTCGACGCGCTGGCTGTGCTGGTGGCCGGCCGCTTCGGAGAGCATTGATGGAGCGTATGCTCCGCGGCTTGCCCGCGTCTCCCGGTATCGTCGCTGGCCCGGTGCATCTGCTGCGGTGGGAAGTGCCCGATGTCCCGCCGCGCACCGTCACCGAAGCGGAGGTGCCGGGAGAGCTGTCGCGGTTCCACGACGCCGTTGCGCGCGCTCAGGAACGCCTGCGACAGGTGCGCGACCGCGCCGCACATCAGGCGGGGCATGAAGAGTCGATGATTTTCGAGGTCCAGATCTCGATGCTCGATGATCGTGCGCTGAACAAGGAGGTGGAGGCGTTCATTCGCGAGCGTCGCGCGGCGGAACACGCGTTCGATCTGGTGATGCTCGAATGGCGCCGTCGGTTCGGACGGGCCTCCGCCCCGATGCTGCGCGAACGGATCGGCGACCTGCTCGATCTGCACATTCGCGTGCTTGGCATTCTCCTGGCGCTGCCCGACAGTGATCCGGTGGACCTGCCCAAGGGGAGCAACGCGATTCTCGTCACACATGATCTGACGCCATCCCTCACCGTGCAGCTCGACCGGGATGCGATTGCCGCGATCGCAACCGATGAAGGGACGAGCACCAGCCATGTGGCAATCCTGGCGCGGTCGCTTGGCCTGCCAGCCGTGGTCGGCCTGCGTGACGCGACGATCCGGCTGAAGGGCAGCGAGCGGGTCGTTCTCGACGGAACGACTGGCGTCCTGGTCGTCAATCCGACCGATGAGGAAATCGCGCAAGCGCGTCTCCGGGCCGAGGCGGCCGCCATCCTGGAGGAAAGCCTGCGGTCACAGGCGGACGTGGCCGCACAGCTGCGTGGTGGTGAGCGCGTGTTTCTGCGCGCCAATGTCGACATTCCGGAGGAATCGGAACTGGCGGCGCAAAGTGGGGCCGATGGCGTAGGGCTGATGCGTACCGAGTTCGTCGTGCTCGGCCGCGCCGCGATGCCGGACGAGGACGAGCAGTATCGGGCGTATCGACGCGTGGTTGACGCGTTCAGTGGCAAGCCGGTCGTGATTCGCACCTTCGACATCGGTGGCGACAAGTTGCCGGTCGGCGGATTTCCGGCCGAAGCCAATCCGTTCCTCGGCTGGCGCGCGATTCGGATGTGTCTCGATCAGCCAGACTTGTTTCTGGTGCAGCTGCGTGCGTTGCTGCGGGCGGCGGCACACGGCGACGTGCGCATTTTGCTTCCACTGGTCGTCAGCGTCGATGAGGTACGGCGGACCCGCGCCTTGATGGCCGAGGCCGCTCGCACGCTGAATGAGCGAGGGGCCGTCTTCCGTGATCGGGTCCAGGTCGGTGTGATGATCGAGACACCGGCGGCCGCGGTTGCCGCCGATACGTTCGTCAACGATGCCGACTTCTTCAGCATCGGGACGAATGATCTGGTCCAGTACACGTTGGCTGTGGACCGTGGCAACGTGAACCTGGCTGCCCGCTTCACGCCGCTGCACCCGGCCGTGCTGCGCCTGATCCAGATGACCGTCGAGGCGGGGAAGCGGCGTGGGCTCGAAGTCGGGGTCTGCGGCGAGATGGGATCGCATCCCCTGACGGCCTTTGTTCTGGTCGGGCTCGGCATCCGCAATCTGAGCGTCGCGCCGCGCGCGGTGCCGCTGATGAAGCGCATGCTGCGCAGCGTGTCGGCGGAGGCGGCAAAGGAAGCCGCGGATGCGGCTCTCGCGTGTTCGACCGCGGCAGAAGCGGAGCGGATCGTTCGCCGATTGCTGCAGGCCGCCGCGTACGACCTGTCGCCCTCCGCGCTCGGGTTGCTTGGCTCGGAGCCGGTCGATATTTTGGGGTACACTGTCTGACATATAAAGATTTCCTTATACCTGTCCCTTAACCCTGAGTCCGTGGCTGAACGCAATCTCTTTACCTCCGAGTCGGTCACCGAGGGGCATCCGGACAAAGTCGCGGACGCCATTTCCGACGCTGTGCTGGACGCCATCCTCGCCAAGGACGAGAAGGCCCGGGTCGCCTGCGAAACGCTGGTGACCACCGGGTTGGCCGTCGTCGCCGGCGAAATCACCACCTCGGCGTGGGTGGACATCCCGTCACTGGTCCGCCGCACCATCAACGCGATCGGCTACGACGACCCTGAATACGGAATCGACGGGCGGACCTGCGCTGTCATGAGCACCATCGACAAGCAGTCGCCCGACATTTCGCAGGGAGTGGACACCGGCGGGGCGGGCGATCAGGGCATGATGTTCGGCTATGCCAGCGATGAAACGGACGAGTTCATGCCGATGCAGATCACGCTCGCGCATCGCATCACCGCGCGCCTGGCCGAGCTGCGGAAGTCGAAAGCCATCACCTGGCTGCGACCGGACGCCAAGAGCCAGGTGACCATCGCCTACGACGAACAGAATCGGCCCGTCGGTGTCGATACAGTGGTCGTCTCCACGCAGCATTCGCCAGACGTGTCACAGCGCACGATCCGCGACACCGTGATCGAGCAGGTGATCATGCCGGTCCTGCCAGCCGAACTGGTGCAGAAGAAGATCAAGTTTCACATCAATCCGACCGGCAACTTCGTCATTGGCGGACCGCAGGGTGACTGCGGCTTGACGGGCCGCAAGATCATCGTCGATACATACGGCGGCATGGGTCGGCACGGTGGCGGTGCCTTCAGCGGCAAGGACCCGTCGAAGGTCGATCGCAGCGCGTGCTATGCCGCGCGGTGGGTCGCGAAGAACATCGTCAAGGCCGGGCTGGCCCGTCGCTGCGAAGTGCAAGTGGCGTACGCGATTGGTGTGGTCGAGCCGGTCTCGATCCGCGTCGAGACGTTCGGCACCGGCATCGTGGCGGATGTCGAGATCACGCGCGCGGTTCGCGAGGTCTTCGACCTGACGCCGAAGGGGATCATCAGCGCGCTCGATCTGCGCAAGCCGATCTACAGTGCCACCACCGCGTATGGCCACTTCGGCAGGATCCCGGGTCAGGTCCGGCACATCGATGTGACCACGGAGAAGCCATCGCGGTTGTACAATACGTTCACCTGGGAACGGACGAACAAGGCGAAGGAACTGAAGGCCGCACTGCGCTGAGCCGTGGCTCGCGATCGGCATCCGCGTGCGGGTGCCGATCCAGACCGCGGGGCGCACCTCAAGAGGAAGTCCATGATAGAGATGCGCGTCGCGCGACTCGGCGTGGACAGCTCGGCCAACACCTACGTGCTGGTCCTGCGCGAGTTGCATGGGCCGCGCGTGTTGCCGATCTGGATCGGGCAGCCGGAAGCGGAATCGATCGTGATGGAATTGCAGGCTGTGGTGCGCGAGCGACCGATGACGCATGATCTGGTCAAGCAGATCGTGCTCGGACTCGGTGCCATCGTGCGGCGCGTGGTCATCAGCCGGATCGAACGCGGGACGTACTTTGCAGAGCTGCAACTGCAGCGTGATGATGCGTTGATCTCGGTCGACGCCCGACCCAGTGATTCGATTGCCATTGCATTGCGGACCGGCGCAGCGATCTTTGCCGCGGACGACCTGTTGGTCACACTCGAGGATGAGGACCAGCCCTTCGTGCCACCGCCGATTCCCGACGGTGATCGATCAACAGGCACCGATATGAGCCCGGATGAACTCAAGGCGTACCTCCAGCGACTCCGACCGGAAGATCTCGGCAAGTTCATGCCCTGAGCGCTGGGTGCCGTTCGGACGGCGATCGGCGTCCGCAATCGGCGGGATTCTGCTGCTGACGACTGTCGCCTCCCTGGCCGGCGCGCAGGGCCGCCCCGCCAGCAGCGACACGTCGCCACCGCCAATCGCACCGCCCGCTGGCACGCGCACTGTCGACGGGCGTGTGGTGCGGCCCGGCGCGGGTGCGTTCGAGCCGGTATCTGGCAGCTGGGTTACGCTGCATCGCGTTGGGCGAGACCGTGCCGGCCCGCTCGATTCCGTTCGGACGGGGCTCGACGGGTCCTATCGCTTCGTGTATCCGCTCAGCGGTGCCCCGGACGCCATCTACTTCGTGTCGGCGAGCTTCGCCGGGATCGCCTATTTCTCCTCTGCCCTCGCGCAGCCTGCAGTCACCGGGCAGGATGCCGAGATTCAGGTCTTCGACACGACGTCCACCGGCATCCGTCTCACGATCCGCGGTCGCCACATCATTCTCTCCGCCAGCACCGGAGGGACGCGACGCGGGCTGATCGAAGTCTTCGAAATCACCAACGACTCGAGTCGGACGCTGATTGGCGCCTCGGGGAAAGCCCCCACGTTCCGGGTCAGGATTCCGCAGGGCGCCCAGGACTTCAAGGTGTCACAAGGCGACGTGCCGGCCGACGCGGTCAGCTACGCCGATGGCGAGGTGATGGTGCAGATGCCGTTTGCCCCGGGACTGAAGCGACTCTCGTTCTCGTATTCCGTGGATGCGGATGCGTTCCCGCTCAAGATGCCCGTGCAGTTCGCGACGGCCGTGCTCGAAGTGCTGGCCGAAGATCCCCAGGCCACGGTCACGGCACCCCGCGTAGCCGAGACGGCGCCAGCCTCGATTGACGGCCGCAACTTCCGTCGCTTTCTCGGGAATGACGTTCCCGCGTCTGGCGTGCTCGAGATGGATCTGCCGGGCAGTGGTCAGGCGCAGAAGACGAGGATCGTGATCTCGCTGATCGCCGCGATTTCGCTCGCGATGCTGGTGTCGCTGGCGCGTGCGTTCGGGCGTCGCACGGCGCTGCGTCCGGGCAGTGGTGCAGCCGCCGCGGCGGCGGCCGATCGTGAGGCCGAGCGATTGGCGCGGCAGATCGCGGATCTCGATGCGAAGTTCGAGCGCGCGCGAGCCCCGGGCGATGCGGAACGCGCGGTGTACGACGACGAGCGTGCGCGCCTGAAGCAGGCGCTGACATCCGCACTCATCAGCCGCGACGCAGTGCGATGATCGCGCTTTCCTCGCGCGGCGTCTGATCATGCCAGCCGGGCACCGTCGGCCAGCGGTGCTGTGGGTCGGTACTGCCGTTGCGCTGCTGCTCCTGATCGGGGCCAGTCTCGCGCTCGGCGCCGTGCGCCTCACACCCACCGCGGTCATGCGGGCGCTGTTGGGGACCGGCGATCCGCTTGCCATCACCATCGTGCGGGAACTGCGCTTGCCACGCCTGGCCCTGGCGGTGTTGGTCGGGTGTGCACTTGGCAGCGCTGGCGCGGCGCTGCAGGGCACACTGCGCAATCCGCTGGCGGAGCCGTATCTGCTGGGCGTGTCCGGCGGGGCGGCGGTCGGAGCGGTGATCGCGATCGTCGTCGGCGTGGTCGCGCCCGGAATCGTGCCACTGGCAGCCTTTGCCGGTGCGGTGGCCGCCGTCTCGCTGGTGCTGGGCCTGGCGCGAGCCGCTGGGGCCGCGCGTGATCCGCGAACGCTGCTGATGGCAGGCGTGGTGATCGGCGCGTTCGCGAACGCGATCATCATGATCCTGCTGGCTGATGTGTCGCCGGAGAAGGTGCGAGGTGCGGTCTGGTGGATGGCAGGGGCGGTCAGTGATGCGTCGTGGACACGCGTCATCTGGCTCCTCGGCTATGTGCTCGTCGGGATGACGCTGCTCGTTGCTCGTGGCCGTGTCCTCGACGTCCTGTCGCTCGGCGAGGATTCGGCGGCGTCGCTTGGCGTCGATGTCGGCCGGGCCACACGCGAGGTCTTTCTGGTCAGCGCGCTGCTGGCGGCAGCCAGTGTTGCCGCGGCCGGGCTGGTGGGATTCGTGGGGCTGGTCGTCCCGAACCTCGCACGCGCTTTTGGTATCATAAAGCATCGATCACTGATTCTGGCCTCTGCGCTCGGGGGCGCGGCGCTGGTGGTGCTGGCCGATCTGCTCGCCAGAACGGTGCGCGCGCCGCTCGAGCTCCCGCTCGGGGCGATCACGGCCTGCATTGGTGTACCGGTCTTCCTGTTGCGGCTTCGGCGGCTGCGATGAGTTCGAATTGCGCGCTGGAATTTTCGGAGGTCACGCTCGCGTATGCGCGCGGTGCGCCCGACGTCGTGCGGCAGGTCTCGATCGTCGCGCAGCCTGCTGCCATCACGGCCATCGTTGGCCCGAATGGCAGCGGCAAGAGTTCCCTCGTTCGAGGGGTCCTCGGCCTGATGCCCCAACACAGCGGTCGTATTCTGGCCGGCACAGTCGACCTGCTGCGCGCACCGCGTCGCGCCGCGAGTCAGCTGGTGGCCGTGATGCCACAACGGGAATCGCTGGCGTTCCCGATGCGGGTGCGCGACTACGTCGCGCTGGGCCGGTCACCCTTCCAGGGCATGTGGGACGCCATTGCGGAACGTGACGCGGCACTGATCGATGGCGCGATGCGACGCGCGGACGTCACCGGCTTTGCGTCGCGCCGCACGGATGAACTGTCCGGCGGGGAGTGGCAACGGGTGCGGCTGGCCCGCGCGCTGGCGCAGGACACGCCGATCCTGTTGCTCGATGAACCCACCACCTTTCTCGACATCGCGCATGAGATGGCGACCTTCGAAACGCTGTCTCGCGAGGCAGCCGGTGGCCGCACGATCGTGCTGGTGAGCCATACACTCACGCTGGTGGCCCGTTTTGCAGATCAGATCATCCTGATGCATGACGGTCGCGTGGCCGCGTCGGGCACACCACGCGAAGTGATGCATGCCGCCGCCCTCGAAGCCGTCTACGGTTGGCCGTTGGTGGTGTCGCACGACCCGGCCGTCGGGGCACCAACGCTGGTGCCGCTGCGTCGACCCCGCTGATTCCTGACCGGTGTTGGCGCCGGGGTAGATTCCGCTCGTGCCCCCCATCGTGACCACCGCCATCGTCCTGCACGCGTTCAACTACAGCGAGTCGTCGCGCATCCTGCGGCTCGCGACGCGCGACGCTGGTGTGCAATCGGTCCTGGCTCGCGGTGCGCGTGCGTCGCAACGCCGCTTCGGGTCGGCCGTCGACCTGTTTGCCGAAGGTGAAGTGCAGTACGAGGCCCGGACCGGTCGCGACCTGCACTCGCTCTCGCGATTCGATGTCGTGCGATCCCGGGTCGCGATCGGCACGTCGCTGGCGCGGTTCGAAGGGGCCTCGGCGCTGGCCGAGGTGATGCTGCGCGTTGCGGGCGAGGATGACACGCCGGAGTATGCGTTCGATGCGCTCCGGGATGGCCTCGACGCGATCGCCTCCGAGGAGAACGCCACGCTCGCGACCGTGCGAGCGGTGTGGCGTGTGCTCGGTGCGCTCGGCTTCACGCCGGCGCTCGAGGCCTGCGTCCGGTGTGACGTGGAACAGCCGCCGGACCGCGCTGTGTCATTCAGTGCCGAGGCAGGCGGGATTCTCTGCGCGGGTTGCGCCGCAGGGGTAGCGTCCCGTCCGCTGCCCGCCTCGGCACGTCAGCAGATCCGGCACTGGCTGGACGCGAATGCCGGCAGCCCAGGGGCGATGGATCCGCTGACGGAGCGCGCGCATCAGCGACTGCTCCGCATCTTCCTCCATGCGCACCTGACCGATGGTCGCCCGCTCCGCGCGTTCGACGCCTGGGCGACTGCGTGACGTTTGCGTCGCTGTCCCCCCCCGGGCCGAGTCGGGCGTCGTGTGGGACGAATCACGGGGAACGTGCGTCGCTTGCTTGACGGGTGTGTCACCGTGTCCTAGGCTCCACCGCAGGTGCAGTGCTCCCTTTCCCATTGTCGAGGTCGATCAGCAACTTTCTCGTTCGAGTGGAGTGACGTATGTCCTGGCGGAGATTCGCGCGGCGTCTGGCCGTGTGCATTGCCGCCGCACTGCCCGCCACTGCGTTCGCCCAGGCACTGGTCGTGCCGGCCCAACCGCCGGCTCGGCTTCGCCCGGACGGATTCGATCTGGGGCAGAGTACTCCGAACCCGACGGCAGGTGAGACCCGGTTCCCCTTCTTCGTCGGGGATCCGCCCGACTGCCGGGACACGAAGCGTCAGTTCAAGGTGACGCTTCGGATCTACAATCTCCTCGCGCAGGAGGTTGCGGTGGCCACGCTCGCCGGTCCCAATGGCGAGCTCGACGGAGCGCGGCGGTTGAGCGGAGTGATGCTGACGTGTCGTCAGTATCTGGGGTACTGGGATGGGCGCGTGGAGGGTACGCAACGGGATGCGCCCGAGGGCATCTACCTGTTGCGACTCGAGGTGAATGGCAGGGCCGTCGTGAAGAAGCTGCGCGTACGGCGATGAGGGCGCGTTCCGGATCATGGGGCGCGCTCTTTTCGCGTTCCTGATGACCGAGGGCGCTCTCCTCGCCCCCCGGTGCTCAGTTTCGAACCGAAAGGATCTTCTGCGCCTTCAACTCGATCGCGCTCCAGAGGAGGCGTGCATGCGCAGGGTGCGCGGTGAGCTCGCTGGTGAGCTTGTCGAGCTGGTCCGCGGTGACTGCCCGCTTCCGAAGCACCGCGTCCCGGCGCTGGGCACGCAGCGCTGATGTCACGTTCGGTGCGTCTGCGACGGCCTTGAGCTCGCCCATCACCTGCACGAACGCGCTGTCGGACATGCCGAGTTCCGCGGTTCGGCTGCGGCATGCGGTGAGACTCACGAGGCAGAGCAGGGCAAGGCGAAGGGCGATCGGCATGCCGTCAGCGTACGCACGCCACCGGGCACTGTGCAAGGCCTGCCAGCGCGGCGCACCTTCTGCCAGCGTGGCGGACGCAGGCGGTCCTGTACGGCAGTCCAGTCGGGCCCCCCGGTTGCACCTGACATCGCGCACGCGGGTTATCGTGTCGCGTCACCCTGAGCCCTCATAGTCCGATGCTGAATCCCGATCGCCTTACCATCAAGTCCGGCGAGGCTGTGAACGACGCCATCGCGCTCGCGCGCCGTGCCGGCAATCCACTGGTCTACGACCTGCACCTGCTGCTCGCGCTCATCGCGCAGACGGACGGCATCGTCGTGCCGTTGCTGCAGAAGGCCGGCGTCAAGGTGCCCGACCTGAAGCAGCGCGCCGAGACCGAGGCGGCCCGGTATCCGAAGCAGAGCGACGCGCAGCCGCAGGTTTCGCGCGAATTGAATCAGGTCTTCGATCGCGCCGATGCTGACGCCAAGGCCCTCGGCGATGACTATGTCAGCACCGAGCATTTCCTGCTCGCGCTGGCGAACGCGAAGGGAACCGATAGTCGGAAACTGCTGCACGATCTCGGCGCGACCAGTGACGCGCTTGCGACCTCGCTGAAGGCCGTCCGGGGCTCACACAAGGTCACCGATCAGTCGCCGGAAAACCGCTATCAGGCGTTACAGCGATATACGCGCGACCTCACCGAGAGCGCACGCGACGGCAAGCTGGATCCCGTCATCGGTCGTGACGACGAGATTCGTCGCGTGATTCAGGTGCTGTCGCGTCGCACCAAGAACAACCCCGTGCTGATCGGCGAACCCGGTGTGGGCAAGACGGCGATCGTCGAAGGGCTGGCGCAGCGAATCATCAATGGTGACGTGCCGGAAGGGCTGCGCGGCAAGAAGCTGCTCTCGCTCGATCTCGGCGCGCTGATTGCGGGTGCCAAGTTCCGCGGCGAGTTCGAGGAGCGGCTGAAGGCGGTGCTGAAGGAGATCGTCGACAGCCAGGGCGAGATCGTGGTGTTCATCGATGAGTTGCACACCCTTGTTGGCGCCGGGAAGGCGGAAGGGTCGATGGACGCCGGCAACATGCTGAAGCCGATGCTGGCACGCGGCGAGCTGCGCGTGGTCGGCGCGACCACGCTCGACGAGTACCGCCAGCATCTCGAGAAGGACGCGGCGCTCGAACGCCGGTTCCAGCCGGTGATGGTGCCCGAACCCACGCTGGATGACACGATTGCAATTCTGCGCGGGCTCAAGGCGCGATACGAATCGCATCATGGGGTGCGGATCACCGACAGTGCGATCGTGGCGGCGGCCACCCTGTCGAATCGCTACATCGGCGATCGGTTCCTGCCGGACAAGGCGATCGACCTCCTCGATGAAGCCGCCAGCCGGCTACGCATCGAGATCGACTCGCTGCCACAGCCGATCGATGAGGTCGAGCGGCGCGTGATGCAGCTGGAGATCGAACGGCAGGCGATGCAGAAGGAGACCGACGCGGCTGCCCGCGAGCGCCTGGTCGCGCTCGAGCGCGAGCTGGCGGAGCTCAAGACACAAAGCGCCACCATGAAGGCGCAGTGGCAGCAGGAGAAGCAGGCGCTGGGCGATGTCGGTCGCATCAAGCAGGCGATCGATCAGGCCACGACGGATGCCGAGCAGGCGGCGCGCAGCGGCGACCTGCAGCTGGCGGCCGAGATTCAGTATGGGCGGATTCCGCAGCTGCAGCGCCAGTTGGCGGAGGCGGAGTCTGTCGTCTCGGTTCGCGATGGCCGTCGCCGCTTTCTGAAGGAGGAGGTCGGCGACGATGACATCGCCGCCGTGGTGGCCAAGTGGACGGGCATTCCCGTGCAGCGCATGCTCGAATCGGAACGTGAGCGCCTCACGAAGCTGGAAGACGAACTCGCGCATCGCGTCGTCGGTCAGCGTGATGCGGTGTCGGCCGTGGCCAATGCGGTGCGGCGTTCCCGCGCCGGGTTGCAGGATCCGAATCGCCCGATCGGCAGCTTCCTGTTCCTTGGTCCCACCGGCGTCGGCAAGACGGAGACGGCGCGCGCGCTGGCTGACTTCCTGTTCGACGACGAACGTGCGATGGTGCGCCTTGACATGTCGGAGTACATGGAAAAGCACGCGGTCGCCCGCCTCATTGGTGCGCCGCCGGGTTATGTCGGCTACGACGAAGGAGGGCAGCTGACCGAGGCGGTGCGTCGCCGCCCCTATTCCGTCTTGCTCTTCGACGAGATCGAGAAGGCGCATCCGGATGTCTTCAATGTCCTGCTGCAGTTGCTCGATGACGGTCGCCTCACCGATTCCCAGGGGCGAACGGTCGACTTCCGGAACACGGTCGTAATCCTGACGAGCAACATCGGCAGTCAAGTCATCCTCGAGCGCTACACGGAGGACTGGGCGCTGGTGGAAGCGCAGGTGCTGGGCATGCTGCGACAGCAGTTCCGGCCAGAGTTCCTCAATCGCATTGACGATGTGGTCGTCTTCCGGCCGCTGGGTGAGGAGCAGATTGCAGAGATCGTGGATCTACAGCTCGTCAAGCTGGATGCGATGCTCGGTGCGCGAAAGCTGAGTATCACGCTGACGCCCGAGGCGAAGAAGATGCTGGTTGGCGAAGGGTACGACTCGGCCTTCGGTGCTCGGCCGCTCAAGCGCACGATCCAGCGGATGGTGCAGAACCCGCTGGCGCTGGCGTTGCTCGACGGCACGCTGCACGATGGTGATGTGGTCGTCGCATCGCCTGGTGAGGGGA
>JANMHB010000034.1:0-10381 GCA_031374935.1 Gemmatimonadaceae bacterium | reverse complement strand
CCGAGCGGATGGCAGCCAGCGGATTGCGCAACTCGTGCGCCAAGGTGGCAAGAAAATCGGCCTTGCGACGACTTTCATCCGTCGCCCTCTGCTCGACGGCACGACGATCGGTGTCGTCGTGTGCGACGCACAACACGGTGGCGATGGCGCCGTGCGCATCGAACTCCGGTACCAGCGACGCCAGATAGTCTCGCGCCGCATGCGACGGATCGAGACTGAACACCAGCGACGCGGGCCTCCCGGTCTCGAAGACCTGACGCAGTGCGGGCTCCCACACGGCGTGATCCTGGCCGAGTTCACGGTGTGACCGACCGCGGATGGACGCGGCCGGCCGTCCCATGGCCAACGCGGCGGCAGCATTGACGAACACATGCCGCAGCATCGGGTCGTATCGCGTCATCAGGTCAGGGGAGTTGTCCGCCAGCGACTGGAGTTCCCGGTCCCGCCGCCGCAGTTCCCGCGCCATGGTGAAGCGTTCCGAGGCGGAGTCAATCGTGCGAAGCAGTCCCTGCGGCGACATCCACCGCTTGCCGATGTAGTCATGCGCGCCGGCACGCAGTGCCGCCCGCCCGGCTGACTCCGTCTCGTCGCCGGTAATGACCACGGTCGGTCGATCGAATGCGCCATCCGGACCGGTCAGCGCCGCGAGGAACTCCAGCGCGTTCATGTCCGGCAGGTGGAAGTCGAGCACGAGGCAGCTTGGCCCGTTCCACCTGCCGGCAGCGTCGCCAACCACGCGGAGGCCGTTCGCGCCGGTTGCTGCTTCGAGAAACCGATATCTGCGCTCCGACGCGCTGAGCAGCATGCGCCGCACATCAGCGCGATCGTCTTCGTTGTCGTCAACGATGATGATCAGCCACTCCTCACCAGTCACGATGCGTGCACCACGCTGGAGGCTCTGGTGACGTCGCCGAGCCAGTAGCGAAGTATGACCTCGACCGCCCGCAGGTGATCAGGATACCTCACCGGCTTGGTGTGATAGGCGTTCGCGCCATACAGGTAGCAGAGGTCGAGGTCGCGCGGATTTGTGGACGTCGTGAGAATCACCACCGGAACGCGCTGGACTGCAGGATCGAGCTTGATGCGCCGCAGGGTCTCACGCCCGTCAGTCCCCGGCGCGTTGAGGTCGAGGATGACGAGTGCCGGAAGCTGTGCCGTGCGTTGCGAGAGGAGTGTCAGGCAGGCATCGCCGTCCGTGACGCGACAGACCTCCGGGCCGATTCCCATGCGGCGAATCGCCTCGCACACGGTATCGAAGTCGTCGTCCGAGTCCTCGAGGATCACGACGGGCTCAACCTGTCCACTCAGCAACATGTCAGTGCTCTGTCGCCTGCGCCAGCGTGAACCAGAAGGTCGTGCCTTCGCCGGGAACCGAATCGATCCAGACCTCGCCACCGTGACGCTGCACCAATCGCTTCACGATCGTCAGCCCTGCACCCGTGCCTCCGCCGTACTCGTCACGGCCATGCAACCGCTTGAACATGTTGAAGATCTGATCTGCGTGGCGGGATTCGATGCCGATACCATTGTCCCGCACGTAGTACGCAGTCAAGCCACGCGTCCCGGCCGGCCGACCGGTCGTGTTCCCCTGCTCGTGGGGCTCGGCGAATCCCACCTCGATCATGCACACCGGTTTGTCGTTGTACTTGAGCGCGTTCGAGAGCAGGTTGGTGAGAATCTCACGGACCCGGATGCGGTCGCAGAATGCGGTCGGGAGCTGCCGTGGCACGACGATCTCGTTCCGCCGCTCCGAGCGTCGTGCATCGACGATTTCGATTGCTTCCGCCAGTACACTGTTGAGGTCGACGACCTCCATCGTCAGCGCCATTCGGCCGACGCGCGAGAAATGCAGCAACGAGTCGAGAAGGGAGTCCATCCGCACCGTCAGGCGCATGAGTCGCTCCAGCTTCACCGTCTGCTCAGCTCCCTGCAATGCGGCATCATCGCGCAACTGATGCGCGTACTTGTAGATGCCGCGCAGTGGTTCCTTCAGGTCATGGCTTGCCACGTACGCAAAGGCGTCGAGTTCGTCATTGCTGCGCACGAGTTCAGCGTTCAGGTCGGCCACGCGCTCGGCGTGACTCAGGACGAGTTCCATCACGAACGTCCGGAGGCGCAAGGCCATGTCGATTTCCACCGATTGCCATGGCAGCGAGCGTCCGGTGACGGATTCGAGAAAGAGCTCGAAGCTGCGCCGCGGCGTGAGACGCATCCCATGGGGCCCTGGAACGGTCGGCTTGTCGTCTGGATTGCCGGCCCAGCGGATCGCCTGCGCCGTCTCCGCGCGGAACCAGAGGATCAGGCTGCGCCTACTCCGCGACAGCGGAACGGCCAGCACGCCGCTCGCGACCGCCGTCAGTGACGCCCCCGCCGGATACGCGTCGGCGAGCCGGTCGGTCGCGTAGACGGGCAGGGTCGGTGACTGGAACTCGGTGCGCGTCGCAATCCACCGCGCCAGCGCATCGAGTTCGTCGTCCCCAGGCGTCACGCCAACCCGCGACCAGCGGCCATTGGCATAGAGGGCGGCGCCCGTCGCACTGGTGGCATCGAGCAGCATGGGCGGACCGTCCATCATCGCCGCCAGGCCGCCCTCCCTGGCAGCTTGCGCGATCAGCCGCTGATGCACCCCCTCGAGCTTCAGGCGATACCCGAGGAACTCCTGCGCCTCGACCGCCTGGTGCTGGAGCGACACGATTTGCGCCAGCATTTCGCAGGCGGCGCGCACCGGCAGCGGCAGGTGCGCCTCGCCCGAATAGTGATGCCCGGCGATGAGCCCCCACAGTTTGTCGCCGTGCCGCAGCGACATGGTCACGCCCGCGGTAACTCCCATGTTCCGCAGGTACTCCGTGTACATGATCGACGGCCCGCGCAATGCACAGTACGTCATGGTCAGCGCGCGGCCGGTGTCAGGGTTCACGAGCGGCACCAGCTCTGCCAGTTCCCCGTCGACGTCCGGCACCGGGCGAATCCACAACTGCCTGAAGATCTCCCTGGCCGGCTGCGGGATGTCGGCCGCCGGATAGTGCAGCCCCAGCCACGGCGACAGGTCGTCACGCCGGCTTTCGGCGACGACCTCACCATGGCCGTCCTCGTGAAACTTGTACACCAGCACGCGGTCGAGTGCGGTCAGCTCGCGGAACTCCTCGGCCACGATCGTGCAGAAATGCTGCAGATCCGTGGCGCCGCGCAGCCGACCCACCGCCGCCTTGACGAGTTCGTAGCCATCCTTCGGAATGCCGCCGCCGTGGGCCACGGGTTCGAACTCCACGATCGCAACGCCATCGATCGTGTGCAGCGACACGTCGAGCGGCGCCGCATCCCCCCGCGGCTCCATCGTGAAGGCATACAAGGGGTTCGCGTCGGTTGCAGTGCGTGCCATCAGGTCACGCAGTCGAAGCTCACCCGTGACGCCGACCACCACGCTGATCGATGCTCCCAGCAGCAGCTCCGGTGCCGCGCCGAGAATCGCCGCGGAGTTCTCGCTGACCTGCACGATGATCCGATCGTCGCGCCGCATGACCAGCATCGCGCCGTGTGCCTGAATGCACCCGGGGGTCTGGACGGGTTCCGCATCGCAGTTCGAGATGGAGAGTCCATGGCGCTTGATGCTGTACGGTCCCTGCTCCCAGGGCGGCAACTCCGCTGCCGGCTGTGACGTGCTCACGAGTCGCGCCCGGCCGAACACCATGCGCGCAAGGCGCGGAAGCTTGCGAGCGCCGAGGCGACGACGCCATCCGCGGTCTCTGGCGTCTCGAATCCGGTGAATGCCACGCGGAACGCCTTCCACATCTCGCCGGTGCGCGGCCCATCGCCGGTGAAGAAGCGAGACCCGGTGTCGGGCGTGATGCCCAGCGTGCGCTCGAGATGGCGACTCAGCACCTGCCCGCCGAGCGTGGCACCTTCCATCACGTAGAGACACCCGAGGCACTGCGCGGCACTCGTGAGCGGCGGAAGTTCGGCACACATCGGCAACGCGTCGGGGTTCTGCAGACCAAGCGCGATCAGATCCTCGCGCAGCAGCGGCGTCCGCGGGCGCAGCGTCAACAGGCTCGACACGTCGGCCGGTACGGTCGCACCTGCGAACCGCAATTCAACCGGCCGGTAGAAGCCGAAGAACCGTTCCAGGATCTTCCGGTAGTCATCGCGCGACAACGGTTCGCGCATCAGATCGAGTGTCTGCTCGATCGCTTCATGTTCGCCCTGCGTCTCGGACCGAAGGCGGCCCAGTACGCCTGCAGTCGGCGCTGAGGTGTGTGACATCTGAGGCGTCATCTCTCGCGATGGCGGGACAGAAGGGGCCGAAGAGAAAACGACCGGAGCCAGCGGCCCCTGAATCAAATAGGGCTGGTACGCACGAGAGCGCAACGGCGGCCGTGTACGCTTCGCATGACGCACGGCTTACGCACCGAGGATCACCGTGCTCGGCCATGCAGGTCCTGCGTCTCCAGGGCGTGCGTGTCCTGTGCACGGTCCACGCAGGCGAACGGGAGCACCGGTGCACAGGCGCATACGCACCGCCCGATTGTCCCAACGCCAACACCGTGTTCAGTGGTGTGAAAGACGCGGGTGCGATGACACACAACTGTCGAGTGCGTACGCGGACTGACTCGTGAACGCCACGCACTGCTGCACATCCCCCACACCTGACGTCCGTACGCATGACCGAGCAGCCCGACGTCGCACAGACGCACCTGAAAGCAATCGACTCGGCCATCATCGAGGCCGTGGTGGCCGTGTATGTATCGGTCGACGCTGCTGAGACGACCATCCGCGACGTGCAGCAGGCGAACATCGAACTCGGCACCATTATCCTGATCGTCAGGCACAATCAGGCGCTGGCAGAGCGCCGCGACCGCGCCCTCGAAGTCGTCGGCGGTCAGCGAACCAACGCGGTGCATTGACCGGTTGTTGCTCCGCATTGTGAACGGTGCCGCTTCCTTCAACTTCGCGCCGGCGTCAGGCCGGCGCCGAGCGTGGGAAAGCCCCCCGCGATATGCATCTACCCGTTGAAGCTCGATTCTTGCGTTGCTTCATGCAGAGCTTCCTGTCTGCAAGGAACCGATTTTCTTCCAGACTCCTTTCCACCCGGTTGACGAGCCATGCCGCACGCGTCCGATCCGCCGACGCTGAGTCCGCCTGCCGAATGTGATCACACGGCGGCTGGGCTCCGGCGCGAGAACACGGCCCAGCGTATGGCCAATGATGCACTGCTCGCACAGAATCTCCGTTTGCGCGCGCAGCTCGATCAGCAGTGCCAGGTGCTCGACGGGCTGCAGGCCTTTGTCGTCTCGGTGGCCAATGCGCTTCAGGTGTCGCGCCCTTCATACGCGCCGGACCCGCGCCGTTCTGTCTGTCGCAGCCACCTCGCCACGCTGACGAGCCGGCAACGCGAAGTGCTGGCGATGGTGGTGGCCGGCTACCCGAGCAAACGCATCGCGTCGCTGCTCGGCATCAGTCAGCGAACCGTCGAGAATCATCGTGCATCGATCATGGCGAAGACCGGATCCACGTCGCTGCCGGCGCTGACACAGTTGGTCGTTCTGGCCGGGGTCGACGAGAGCGTCAGCCACAGCGTGCCGTGGCGGAGCGCCGGTGCGGCGACCGGTTCACCGCTCAGACTGGTCACTGACGCCGCCGCACCAGTGTCACCAGTTCCAGCACGAGGAGCGAAGCCGCACCGGACATGAGGCCATCGGCTGACGCTCGCCCTTGTGTCAGTTCCTCGCTCCCGTCTGTTCATGCCAGTTCCGGACAACAGGGCACTGATCTGTGGGAATCGCCTGCCGGATCAATCACGCACCGTTGCACGCCGGTGACTGCATCTGTCGCCCGATCGAGACCAGTGCGAGTGAGTCGAGCGTGAACTCATCCAGCTCCCGCTTCAGATGCCGGTTGCTTTCCTGAAAAAGCGCGACGGCGCCGTACGATGCAATGCCGTCGCGATGGATGGCAGCCACCAACTGATGCACGAGTGCCTCGAGGCGACTCGACTCTCGTTGCGCATCGAGGATGCAGCGTTGGATCTCCAACGCAGGCGATCGCAGTACCTCGTATGCTGACAGTGTCCCTGCGTCAAACCTGATGAACGCCGGATCAGATGCGTCTGACTGACGCCTGGCGACCTGACTCATGCAATCACGCTCCTGATGGTTGGCGACACGGTGTGCAGCCGAGGAGGCAAGTCAAACAAAAAAGGCGCGGGCGGCCGTGTGGCCACTCGCGCCATCGTCTGACGAGCCTCTTCGCTCATTCGACCTGGCCTGCGCGACGATCGCGCAGCTCGTTGTGAGAAGGAGCCTATCGGGCGAGGGGCCGTTCCGCAATACCGTGCTCGACCTGCGTCCGGGAATTCGCCGATCATCGCACGGTCATGGTACAGCGGCTGATCCGTCCCATGATCCGCGTGCCAGCCCAAGGGCTCGCTTGACTCGCCGCGCGCTGCATCATACCCTTTGTATGCCGTCATCGATTGCGGCACAAATGATGGTCGTAGCGACGGGATCTTGGATCTCTTTGTTGACGGCGCACGGAACACCTCGGGTGTTCGGGCGCCGTTTTTTGCATTTCTGGAGGTAGCTCATGCGTTCCGCGCTCGTACGTCTTCGGCATCCGATCAGGCGAATTCAGCAATCCATTCCGCTCGGAACCGCGCTGGTCGAGGTCAGGAACTCGGCTCAGGAGACGGCACAGCCGGTCGTCATGCGGTGCGGCAGCACCGAGCGGGCCTTCGTCGATGGTAGTGTGATGATCTGGTAGCGCTGGCGGAGCTGCGCCTCGTTCGAGCGACGGAGGGTCCTTCGCCGGCGGGGCAGCGATGCCGAGAGTCCGCGTACGGAATGCCGTGATGGTGATCCCGCTGCAGAGTCCATAAACGCTCGCGTCATGGGAGAATCTCGTGAAACTCAACAAGCAATGCTGGAGTGCTGCCGCCGGGCGCAGCGTGGTCGTGACTTTGACCGCTGTGTGTGATGCTGCGCTGGAGGCCAACCGCCGTGTGATCGTGGTGCCGGCGGAGGCAGTGTGCCGGAGCGGTGGCAGGGGGGCGGGCTGATGCGCCCGGCAGCCGTGTTCCCTGACCGGATCGCGAGATACGTGACGCGGCGTGAAATTGACCGACGGCACGTGCGCATGGAGCGGTCCGAGGATCAGTATCGAATACTCCGCACTTTCGCCGGGCGACTTGGCACGGCGTTGATTCGTTTCCGCGAGCACCAGGGCGGACGGCGCACATTCGGGCAGCTTCTGATGGACCAGCTGCAGCGACGGCGGCGTGTATTCTGGTGATCGCGTGCGACGACGATACTTGCCCGAGCGGGTGTGACTGTCGTCCAGATCTTCACCCTTCGGCTTGCCACCGCTTGCGCGAACGGTGACCGAGTCATACGATAGCAGAACAGGAAACATGCGCGAACGTTGCGCTTGCCAGTTCGAATGAGCGATTCTGGCTCAGAAGACGATGGCGCGAGTGGCCCCTCCGGGTCGCCCGCGCCTTTTTGCATGTTGTTCGCGCGATCGACGAGCGTTTGAGCGTTCGCCTGCACCAATCCACTCCCGGAGTCGACGCGGGTGGAGTTCCGGCATGACCATCACTTCGAAAGAGGAGCTCTTGTGTCAAAGCACCACTCGCTGGTTCTGTTTGCCGCGCTTGCGTCGATCGCCGTCGCTGCGCCACTCGCGGCCCAGACGCGGAGCACCGTGGATCCCCGTGCGCTTGATGCGGCCGTCGCCGCGCGCACCGACGACAACCGTAAGTTCGTGACCTCGACGCTCACGTCGAGCGCCGCGCTTGCCGTCGCTGCCACCATGGGCCTGAGCCCCGATGCCGTGTCGGCGCGTATCGCCGCCCTCGATGACGCGTCCGCAAGCAAGGTCGCAGAGAAGATCCTCGCCGGTGGTGATTCGACCGTCGTGATCAGTACGACGGCGATCATCATCGGACTGCTGATTCTGATTCTGATCACCCGCGCGTAGCCCAGTGTGGCCGACGACTGTTGGCAGTCGGGGATGCCTTTCTGCCGCAGCCGATGGCTGGTACCTGGGCTGACGCTGCTCTGCACCGCGTGTGCTGCGGGGCGGATGGATGTCCTCGCGGCCGCCGCCGCGCGCGTCGATCGTCCGGCTCCGCTGGCGGTGCCGTACGTGTCGCAGTCCGTCCTGCTCTGTGGCGCCGCCGCGATCGCGATGATCGAACGATGGTGGGGGCGTCGCGGTGTGTATGCCGAAGACTTTGCCTCACTCGTCGCTCCGGGCGCCGAGGGAATCCTCACCACCGACATGGCGCTCACCATGCGCGCACGCGGATGGGAGACGGCGGCAGGGAACGCGACGATGCCCGCATTCGTGCAACAGTCCGTCACTGATGGCATTCCCGTGGTGGCGCTCATTCGCGTTGCGAGGAACCGCTATCACTACGTCGTGATCGTCGAATGGAGTGCTGAAGCCGTACACTATCACGATCCGGCCATCGCCCCGTCGGTCCGACTCGCCACCCGCGACTTCATGAAACGCTGGGCGGGCGCGAATCAGTGGGCGATGTTCGTCCGGCCAGCACCTGTTGCAGCGTCGCCTCCGCCACCGCCAGTTCCGCGCGTGCCGCTGCCGTCAGCCGATTCGATGCCCTGTCGCCCATGGCTGGATCAGGCGGCCGATGCCGCGGGCGACAATCGACTCGAGGACGCCGATCACTTCCTTTCCGCTGCCGTGATGCAGTGCCCATCGGAGCCGGTCGTCCTTCGCGAGTTGGCCGGTATCCGGTTCCGTCAAGGCAAACAGGTCGAGGCGGCACGGCTCGCAGCCGAGTATGCCCGGCGCGCCCCCGCGGACTCACTGGGCTGGCAGCTGCTGGCGAGCAGTCGATACCTCGCTGGTGACGCCACCGGCGCATTGCAGGCCTGGAACGCGATTGGTCGGCCGACCATCGACCTGCTGCGCATCGATGGCACTCGACACATTCTCTTTCGCCCGCTGGCCAGCAGCATTGGCACGCTACCGGCACACGTTCTGACGTCGCGGCATTTCGCCCTGGCTCAACGTCGCCTGGCGGACGTTCCCGCGATTTCCGTGTCTCGAGTGACGTACTCGGCGGTCGCCGGTGGCGCAGTCGAAGTCCGTGCCGTCGTCGTCGAGCGGCCGCGTGTGGTGCGGCTGCCGGAACTGCTCGTCGTGGGCGCGGTCCGTGCCCTCGCGGCCCGAGACGCCATTTTTGCGCTGAACACACCCTTCGGTGCCGGCGAGCAATGGACTGCTCACTGGCGGTGGGAGTCCGCGGACCCACGCGTGGAGCTTCGGTTGGCGATTCCGGCGCGGATCGGTATCCCGGGAATCGTCAGTCTCGCGCGGAGCTGGGAGACGTATCGGTACAACGCTGGTGCGCTGGACGAACAGCGACGCGCGTCCTCCTTCTCGTTCAATGGCTGGGTGCGTCCCGACATCGAGCAGCAGACCAGCGTTCGACTCGAGCGCTGGTCGGGACAACGCGACTTCCTGGCCTTCTCCATTGCTGGCGCCCTGCACCGGTCGCATGACCGCACCAACGTGCTGGCGCAGGTCGAGCACGCCGTTCCGTTACGCGGCGCCGCGTCGTACGACAGGGTCAGGGCACGCGCGCACTTTGCCTTGCCGCCGGACCGCTGGCTGAACAGTTGGTCGATGCATCTCGGCGCTGACTGGAACAGCGCCGCGACGCCGCGCGGCCTCTGGTCGATCGCTGGCGGGAATCTGTCGCGCGACATCCCGCTCCGTGCGCACCCGTTCATCGTCAACGGTCGGCTGCCGTCACTGCGCGTTGCGCGTACGATCGCGCACGGAGGCGTGGCCGGCGACCGACAGGTCGGCAGTGTCGGTCCCATCGCGCTTGGAGTCGGTGTTTTCGTCGATGCCGCAAGCGTGATGTCACGAGGCGATCAGACAGTCATGGAGAGCCGATACCTGGATGGTGGTGCGGGTCTGCGCATCGGCTTGAAAGAGTCGAAGCTGGCTGCGCTCCGCGTGGACGTGGCGCGTGGGATCATCGCGGAGCGACGGTGGGGGCTGAGTGTCGGGCTCGAACAGATGCAACTGGTACGACTACACCGTCTGCGCTGATGGTCGTAGGCGTGCGCGACCGACGTGGGACCCGCCCCGACGCCCGCGGGGACTGCGCCGGACCTCGCGAGCTGCCGCGCGGCGGCGCCGATGGTCGGCCGCGGAACCGTCG
Source organism: Gemmatimonadaceae bacterium (assembly GCA_031374935.1). Classification (GTDB taxonomy): domain Bacteria; phylum Gemmatimonadota; class Gemmatimonadetes; order Gemmatimonadales; family Gemmatimonadaceae; genus JACMLX01. The sequence goes on along the minus strand of JANMHB010000034.1, from coordinate 186 downwards.
CGGAGCGCCAATGGAGGGGCGAGGATGGTGAATCGATCAGACCGCGCTGCTCTGTGACGCAGGCCATGGACGCGCCAGCGACGGTACCAGCCCAAGGAGCGCGAGCACGAGCAGCAACTCACTGCATCCGTGCAGAAAGTACAGCGTCTGAAGCCACGAGTACTGCCTGAGCATTGCCAGCTCAAC
>JANMHB010000196.1:0-5385 GCA_031374935.1 Gemmatimonadaceae bacterium | reverse complement strand
AACGTCGGCGCCTTCGACGCGATCATGCTCGACATCGACAACGGCGCCGAGTCGTTCACGACCGGCAGCAACAAGAAGCTGTATGGCGACAAGGGCATCCGGACCGCGATCGGTGCGCTGCGCGCGGGGGGCAGGCTCGCCTATTGGTCGGTGGATACGGAACCGGCGTTCGTGAAGGCACTGAAGGCGGCGGGCCTGAAAGTGAGCGTGCACAAGGTCCGGTCGCATCTGACGTCGGGGGGATTCAACTCCGTCATCGTCGGTGCGACTGCGGGCTGAACGGGTCGTCGGCGTACAGATCTGCGCGCATACATGGCTGTCACCACTGTTCACGCGGCGGTCGCTCGTCCTTCGTGGGATCCCTGCCTCTGTGCGCATCGAAGGCTGTCACCACTGTTCACGCGGGGGCCGCTCATCCGGCGTGGGATCCCCGACTCTGCGCGCATCGAAAGCTGTCACCACTGTTCACGCGGGGACCGCGGGGGACGCGGAGAAACGGCAACAGCAAGAGCTGATGGAACTGCGCTCGCGTGACGCTGTTCCAAAAGCCCTTTGCTCTTCCTCCGCGTACCCCGCAGTCCCCGCGTGAACAGAGTTGAAGATGCTGAACAAGCACCACCGCCAGGCCAGCCAAGCCGAGCGGTGACCCACCAGACGCTGCCCGCAGCAGGGCCTCCCGCACAACCAGAGTCCGGAAAAGTCTCGCCAGCCATCGCGCTGGCAAACGGCCCGCGGAACGGCTACGGAATCGGCCGCGCCCGGCTGCGCATCAGCGCCTCGATCTCGTCAATCTCGCGCGGCACGTTGCTGATCCGCTCGGTGCCTTTCTCCGTCACGATGTAGTCGTCTTCGATACGAACGCCGGTGTTCTGGAATCGGAGCACCGCATCGCGCACCTTGGCGATGAACTTGCGATTCTTCGGCGTGTCCGGGAGTGCGTCAAGCATGGTCGTACTGACGTAGATGCCCGGCTCGATCGTGAAGGCGTCGCCGATCTGAAACGAGCGATTGCCACTGTAGAACTGCGCCGGATCGTGCACCGCGAGGCCGATACCGTGGCTGATGCCGTGAATCATCCAGAACATCGCCTGGCGACAGGACCGTGGCGCGTTGACGCAGTCGGTCCGCCACGGCATGTCGAGCGAGGCGTCGACACTTTCGATCAGGCCAAGCTTCGCCAGCCCGCGCGCGCGCACATCCTCCGATGAGTCCAGCGCGGCGATCGAGGACATGCCCACCTTGGAGTTCCGCTCCGCTGCCAGCTGTGCGTCGAGCACCAGCTGGTACATCACGCGCTGCTCCGGGGTGTAGGTGCCGCTGACCGGGATGGACCGCGTGACATCGGCGGCGTAGCCCTCGTACTCCGTCGCGGCATCGATGACGACCAGATCGCCGGGCTTCAGATCACCACGATTCCGCATGTAATGCAACTGCGTGCCGCGGATGCCGCCACCAACGATCGAGCCGTACGAGGGTCGCGCACCGCCGAGCCGTCGGAACTGGTACTCGAGTGCAGCCTGCAGCTCGTACTCCTTCGTCGGCTCCGGCACCAGCATCGCCGCCCGGTGCCCTTCGGCGCTGATCTCGGCCGCACGACGGATGAGTGCGAGCTCGGCCTCGGACTTCTTCGCACGGATCTGGTAGACGTACGGATGCGCGTCGCGCATGGTGAGGCCGGGATGCGCGGCGGCAAAGCGGCGCTCCCAGGACTGTCCGCGGGTCAGTGAATCCTGCGCCGCGAAGTCGGCGGCCGCGAAATCCGCGAGGCTGTAAACCGTCTTGACGGTGCCGGCAAGCGAGTCGAGAACGGATTCGATGGCGCCAGCCGACCGCGCGCGCATGCCGAGGGTCTGCTCGACGGCGAGCGAATCGGGCCGCTTGCCGTAGTAGAACTGCTGCCGCGCGCCGGCGGGTGTGATGAACAGCGTTGCCTGCGCCTTGCCGCCCTTGATGACCATGACCAGCGCGGCGTCAGGCTCGTTGTAGTTCGTCAGGTACCGGAAGTCCGGGAGCTGAAAGAACGGACCGAAATCCTCCACTGGCGTGCGGCCACCAAAGGCCACCAGCAGACCGTCCCCCAGTTTTGCCGCCAGTGCGTCACGGCGTGCATTGAACTCAGTCTGCGGAATCTGCGCGCCGAGCGGCACTGCAGCCATCGCCATGGCGAGGAGTCCGGCACCTGTGATCCGGCGCCGGCGATCGGCGGGGCGAGCAGCGGGGCGAGCGGCAACTGAGGGCAGCATCGAAGGCACGGATTGAGTGTGTGAAGGACACATGAAACGTGCCGCACCGCTTTGCCCGGCGAAAGGGCTGCCGACTGCCATTTCGCTCACCCGTTGCAGAACCGCCGTCGGTTGGCGAGCATGAGCGTTGCAAAACCATCCCGACCCTCTCGAGGCCCGTATGCGGAAATCCCTGTTGCTCCTCGTTTTGCTCACCGCCGGTTGCTCCGGCAAGCCCGCAGCCCCCGGGGGGAGCGCGGGGAGCGACTCCACGACCGCTGACGCCGATGTGACGCGTTGGGAGCAGCAGGCGGCGCGGATCGAGATCGTTCGCGACGATTGGGGGATTCCGCACGTGTACGGCAAGACCGACGCAGACGCGGTCTTCGGGATGATCTATGCGCAGGCGGAGGACGATTTCAATCGCATCGAGGTGAACTACCTGAATGCGATGGGACGGCTGGCCGAGGCAGAGGGCGAGTCGGCGATCTGGCGCGACTTGCGGATGAAGCTGTTCATCGATCCAGCGGAGATCCAGACGCAGTTCAAGGCCAGCCCGGCGTGGTTGCAAACGCTGTGCACCGCGTGGGCGGATGGCCTGAACTACTACCTGCACATGCATCCGGAGACGACGCCCAGGGTACTGGCGCGCTTCGAGCCGTGGATGGCCCTGACATTCAGCGAAGGGAGTATTGGCGGAGACATCGAGTCGGTCTCGCTGAAGGCGCTGGAGGCGTTTTATGGAGCGCCGGATTCGACGCCAGCCGTCGCCCGAGTGGTGTTGGAGCCTGCCTCGGCGGAGCGCTTCGCACCGGCGAAGGAGCCGACGGGGTCGAACGGCATTGCCATCGCACAGCAGAACACCGTCAACAAGCGGGCACTGCTCCTCATCAATCCACACACCTCGTTCTTTTTCCGCGAGGAAGTGCAGATGGTGAGTGAGGAAGGCCTGAACGCGTACGGAGCGGCCACCTGGGGGCAGTTCTTCATCTATCAGGGGTTCAATGACAAGGCAGGCTGGATGCACACGTCCAGCGGCGCCGACGTGATCGATGAGTTCGCGGAGACGGTGACGAAGCAGGGTGATGGATGGGTCTATCGCGTGGCGGGGGCGGAGCAGCCAGTGGTGTCGCGGAAGCTCACGATTCCGTACAAGGGCGCCTCCGGGCCGGCTTCGCGTGAGATCACGGTGTACCGGACGCAGCATGGGCCGGTCGTCCGCGCGGCGGATGGCAAGTGGATCAGCGTGGCGCTGATGCAGGAACCGGTGAAGGCGCTGACGCAATCGTGGACGCGCACCAAGGCGAAGAGCCTGAAAGAGTTCCGCACCACGATGGAGCTGCACACCAACAGTTCGAACAACACCGTGTATGCCGACGCCGACGGGAACATTGCGTACTTCCACGCCAATCACGTCCCAAAGCGGAACCCGAAGTTCGACTGGAACAAGCCGGTCGATGGCAGTGACACGGCGACGACCTATCGTGGCGTGCACTCGCTGGACGAAAGCCCGAACATGATCAATCCGGCCACCGGATGGATTCAGAATACGAATAACTGGCCCTTCAGCGTCTCGGGTGCCAGCAGCCCCAAGGCGTCTGCCTATCCTAAGTACATGGAGACGGTCGAAGAGAATCCTCGCGGCGTGCATGCGATCCGGGTGCTCGCGAACCGGAAGGACTTCACCCCAGAGGCGCTGCGTGACGCGGCGTATGACAGCTATCTGCCGGCCTTCGCCGATCTGGTGCCACTGCTGGTGAAGGCGTACGATGACGTGGCGATGACGAGCCCGCTCCGTGGCAAGCTCGGTGAACAGGTATCGCAACTGCGGACGTGGGACTATCGGTGGGCCGAGAAGTCTGTCGCGACCACACTGGCTGTCTTCTGGGGCGAAGAGCTCTGGCGCAGGGCCCGCGCCGATGCCGACGATGAGAACCTGTCGATGTACGAATTCATGGCGAAGAAGACGACGCCCGCGCAGAAGCTCGAGGCCCTCGTTGCCGCGTCGGATACGCTGACCACGAACTTCGGCAGCTGGAAGACGTTCTGGGGCGATGTGAATCGTTTCCAGCGTCGCACGGGCGACATCGTTCAGCCGTTCAGCGATGTCGCGCCAAGCCTGCCGGTGCCGTTCGCCTCGGCGCGATGGGGGTCACTCGCCTCCTTCGGCGCGCGACCGTATCCGGGCACGAAGAAGTGGTATGGTACCAGCGGCAACAGCTTCGTGGCCGTGGTGGAGTTCGGCGACAGCGTGCGCGCGAAGGCGGTGACTGCCGGTGGCTTGAACAGCAACCCCGGGTCGAAGCACTTCAATGATCAGGCAGAACGGTATGCGACCGGCAACCTGCGTGATGTGTACTTCTATCGTCCCCAGCTGACGGGTCACACCGAGCGCACGTATCATCCGGGCAAGTGATGCGATACATGGCCGTGGCTGGACCACACCCCTGATCGAAATCCGATGACTGGCATTCCGAAGGTGCAGGACCTGCTCGATCTGCGCGGCAAGGTCGCACTGGTAACCGGTGCATCCGGCGGCATCGGACGAGTGATTGCGCAACGGTTGAGCGAAGCCGGTGCGAGCGTGGCGGTGCACTATCACAGCAATGAGGCTGGCGGACAGGCCACGGCCGCAGCGCTGACGGCGTCCGGTGGTGTGGCGTTCGCGGTCGGCGCCGATATCGGCAACGAGACGGCCTGCGCGGAGATGTTCGCCGCTGTCGAGCAGGCGCTCGGCCCAGTCGATGTGCTGGTCAACAATGCGGCCGATCAGGGCGTGGCGGCGCTTGGCGACATGCCACTGGCCACGTTTCAGTCGATGATGACCACCAACGTCACCGGCGTGTTCCTCGCCACGCGTCGGGCTGCGGCATCGATGATCGCGCGCGGAGCGCCGGGCGCGATCGTGAACATCGTGTCGATCGAAGGGCATTCGCCGGCGGCGGGGCATGGTCACTATGCCACGTCGAAGGCCGGACAGCTGATGTTCACGCGCGCGGCGGCACTCGAGTATGGCCGCAACGGGATTCGCGTGAACTCGGTATCACCCGGCCTGATCGATCGCCCTGGGCTGGCCGAGGATTGGCCGCCCGGTGTGGCGCGGTGGATGAGCGTAGTGCCGCTGGAACGGCTGGGGCAACCGGAAGATGTCGCTGACGCGGTG
>JANMHB010000191.1:0-7484 GCA_031374935.1 Gemmatimonadaceae bacterium | reverse complement strand
GCGGTAGAGCGGCGTCTTGACCGCCGGATCTTCGAAGACCGCCTCGATGATCCAGTCCGTTTCGGCGAGTGCTGCGAGATCATCCTCGATGTTGCCGGGTGTGACGAGCGCCATCGCCTCGGCGCTCATGAACGGCGGCGGTTGTTGCGTGCGCATCCGGGTGAGCGCACCGGCAGCGAGCACCGTCCGCTCGGTGGCACCAGGCGGAACGACGTCGAGCAGGAGGACCGGAATTCCCGCGTTTGCAAGCTGCGCGGCAATTCCGCTCCCCATCGTACCCGCGCCGATGACGGCGGCGCGGCGGATCTCGATGGCCATGAGAGGTGGCGTAAAGCCAGGAAGTTGAGAAGAAGCAGCCGACCGCGAAGCAGACGCCGGCGTGATGTACGAATCCTGCCGCCTTGGGGCCCGGTTCGCAACTTGGGCGCTCCGCCAGACGGCCACGGCCACACGAAAACAGCGCGCACGGCCCGCGTGCGCGCTGTTTCCATGTGTCCGGCTGCCCGTCTCAGGGGGCTCGCTCGCGGCCCCTTCGGCCAACGTCCACCCGAACTCCAACCCGAACTCCGTCCCCATCACATCAGGAACTCCGTCCCCTACGGATTGCGGTCGACCGTGATCTGCAACTGCGGTGCAGTTTCCGCCGGTGCGTTGGCATCGCGTGCGAACGCGGTGGCAGCGGTCCCGGCCGCGATGGCGCCGGTGGTGCGAAGAATGGCGCAGTTCGAACCATTGGCGGTGGGTGTGGTGCCAGCGCCGATCACGCAGAGCTGATAGTTGCCAGCCGGCACTTCGACCACGCCGGCGCCGCGGAACGGCACCGCGGCGAAGACGCGCGTAGTGCCGCTGAACGTGGCACCTGTCGCCGCCGCATGGACGTCCACGTTCCCGACCCCGGCGGCCGCGTGAACGGCGCGCAGCCGGATGTTTCCAGCGGCAGGGGCAGTCACGTTGTCCTGCAGCAGAATGAACCGCGGCGCGGTGGCACCGGTGCCTGTGGGCGACCCGCTGGCGATCACGGTGAAGTTCTGATTCGGCGTCAGCGTGGTGGTGCTGTCGATCACCGTCGTGGCGCCGAGGAACACGCGCAGGCGCAGCGCGGTGGCGGCGGGGAGCGCGAGATAGGTACCACCGGCCGCCGGAGCGACGGCGGTGAAGTTCACGCCGGTCAGTGGCCGGTCGCCGGCGACACCGATGTCCACGCCATTCGCGCCGGCAATCGCGTGAATGATCTTGACGTTGGCGGACTGCGTCACCGGTGCCGTCGTATCGTCATCACTGCAGGCGGCCATCATCGCCGCCGACATCACCAGCAGAGGAACCCTGAAATGCATGTCACCACTCCACGAGGAAAAATGAGAAAGAGATCGAGTCTCGACCGGGGTAGTCAGCCGGCGGGTGCGGCCGGCTGCTCACCCACGCCGCTGATAACCCGGCCTGTGCGGCACGCGTCACACCCCTGGGACGGGTGTGACGGATCGTGACGCGGCCGGGTTAATTGTCGTGGTGACTGACGCCGACCTGGTGCGCCAATCGCTCGCGGGGGTGCCTGACGCTTTCGACAGACTCGTGGATCGCCACTATGGCGGGTGCCTGCAGTATGCAGCCCGGCTGCTGGGGAATCGCGAGGATGCCGAGGAGGCCTGTCAGGATGCGTTCCTGCGCGCCTTCCGAGCGCTCGACAGCTATGCCGAGAGTGATCGCTTCAGTGCGTGGCTGTATCGCATCCTGATCAATCGCTGCCGCACTTATGCGGTCCGACGTCGGGGCACGATGGAGGATGCGACGGACAGCGATGTGCTCGCGTCCTTGTCACCAACCCGCGATGCGGAGGTCGAGCAGCTCGGGTTGCGCGAGGAGTTGGCGCGGGCCATCGCACAGCTCGATATCGACCAACGGGAGGCATTTCTCTTGAAGCATGTGCAGGACCTGAGTTACGATGAAATCAGCGTGATCACCGGTGCCAGCGTGTCGGCCCTCAAGATGCGCGTCAAGCGTGCCTGTGATCGCCTTCGCGACCTGCTGACCGACCTGTCATGACCTCACACGATTCGCATGGCAACGACGAAGCGCTCGATGCGGTCGTCCAGGACGCGGTGCTCGCACTGCGCACCCCCGTCGCTCCCCGGCCGGCGGCTCGCGCCGCGCTGACGTCGGCACTGCGCTCCGCGGCCGTTGCGCCCGCGCCGGCACCGGGTCGCGCCGAGCAGCGCAGTCGCGCGCGCTGGTTCACCACACCGCGTGCCGTACGCATGTCCCCACTCACGATGCTGGCCGCCGCCTCGCTGCTGGTGGTCAGTGCCTCAGTCATCACCGCCCGGGTTGGGCGACGCGCGGCGGGGAAGTCGGTCGCGGTGCAGACCGGCACTCGCACCCCGGAGCGTCCCGGGCAGGTGGTACGCTTCACCCTGGCCGCGCCGGCGGCACATCGGGTGTCGCTGGTGGGCGACTTCAATGGCTGGGACCCGGCCGCGACCCGCCTCGAGAACAAGGATGGCACCTGGACCGTGGTGATTCCGGTCACACCTGGGCGGCATCAGTACGGGTTTGTGATCGACGGGTCGCAGTGGATCGCAGATCCGGCAGCGGCGCAATCCGCCGATTCCGATTTCGGCACCCGGAATTCCGTCATGTACGTGGGAGGCTGACCATGCAGTCCGTGCGCGTGTTTCGACGATGCCTGTGCCGTTTCGCGGCGCTCTGGGCGCTGGCTGCACCGCTGCAGGCGCAGAGCAGCGACCTCGCCGCGCTGCGGGACCGACTCGACCCGGCCAGCTATCGCGCGCTGACCGCCCTGGTCGACTCGGCGCAGGCCGCCGGGCTCCCGGCGGGCCCCCTCATCTCCAAAGCGCAGGAAGGGCTCCTCAAGCGTGCCGCCCCGCCCACGATCCTGACGGCGACCCGCGGACTGCTCTCGAGGCTGCGCCAGTCCCGGGACGCGCTCGGCAACGGCGCGACGCCGGCCGAACTCGAGGCCGGCGCCAGTGCGCTGCGGGCCGGCGCCGGTGCGTCGCAGCTGTCTGCCCTCCGGGCCGCACGCACGACGCAGGGAGTGGCCGTCCCGCTGGTGGTCCTGGCCGACCTGATCGCGAGGGGGGTGCCGCGCGACACCGCGGCACGGGCCGTGCAAGCGATGGCCGCGGCCAATGCAACCGACGCGGCGTTCAATGCGTTACGCCTCGGCATCGAGCGAGACATCACAGGGGGCATGTCACCCGCGGCAGCGGCTGGCATGCGCTATCGGGCTCTGTTGGGGGAGAAACAACCATGACGGCTGTGCATCTGCGTTCCCTGACGGTCAGCGTTCTCTGTCTCGTCGCACCATCCACTCTGGCCGCGCAGCTGCAGACCCGTCTTGATGTCACGACCGGCGAAGTGCGGTTTCGCGGACAGCCTGGCGCCGGCGCTCTGGTGCTTGCGCCCGTGCTGCAGCAGACGGCCGCCGGCCTGCGCGTGTGGAGTGCCGGTCAGTTTGCGTTGGCGAACACCGGCAGCGCGCGCAGCAGTCTCGAGTCCATCATCACGACCCGCGAGCCACTGCTCCTTGGCCTCTCACCAGTGGTGTCGGTTCGCGGTCAGGATGATCCGCTTGCGAGCGATGTGCGCAATCGGCGCGCCGACGGTGCGCTGGGCGTCAGCATCGGCACGGCGCGATTCGGCGCCAGCGTCGGCGTTGGCCTCGCGCGCAGCGTCCACGGCTCGACGAATCGCGCGGTGCAGACGTCCAGCGCGAACGTACACCTGGCGCGCGGGCCATTTCAGCTGCGCGTCGGCTACGCCGGCAATGCCTTCGATGCGCCGGACGCCATGCGCAGTGCGCAATCGGGGTTCTCGCTGGCTCGCACGCGGCTCTCCGACGTGACGTCCGATGCCAGCTGGAAGTATCGTGGCTTCGAGATCGGTGGATTCGTCGGCCGCCGCGTCGGTGGCAATCTGGATCACGGACGCACGTGGGGCGGCGGCTTCGCCAGTCTGGCCGTCAACGATCGGATTGCGCTGGTGGCCCGGCAGGAGACGGCACCGTCCGATCCCACGCGGCATCTCGCAGCGCAGCGGATTTCGACGATCGGGTTCCGCATCAGGCCAACGCTCGCCCGGGCCCGATTCGACGACGGCAGCGATGCGGCGCAGTTCCGACGCGAGTTCCAGTTGACGCACGTCGTTGGTGACCAGCATGGCATTCGCGTCTATCTGCCGGGCGCCACCACGGTGGAGCTGGCGGGTTCATTCAATCAATGGACGCCGGCGGCCATGCGGAGTGCGGGTCGCGGATGGTGGCATCTGGTGCTTCCGCTCGCCGCTGGCCTGCACTCGTTGAACGTGCGCGCGGACGGTGGGTCGTGGATGGTGCCACCCGGGCTCGAATCATCCACCGACGATTTCAACGGCACCGTCGGCGTATTGTTGATCCCCTGACGGTAACGCCGACGACAACCTCGTCGCCCTAGATCGACGCCTCGACCGGATACACCAGCATTGGCCACACGCGACGCCATTCCGCCTCGCGATCGAAGGTCAGTGCCATCGTGATGGTCCAGCGCACGGACTCGGCACTGTCGTAGTGACTGGGTGGGGCCGAAGGCGGGATCCGGAACGTGACCGTCTGGCGCCAGTCCGTTCCCGCGGCCACTTCAGCCGTGAGCATCGCAACCGGCACCGCAATCGTTTCCGCGAGTTCGACCGGCACGGAGCCGCGCCAGCGTCGCGCTTCGACCACGATCGTCACCGTGCGAACGACCAGTTTCCGACGCGCATGCAGCACCGCCCGGAACGTCGCTGGTTCGCCGACGGTCACGATGCTGTCGTCCAGCGACGGTTCGACCCAGCCGATGCGTCGCGCCTCTTCGAACTCGGGACGCAGTGCGCTGATCTCCCGGAATGACGAGAAACACGCCACCAGGCCGATCCCGACCAGAATGACCGCCTCGCCGTACATCGTGAAGGTGGCGAACAGCCCGAACGCGATCAGCGCCACGCCGAAGAACGCGGTCAACAGCGATCGTCGAGCCGTCCCTCGCTCCAGTGGCGCCCGCCACTGCTCGCGAACGAGTTCGACGTACACATGCCCTTTCGGGCCAAGGCGATCCGCGTCGTCCAGAGGCATCGGTCGAGAATGGCGACGAACCGTGGATGACGCAACTGCACGCCGCGTGAGCGATCGTGCGAGGGTAGTTTCCTTCGACGTGGCGCTGGTGCCATTCACGGGCCGAGTCAGATGCGCGCACCTGCGGCAGACGCCCTCACGCGCGCAGGCCCACGGCTTCACCTCCGACCACCGGCATGTCACGCTTCTCGTCCCTGCTCTCCCCTGTCACACTCGGCGCACTCCGGCTGCCCAACCGGGTGATCATGGCGCCCATGGCCCGCTGCCGCGCACGCGAGGACGGCACCGTGCCTGCGAGCTACGTCGAGTACTTCGCGCAGCGATCCAGCGCCGCGGTGCTCGTGACCGAAGCCACGATGGTGTCGCCGCAGGCGGTGGGCTACCTCAACGCGCCTGGCATCTGGACCGACGAACAGGTGGCCGCCTGGACGGCCGTGACGGCCGCGGTCCACGCGGTCGGCGGAGTGATCAGCCTGCAACTGACACATTGTGGCCGGCTGTCGCTGCCCTCGCTGCATTCGCCCGATCATCCACCGGTGTCGTCGTCCGCGGTGCCTGCCACATCAACGCCGTGGCTCACGCCGGACGCCTCCGCAGAACCACCCGCGCAACCACGCGCGCTGGATCTCACTGAAATGCCCGTGATCGTGGCGCAGTTCGCGCAGGCGGCCCGCCGCGGCCGCGCCGCCGGGTTTGACGCCATCGAGATTCAGGCCGGCCACGGCCACCTGCTCGACCAGTTTCTGCGCGACGGCGTGAACCAGCGACACGACCGGTTCGGCGGGTCGGCCGACAATCGCGCGCGATTGCTGCTGCAGGTGACGGAAGCGGTCGCCAGGGAAGTCGGCGCCGATCGTACCGGTGTTCGTCTCTCACCGAGCAGCCGGCAGAACGACATGTCCGACAGCAGTCCCCTGCTCACGTTCAGCGCGGCCGTACGCGAACTGGCGACCCTCGACCTTGCGTGGCTGCACCTCGCCGAATGCGGTGACAGCGAGATCACCTACCGCCTGCGTGACGTGTACGGCAAGCCCTTGATGGTGAATGGCGGGTTCGATGCCCACTCCGCCAATGACGTCATCCGGCGCGAGCTGGCCAGTGCGGTCAGTTTCGGCACACTCTACATCGCGAACCCCGATCTGGTCGAGCGCTTCGAGGCCGACGCGGCACTGAACGTCCCCGATGCCAGCACCTTCTACACGGGCGGCGACCGCGGCTTCATCGACTATCCGGAGCTGTCCGACCGCTGACTGGCCCTCACGCCATCGGCTGACGACATCATCGCATGGGGCGCGTGGTGCCGATCGGCTGACCATTCGGATGCCAGGCGGGTTTCGGGCCGTTGGCCAGAATGAGCATCGCCTGCGCCGCGGCTTCGATCACACGCGCCATGTGCGCGGCATCGGCGTATTGTGACTCGTCACGCACCGTGTGGTAATCCGCGTGCAGGTTGAAGCTCGACAGGGTGTGCGCCGGAATCCCCATCCGCGCGAACGCGATGTTGTCGCTGCGCTCGAAGAAGCGTTGTGACGGTCGACGATCGGGCACGATCGGAATGCCGCCGTCACGCAGCTGGTCGCCGAGCGTGGAGCGTTCGTAGCCCGTGAGCCACGCTTTGCCCGCACCGCCGGCGAGGCTGTCGGGGCGTCCGATCATCTCCACCTCGAGGTTGGCGACGAGCTGCGACAGCGGGCGCACCGGATGATCGATGAACCATCGCGTTCCCAGCAGGCCCACCTCCTCTCCCGTCATCGCGGCGAAGACGATCGTCCGGCGCGGCTTCACGGCGCCTTTCGCCAGCAGTCGCGCGACCTGCAGCACCGCGATCGTTCCAGCGGCGTCGTCATCGGCGCCGTTGTTGATCGAGTCACCGTTGACGGCCTTCGTCATGCCGATGTGATCGTAGTGCGCCGTCATGAGCACATACTCGTCACGCAGTGACGGATCACTGCCCTCGATGTAGCCGATGATGTTGGCACCCGGCAGCCGCCTCTCAGACGGCACCGAATCGTATGCACCCCAGCTGGACAACAGCTGCGGGCGCTGACGCGCGCCAGGCGCGACGACGGTGGATGCCAGCGGCACGCGCTGCACGAACCCGCTGTCGCCGGCCGGCTTGAGGCCCGCGTCGCGGAACTGGGCCGCAAGCCAGCGTGTCGCGCGCCAGCTGCCCGGCGACCCGGTGAGCCGGCCTTCCATGCTGTCCGATGCCAGAATCGCCAGATCGCGCGCCACATCACGATCGTTCACCCGTGGCCGATACGTGCCGGCCGTCGCCGCCGCGGGCGGCGACGGGACGGCCCCCAATGGCCGCCCGGGGCCGGGTGGTTCGAACGGCACGCGCGAGTTTCCGGGCACTGGGGCGAAACCGCGATAGGGC
>JANMHB010000188.1:0-16920 GCA_031374935.1 Gemmatimonadaceae bacterium | reverse complement strand
CGGCTCGTCCTGCTTGTTGCCGAGGACGTTGTACGGGATCTCGTTGTCGACCGTGACGTGATAGATCTGCGCATTGAGCAGTCGCTGACGGAACCAGGTCTTGCCGCGGTTCTGCGAAATCGAGAGCCCCTGATCGTGCGCGACGATCATGCGGGCGGGCTGCGTCGGATCGATCCACATGTCGTGATGATCACCGCCGGGCGCCTCGCCTCGCTGCAACACGTTGACCGTGCTGCCGCCGTCGATGGTCTTCGCGAATGATGCGGTGAGGAAGTACGCCTCGTCCGGATCATCCGGCGCCACGACCATGCGCGAGTAGTAGTGCGCGCGGCCCATCACGTTGCGATCGCGGCTCACGAGCGCCCAGTTGCCGCCGCCATCCTCGGAACGCCAGAGCTGCCCGCTCTCCGTTTCGCGCCCTTCCCACGGCAGCCCGTCGCCGGTCTCGATCATGGCGAAGACGCGATCCGGATTCGAGGTCGAGATGCCGAGTGCCACCTTGCCGACCGGCTTGGTCGGCAGTCCGCGGCCCACCTGCCTGGTCCACGTCACGCCGCCGTCGCGCGAGATGAAGAGTCCACCACCCGGTCCGCCACTGGTGCGACCATAGGTGTGAATTTCGATCTGCCACATGCCGGCGAAGAGCACGCGCGGGTTCTTCGGATCCATCAGCAGATCGGAGCAGCCCGTATTCTCGTCGACGAAGAGCACCTTCGTCCAGGTGGTGCCGCCATCGCTGGTGCGGAACACGCCGCGCTCCGGCTGCGGGCCGTAGGCATGTCCCAGCGCGCAGGCCATCACCACGTCGGGATTGGTCGGGTGCACCACCACGCGCGCGATGCGCCCCGTCTTCTCGAGGCCCATCAGCGTCCACGTCTTGCCCGCATCAACCGACCTGTAGATCCCCTGACCGACGGAGATGTGGCTGCGGATGTGCGCTTCGCCGGTGCCGGCCCAGACCACGTTCGGATCGGAGCGTGACACGGCCAGCGAGCCGATCGACGACACGGGCTGGCCATCGAAGATCGGCTTCCAGTTCACGCCACCATCGACAGTCTTCCACACGCCACCGGACGCAGCGCCGACGTAGTAGGTGAGCGGATCGCCGGGGATGCCGGCGGCCGAGGTGAAGCGGTTGCCCTCAGGGCCGATCGTGCGCCAATGGAGCTGGCTGAAGGCCGACGATGGGATCCCGGGTGCGGGTTGCTGGGCGGCGGCCCGTGGTGCGGCCGCGGTGCACATGGCAAGGACGGTCAGGAGCAGGGCGCGCAGTGTTCGGAGCATGGTCTTCCTCTGGGTGTTCAGGCACGGAGCCGCCTCTGAGTGGCACGGGGCGGCTGACCTGAGTGAAGCGGTGAGGAAAGGCTACGGCGCGGCGCGCGGCGCGTCAAAGTCACTGGGCGCGCTCTGCCGTCGGTGGTTGCGGCGGGGACGCGTGGACGCCACCGACTGCGGCGGGCGTCGCGCAGCCGGAGGGCCAGCTGCGCAGCGTGTCCGCAGCAGCCCACCCGATCCGTCACCCCGCGCGGCGGCTCATTACCGTTCCATACGTGGCGCTGAGGGGCCCGGCGAGTGGCGATGTCGCCGGTTGCCGTCGAATGCAGTGTGGATCCATGCTTTCAACCGCGACGATGTCCGTTCGCACGGAACAGCTGATCATGCAGTGGCCGCATCGCGTCAGACTGATCGCACTCGTGCTGGCAGCCCCAGGCCTGATCTCCGCTTGCCAAGGCGGCGAGACGCTGACGATCCCGCCTGATCCTCCGGCGCAGGCCGATGACGGGCGCGTCGCCAACGTTGCGTACAACGCGCCCATCGAGGCGGCCAGAACTCGGCTCGTGGCGATGCGTGCGAGTCGGCACTACCCCGCAGTGTCGGTCGCGATCGCAGTGGGTCGGGACATGGTCTGGGCCGACGCGTGGGGGTGGGCGAGTATCGAGAAGAGGATAGCAGTGACAACCGGCTCTCGCTTTCCCGTCGCCAGTGTCTCGAAGCCGATGACGGCGGCCGTCGCCATGCGACTCGTAGAACGCGGTGTGCTCGACCTGGACCACGATGTGCGCGAGTACGTGCCGGACTTTCCGAAGAAGGCGTTTCCCGTCACGAGTCGGCAGTTGCTGTCGCATCAAGCCGGCATTCGGCACTACCGCCGCATTCGCACGAAGCCGTGGTTGTCCGAGCTCTACCTGAACCGTGACTTTCCCGAGCTGCGCTCGGCACTCAGCCTGTTTGCGGACGACCGGCTCGAGTTCGAACCCGACGCAGGATTTCTCTACAGCAGTTTCGGCTACACGCTGCTGGGCGCCGCGATGGAGGGGGCGACGGGCAGGAAATTCCTCGACCTCCTGAACGACGAACTCCTCGCGCCGAATCGCATGTCGGCAACTGGTCCGGACAGCAGCGACGCGATCAGCGGTCGCACGAGCGACTACGTGGCGGCGAAGGCGCCTGGCACGGTGCGAACCGCCCGGCTCACGAACAGCAGCTACAAGTGGCCGGGTGGCGGGCTCCTTTCCACTGCGACCGACCTCGTTCGGTTCGGTCAGGCGATGCTCGCTGATGAAGTCGTATCCAGCAGTTCACGCAACGCGATGTTCACGCCACGGTTGCTTCGCAATGGTGAAGAGAACCCGATGCGCTACGGACTCGGCTGGCGCATCGCAACCGTGCGCTACCTGACCGATTCAACTCGGCAACTGACGGCGGTGTATCACGGCGGCAGCGCAGTAGGCGCCGAGTCGGCACTGGTGCTGATCCCTGCAGCCGGGGTTGCGGTGGCGATTACGGGGAATGCCGCGACGGGTGGTGACTCGGCAATGGTCGACGTGGCAATCGACATCGCGCGGAGTTTCGTCGCGCAGCAGGAGCGCGAGGCGTCCAGTCGTCAGGCCGCGCTGACGGGTGGGATCAGCCGTCGCCTGTCGCCGCGTCCACAGCGAACGTATTCACTTCAACCCACACACGGCCATGCAGACTGTACTGATTTCGGTCGGGCCTCTGCGCTTCACAGCGCGATTCGAGGAGCGCGCGGCACCGGCCACTTGTGCCGCCTTCCGTGCCCTGCTCCCGTTCGAGTGCAGCCTGCTGCAGGCGCGTTGGAGCGGCGAGTCCGCCTGGGCGCCGTTAGGGCAGATGGATCTCGGCGTTCCGATTGAGAACGCAACCAGTCACCCCTCACGCGGCGACATTCTCTTCTACCAGGCAGCGGCGAGCGAGTCGGAGATCCTCTTCCCGTATGGCAGCACGCACTTCGCCAGCAAGGTGGGCCAACTGGCGGGAAACCACATGCTTACGTTGACCTCGGGCCATGAGCTGCTTCCCGAGCTCGGGCGGTTGGTGCTCTGGGAAGGCGCGCAGAAGCTGCGTATCGAGCTGGGTCGATCTGAGGGCGACGGTGCATGAGCGCACGGGACGCTGACACGAGTCTCGCGTCGACGCCGCAGGGGCGCCACACCAGAGGCCCCCACTGGGTCCGGCGGCGAGAGACCTTTGACTCCCTGCGTCCGTTCGTCTGAACACATGGAGCGCACTTTTCGCCAGATGCCCGGCCCGCCGCCCTCAGGATCCCCGATTGAATCCGTCATTCAACGCTTTGGCCGCATGGTCCTTTCGATCGGGCGACGTGCCGGACTTGGTGAAGCGGACATGGATGAACTGATCCAGGGCGTTCGCCTGCGGCTCTGGCGCACCCAGGGCGACGGGGACCGCGCGGAAACGGTCTCGGCGACCTACGTGCATCAGGCCGCCCGCTCGGCCGCGATCGACATCGTCCGCGCACGACGGACGGTCATCGCGAGCGCGGCGCAATCGATCGAGGACACCGTCCTGCACGACAGCACGGCGGCACCCGATGTGCTGCTCGAAGAGCAGGAAACGGCGGCCAGGATCATGGACGCGGTGAACGAACTGGCCCCGGATCGTCGTGCGGCCGTGAAGTTGCACCTCGCCGGCTATCGTCGCGAAGAGATTGCGTCAATGCTCGGATGGAACGACATCCGGACCCGGAACCTGGTACACCGCGACATCGCTGCGCTGAAGTGGCCCCGACGGCAGACGCGCGCTCAGAACGCCTGGTTGAATCCGAGGTAGATCCCGGACGCGCCATCGCGTCCGCGACCATAGTCGGCGCGGATTCCGGTCCGCTGCCGCGCATCCAGCTGAGCCCTCAGGCCAACGCCATACGTCGGCAGGAATACCCTTCCGGCGATCGCGCTGGCCGATGGCGCGACGATCCCGCCGCCAGCAAATGCCACACCGCCCAGACGTCGCCTGATCGGCGTCCGGTATTCGCCTTGCGCCGCAGCAAGCCATTGATCCCGATAGCGCCCGCGCTCGTAACCTCGGAGGATATCGCTGCCACCGGCCAATGCACGCTGATCGAACGGAACGCTGCCGTCGAAGCCGATCACCTGCGCGTGGGCCGCCAGCACATGTTCGCCGCGCACCGCACGGTATACTCGGGCGTCGGCGCGAAAGCGCCCATAGTCATACGACGACGCCAGACCGTCTATGCTGCGCGCATAACTCAGCTGCAACCAATGCCCCCCACGCGGGGCGAAGAGATTTTCGCGCGTATCGTGCTCGACGGCCAACGACAACTCGGTGATCGGCGCCTTCTGGGTACCGAGCACCGCGTCCCGTCGCAGTGCGCCACCAGTGTCGGTCGTGATGGTGCGACGGATGTGACGAACGACGCCCGTGACGTACAGGGCTCGCGCTACTCGCTGCTGCAATTGCACCGAGGCCTCGATGCCGCGGGGCGTGAACAGTTCGCGTGCGCTCTCCGGAGCGCGATCGCCGATGCCGAAGAACGGCAGGGGGAACTCCTTCCAGACGAAGGAGCCGGCGATTCTCCGGGCGTTTCCGGTCGTCCACCGCTCCGCCTCGACGCCGATGCGCGTCTGATTCTTCGCCGATCGCAGCGCATAGAACACCAGTGTCGACGGCCGCGCGGCACGCGAGGCGGGTGGATCGCAGACCGTCAGTATGGACGCGCCGTACTGCAATCCCGTCTCCGGCGCTGATCCGATCGACGGCAGCGGCTGCACTCGGCACCGCCCGGTGGAGTCCCGTCGAGGGAGCGAGTCAACGTCCTGCGCGCTGACCGATGTGGCCAGCGCGCTGAACAGCAATCCAGAAACAATCAGAGATGGTCGCAATACGTTACCTGACCACCACCGGCTCACCACGCGATACCGTAGTCCTCTCCGAAGTTGCTCGCCGCACCCCAGAGCGAGCCGTGCTTCCGGTCACGCCAGATGGCCGTAATCGGCCCTGACGTGTACTTCGCGAATTCGAGTGAGTAGCCACGCCGCCGCAAGTCGTCACGCACCCACTGCGGCACCTGCTCGTTGAGCTGCATGCGCCCAGGTTTCGCTTCGTGATCGCCGAAGCTCGAACGCATCTGATAACTGTGGAAACCCGGATGCTCCGCCGCCTGCTGGACTGTCTGTCCAAACTCGACCATCGCGAGGAAGAACTGGAGCAGATCCTGATCCTGCGTGTCCCCACCCTGCACCGAGAACGCCATCCACGGTTCGCCGTCCTTGAGCGCAAGCGTTGGCGTCAGTGTCACGCGCGGCCGCTTGCCCGGCTCCAGCACGTTGAACGGTCCGTCCTCTGCATCGAGCACGAACGACTGCATGCGCTGCGACAATCCGATGCCGGTGCGTCCCGCGATTACGGCGGGAATCCAGCCGCCACTGGGTGTGATCGACACCATCCAGCCGGCAGAGTCGGCCGCCTGGATGCTCGTGGTGCCACGCGTGAACGCGTCGTGGAACGCGCTGTCACTCGATGCAAAGTTGTCTCCCGACTGCGCTGCGGTTCGACGCGCGGCAGCTGAACGCGGCCCCGTGGTGGACCACCGCGCCAGATAATCGGCGAACGGATTCACCCTTTTCTGGTACGGATACGGATCGCCTGGCTTGACGGCAGCGTCGTTGAGCGTTGGGCTCATCAGCGCGAAGCGTGCCTTGGCGTAGTCCTTGCTCATCAGTCCGGCGACGGGCTCCTCGGGGCCGACGGACGGATCACCGTAGTAGAAGTCCCGGTCGGCGTAGGCCAGGTTCATCGCCTGATAGATCGTGTGGATGTACTGCGCGCTGTTGTAGCCCAGCGCCTTCACATCGGCGTTCTCGAGAATGTTGAGTGCCTGCAGCAGCACGGGCCCCTGCTGCCAGATCGGCAACTTGTACACGTCGTAGCCGCGATAGTTGGTGGTGTACGGCTCCTCGATGCGCACGCTCCACTTCGCGAGATCGTCCATGGTGAACAGGCCACCATCTTCCTGCACGCCGCGCACCAGTTCGGCCGCGATGTCGCCCTTGTAGAAGCGATCGTAGGCCGCCATGATCGCCTGCTTGCGCGTCTTGCCGGCACGCAGCGCGGTGCGTTCCGCTTCGACCAGTTTGCGGAAGGTCGCCGCCAGATCGGCCTGCCGGAAAATCTCGCCGGCGGCCGGCGCTTCCCGTGCCGCGCCGGTGTGTGGCAGAAACACCGCCGGCGAATACTTCCATTGCCTGAAACGAGCGGCATTGGCCTGCATGGCGTTGGCCGCCTGCGCTTCGATGGCGTACCCCTGCTCCGCCATCTGGATCGCGGGGGCCAGCACCTGCGCCAGTGACATGGTGCCATACTCGGCGAGCATGACCATCAGTCCGCCCGGTGTGCCCGGCGTGACGGCGGCGAGTGGCCCGAACTCAGGCGGGAACGCCATGCCCTTTGATCGATAGAAGGCAGGCGTGGCACCCGTTGGAGCAACGCCCAAGGCGTTGATGCCGATCACCTTCTTCAGCTTCGGGTTGTAGATCAGCGCCTGCGTTTCGCCTCCGCAGCCGAGGGTGTCCCACATCGTGCAGACGGCAGCGAGCATCGCGGCGGAGGCGTCAACGGCATTGCCGCCTTGGCTGAAGATCATCGCGCCGGCGGTGGCGCCGAGGGGTTTGCCGGTGACGGCCACCCAGTGGCTACCGTGGAGGGGCGGGCGCTCGGTGCGCTGGGCTGACGAGGCCGCAGGTGTCAAGGCGAGCACCAGACCGATCGCAACCGATGTGACGGTGACCTGAAGGCGGGGGAGTCGGCGGTGGATAAGCAGTGGCATGGGCGCGGGAGTCTGGAAGCAGAGACGTCGTCGCTGGAGTATGCAGCTTTTGCAGGTCCGATGCCACCGAGCCGCTCGTGCCCGCCGGCCTATCGTTCCCGCAGGAGTCCGAACAACTCCCCGCCGTCCGTGCTCGATCACGCTGGGCTCACGGATAACCGGACAGCGTCAGCGAGCGCTGCGGGACCACTGCGGAAGACACCATCACCCTCGGGCGCAAAGGGTGTCAGTATGTCTTGCGTGCATCCTTGTTGAATGCGGCGCGAAACTTCTGCTCCGTGTACTTCTCGGTGTCGTACGGTGGAAAACCGACGGTCCGCGGCTCCTCGTTGAGATTGAACGTCGTCCCCGTCACATGATGGAGACAATGGATCAACTCATGCGCGAGCACCATGAAGGGCAGCGCTGGCTCACCTTTTCGCGTCATGATCTGCGCATTGGTGAACTTCATCACGGATACCGTACCCTGCCCATCCGACGAGTGCTGCTTGTTGAACGCTTCGGCGTTGCTGCCCCCTTCATCCGCGTGATAGCTGCAAAGTTCCACCTGCCCGTCTGATCGCTTGTACGTCGCGTTGTGAAAAGCGTTGTCGGACGGGACGAGAACGTCCTTGATGGCAGTGCCTGGACGATATCCCAACTTGAACCCCGACTGACTCAACTGCACGGCATCTTTCCCCATGGCTGGAACGACGACCACGTTGATGCCGAGCGGAAACTGGATGTCCTTCAGATCATCACTGCCCGAACCCGCTGTCCGGTGGATCGGCTGCGCATCGGCGATGTCGTCGAGCAGCTCCTTGCCGAGTGGCTTGGATACGATGATCCGCAACTGCTCGATTACGGAGGTCATGAAGTACGGCTTGATCGTCGGATCGTACTGCACAGCGAAACCACGAAACTCTGGCAGCACGGTATTGACGGTTGACACGGCAATCGCTCCTGGCAACTGGTACTTGCGGGACGAACCCTGCAGCGGCGCGGCTGGCGCCACAGGCGTTGACGCGTAGACGTTGCGCGACGGGACTGCAGGGCGCAAGAGCGCCACGGATCACCCGCCAACTTCCACTCCGGCACATCATGCACAACGGCAGTTTGCGTCGGCGGCTCGTCACCACGTGCGGCCCCGCGGTGCGGCTATTGCCAGCCGGGCGAGGTGATGTCGGCGACGGCGTTGCTCGCGAAGAAACCCGAGGCCAACCGACGCGCAGAGAGGCGAGGCGATGAACGGAAATTTCTGTCGCTCCGCCACTTACGGTCGTATCGGGGTACCTGCGTGCGTGCCCACTGAGGACGCGACGATTCCGTCCGGGGTGGCTCATATGGCTGTTCGAGGCACTGTCTCACTGTGGAGATCATCGGCGGAGGTCTTCACGTCGCTCGTCCTGTCGGCACGACGCACGGTGGCGCGCCGACGCGGTTCGACAATCGGCCACAACGGCCGCACGCCTACGGAGGGTGCTTCCACGCCCTTGCCTGGTGCCCGGTTCGGCACCTGAACCCGACCCCCGAGTCAGCAGAGCTGCGGCTCTGTTTTTCAGCATCGGTCGGATTCACGCGTTTGTCGTTCCAGGTTCTTGACGCGAACGGCCACCTGTTGCTGTACCAGCGCAGTCCGGAGCACTCAGCGAGCGCCGATGCCGCACTCGTTGCTGCGTGGGCCGACTTTGGGGTCGCGGGATCTGTCTGGCAGGTGTCACCGATCGCGGCCGGCAGTGCGTTCGATTCGGAGCTTGATGCCGCGCGTTGCGCGCGCGCGCGTCGGGAGCTGTGCCGTGCGCTGTACCCGCTCCGGATGAGGGTCTGGGCTGGCAAACAGCTGAACGACGCGCTGCTGCGGGCGGCTGAAGCCGAAGGTCGTGACGATACGCTGCCGCCCGGGCACTCACTGTGAGTGTGCTGTCCTCTCACTCGGCGGCCACGCGGATGGTCACGCTCGTGTCACTGCTGCTGATCCTGCTCGTACCAGCGTGCGCACCGAGCAGAGCGTCAGATGCCGATAAGACGACGTGCGGCGACGCACCGGGTGACACGCCGATGCAGGAGTGTATCGTGCAGAATCTGGCGCTCCGCGATCGGACCGTACGCACCACGATCGACACGCTCGTTGGACGCGGCGTTGCGCGCGTCCGTCTCGACTCCATCGACCAGCGGTGGCGCAGTCAAACACTCACGCACTGCGGGCCGCGCCCGGACTCAGTCCCGCCAGCGACAGACTCGGCGCGCGCGGTGTGGTCGTGTTGCTCGGGTGCATTCAACGAGTATATGGCGGTACTGCGGGACCTGCGGCCACGCTGATGGCGCCGGCATCTCAGACACCCCCTCCGCGACTGGCTCGCCGGAGCCCGAGCGCCAGTTGCTTCGCTGACTTCTCGTGTTCGCCGCCGCGTTCACGGCGCCGGGAATGCCCTGACAGGAACGAACGATCGTGTCGCGCGTTGCTGAAGGCCACCGGTGGTGTCGAGCGTGTCCCGGATTCGGGGGTCGAGCCGCATCACTTCGAGCGCGTGCGTCGATCCGGGCAGAAGAGGCTTCGCCGCGACCTCGACGCGGGCGCTGCCGCCCTGAGTGCCGCCATAGTCGCGGGCTGCGGTGATGCCGTTGCGCGTCGCGGCGGTCACCGCCCAAATGATGTCGGGGTTTTGCAGTCCATTGCCCGGGCTACGGCCCTGCACTCTTGTCTACGCGTATATACAGGCGTAGGTTTCCCGGGTGACCTTTGACTGGGATCCCGCCAAGAGCGACCGGAACCTAGCCCAACGCGGCTTCGACTACGAATTTGCGACCCAGCTCTTCGCGACGACCTATGTCGAGTTCGATGATACGCGCCGGGACTACGGTGAGCGCCGCGTGGTGGCGCTCGGGTTCGCGGACGGCATTCCGCTGACCGTGGTCTTCACCGACCGGGTCGTGGCGGATGGCGCGATCGTGCGCCGGATCATCAGTGCCCGTGTCAGCCACCGAAAGGAGCGCCGCCGTTATGCCGAAGCCATCGAGCAAGCCCGTTCGCCGCGTGACGGCCAAGACGCCGAGTAAGACCCCGACCACGGGGCGCGCCGATCTGGCGCGCCTGCGCCGCATGTCGGACGCGGAGATTGCGCGCACGTCGCCGCCAGAGCTCCGCGCGTTGCCGGACGATTTCTGGCAGGGCGCGCGCGTGGTGACGCCGGTGACCAAGCAGGCGATCTCCATTCGCCTCGACGAAGATGTGCTCGACTGGTTCCGAGCGACAGGACCGAAGTACCAAACGCGCATCAACGCTGTGTTGCGCAGTTACGTCGAGCAGGTCGGTGTGGCGGCGCGGCCGTCCGCGCGCAAGCGGCGGGCCGTCTAACGCCAGTTGCTGCTGACGTTGCGGCCGATCATCGTTGAGCACGAGCGGCATCGTGAGGCCGCAATGCAGCAGAACTTGTCTCGTTGTGCTGCCGCGATAGACCCGTAGCGACTGTGCGTTCTCGGAAATCCAGATGAAGAGCAGAAACGTGAAGGCCGGATCCTGCGTGACGGGCAGAATCGTCAGCGGGTGATTCGAGGTGCCGTCATCATCCGGATCGACGATGTCGGACGACGAGCAGCTGCAGGCCACGGCCGCGAGAAGGAGCGCGGCAACGACTTGTGTCAGGCGGCGATGGACGCGCATGCATGGCTCAGTCCTGATTGGTGATCCTCGTGGGCAGACGATGGCCGGCTTTCTGGTGCACGATGGATCTGACTCTCTGGGGCGAGCCAGAGCAGCGCGGTGCACAGAACACGGCCGCGGGGCGTCAAGGTACAGCTCGGTGCCCTGCAACCCACCCCGCCCTGATTTGTTGACTTCTCCTCGCCGCATGGCACATTCGCCACAGCCGGGATCGGCCCCTCATGCCCGGGAGTATCTCCAGTCACACGAGACTCGCGCCTATGCCCTCGATCATGCTGAACGGCAAAACCGTGATGGTTGATGCCGCGCCCGACACGCCGCTCCTCTGGGTCCTCCGGGACCATCTGCAGATGACCGGCACCAAATTCGGCTGCGGCGCCGCGCTCTGCGGGGCGTGCACCGTCCACGTTGACGGCGTCGCAACCCGCTCCTGCGTCACGCCACTCGCGGCACTGGCCGGCAAGAAGGTCACGTCAATCGAGGGCCTCACCGGCCCGGTCGGTACCGCCGTGCAGGCCGCGTGGGACAAGCATCAGGTTCCACAATGCGGCTACTGCCAGTCGGGCCAGGTCATGTCCGCGACGGCGCTGCTGGCGAAGAACCCGAAGCCAACCGACGCGCAGATCGGCGAAGCGATGAACGGAAACATCTGTCGCTGCGGCACTTACGGTCGCATACATGACGCGGTGCGTGATGCCGCTTCCACGCTTGGAGGTGGGTCATGATCGACTCGACAGTGACGCGCCGCGATTTCATCAGGGTCTCAGCCGTCGTGGGCGGAGGATTGCTCGTCGGCTTCCGTTTCTCCAATGCCTCGGCGGAGCCGGTCGATGCTGATGCAAACGCTGATTCGGCAGGGCTCACGGCGAACGCCTGGATCCGGATTGCGCCGACCGGCGCGGTGACGTTCACCTGCGGCCGAAGCGAAATGGGCCAGGACGTCTACACCTCGCTGAGCATGATCCTCGCCGAGGAACTGGGGGTCGACCCGCGCAAGGTGACCGTACTGCACGCCCCCGTTGATCCGGTGTACGTCAACAGCGCACTCGGCGCCCAGATCACCGGTGGCAGCACGAGCGTGCGTGAGGGATGGGGCCCGCTCAGGAAGGCGGGAGCCACCACCCGCGAGATGTTGATCGCGGCGGCGGCAGCCAAATGGAACGCGAGCCCGGCCGACTGCAAAGCGGCCAATGGAATGGTGACCCACGGACCGCACAGCGCCAGCTATGGCAGCCTGGCCTCCGCCGCCGCGCTGCTCACGCCGCCGGCGAACGTCACGCTCAAGGAGCCGGCCGCATTCACTGTGATCGGCAAGCCGCTGCCACGCCTTGACGGTGTGGCGAAAGCGCGTGGCCGCACAACGTACGGGCTCGATATCAAGCTGCCGGGGATGCTCTACGCCGCCATCATTCCCTGCCCCGTCATCGGCGGCAAGGTGGCGTCGTTCGACGGCTCCGCGGTCGCGAAGCGACCAGGAGTGAAGGCGGTGGTGAACATCGGCGAGGCGGTGGCGGTGGTGGCGAACCACTACTGGATCGCGCGCGGCGCGGCGGACTCGCTGACGATCAACTGGGATGAGGGGAGCAGCGCGAAGGTCGACACCGCTTCGGTCTTTGCCGCGCTCGATGCGGCCAAGGATCGCCCGGGATTCGTTGCGAAGACTTCGGGCAACGTCTCAACCGCACTCGCTTCGGGTGGCAAGACGGCCGAGTACCGGTGTCAGATGCTGGCGCACGCCACGCTGGAACCGCAGAACTGCACCGCGAAGGTGACACCGGCCGGTGTGGAAGTCTGGGCGAGTGTGCAGTTCCCGCAGGGCGCGCAGGGTACTGCGGCGGCGGTGGCTGGTGTGAAGCCCGAAATGGTGAAGGTGCACTCGCAGTTCATTGGCGGTGGCTTCGGGCGGCGACTGGAGAACGACTTCGTGGGACAAGCCGTGGCGATCGCCAAAGCAGTGCCCGGGATTCCGGTGCAGATGATCTGGACGCGGCCACAGGACACGCAGCAGGACTTCTATCGTCCGCCGAGCCTGCACGTCATGAAAGGCCTTGTCGCGAACGGACGCCTCGAGGCACTCAGCGGCACGCTCGTATCGCCCTCGGTGACCGCACGCGCGTTCCCACCGTTCGTGGTGAACGGGAACGACCCGTTCATGACCGAAGGGTTGGCGAACCTGACCTACGATGTACCGAACCTCGAGATGCGCACGGTGATCGAGGAGGTCGGCGTTCGTGTCGGCTTCTGGCGCTCGGTGAGTCATGCGCTCAACGCCTTCGCGGTCGAGAGCTTCATGGACGAGATGGCGATGGACGCTGGGCAGAGTCCGGTGGCGTTCCGGCTGGCGCTGCTGCAGAAGATGCCGCGACAGAGAGTGGCCATCGAACGCGCCGTCCAGGCATCCGGTTACACCGCGACTCCGGCAGCCGGCAAGGCATTCGGCATCGCCTCGATGGAGTGCTACGGCACGCATGCCGCCGTAGTGTGCGAGGTGTCAGGCACAGCGGACGCCATCAAGCTGGAGAAGATCACCATCGCGGCCGACTGCGGCATCGCGGTGCACCCCGACCAGGTGGTTGCGCAGCTGCAGGGCGGCGTCGTGACCGGGCTGATTCAGGCCGTACGATCGAAGGTGACGTTCAAGAATGGCCGTGTGGAGCAGAGCAATTTCGACAGCTACCGCCTGCCGCGCGGTTCGGAAGTGCCACCGATCAGGGTCGAACTCATCGCGTCGGGTGAAGCGCCCGGCGGCATCGGCGAAGTCGGCACACCGCTGGTCGCACCGGCGCTGGCGAACGCCGTGTTCGCGCTCACGGGCAAGCGCATCCGCAGCACGCCGATCGAGGATGGCGGGGTGCGGTTCGTCTGACGGATCGTTCTCTCCCTGAAGGACACGACTCCGCCGTCCGGCTCTCGTGAGCGGACGGCGGAGTCGTTTGTACGCGGCGTGGACGTCACCGGCTGAACGCCTGCACCTGAAGGGTGAGCGGCAGCACGCGCGACTGCACGTCAGCGGCTGAACGTCAGCTCATAGCTGCGGCCTGCGGTCACGGCAAACTCGATAGTGTCGGAGTCACGTTGCACAACGCGCACACGTGATCCACCCGATGTGACCGTGGCCCTGCCCTTCGCCTGCACGCGGCAGCGCCGGGTGTGGCGAGCGCGAATCGTGGCGCTCGTTGCCTGGGCATTCGACCACGCGACATCCACATCAAAACCTCCACGCGCCCGCAGCCCGCGCACGCTACCATCACGCCACTCAGCAGGAAGCGCCGGCAACAGTCGGATGCCATCCTGATGCGACTGCACCAGCAGTTCCGCGATGGCGGCCGTGCCACCCAGGTTGCCGTCGACCTGCAGCGCGCGCCCGCAGAGCGAAAAGAGATTCGGCAGCGACGATTTCGTGAGCAGCGCACGGAGTTGCTCCAGTGACTTGTCGCCGTCGTAGAGTCGCGCACGGAGTCCCATCTTCCAGGCGTACGACCAGCCACAGCCACCCGTGCCGCGTCGGTCGATGGTGACGGTGGCGGCTGTGGCGAGTGCGGGCGTCCGTTCCGGTGTGATCTCACTGCCAGGATACAGCCCCCACAATCCCGACAGATGCCGGTGCTGCGGTTCGAGATCGTCCCAGTCCTCGATCCATTCCTGCAGCTGTCCACCCTTGCCGATCTGGTTCGGCGCCAGTCGCGCGCGAGCGGCACGCACCTCGGCCGCGAGAACACTGTCGGTGTTGAGTACCGCGGCCGCATCGCTGAATGCACCGAAGACGTCGCGGATGATGTGCATGTCCATCGTCGGGCCGGCGGCCATCGTGCGCGCGGTGAGCGAGATGCCGCTGACCTCGTCGAAGAATTCGCCGTTGCGCGGCCACGCCGGATAGTTCTCGGGGGAGTTGGACGGCGCCGTCACCAGCCAGCCCTTGCCCGGATACGGCACGAGGATGTCCATCAGAAAGCGCGTCTGGTCGCGCAGCAGCGGGTATATGCGGCGAAGATCTTCGCTGTCGCCAGAGAAGCGGTAGTGTTCGTAGAGATTCGTCATCAGCCATGCGCCGCCCACCGGCCAGGCGCCCCACGACGGGCCGTCCATCGGCGCTGCCGCACGCCAGATGTCGGTATTCTGATGCAGCACCCAGCCACGGGCATTCCAGTGTTCGCGAGCGATCTCGGTGCCGGTCTGCGCCACGTCACGCACCAGCGATTCCAGCGGCTGCAACAACTCGCCCAGATTGGCCGTTTCCGCGGGCCAGTAGTTCATCGGGGTGTTGATGTTGATCGTGTACTTCGAGTCCCACCACGGGTTTGGGTTGTCGTTCCAGATGCCCTGCAGGTTGGCGGCTTCGGTGCCTGGTCGTGAACTCCCGATCAGCAGATACCGGCCAAACTGATAGAAGAGGGCCGCGAGCCCCGGATCGGGAGCGCTGGCGAAGCGCTTGATGCGTTCATCGGTGGGTAGCGCCAGCGCCTCGGCGCTCGTCCCATTCAGCGCCAGCTGTACGCGTCCAAACCATTGCGAATGCTCGGCCACATGCTCGCGCAGCAACGTGCTGTACGCGCGTGTGGCAGTGCGATCGAGCACCGTGCGCACCCGGTCGGCCGGGTTTCCGCTGACGTCCTTGTAGTTGACGAAGCTGGTGGCGGCGGCGAGCACGATCGTCACCGTGTCAGCGCCAGTCACGCGAAGGGTGCGGTAGTCCACCGCGACCGTGCCGCGCGAGTTTTCGTTGCGGGCCTTCAGACGCGCTTCGTATGTCAGCTTGCCGGCGATGCCAAGATAGTCGGAGTTCTTTCCCGTCACGCGCAGTCCGTTGGGCGCGACGCCGTCCATGCGGAAGTAGTCGGTGCCGTAGTTGGAGTGCGCCGGATTGCGCGTGCCGCGGAGCGTGGCCGCGAAAGTGAGTGCGCCGGGGCGGCTGGCGGTGAGGCGGATGATGATCGCCTGATCCGGCGCGCTGGCGAACACGTCGCGGGTGAACGTCACGCCGCGCAGCACATACGACACGCGCGAGAGTGCCGAGTCGAGCAGTAGTTCTCGGCGATAGCTGGTGACGCTGTCGTGCGAGGGGAACTCGATCAGCAGATCGCCGAGTGACTGGTATTTCTGCTGTTCGTACGGCACGCCCATCATGGTGCGTCCGAAGAGGTCGTGTGCCTTCGGCACATCGCCTGCGAAGAGCAGCCGCTGGATTTCGGGGAGTGACTTGCCGGCGCCTTTGACGACGGGGTTGTAGGGGCCGCCGGTCCAGAGGGTCTCTTCGTTGAGCTGGATGTGTTCTTCGCGGGTGCCGCCGAAGATCATGGCGCCGAGTCTACCGTTGCCGACGGGTAGGGCGCGGTTCCATTCGGTGGCGGGGTGGCTGAACCAGATGACGTGCGACGGCGCGGGCGCGGGTACGAGCTGGGCGCGCGTCGTGGTGGCGGCGCTGGCGGTGAGGAGGACGACGGGACTGGCCAACCTGGCCAGGAGGGTGAACATCGCCACGCGGTGCCTCAGGAGTTGGAGCGAGAGCGGTTGACGTGCGCGGGTCGGGCAGCCGGCAAGCGTCGGCGTCGCACGGCGGACGGCGGACGGCGCGGTCCGACGCCTGATTCGACCTGCGCAGACGGGCAAATGTAAGGGCGTGTTGACGCGGGGGCGGCAGTGTTCGGGGGGGTGAGAGGCGTGGGTTGGGGTTGGCGGGGCGCCTTCGATTGCGGTGGGAGCGGAGGCTGCGTGTTCGGGCGGCAGGCGTTGGGGGGCTGAATGGGTGAGGTGTGATTCGGGCGGCGGGGTCACCCGCCGTCGGCTCGGCGCGAGTGCGCGCGTCCGAGTGGGCGGAGGGGGGGAGCTTGCGCACGCGCGGCGGCGGCGACCTTTGGGCGCTGGCGGTCCCACAGCTATGCAGCCTCATTGGCAGCAGAACGCGATAATTCGCCGGCGGCGGAGAGACGGGCTAAGTTCTGGTGGTGGGACGCGTTGATTCGACGCGTTGCGGCATAAGGCGGCTCGATATGCTGCGGGGAGGGTGCTGGATTTGCTGGTTGGTACGGGAGTTATGGATTCGGTGTCTTGCGGTATAATTCTCGTTAGCCACACAGTGGAGTGAGTCATCATGCGACGTGCACTTCTCCTCCTCGCGCTCCTCACCGGATGCGATAATGGCCCGACTGCCGTTGCCGATGCCCAGGTCATGGTCCGTGTG
>JANMHB010000114.1:0-18076 GCA_031374935.1 Gemmatimonadaceae bacterium | reverse complement strand
GGCACCTCCGCCTCGGTGGTGCGCGGATTCCGTGCAGTGTACCTCGGCCTCTTTTTCAACTGCTTCATCATGGGCACGGTCACGCTGGCCGCCTGCAAGATCGCCAACATCCTGTTCGGGATGCCGGCGTGGCAGACGATCGTGATCTGTGGCCTGCTCAACGTGGCCTTCGCCGCACACTCCGGGCTCTGGGGCGTGCTGGTGATCGACATGATTCAGTTCTTCATCAAGATGACGGCGGTGTTCGCTGCCGCCTGGTTCTCGCTGGTCGAAGTCGGACGCCGCCTTGGCGGTGACGCGAGCGGCTGGCTTGGCCTGAAGCTCCTGGTTGGCAAGCTGTCCACGCTGCAGGTGGTGCAGGGCGCCGGTAGTGCACAGCCAGTGATGTCACCCTCGGACGGCACCGGACAGCCCATTCTCGACATGCTGCCGAACTTCGGCATGTCGGAACTGGCGCTGATGATTTTCATCCTGCCGATTGGCATCAGCTGGTGGGCCAATTGGTATCCCGGCGCCGAGCCCGGCGGCGGCTCGTACATCGCACAGCGTATGCTGGCATCGAAGTCAGAGAAGGATGCCCTCGGTGGCACGCTGTTCTTCAACATCGCGCACTACGTGTTGCGTCCCTGGCCGTGGATCATCACCGCGCTCTGCTCGATCATCGTCTACCCCGATCTCGCTTCCATCCAGTCGGCGTTTCCCAATGCCGACGCCGGACTGATCGGCCACGACTCGGCGTTTCCGGCGATGCTCAAGTTTCTGCCGGTGGGGTTCGTCGGACTGATGATCGGCGGTCTGCTCGCGGCAAACTCGTCGACGATCCTCACACACCTGAACTGGGGCTCGTCGTACCTGATCCATGATTTCTACCGCCGCTTCATTCGCAAGGACGCGAGCGAAACCCACTATGTGAACGCCGGTCGCGCCACGACCGTGCTGCTGTATGTCTTCGCCGCCGTACTGAGCCTCGCCATGACCTCGGCGCAACAGGCGTTCCAGGTGCTGCTCTCGATCGGCGCCGGCACCGGCCTGCTCTACATCGCACGCTGGTTCTGGTGGCGCGTGTCGGCCTGGTGTGAGATCGTCGCGATGGGGGCGTCACTGATCACGGCCGTCGCGGTGCCGAAGCTGATGCCTGGCGCAGGCTTCGCGACCGTGACGCTGGTGCAGGTGGGCATCACCACGGTGGCCTGGCTGATCACGGCATTCGTCGGACCGACCACCGATCGCGCCACGCTGATCAGCTTCGTGCAGAAGGTGAAGCCCGCCGGTCCAGGCTGGACCGCGATCCGCGCGGCAGCCGGTGTCTCCGACGCCGAAGTCGCCACCGAGAATCGCATCGGCGCCGCGTTCGTCGGTTGGATCGCCGGCTGCGTCGTGATCTGGAGTTCACTGTTCGCGATCGGCAACTTTCTCTACGCACCCGGCGATCCATCACGCCTCACTTCCGCGTGGGTGCTTGCCGGCGTCTGCCTGATCAGCAGCCTCATCTTGCTGCGCGTGACCAAGCAGCTGTGGGCCGACAGTACCGCGAGTCAGGCGCGGGAGGCGGCGCGCGTGGGGTGATGGGTCGACATGCTGTGGTGAACGCGATGTGAACCAGCGTGAACCACTGCTGAGTCGCTGTTGCAGCGACGTGAAAGGGGGAGCCATCCGAGCGCTGCGGGTGGCTCCCTGTTCTTGTGTGTAGCTGCGGCAGGTGCGTGAAAATGATGACGCGTGCGACTTCCCTGGTCGCTATCGTCCAGCGGTCGGTGCCATCATCGGCACATGTCTGCCTGCCACACGAAGCTCGCACTGCGTACCGTATGGGCATGCCAGTGCACACGCGAATGTTCACCGCGGATGAACTGGCTGACTTCCCCGACGACGGGAATCGGTACGAGGTCATCGACGGCGAGTTGCTGGTTGCACCGACCACCGTCCGGTCGTCGCCGGTCACCGAAGTCCAACCCGATCTGCTGGTGTTCTCGGGCGCGATGGATGACGTGGAGAACTCGCGCCAGGTCAGAATGTCATCGCTCTGGCTTGCCGTCGAGATTCTGTCGCCGTCGACGCTACGCCTCGATCGCGTGCGAAAGCGGAAGGCCTATCTGGAAGGGGGTGTTCGCGAATACTGGATCGTCGACGGCAAAGCGCGGGCTGTGGAAGTCTGGAGCCCCGGCCAGACGGAGGCCCGTGTGGAGCGCGGTGAGCTGGCCTGGCAACCACGCGCAGAACATCCGGCGCTGACCATCGATCTCGTCGTACTCTTTCGGGATCTGCGCCGCGACGGGTGAGCTTGACAGGGTGCGACGTCTGCTCGCCGGGGACGGCGCCTTGCCAGCACACGTGTATGTACGTATCGTCAAGGTGTACATACAATCGGAGGGCAACATGGCCAGTCGCACCCGATCGACGCCTACGGGAGGGGCCAAGGTCTCCAAGACGTTTCGCCTGACCCCGGCAAAGATCGCCGCCGCGCAAAAGATCCTCGGCACGGAAACCGCCACGGAGACCATTGAAACGGCGCTTGACATGGTCGTGTTCCGCAAGGAACTCCTCGACGGCACCCGGGCGCTGTTTGGTGTGAGGATCACCTCGCCTGACGTCGGGTGATGGCGCGCCGTGAGCGGCGATACGCCGTCGACACGAATCTCTTCATTCGAGGGTATCGGTCTGAGGTGGACCGCGAGGCGCTCGAGGCGTTCCTGCGAACATTCGCACCGTTCTGTGTACTGCCCGCGATTGTGGCGCAGGAACTGCTCGCGGGTGTCAGGTCGATCGCCGAGGCCCGGCTGCTGGAGAAACACCTCGTGGTCCGTTTCGCCAGGCGCGGTCGACTCCTCGTGCCGTCGGCTGCCGGTTGGCTGGAGTCCGGCCGCGTACTCCGTGCCCTCGTGCAAGCAGAGGGCCTTGAACTCGCAACGGTCTCAAAGGCATTCGGAAACGATGTGCTCCTCGCCGTCACGTGTCGCGAACACGGCGTGTGCCTGGTGACCGAAAACCAGCGTGACTTCGCGCGGATCCGCCGACATCTGCGCTTCGATTTCACCGCGCCGTGGCCCGTTCCAGGCTGAGGGTCACACCCCGCGTCAGTCCACGCGCGTCACCGCTGCCTCTGGATCGCGCTCGACCACGATCGTGAACTCCTTGGCCAGCGCCACGATGCTGGCCACTGCGGCCCAGAACGGCAGCAGCACCACCCCGGCCAACCCGGCGCTCAGCGGCATGTCGAGCAGGGTGCGACCGCTCGCGTTCCGCACGATCACCCGGCGGACATTCCCTTCGCGAATCAGCTTCTTGAGCGTCGCCTTGAGCTTGTCGCCGGCGACCTTGATCTCTTCCATGGGGGCCTCGGAAAATCCGGGAAACGTGACACTGCCACGGCCTGAAGCGGTGAGTGAACACCAGCGCCGGCAGCGGGTCGTCGCCGTGCCATGGCGTCCTCCGTCGCACGACTCAGCGCTACTACGGAGACCGGCGAAAAAAGTGTCGGCCGGCCCGGCGGCGACGCCAGCACCCCGGCAACACGCCTGGCGTCCCCGATCAGCTCCTGAATCGCACTGCGCGCAAACCGTAGTTGCGCAGGAATGATGATGCTGGCGTGCAGCCCGATTGATCGCTGAAACGCGTCGAGTGAATGCTTGGCGCATGTTCACTCGCAAGGTCCGATTCGTCGAGCGTACCATCTGGGTATGTCTGCACCGAATCTGCTGCACTCCGCTGACGACCTCGCGTCGATGCCCGAGGACGGAAATCGCTACGAGATCATCGACGGCGAGCTGTTCGTGACGCCGACACACACGCGGCTGCATCAGCGCATACAGACGCAGCTGCTGGTCCGACTCCATGCCTATTCGACGCCGTCGCACTTCGAAGTCTTCGCAGCGCCGATCTGGTGGCGCTGTTCGACTGCGTGCTTGATCGACCGCGATCGTCACCCGCGGACCTTCAGCGACATGACACTACATCCCCAGCGTCGATCGCAACCGTCCGACATCGGTGCGCTCCCCATGCGGCAGCTGGTGCTCACTGTACTCCAGATGACGCAGCAGCAGCTCGAGCTCCCGGTGGTGCGTCGGGTCGGCCGCCGCCTGCCGCGGGGTGAGTCCGCCGAGTGCCGGGATGCTGTCATCCAGCCACTGCTGCATGTGCTGTTCGCGGAACTGCCGGACGATCTCCTGCATCTCGGCCGTTGGCTCCTCGGGCGGTTCGAGCGAGGGCGGCGAGATCGCGGGATCCATCGCGGCGGCGGCGCTTGTCTCGTCGCGGATACGGTAGCGGACGAGTGCGCCCGCAGCTGACTCGATCATCTGGCGCGCGGCGTCGGCCCGCCGGATCGAGTTCGTTGCCACCGTGAGCCGCGCGTCGTGAATCTCCACGCTCGCGATGATCGTGTTCTGCAACGGTGAGGCTGCTTTCGCTGACGGGCGCGTGATGATGACTTCGCGCGTCTCGTCGGGCGCGTCGTGTGACTCGGCTCCCACGATCGTGAGCAGCGCGGCTACGATCGCGGCACGGTTCGACGGGTCGAAGTCGAACCGATCAGTCACGAATGACATCGGATCGCCATCGGTGTTCGTCAGCTTTGGCGGCTCCGCCATGTCATCGAGCATCGACCGCCAGAGATCGAGCAGGTCGAGTTGACGATCCGGGTCGCGTAGCCGCTCTGGCTTGATCGGTCGGGTGCGAACACGGAACGCGCGACGCGTTTCTTCGACCACCGCCTCGGCCTCGAAGGGGCCAAGGATGTATGGAAACATCGCCCCAACGGTGCAGATGCCGTCGTAGTCGACGATCCGTGCCAGCGTGGATGCGTGTCGCGGCGCGTCGTGTGAGGCCGAGACATCGCGTACGAATCGCAGCTGTCCCGTGAGCCGGTCCTTCATGTCCATGCCCACACCCGGAATCACGGCGGTCACCTCCCACACCGAGAAGTACGACGCGAGCTCAGCATCGAGCAGTTCGCTCAGCTCCGGCGTCAGGCGGTGCCGCCCCTCCAGCCGCATCTGCTCGGCCATCGACAGGCCCGTCGCTTCCTCGCAGTAGTGGAACATGGCCCACACCACCGCGGCCTGCACTTCGCCCTCGTCGAGCGCGTCGCTCCACTCATCGATGTAGGTGTCGATTGCCATGCGCATCCACGCGTCACCTCCGCGCTTTCTGATGAAGCGCAGGATCTCGCTGTGGAGCTTGTCGCGCTTCTCGGCAATGATCTCGGACGGCATGCGCGTCGCGGCGCGGGCCGCGGCGGATGCGGCGTCGGCGGCGGCAAGGGCGACCGGGTCACCGTGGCATTTCTTGAACTTGCGCCCGCTGCCGCAGGGGCAGGGGTCGTTGCGGCCGGGGGGCATGCGTGCTCGGCGAGGCGGGAGACCGACGAAAGGTGACTGGTACGACACGAGGCAGGGAGGTGCTGCCTTCACCGCGCCGAAACCCATGCCTCTCATCCTCCCCGGCCACCGCCGCCCCGACCGGCACCTCGACCACCCCCGCGAGGTCGGCGGTCACGAGTCCTGCCGTCGTGATGGTCCGGCGACCGCGGAAGCACGGAACAGTTACCGCGACGTGACAGGGCCGTGAAGAACGCCCTCGATATTGTCGCGTCTGCCGTCGCCCCGTGCGGCTACAGAGCCGATTTCGTGCCAGTAGCTCCCCGTTCTGCTCACCCTCGCTGGAGCCCACCGTGAAGCGTGTCTTCGCCGCCGTTCTCTCCGCCGTCGCCCTTGCCGCCTGTTCGGATAACTCGCCGACCGGACCTGCCGCGTCCGAATCGGACGCCAACCTCTCCGTCAGCCGCGACCGCAGTACGGCCTACGTGCTCAACGCCAACGATGCCGGCGCCGGGTCACTCCGTGCCGCCGTCGCACTGGCGAACGGCAACCCGTCCATCAGCAGCATCGAATTCCGCCGGCGCCTCGCGCCGATCGCCCTCCAGAGCACTGTCGAGTTCACGGGCACGCAGGCGCTGTCACTCGACGGCAACGACGCCAGCATTGACGCTGCCGCTACCAGCGACGACGCACTGCGCTTCATCGGCGGCGGGAATCTCCGCATCAGCAGCCTCACGGTGAGCAACGCGGCGCAGGAAGGGATCGATGTGGAAGTGCCGGCCGCCGCCACCGGGACGGTCGAAGTGACGCTTCTCAACGTCAGGATCGCCGACAACAAGGGCCACGGCGTGCTGGTGAACGATCAGGTCGATCAGTCCGCGCCCGATGGTGTGCAGCCGCCATCCGCCGGCTCCGATGCATCGGTCGCCGTGACCGTGATCGGCTCGCAGTTCCAGCGCAACGGCTACAGCGTCTCCGATCGCGACGGCCTGCGCGTGAACGAAGGCGGTTTGGGCGACCTGACGTTCAACATGACGCTCAGCAAGTCCGAGAACAACGCTGCCGACGGTGTTGAACTCGACGAGCGCGGCCTGGGCGACGTGAAGTTCAACGTGCTCGGTTCCACATTTCGCGAGAACGGCAACTTCGACCCCGAAGACCTCGACGACGGCTTCGACATCGACGAGTACAACGATGGTGGCATCATCGGCAAGGTCACCCTCAGCTCGGCCATCGACAACTTCGAGGAAGGGTTCGACTTCAACGAGAACAACACCGGTGACTTTCGCGTCGACATGAGCTTCGTCGAAGCCAGCGGCAACGGTGAAGAAGGCATCGATTTCGAGGAAGACGATGACGACGCTACGTTCGGTTCAGCCGGCGGCGGCGACCTTGTCACGACGCTGACCGCGATCAAGGCGAATCGCAACGGGGTGAACCTCGACGGCGATGCCGGCGTCAAGATCCGTGAGAAGTTGCTCGGCAACCTCGACGTGAAGATCAACGGCGTCGAAGCGTCGGACAATGTCTTTGGCAGCGGTATTCAGGTCCGCGAAGACGGCACCGGCAACCTGGTGTCGGCGATCACCAAGGCGACGACGACCGGTAACGCTAACCATGGCATCGACCACGACGAGAACAGCAGCGGCGACCTGACCGCCACGGTGTCGTCGTCGACGTCGTCGAACAACACGCTGTCCGGCGTGCGGGCCGACCAGCAGCTGGCGTCAGGTGCCGGTGTCGGCACGCTGCAGCTGACGGCCGTCACGCTGACGGGCAATGTCGGTGGCACGACGACGGGGTCGAACGTGACGGTGACGATCCTGCCGTAAGGACGGCCACTGCAAATTGATGGGAACGGCGAAGGGCCACGGCGAACGCTGTGGCCCTTCGTTCGTCTGCGGGCGTGGGGCCGACACGCATTGGGTCACGCTCCTCGCCCAAGTCGCCGCGACGCACGCTGCGTCAGCCGATCGACTCGTCCGCGCGTCGCCGTTTCGCCACCCGCCCAATCACCTCGAAGTGCACCGCCACCTCCGCGATGCGTGCCGGCGCCACCACCCCCGCGGGCAGCGGCTCGCGCAGGTTCACCTTGATCACGAAGTCGTCGCCGATCTTCGCGATCCCGATCCCCGTCACGCCCGGCAGCGCCGCCAGTTCGTCCTTCGCGGCGTCCTTCGCCGCCCGTGCCTGTGCCAGCGTCACGGCCACGACTACGCCAGCCTGACGTTCAGCGCCGTCAGCACCGTGGCCAGTGGATTGGCAAAGGTCAGCCCTTTCCCATTCCTTCCGCCATGATCGCTGCCCGCAAACAGCAACGCCGCCCCCAGCAGATCATCATCGACGATCAGCGATCCGCTGTCGCCCGAGTCACTGAATGAGCGCGCGCCGGAGCCTTCGATCTCGATCTGATCGTCGAAGGACACCACACCGATGTCATACTCCACTTCCAGTCCGTCGAGCTCGAACGCCGTCACCCGACCGTGTCGCACGCCCGTCGTACGCCCCACCTTGTGCACGACGTCGCCGATCTCCAGTTCACCCGCGCGCTGACCGGCCAGCGTGCCGATACCCCGCAGCTTGTGCAGGTCCACGGCGGCCGCTGTGGTGAGCTTCGCGATTGCACCGTCGACGAAGTTCGGCTGTCCTGCCACCATCCGCACGAACCGCGTGAGCTTCGCAACGCGATCAGCGGTCGGGCTGCCGCCGTCGAGTGTGCCCGGCTGCAGGATGTGTCCGCCGCGTGGATAGCGGTTCTCGTCGGCGAGCACATGATTGTTCGACAGGATGTAGAGCGTGTTGCCGGACTTTGGCTTCACGAAGCAGCCGAGCGTGCCCGCCACGATGAACCCGTTTCCGATGAAGCCGACCGAGGAACCGATGAGCAACGGTCGTTGCTTCATCCGGTACCACGGCGTCGCGCGGGCGCGGATGCGACCCACGTACCGCACGTCGACTTCCCCCTTGGCCGTGGCCGAAATACGCTCGACCAGTTCACTCTTTTCCAGGGCACGGTCCTGCAGCCGCACCGCCAGTTTGTATCCTTGCTTCCCCTTCGCCGTGACGCCCAGGAAATAACTCGGCGCGGCTCGGCGCAGCGACGCGGCACTGGCGACGGCGACGTTGCTCGAGCGTGTCACCGACTGCCGGCCAGCGAGCATCGCATTCAACTGTCCGGGGAGCGACTGCTTCAGTTCGCGAACCGAGTCGAGTTTCATGGGAGTCCTCGGAGGTGGACGATCGCGAAGGCCGCGTGACGCAGCTCGGCAAAGCCGAGAGCAGGGCAGGCGGATAGTAGCTGCAAGCTACAGCGCGTGCGGTGTTCGGCCCACCGGTGTGTCTTCACGCTGCAACGCCAGTGCCAGTGCAGTGGCAGTCTCGTCCACAATGCGCCGCAACGAGTCGAGCCCGGTCCTACGCGGCCTACCTGGGCACCTCAGCCGTTTCGTTCTTGCGCAGGAACCCGCGAACCGCAGTGATGTACGCCGTCCGGTTGTCCCACATCGCCAGGTGTGCCGCGTTCGGAATCTCGACGAACTCGGAGCCCGGTGTCATGGCCTGAAACGAGCGCGCCGCGCTCGGCGATGTTTCGTCATCAGCACCGGCCATCCAGAGGATCGGAAGCTTCAGTTCCTTCAGGCGTGGTGTGCCGTCGTAATCCTTGAAGTTGCCGATGACGGTGAACTCGGTCGGGCCGTTCATCGTGTTGTACACCTGCGTGCCGATGTACTTGAACGTGCTCTCGACGTCGGCCGGCAACGGCTTGGTGTGAATCACGTGTCGATCGTAGAACACCTGGCTGGCCGCGAGATAGTCCGGTGCGGTGGTCGTGCCCTTCTTCTCGTTGGTGCGGATCGCCTTGATCAGCGAGTCTGGCAGCAGCGCGATCATGCTGTCCACGTCGTGCCGGAACCGGACGATGCTGATCGCCGGCCCTGACATCACCACGCTCTTCACCCCTGCCGGCCTGGTGAGCAGGTACTCGTGCGCCAGCAGCGTGCCCCACGAGTTGCCGAGGAGGTGGATCTCCTTGTAGCCGAGCGCTGCGCGGACCGCCTGGACCTCCTGCACGAAGCGCGGGATCGTCCAGAGCGTGGGATCATCCGGCCGGTCCGAGCGTCCGCAGCCCAATTGGTCGAAGAAGATGACCGGGCGTTCGTCGGCCAGGTCGGCCAGTGGTGACATGTAGTACGACGGCATCCCCGGGCCGCCGTGGAGCGTGAGCAGCGGGATGCCGGGTTTGTCGGCGCCGACGATGCGGTACCAGACCTTGCCACCGGGCACCTGGATGAAGCCTTCGACGGTGGAGTCTTTGCGGGCGATGGCAGAGAGGGCCGCGTCGGGGGCGGGCTTCTCGGCAGGCTTCGTGCAGGCGGCGATGAGGAGCAAGGCCGTCAAGGGCAGGAGCGGGTTCTGGCGCATGAGTCGGGGTTCGGGTGGCTGTCGTGGCAATCGTCCAGGCGGAGCAGTGAGGTGAACGTCCCATCAGAGCTGAGGGCGTCATGAGGAAGATGCTCGCTGGTGCGCGGATTGTCTTCCGCTGCACCTCGTAGGAGGTGCAACACCACGCGCCCGGCCGGCGTATTGCTTGTGCGCTCCTGAAGTCCCTTGACCCTGCCCCATGATGATTCGTCGTATCGTTCTCGTCCTCGCCGCTGCGGTTTTGAGTGCCATCACTGCCGGTGCGCAGACCGGGCATCACGACCATGGTGCCGGCCTGCCGCCGGTGACGCTCCCGGCCGGCTCGCTGGTGACCGAGGCCGACGTGCGGTTCATGCAGGGGATGATCGCCCACCATGCGCAGGCGGTCGTGATGTCGCGCATGGCTGCGACGAACGGGGCCAGTCCACGCGTCCTCAAGCTCGCGCAGAAGATCGATCTGGCGCAGGCCGGCGAGATCGCGCTGATGCAGGACTGGCTGCGCGCCTGGAAGCAGTTCACGCCGGACACGTCGTCGTGGCGCGGCATGACCATGCCGGGGATGCTCACCACGGAACAGCTGGCGCAGATGGAAGCGTCGCGCGGCGACGACTTCGACCGCCTCTTCCTCACGTTGATGATCAGGCATCACGAAGGCGCGCTGAGTATGGTGGCTGATCTGCTCAAGTCGCCGCGTGCGGCGCAGGAAGTGGACATCAATGTGTTTGCCAACGATGTGGAGACCACGCAGACGGCCGAGATCGGCCTGATGCGACAGATGCTGCTCGACCGCTGACCCTCTCACTGGAGTTCGACTACATGGCACTGCTTCGTGGCGCAGGCTTCACCGCGCCGGCTCTCCTGTTTGCCCTCGCCGCCGCGACGCCGTCGCTCGGCGCGCAGACCTACCCCAGCGCCAGCGATCCGCGCAACGGCCTAAAGCCGGGCCTGAACGATGCGGGCATCGCGATCAAAGGGATGACACTGGTCTCGACCACGGGGAAGCCCGCCGTGTTCGATTCGGTGCGCGGCCTGACCTTCGTGAACAGCGACCTCGCGTTCCGCGGGACCAACGTGTACATGGGCAATTTTGCGGGCTTCTCGATCTACGACGTGAGTAACCCGGCCAAGCCCGTGATGCTCTCGGCGGTGGAATGCATCACGTCGCAGGGTGACCCATCGATCGTGGGCAATCTGCTGTTCGTGTCGGCCGAGGGTGGTGGCAACCGGAAGGACTGTGCCAAGGGGGGCGTGAAGGACCCGTCGGAGCACATGACGGGAGTGCGCATCTACGACGTTGCCAATCCGCGTGCGCCGCGGTTGGTGAAGAACGTCGAGACCTGCAAGGGCTCGCACACACACACCGTCGTGCCATCGCCAACCGACAAGAACGTCGTGTACCTGTACGTGTCGGGCCAGCAGGGTGCGCGTGCCGCGACGGAGTTGGCGGGGTGCCGCAACGGGTCGAACCCGGCCGACGAGTCGAACTCGCTGTTCCGTCTGGACATCATCAAGGTGCCGCTGAACCGACCGCAGGATGCGGAAGTGATCAGTGGCGCGCGCATCTTCACCGGACTTGGGCCGGCTCCGGCACGTGGCGGTCGTCGCGCAGCGGCGCGTGCGATCCCCGGTGCCGACAGCGCCATGATGGCCGAGATGCTGTCGAATGGACCGCGCAACTGTCATGACGTGACGGCGTATCCCGCGATGAACCTGCTGGCCGGCGCCTGCGGCAGTTACGGGCTGCTGGTGGACATCAGCAATCCCGAGAAGCCAGTGCGCCTGGACGCGGTGGCCGACACGAACTTTTCGCTGTGGCACACGGCGGTGTTCTCCAACGATGGCAAGAAGGTGGTGTTCACCGACGAGTGGGGCGGTGGCACGTCGCCCAACTGCCAGGCCATTCACCCGCTGGAGATGGGCGGTAACACCACGCTGGTGATCGGTGCGGATCGGAAGTTCACGCAGCACGCCTACTTCAAGATCCCGACCGCGCAGGGTGCGAACGAGAACTGCGTGAGCCACAACGGGTCGCTGATCCCGGTGCCCGGCCGCGACATCATGGTGCAGGGGTGGTATCAGGGTGGCGTGGACGTGATCGACTTCACCGATGCCGACAAGCCGGTGGAGATCGGGTTCTTCGATCGCGGTGCGATCGACGTGCCGGCCGCGGATGGTGCAGCCAACAGTCGCACGCGCGGAACGATCGGCGGATCGTGGGGAGCGTACTGGTACAACGGCCGCATCTACTCGGCCGAGATGGCGCGGGGGCTGGACGTGCTGGAGCTCGTGCCGGGGCCGATGCTGAGCGCGAATGAGATCGCGGCGGCGAAGCTGGTGCAGTGGGGCGAGTTCAATCCGCAGAGCCAGCCGAAGATCGTGTGGCCGGCGGCGTTCCCGGTGGTGCGGTCGTATCTGGATCAGCTGGTGCGGAACGAGGGGCTTTCTTCTGCGCGCACGGCAGCGATTGCGAGTGCGTTGGATGCGGCGGAGAAGCAGACGGGTGCCGCGCGTCGGGCGGCGCTGACGGCACTGGCGACGGCGGTGACGTCTGATGCGGCGTCGGCGAAGGATGGCGCACGGGTGACGGCGATGGCGGGGGCAATCCGGGAGTTGGCGGCGGCGTCGCGGTAAGGCGATCGGGTCTGCAGTGATGGGCGGCACCTGCGCTTGGCGCGGGTGCCGCTTTTTCGTGCTGGGGGGTGGGTGATTTCGGTGTGCAGTCTTTCGGCGTGCGGCGAAAGTTGGAGGGCAACGGCATCGGTGGGTTCGCTGTCACGTTCCTTCATGGGGTCCCTGCCTAGGGTCCATCCCTGCCTTGGGTCACAGTCCTTGATCGGCGACATCGATAAGGCAGTCGTTATTGCCAGTCTTGACGCCATACTTATTGAATCGTATCCTTATCGCATCGCCGCCCCTCTCTGCTCGGAGTTTCGATGAGTACCGCGTCGCCAGGATCGCCCGTCACCCGCCGCCGCCGAACGGCGTCCGTCTCTGACCCGCTGAAGAAGGTCACGGTGCATCTGCACGCGAGTGTATCGGTCGCGATCACACGGCTGGTGAATCAGGGCGCTGCGGCGAGCCAAGGCGCATTCATCGAAGCCGCCGTGCTCGCGAAACTCCGCGAGATGCGGCGAGAGAAGGTCTATGCCGCGTACGCGGAGGCCGCCGCAGATACGGGGTTCATGGCGGAGATGTCGAACACGCTGAACGCCTTCGACACAGCGATCGCCGACGGATTCGAAGCGTAATGGCGCATCGCGGCGCCGTGGCGCGGTGGGAGTTGTACTGGGCAGACCTGAATCCGTCGGTCGGCAGTGAACAGGGCGGCGACAGCCGTCCTGTTCTCATTGTGTCCAATGATGGGTTCAATGCGCAGTTCCCGCTGGTGACGGTGTTGTCGTGCACAAAGCTGGAAGGCAAGAAACGGAAGGTGTATCCGTTCGAGGTATTGCTGCCGAAGGGGATGGTCACGTCGGCGCACGACTCGATCCTGATGCCGCAGCAGATCCGGACGATCTCGAAAATGCGCCTCGTGAGCAAGATTGGGGCGATCACGGACACCGCACTGCAAGCCGAAATCGAGAATCGCATGCTGGAGCATCTCGATATTGCGTTTGAGGCTGAACTCTCCGAGTAGGTGGATGCGGTGACGCTCTGTGCATTGACGGCCCAACTTGCATGGCGCGCCAACGCAGGAGCGCAGCGTGCCTCATGGGGTCAGAGGCCTTGATCAAATGGCGCCTCAACTGGGACCGCGAGCGAGACCGCGAACCTCCCCCCAATCGCATCTTCTGGAGTAAGCTTCCAGTGACTCTCCACGCGAGGTGCGTCGCAATGCTGCATGTGACAGCTGTTAGGCCGCTCGGCGGAACGCGGCTCTGGCTGCAATTCGATGATGGCCTAGAGGGCGAACTCGACCTCGGAGCCGAGCTCGATGGTCCGGTGTTCTGGCCCCTGGAGGATCCGGCCTTCTTTGCGCGCGTCGCAATCGACCCCGACACGCGCACGCTCGTCTGGCCGAACGGAGCGGACTTCGCGCCGGAGTTTCTCGCGACGCTTCTCACGCAGCGCGCACAGTTGTAACCGCGACGCGTCGCACGGCGCGCGTTACCATACGTCTTTCACTGCAGCGGTCTGCCGCCGCCGCGACCGCTCTCTGAGTGCGATTGAGCAACGACGGAGCCGCGCTGCCAATGCGGTCACCGAGCCGAAATTCAGCCCCTGCAACGAACCTGCAAGTATTGCGGAGCACATCGATGAGCGAGTCCGGCGCTTCGACTGATGGCGTTCACGGTTTCATCCTCGTGTACGAGACACTCTGTGATGGGCTGATTCCGGCCGAACGGGATGGCGCAAACCGCCCTGTACTGTATGGCACTCGAGCGCAGGCCGAACTGGAGCTTTTCGATGCCGCGGAGCAGCGAGCAGACTCTGTGCGGGAAGCGCAGATGGAGCCCGAGGACGAAGATCGGTGGGTCGAGACGGCGGTGCTCCACGCGGATGGCGGGCTGACGCTGGTCGATCAGGATAGGACATTCGCAGCGGATGCATTGCGCGAGCTACTCGGCTGAGGTCCACTCTGCGAGCTCGGAGTGCTGCGCCGGTGAACAGATAGTGGGTCGGCCACAGAGGCTGGATACAGAATCCAAGCTGTGCCTGGTACCTGCGTGTTTTTGATGATACGATGACATGAATGGGATACAGTCTGCTCCCCCGGAGCCCAGTCATCCTCGTGGCGCGTCGATTTGCCTCTTTCGATGATGTACCCGCGACGAAGTACCACTTTCCGAGAGCCAAGTACGAGGCTGCGGTTCGTGCGGCGGAGGGAGAGGTTGCGCTGATCTATGAACCACGTCGCGGGGGCACTTCGCCCGAGTCGCCGGGTGGCGGCCGGATGTGCTTCATCGCATGCGCCGTTCTCGGAGCGGTCGAGGATGATCCTCTCGATCCAGCGTCTGCATACGTCCGATACAGGGACTATGAAGAGCTGCCGGTAGCTGTGCCGCTGGCAGTCACAGGAGTCAGCGCCAAGGCGATTCAGCAGGCCGTACTCCGAGTCGACATGACAGTCGTCGACAGGGTCTTTCAGTACGGTATGGCCCCGATCCTTTCCGCGAATGCTGATACCGAAGG
Source organism: Gemmatimonadaceae bacterium (assembly GCA_031374935.1). GTDB lineage: Bacteria > Gemmatimonadota > Gemmatimonadetes > Gemmatimonadales > Gemmatimonadaceae > JACMLX01. The sequence goes on along the minus strand of JANMHB010000114.1, from coordinate 3,206 downwards.
GCTCACGGATCGAGCGCTGCCAAGCCTCATCGCCGAGCGCCCCGTTCGCGAGGTGGTCTTCAACCAGCTGGTTCGTGATCGCGCTTTCCGCTACAACGTGGTGGACAAGGCGTATCGCGGCACGTGCGCGATGAGCGGCCTACGGCTTACGAACGGGAGGGGACGCGCGGAGGTAGACGCGGCACACATTCGACCGGTTTCGGAGGGCGGGCCCGACGTCGTCGGGAACGGATTGGCGCTGAGCAAGACGTTGCACTGGGCGTTCGACCGAGGTCTTGTAAGTGCGAGAGATGACGGTGGGTTGCTGTTCGTCGATCGTGGGCTTCCGGACGACCTTCGGCGTCTGCTGCGTCCGGATTTGAAGCTCGTCAAACCGTCAGCCGACGATCTCGCGCCGCATCCGGCGTTTCTTGGTTGGCATAGAAGGCAGGTGTTCAAGGGCGGGCAATAGCGCGTTTGCTCGACATAATTTGGATCGACGTGCGGTTGCAGTTCACAGGGTGATGGACTTGACCACCTTCTTTTTGCACCGGTGTCAGACCTCCCATTCTCCAGCGTCGGCCAGTTCTCAAACGGGGTGACATCACGCGCCCCTGGCGTAAAGGCCTCCGCGCAGCACAAACTGTCTTGATGCAAAGTGACTCGAACCGTTCGGAAACAGCATCGACTGGTTGGTACGGGTCAGACACGGCTGAGTTCTTGTCTGCGACACCTGAGGCCATTCTCGGCATCTTGGCTGCAGCCAGCCCGTTCAATGACGAGTTGGACCAGAAGCGGGCATGGAAGGTTGAGATTGAGCTGTTACGGAGTGCGCTCCTTGGCCTCAATGGCTGGATCTACCTCGAGTTTGACATTCCTAGGCTCGGCTCCAGGATCGATGCAGTCGTTGTCATCGGGTCAGCGGTCATTCCGATAGAGTTCAAAGTCGGCGAGCGCGACTTCAAGCGGGCCGATATTGAGCAGGCGTGGGACTATGCGCTCGACCTCAAGAACTTTCACGAGGCGAGCCACGTTGCCGATCTTTACCCGCTTCTCGTTGCAACCGACGCGGTTGTGATCGACGAGTCGTGGCAGCCGCCGGCAAGCGACCGTGTACGTCCGCCTCGCAGGTGCAACGCCGCCTCGCTCCGAGGGGCGCTTCAGTTCGTTGCCGCTCAGTCGAGCGGCCGAGTGATTGACGCTGACGCGTGGGGACGCTCGCCGTACCGACCGACACCGACAATTATCCAGGCGGCACGCGCGCTCTACGCTCGACACACCGTGGACGCGATCTCCCGGTCTGACTCGGGCGCGACGAATCTGCGTATCACTTCACGACGAGTCGAGGAAGTCATCGATTCCGCCCGTCAGAATGGTGAAAAGGCGATCATCTTTGTCACCGGTGTGCCTGGCGCAGGGAAAACACTCGTCGGCCTGAACATTGCCACCCGCCGTAGTGACGCGACGGACGCCACACACGCGGTATACCTCTCAGGCAACGCTCCACTGGTCGCCGTGCTCCGCGAGTCACTCACGCGCGACGAGCTTGCTCGACTCAAGCACAGGGGCGAAAAACCGCGAAAGGGAGTGGTCGCCTCCCCAATCAAGTCGTTCATCCAGAACGTGCATCACTTCCGAGATGAAGGGCTGCGAAGTGACGTGAACGCCCCCTCGGATCATGTCGTCATATTCGACGAGAGCCAGCGAGCCTGGAACCTCGAGATGACGAGCAGCTTCATGGCGAGGAAGAAGGGAAGGCCAGATTTCTCTCAATCCGAACCAGAATTCTTACTTTCGTACATGGATCGCCACGGCGACTGGGCGGTGGTCATCTGTCTCGTCGGCGGTGGGCAGGAGATCAATAGAGGTGAAGTCGGCATCGGCGCGTGGCTTGAAGCGATCAGTTCGAGCTTCCCGCATTGGTGCGTCTACCTCTCACCGAATCTGTCCGATGCGGAATACGCCGCCGGGCCAGCGCTCGATACCCTGCGCGCTGCTGTACAGGTAGAGCACGACGCACGTCTGCATCTGTCGGTTTCGATGCGATCCTTCCGCGCCGAGCGCGTCTCCGGTTTCGTGAAAGCGGTGCTCGATTGCGAGACTGACGATGCCCACGCGCTGGTGACGTCGTTTCGTGATCGCTATCCGATTTACGTCACGCGAGACCTCGAGGTCGCGCGAAGCTGGGTGCGTCTGCGTGCACGCGGATCGGAGCGGTATGGTCTCGTCGCATCTTCCAACGCCATGCGACTCAAGCCACACGCGATCGACGTGCGAGTCAACGTTGACCCGGTGCACTACTTCCTCGCCGAGGCCACCGACACGCGCTCCTCGTTCTATCTCGAAGACGCGGCGACGGAGTTCCAGATTCAGGGGCTGGAACTCGATTGGGTGGTGATGAACTGGGATGCCGACCTGCGGCACACCGGGGGTGGCTGGAGCCATCACGCCTTCCGCGGCGACAAGTGGACGAACGTCAACAAACCGGATCGGCGCCGATATCTCGTCAACGCCTACCGTGTGCTCATGACCAGGGCTCGGCAGGGCATGATCATCTTTGTGCCGCGAGGTGATGAGCGCGATCCGACACGGAACCCCGCGTTTTACGATCCGACGTATTCATTTCTGTTGTCGATGGGCGTGAGCACCTTGTAGGAATGGATTCACGCCCCTTCGGTACGGTCGATGCCGAGGCTCGAACTGCGCCAGACGATCGTGTTTCTCCGGAGGCTAGCGCAAATGTGGAGCTCCGCTGGCGACCGTGATCAGCCTCAGTCGGCTGTCAACTTCGAAATGTGTTCACCACCGACCCGGCTGCGTCCAGTACGAGCAAGTCCGCCCTGAATCTCGGAGCAAGCGCGCCAACTGTACCGAACCGCAACAGCTTCGACACGCTGCTGGAGAACGGCGACAGTGCGCGAGAGATCGCGTGCCCCCGCCGCCCCAACTCCCCCACCGTCCGCATCAACCCCGAACAATCCCCCACCTCCATCGACGCCACCTGCCCATCCCCGTCGAATACCGGCAAACACCCCCCACCATCGGACGACACAGTAACGCGGTCGAGCGGCGCCCCCGACTCCCAATACACCTCCAACGCATCCGCCGCCGAGTACGCGTCTTCACCTTCCGCAACAGGAAAATCCGTAATGTCGATGTAACACCCAAACTCCTTCACCAACGCAATCGCCTCATGCATCAACGCTTTCCGCCGATTCACATGCGTC
>JANMHB010000168.1:0-49107 GCA_031374935.1 Gemmatimonadaceae bacterium | reverse complement strand
AACGTCTCGCGCAGGTCCTTGTTGAGCGGCAGGTACGCAATGCGGCGTACGAGGTCTTCACGCGACATCGTGGTGTTGTTGTACCAGAGCGCGTCGTGGCGTGGCAGCCCGCTGCGATGCGTGACCAGGTCGCGTGGCGTGATGTGCAGCGTGGCGAAGTCGGTGTGCATGCGGAACCAGGGCAGGTAGGTGCGCACTGGCACGTCCCACTGCAGCTTGCCCTGATCGACCAGTGCGCCCATCGCGAAGGTGGTGAACGCCTTGGACGAGGACCCGATCGCGAACAGGGTCTGTGGAGTGGCGGGGAGCTTCTTCTCGAGATCGCGCATGCCGTGGCCTTTCAGGTACACGGTCTGACCGTCGACGGTGATGCCGATCGAGAGTCCGACGACCTTCCATGCCACGATGGCCGAGTCGACCCAGGCATCGAAGCCGGCCAGTGCGGCGCGGGCGGCATCGGCGGGCGCGGCGCCAGCGCTCATCGTGAAGGGCAGTGATGCCGTGCCTTGACGGAACACTCCCGTGATCGTGCGGCCGTCGGCACTGCGGACGCCGGCGAAGGTTGGTGTGCCCGGCACGCCGCTGATGGCAAAGCGGGCCGAATCGGCGCGCATCAGCACGTTTTCCAGTGGCACGTCCTTCGCGCCCTGCTGGGGGATCGAGATGTCACCGGTGCAGCGCCCATCGGCCTGCGACGCGAAGTCGACGTCGAACGCGAGGGCGCCGGTTGGCAGGGTAATCGAGCCCGACCAGTGGCCGGCGCAGGGCGTGGTGGTTTGCGCGGCAAGTGGAGCCGTTGCCACGGCTGCGGCGAACATGATGCGGGTCAGTCGGGCCAGGTGCACGGGGCGTCCTTGAGGGCAGGAGAGCGGAGCGTGTGTCTTGGGAGCGCTGCGCGGTGGACGCTACTGGTGTGAGGGGAGGCGTGCAATGCGGTGGGGCAGGTACGTTTCAGCATGCCAATCACCGATTTCGCCTCGCTTCCCGACCGCGCCCGCGTCTGGGTCTTTGCCGCTGACGTTCCCGTGGCCGACGCCACACTGCTGCTGGCGGCGGTGGACGCACACCTGTCGCAGTGGGCGGCGCATGGGGTGCCACTGTTGTGCGCGCGCGACTGGCGGGAGGATCGGTTCCTGGCGATCGCGGTGGATGAAGCGGCGACCGGCGCGTCGGGGTGTTCGATCGACGGTTTGTTCCGCACGATTGGTCGTGTGCAGTCGGCGGTTGGTGCGGATCTGCTGGCGTCCGGGCGGGTGGCGTGGCGAGACACGCAGGGCGCGATTCACGTCGGGTCGCAGCCGGAGTTCAGCGCGCGTGCGGCGGCTGGTGACGTGACACGTGAGACGCCGGTGTTCGAGACGCTGATTGAGACGGTTGCCGGGTGGCGCGAGGCGTTCGAGAAGCCGGCGGGGGAGAGTTGGGCGCGGGGGTTGGTGGGGTGATCAGGCGGCCCTGCTGCCCATTCACCTGCGTGTGTCGAAGACCAGCCGCGCACGACAGAACGTCAATGCCGGCGCGTCGCGCGTATGAGCGAAGCTGGATGGCAGGGATTTCTCGATGCCGATGGTGTTGAGGATTGGGTTGTGCTGCATGGCGGCGCGACTGCGGTCTTTCAGGTTTCGTCGATAGGTGACGCAGCACGACTCGCCGCCGCAATTGCGGTCGTCCCGGGCCTCGAGGGCTCAGGAACGCTGCTCACGATTGGTGATGCCACACTCACCGTGCGGCTGAGTCGCGACGTCTGGCAACTCGAGCCGGAACACGTCGATCTGGCATGCGCGGTTTCGGCGGTGGCGCGTGCGCACAACGCGGTCGCCGATCGTGCGGGGAATCGGGTGTGCATTTGTGCGTGGCCGGACGGATCCGCGGGTTCGGGCTGAACGACGTCCCGAGACGCGAAAGGGCCCCGGTGCGAAAGCTGTGACGGATGCTCCCGGGGCCCTCTCCAAATTCATTGCGTCAGCGTTCCTTCATCGCGACACCGTCCTGTGCGCCGGTCGCACTGTTGCACAGGCAACCCATCCTACCAATCGCCAATCGGACTCCCCGGCGGCACCGTCAGCTTCACCCGACGCTCCGCCGGCTTGTACGTGCCGGCAATCCACGAGCGAATATCCGCCGCCAGCTGATCGTTCGCCGCACTCGAACGCCCGGCCACTCCACCGCGCAGCTTCGTGTTGAGCAACCCAACCAGCGCATAGCGCGCCTCCGCCCTCACCAGCGGCATCTCGGCGCTCTCGGCCAGCTGCATCACATGATCGACGTACGACCGCTGCACCAGCTGCTGCAGCGTGACGTCGTAGTTGCTGGCGCCGCCCACCGCAAAGATCCGTGCCTCGATCCGCTTCAGCAGATCGGCAAAGCCCGGCAGCATCGGGTCGATCGCACGCTGCGCCACCATCCGCGCCGACCGCTCACTGTCGAGTAGCAGGTCGAAGGTGACGTTCGCAATCGTGGCACCCGGCGCCAGTGGATCGAACGTGATGCCCGTCCAGCGATCGAACAGCTCACGCGACGGATCGATCAGAAATGGTCGCGGCGGGAGCTGCGCCAGCAACGCCCGCGGCAGCGCCAGATTCGCCGGCTGCAACACATCCATCACCGCATCGATCGCGGTTCCCTGCTGCGCGGCAGGAACTGCCACCGGACCCGCCACACCGTCGCCACGCATGGTGTAGTCGTACGTCACGCCGCCCACCACCTTGATGGCGGCTTCCAGCTGGTAGCGGTGATGCAGGTACACCGGCACCAGCACATCCTCCATCGTCGCCATCGGGGCACCGCGCCTGATCGCCGTTTCACCGAACTTCTGCAGTGCCTTGGCGCGTACGGTCATCATGCGCTTGAGCTCCGTCACCGCATCGGCACCGTTGTCCCAGAGATGCGTGTTCGGGTGCGCACTGCTCACCGGGCGCGCATCCTGGTCGGTGAGGAAGGTCAGGCCTCGCGTGCGTGCGGCGACGAGCACCGAATCGAGCTGCGGCTTCTCGTTGCCAGGAAACTCGCCGTACCCCCACGTGACGGCCACCTTGTCCCAGTCGCCGATGCCGACCTCGTACGCCTTCGTGATATCCACATCGCCGCTCGGCGAGAGCGTGATCATCGGGTGCGGGTAGTCCATCACGCTGGTGTTCTTCTGCGCACTGCTGATGTAGTTGTGCGCCATGCCCAGCGTGTGACCCACTTCATGCGCCGATAGCTGCCGGATACGGGCCAGCACCATCGCCTCGACACGGGTGGCCTTCTCGCTGCCGGTGGCATAGGGCGCGTCGAGCCCCTCGCCGATCAGGAAGTCCTGTCGCGCGCGGAGCGAGCCGAGGATCACATGGCCCTTCATCATCTCGCCGGTGCGCGGGTCGGTCACCGCACCGCCGTAGCTCCAGCCACGGGTGGCGCGATGCGCGTACTCGATCACGTTGTAGCGCACATCGAGCGGATCGATCGAATCGGGGAGGACCTCGACGCGGAATCCGTTGATGTAGCCGGCCGCCTCGAACGCCTGATTCCACCACCGTGCGCCCTCCACCAGCGCGCTGCGAATCGGTTCAGGCGCGGTGTTGTCCACGTAGTACACGATCGGCTTCACGGGTTCACTGCGAGCGGCACCGGGATTCTTCTTCTCGATGCGATGGCGCGAGGCAAAGCGCTGAACGAACTGCCCGCCGAGTGGTTGCGCGTAGTCCTGATAGCTGATGCCAAAGAAGGATGAGCGTGGGTCGGACACACGCAGCTTGAACCCAGGCTCCGGCAGCGCCACGAGGCTGTGCCGCTCGCGGATGGTGATCGCCTCCGGGTTCGGGGTCACGTCGCGCACGTACCGACCGGGGTTGGTGCCGGCGAGTGTGAGTGTGACCTCGATTTCCGTGTTGCGCGGAAACGCCTTGGTGCGCGGCATGTACACCGCACTGCGCGAACGGTCGACCGTGTAGGTGCCCTGTTGCGTGCGACGCAAGTTGCCCGCCGCGTCATGTGCGTCGCGCACCACGAAGTCCGTCGCATCCACCAGCACCCGTGCGCCATCCTGCGCTTCAACGGTGAATCCGAAGATGGCGCTGCGAGCGAAGCTCTCTTCCACGCCGCGTGCTTCGTTAGCGTCGGCGGTCACGCCGCGGAAGTTCGTGTTCTTCTGGATCAGCAGCACGCGCGGTCCGCTGCGGGTGAACGCCACCAGGCGCTCTTGGCCCAGCTGATTGCGATCGAGGCCGATGTCGTTCGACCCCACGCCCCACGGCAGCGATGTGAAGTAGATGAACTCCTGCTCCATCGCCGGGATCTCGAGATAGAGCTTGCCGGTGCGCTCATCCCAGTAGAGCGGGAAGAGCCCGTCGCGCTTGACCATGCCGGCGGTCCTGGCGGCAATGCCTGGCAGCGCTGATGCCGCGCCGGGCGTCGGCGTTGCGGCCGGTTGGGCGCCAAGGGTGGACAGGCCGAGGAGGGTCGTGGCGAACAGCGCGCGCAGGGAGCGTGTCATGGCAACGGATGGGGAGTGTTTTCTCGTGTGGTCTGGACCTGCGCGGAGTACGTCCTCCGGCTGGTGCCCGTTGCCCGCAGAATACTGCCCGGGCAGCCGTTTGGCCGGGAGCCGCTGCCTCGCGCGAGACGTCCGGTTCAGGCTGCCTGTCCGTGGGCCTGTTGCCGCCCGCTAATCTCCGGCCCACCCGCGCTCGACACTCCATGACATGTCGCCGATCGAACCCGCCGCCGTTCCTGATTCCGTACCGACCGGGACCTCCATCTACATCGGAGCCCGGCGCTTCACCGTGCGTCGGAACCGCGCCGGTCGTCGGATCTGGGTGGGCAGGCACGATCGCTTCGTGGAAGTGATCCTGCTGCGGACGGACGACAGGCGGTATGCCGTGGCTCCATGGCTGGAAGACGCCGCACCTCGTGCCATGCGCGAGCTGATTCGCAGCGGGCTGCTGGTGCCCCCCGATCCGCTGGAGATGCTCGACGTTCCAACTGCGGCCGACGACGCCAACGATGCCGCGTTGCGCGTGGCGGTGATCGAAGGGTTGCTCGAAACGTCGCGACTGTCGATGGATGATGCGTGGCAGTCACTGCGCGCCTGGCGGGCACTGCGTGATGGTGCGGCGCCGCGCTGACCCTCCTTCGCATTCGTGAGTCAGAGCGGTAGCGAAGCGCTACACAGCGAAGAGCGAACTAACAGCTTTGACGCAGAGACGCAGAGGCACGGAGCCGCAGAGGACTGCAACTGCTATTTTTTTGCAGCAGCAACAACCTGCGCCTGTTCCTCGCCATCGGCAGCACTCCGCTCAGCGCCCTTATTGCTGGCGCAGAGAATGGCAACGGGCACGCAGTTCCCCAATCAGTTGCGGTTCTCTGCGTCTCTGTGCCTCTGCGTCTCTGCGTCAAAGCTGTTAGTTCGCAGTTGCAGTCTCAGTTTGTTCGCAGCCGAGGATTGGCGGCAGCTGCAGTTGCAGCTACTCCAAACACCCATCACGGCGTCAACCACGCCTCCCGATGCTCAGCCACGAACGCGTCATCCGTCAGCCACGGATACGACTGCATCACACGATCGAGTTCGTCGGTCTGGCGTGGACTGAGTGTCTCGCGCGGATCGAGCGTCCACGTTCCGCGCAGCAACCCCTGACGTCGCAACACTTCGTGAATGCCGGGAATGCACCCCGAGAAGCGGTGCAGCGAATCGAAGATCGCGCCATTGGCGTCCGTCAGTTCGGCGCCTTCCGTGAGCAGGCTTGGCGCAAGTGGTGAGTCGCTGAGCGCCTTGATGCGCGCCAGCAGCTCCACCGCGCGTCGCGTCCAGACCGCCCATTGCCCGAGCAGGCCGCCCACGATGCGCGCTGTGTCGGTGCGGCCATGACGGCGCACCGGGAACGGCGTGGTGAGGTCGGCAACGATCGAGTCATCATTGCCGGTGTAGAGCGCCACATCATCGCGCCCTGCAGAGACAATCGCCCGCACCACGTCCATCGTGCGGTAGCGATCGAACGGCGCGATCTTGACCGCGATCAGCTGCGGCACCTCGGCCAGGTCGCGCCAGAATCGGTACGACAATACCCGACCGCCAACCGCCGGCTGCAGATAGAACCCGATGATCGGCATCACCTCGGCTACCGCCCGGCAGTGCGTCAGCAGCGCCCGTTCATCGACGCCATCCATGCCGCCCAGCGACACCAGCACCGCATCGTAGTTGAGTTCCCGCGCGATCCCTGCTTCACTCACGGCCTGCGGGGTATCGCCGATCACACCGGCGATGCGGACGAATGGCCGCGGCGCCGTGGCGAGGGTGGCATTGGCGGTTTCGACCGCCAGCTGCAGCACCGGGTGGTACAACCCCACCCGTCGGATGGCGAACTGCGTGGTGTGGACCCCAACCGCGATGCCCCCGGCGCCGGCCGCCAGATAGTACCGCGTGAGCGCGCGCTGTGCACGTTCGTCGAGCGTCCGGGCGGCTGTCAGGGCCAGCGGATGGGCTGGAATCACCTGACCGGCGAGTAGGTGCTGGCGAACATTCACAGAGTCGGCTCCGGCGTCGGATTGGACGGCGCCGAAAAACGACAGGCCCCGCCATCTTCTACCATAACGACAGGCGCTGCGTTCTGACGTTTCGTGACATATTCAGGAAATTCGAAGGATCATGTCGCCGTTGCGTGGACCTCAGAACGTCCCGTCGCGGACCTCGAATTTCGTGGCCTTACCCAGCAGCGGGCGATCGGCGCGCACCCACTCTGCGGTCCAGTCCAACAGCTGCGGCAGCGGCATCATCGGCAGGTCGAGGCCGAACCGCGCCTGCAGCGCGCGTGCGTCGGAGAGCAACGCGTCCGCCGACTCGGTGCCAGCAAAGCGCGGCTCGCGGCCAAGACGTTGGCCAAGGGCGATGGCGAGTGATCTGACCGTGTGCGACTCGAGCCCGGTGACATTCACCGGCACCGCCGGCACGCCGCCGTGCGCCAGCAGCATGAGCGCGATTGCGTTGGCATCGCCCTGCCAGATCACATTCACGGTTCCCATCGTCAGGTCGATCGGTGTCGCGTCGCGCATCCTCACAGCCAAGTCGGTCAACACACCGTAGGTCAGAGCGCAGGCGTAGTTCAGTCGATAGAGCGCGACGGGCGAGGCGTGCCGGCTCCCGAGCGCCGACATCACCCGTTCACGGCCAAGACAGCTCATGGCATACTCGCCGATCGGTGCCGGCGCCGTGGTTTCGGTGGCGCCGAAGCCAGTGGCGCTGGTGAGCGGATAGACGTTGCCGGTGCTGAACACCACCTGCCGGGCGCCAGCGAAGCGTTCGCCGCACCATGCTGGCACGATCGTGTTCATCGCCCATGTCTGCGCGGGATCACCACCGGTGCCGAACTTCTGGCCCGCCATGAAGATCACGTTCGATGCGAAGGGCAGTGCATCGACTTCGGCGCGATCGAGCAGGTCGGCGGTGATCAGTCGTACGCCTGACGCCACGAGCTGTCGTGCGGCGGCAGCGTCCGACCAGCGGGATACCGCGATCACGTCCCGACTTCTGCCTCCGTCCGCCTCATTCAGGGCACGTCGTGCCATACGCGCCAGCGAGGGGCCCATCTTGCCACCGGCGCCGAGGACGATGATGTCACCGTCGAGGGCAGCCAGCGTACGCACCACTCCGGGAGTGGGTGCGCTGAGGGCGTCGTCGAGGGTGGCCAAAGAGTGGGGGATCGGCTCGGGCATATCCGCAATTCTAGCGGAGAGATCCGCCGAGCAGCGGCCGTCGTAGCAGACACGAGTCCAGCTCGGCCCAGCCACGCCTCATCCGTCCGTCATGTCGTCGTCCGCTTCTCCGACCGCGCCCGAATCGCTGCGTCCCCCACGCCGCGTGCTGACTGTGCTTGCCGAACCGGTGCGAGCCGAGTCACGCGCATTGCTGGCGCGCAACTGGGCATCGTTGCCACAGGCGCTGCGCACCACGGAGCAGATGCTCGGCGTGCAGGGCAATGGCTGCGGCGCCACGATCGGCGCGATGCCACGATGCGACTTCGCGTGCCGCGGCTGCTACCTCGGCGAGGCGGCGAACCGAATCCCGGCGGAACCGGTCGCGGCGATCATGGCGCAGATGGATGCACTGCGGCCGATTCTCGGGCCCGATGGCAATCTGCAGCTCACCGATGGTGAGGTGACGCTGCGCCCGCCGGAGGAGGTCATCGCGCTGTTGCAGCATGCCCACTCGCTCGAGCTGGTGCCGATGCTGATGACCCATGGCGACTCGTTCCGTCGCCGACCCGGGCTGCTGGAGCGGTTCCTCACGGAAGGAGAACTGGTCGAGGTGAGCATTCACGTCGACACCACGCAGCGCGGACGTGTCGGCGCAGCATACAGGAGCGCGAAGCTCGAGGTTGAGCTCAACCCGTTGCGTGACGAATTCGTGCAGCTGCTGACCACGGCGCAGAAACGCACGGGCAGATCACTGCGCGCAGCCACCACGATCACCGTGACGCGCGACAATCTGGAAGGCGTACCGGATGTGGTGCGCTGGCTGATCGGTGGACAGCGCGTCTTCCGGATGATCAGCTTTCAGCCGATTGCGCAGGTTGGCCGCACGGAAGATGGCTTCGGCGGCGGCGTGACCGGTGACGCGCTCTGGTCGCGGATCGCGAAGACACTCACCGGCGGCAACGAGCGCGAAGCCGATGCGCTGCTGCGGTCGCAGGTCTGGTTCGGGCATCCGTCGTGCAACCGGATCCTGCACGGCCTGGTGGCGTATCGTCACGGCGAAGCACCGAAGTTCCATGCGCTGCGCCCCGCGGCCGATTCACCGCACGCGGCCACGGTGGATGAATTCTTCCGCCGCTTCGGTGGTGTGAGTTTCAAGACCGACACGCGCCGCACCGCGATCGCTCGCGCACTCGGGCTGGCGCTGCGCGCACCGGGTTTCGTGCTCGGCCAACTGCCTGGCTACCTCTGGCACTGGCTGCAGCGACTGAGCCCCGGATCGCCACTCCGAGCGGTACGGGAGCTGTTCTCGGGCGCGTTGCAGGTGCAGCCGCTGGTGATCGTGAGTCATCACTTCATGAGCGCCGATGAGATGGCCACTGACGAAGGTCAGGCGCGACTGGCGCAGTGCGTCTTTCACGTGCCGGTGAACGGCGAACTGGTGTCGATGTGCGAAGTCAATGCGCACGGCATCCGCGATCGGTACTACGCCGCGCTTGCCGGCGCCGACGTTTCAGAGCCCGCGTTGCATGACTGAGCCGGCGACACCGTCAGATGAGGCTGGCCATCTTCGCGATCTGCATCAGTGCGGTTGTGTCCCGCGCACCGAGGCGCTGGACCATGTTGTTGCGATGATTACCGACGGTGTTGATGCTGATCCCGAGCCGGTCGGCGATGTCCTTGGTTTCGAGGCCGGCCGCGATCTGGGTGAGAATCTCCTTCTCGCGTTGACTGAGCAGATCGCGCGCCTCGACTTCGCGGAGATCCGCCGAATGCAGCGTCTGCACGCGCGAGCCGCCGGGCCCGTACTTGATCCGGATCCAGTAGTCCCGGAAACTCGGCTTGAGTAGGTGATTCACGTTCTGCGCGTAGTTGAACGTGAAGGTGAATTGTCGATCCGCCGAGTAGTGAATGGGGATGCTTTTCGAGAAGAGGCGGATCGGACGGCCGTCAGTGCGCTGATAGGCGATGCCGCAATGAAAGATCTCGATCTCCTGGCGGTCCTCGAACGACATGGCACCCAGCACACGTGACAGCCACTTGACCGACTCGGTCGGGAAGGCGGCGTAGTCGGGATCGAGCAGCGAGAAGAGCAATCGCATGCGCTCATCCTGCGACACGTGGGGCATCGGTCCCCAGAAGTTGCCGTCGCCGATCTCGATCACCGGATTGTACTTGTTGTGATCGAAGATGCCGAGCACGACATCGGCGCTGTTCACACCGCGCAGCAACAGCTCCGCCTCGCGCACGAATCCATCCATGTCTGGGATGGTGTCCTGCACGAACAGACGGCGTGAGAGCAGCGCGACGCGGTCATGGATCTCATCGGCTTTTCTGAGATTTCCAAGTTCGATCTCGGCGGCTGTGCGCGACATGTCGTGCGGGGTGCTCAGGTAGTGAGTTTCATCATTTACCGCGACTGCGCAGAGGTCGATTCTCCCGTCGTCCGAGAAACAACCTAGCCACCTCGTGCGCCTGCCCGGTGAATGTCAGTCCTGGGCGCCCAAACAGCGAACCCTGCCGTGCTACTGAATTCTTTGGTCGAGTGCCGCACTGCTGCGTGGTCCGCGCAGGCCCTCGTGTCCGTGCCTGCCCCCGTCGCCGATCCACATGCCTCACTCGTTGCACGGATGGCGGACGGGGATCAAGACGCCGCGGCGGCCCTTTACGCGGCCTGTGCGGCGCCGCTGCTGCGCATCGCCTACGCCATCGTCCGCGAGCATGCGGATGCCGAAGAGGTGGTGAGCGACACGTTCGCCAAGGCGTGGCGTGACTCGGCCAGTTTCGATGGTGCACGGGGGGCGGTGGTCGGCTGGCTGACGATGATCGCGCAGAGCCGCGCGCGTGACTACGTGCGAGCGCGGATGCGCCGCGAACGGGCGCGTGATCGCGCTGAAGTGCTGGCGGCGGTGGACGCCACCGCAATCGACATCGGGTGGTCGACCGCGTGGGATGTGGCGCGTATGGTGGAGACTCGGGAGCTCGAGACACTGTTGTCCGGCGCACTGCGACAGCTGCCGGACACGCAGCGCGAAGTGATCGAGCTGGTGTTCCTGCAGAGTGTATCGCACACGACGGCGGCGGATCAACTCGGTGTGCCACTCGGGACGGTCAAGACGCGGGTCAGGCTGGGGCTGCGGCGGATGCGGGTGTTGTTCGATGGTGCGGGGGTGACGCGGTTGACGCACTGAGTTGGTCAACGGCCGCATGCGTACGGAGAAGTAGGGTATTCGCGAAAACAACCTGAGCGCGAACTGACGCGTTCGTGATGTGTATAGATGCCGAGAGGGCAGGCCGACGATGATGTCGGTCTGCCCTTTTCGTGCACTGCCTTTCTCTGACCGCAATGAGAGCTGATGCTGGCGTCGCAGTCAAGTTGCGATACGGTGACAGTGCACTCATCTTCTCGTGCGCGATACGCCACGAGCGACATGCAGGTTGTCCCCGCTCCGCGGCTGCTTGTCACGCGTCAGCACAAGTCGGCCTGACAGGTGAACCGGGGCCTCGGGACCAGTGCCGCACGGGCTCACCCTCCCGCAGGTGGTGCGTGGCCCGGGCGCGGGCTGAAACCCGCTGTGACGCGGCGCGAGGATCACTGGCGCGCGGCCCGCTGAGTGGACTGTCACCGTATTTGCCGGGAAATGAGTGCACTGTCACCGTATCTCTTCCGAGCGCCTCTCCGTGCCAGGCCGACAGGTCGTGCAGCGATTGCTGGCGGTTCAGCTTGCTGGTTGTTCTGGCGGCCGTGAACAGGAAGAGATGTTTGGCCGCCCACGTGTGCGTGATCAGGAAGGTCTTTCCCACCCGCCGCCCCGTCACGAGGGCGAGGGCGGGTTTTCCACGCTGCACCAGCGCGATCAGTTCCCGTTGCTCGTCGTGGCGATCGACGAGCGGCGTGGTCGGGAGCCCTCGTGCAGCAGAGTCATGACTTGGCATGCATGCAAGTACGATTGCATGCATGTACGACTGCATGCAAGTACGATTGCCAGCATACGCGACTCCAGTCAACCAGCTCCCGCCTACCGCATCAACCCCAACCGCCGCCCATTCACCTGACTGTTCAAGCTCCAGTCATACTCCGTCTTCACCGCCTTGAACTCCCCGCTCTCGAGCAGCGTCTTCTCCGGCCCTGCTGGATAGTACCGCGCGATGAACCGGCCCACCGCCGCCTCCGATCCGCCGAAGTCCTGCATGTAGTCCGAGAACGAAAACACCTGGCTGCGATACACCGTGCGCGCCGCGACATCCACCCGGTTCTTCGAAGGCGTCTTCGTCAGGAACAGCACTGCCTGATCATTCAGCTGCGCTTCCAGCCGCGCGCCGGTGTACGCCTCGCTGCGCAGCGGCGGGCATCCGATCGCCGCGCACACCAGTGCGAAGTGAATGCGCGGTTCCTTGTAGGTCGGGCGAATGGTGCGCTGCTCGATGTCGTCCAGTGTATACGTCTTGCCGCCCACAACGGCAAACGGATCCGACCACGGCCCCTTGAACTTGAGGAAGCCGAGTGACTTGTTCACGTTGCGGATCGACTCGCGTTCGTTCTTGGCGTTGATCAGCTGAATCGTGTACGCATTGTACGCATTGATCCAGAATGCGAGCTGCTCGGCCCGCGGCAACGGTGCCGGATTGGTGGCGGCGATCAGCCGCAGATAGCCGGCGAACACCGGACTGGCCTTGAACGCGTCGTAATCCACCAGGCCGTTCACGACGTGTGCCTTCAGCAGTCCCTCGAATGCGCTGTGATCCACGGTTTGTGCCTGCAGCGTGCCGGCCGAGAAGAAGAGCGCGGCGGCAGTGGTCACGCGGCGCAGAGTCAGGAGCGTCATCGGAAGAGTCGGAAGTATCGGAGAAAGAGTTGCTTGACGAATGGCGTGAGCTTGGTGCGTCGCCAGGCGTCAGCCACCTTGCGCAGTACTTCGCCCTGCGTTGGGTACGGATGCATCGTCTTTCCGATGGCACCGAGCCCCAGCCCGTTCGTCATGGCCAGTGTCACTTCGCTGATCATGTCACCTGCATTCGGTGCCACGATCGTCGCGCCTACGATCTGATCGGTTCCGCTGCGTACATGCACACGGCAGAACCCTTTCGTTTCCCCCTCCAGCCGCGCGCGATCCACGTCGTGCAGCGGGACGGTGAAGGTCTGGATCGCCACGCCGGCCTGCGCCGCAGTTGCGGCGGTATGGCCAACCTGTGCCAGCTCCGGTGATGTATACGTCGCCCAGGGGGTGATCAGATTGCTTGCCTTCGCCCGCCCGAAAAAGAGCGCGTTCTGGATCACCATCCGGGCCTGAAAATCGGCCGCATGGGTGAACTGCAGCGTCGAGCACACGTCGCCCACCGCGTAGACCGTGGGGTTGGTGGTGCGGAGCCGGTCATCGACGGTGATCCCGGTTTTCGTCGCGGCGACGTTCGCCCGCTCGAGGCCCAGCCCTTCGATGTTCGGCGCACGGCCGATGGCCACCAGCAACACGTCGCCGACATGCACCGATGCAACGCCCCTTTCCATCGTCCGGACCTGTATCTCCTCGCCGTGGTGTGAGACGGCCGTGATCTCGGCGTTCATCACGAACTGCACGCCATCCTCGATCAGCTGCTGTTGCACGATACGCGCACCATCCGCGTCGTCGCGCGGGAGCACCCGGTCGGCACGGTTGATCACCGTGACCTGCGATCCGAACCGTGCGAAGCTCTGTGCCATCTCGCATCCAATCGGGCCCGCACCGACGACAAGCAATCGCGCCGGCAGCTCGGTCAGATCGAAGATCGACTCGTTGGTGCGATACGGTACCGACTCGAGCCCCGGAATCGGTGGGGCAGCGGCACGCGCACCGGTCGCGATCACGGCACGCCGGAACCTGAGTGTGGCACCACCGACGGTGATCGATGATGCATCCACGAAGGCACCGTCACCGAGGAACACATCCACACCGAGCTCGCGAAACCGGGCGGCGCTGTCGATCGGACTGAGATCGCTGCGAATGCGTCGCATCCGGCCCATCATGGCGGTGAAATCACCGGTCGCGGTGTCGTGCACCGCCGGGCCCGCAAACTCTCCCGCCGCGCGGCCGGCCATCGACCAGGCACGCGCGGCGCTGATCAGGCCCTTGGAAGGCACGCAACCGACGTTCAGGCAGTCGCCGCCCATCAGGTGCCGTTCGATCAGCGCGACTTTTGCTCCGAGTCCCGCCGCGCCGGCAGCGGACACGAGTCCGGCCGTGCCGGCACCGATCACGACCAGATCGTATCGTGCAGCCGGCGTCGGGTTGACCCACCCCTCGGGGTGCACATTGGCGAGGAGTTCACGGTCCCAGTGGTCGTGTGCGAGCATGGCAAGTCTGAAGAGGGGAGTGTGTGTCTGAACTGCCGCGTGCGGCGCGCGGACTGGATGGCTGCGTCAGCGTGCCTCGCCGCCACGTGCGGTTGCTTCCGCCAGCGCGCGCTTGGCCACTCGCGTCACCAGCACCGTCACGGCCGCTGTCGCGGCCAGGCCGAGTCCGAGCACGACGTAAAACGCGGTGCCGCGAGGTGGCGCAGTGCTTCCGGCGGCGCCAACCACGACACTCGCCAGTTTGCCGGAATACACATACAACACCGTGCCGGGAATCATGCCAACCGACGCGACCAGAAAGTCGATCGCACGCACCTGTGTCAGGCCGAGTGCATAGTTCAGCACATTGAACGGAATCACGGGCGAGAGTCGCAGCAGGAACACCACCTTCCGCCCCTGCGCGGCAATCGCCCGATCGATCGCGGCAAAGCGAACATCCTTCTGCACACGCTGCGCCACCCAGTCGCGCGCTACGTATCGTGCGATCAGAAACGCGCCGAATGCGCCGAGTGTGGCCCCGACCAGCACGAAGATTGTGCCCTTCACCACGCCGAAGAGTGCGCCGGCCGCCAGGGTCAACAGCGATGCGGGTACGAAGGCCACGCAGGCGACCGCGTAGGCAGCAATGAAGACGATCGGCCCCAGCGCCCCGAGTCCGTCAACCGCCGCGGTCAGCCGCGGCAGCTGGGCGCTGAGCTGGCGACCGAGCAACACCAGCACGACGAGGACCACCACCGCAATGGCGATCCGAATCAGTGTCGCCGACGGCTTCGGTGCGGGCGTGGCAGCGGTGGGCGTGGTGTCTGGCATCGGTCGTGTCGAAAGGTGTCACAGCAGTACGCCGCGCCCATCCGATCGGATTGACCGACAGCGACTTACGCGGACTGAGGCCCCAGCGCGAGTGGCTCCCCGTTTGCACCAAGGCCCAGCTCGACGTGAAGCCGCTCCTTGGCCGCGTTGATCGCGTCGCGCGTGCGCTGCTTGAGCGTCGGCAGGTCCTCCAGAGTTAGCCCCGCCGTCTCGATTGGTTCCAGCACCCGGCAGATGGCCCGGGTCTGCTGGAACTGAAAGGTGTGCTTGGCCATCGCGCGACGGGTACCAGCCACCACGATCGGCAGAATGGGTGACGCGTTCTCGATCGCGAGCCGGAACGCCCCATCCTTGAACGGGAGCAGTTCACCATCCGGCGAGCGCGTCCCTTCGGGGAAAATCATCACGCTGAGGCGCTGCTTCAGCTTGTCGCGACAGGCATTCATGGCCTCGATGATACTCTCGCGGGTGCCGCGCTTGACGGGGATGTCACCCGCCAGCCACATCATCCAGCCCAGAAACGGGATCTTGAACAGCTGTTCCTTGCCAAGCCACTTCATTTCCCACGGCAGATGCGAAATGAGGAAGATGTCGGCGTAGCTCTCATGATTGGACACCGCGACATACGGCCGGCGCGGATCACGGATGCGCAGGCCATCGGTGCGGAACTTCCAGAGCGGGTTGAGCCAGACGGTGGATGCCCCGACGATCCGGAACATGCGGCCCGCGAGATATCGGTCACGGTCAAACGGCACCGTGAGGATGAAAACCGTCAGCACCACGAAGAACCCGATGATGACGGCCGAGACCAGGACCACCCAGGCCCACGCGTTCAAGACTCTTTGCAGCACAGGGTCAGCCGGCCGTCGGGGTCGCGGCGACGCAGGTGCCATCGAACCCACTGGTCTTGTGTCCGCCGTCACAGAACGGCTTGCGGGAACTGGCGCCACAGCGGCAGAGGAACACGTTCTTGCCCTCGGGCAGCGGAATCACATTGCCTTCGGCGTCGGTCAGCTGCACCGACGGGGCGTCGGCGGCGCTGATCATCAGCGGACCGTTGTTGTTGATCTTGATCGTGATGGGCATTGGCGGAGCAAAAATTGGGGTGCCTGGGCAGAGCGCCCGGAACACCGAAGAATAGCGACAGGGCCCCGGTGCCGTTACCCGTGCCCCGCTGCTGCCGACCGCACCGGCGGCGGTGTAGGCTACGCTGCTGCGGCCAGGGTGGCGTGCCGCTTCAGGCGCTGTACCATCGCATTCAGCCCCACTTCCCGGCCGGCCAGCCCGATGTCGTGCATCAGCTGCCTGACGATGTCGTTCGGAATCGCCAGTGTGACCGACGGCGGCTGTGCGTTCACGGCCTGAAACAGGATCGCGAGCACCGCGGCCACGGTCGGCGACTCGCGCACGTTCACGTCGGCATAGAAGTGCAGCAATCCATCGTGTACTTCCGGAAACAGATCCACGCGCGTCTGGCACTCGGCCACCGTGAACGCCGCACGATCGAGTTCCGCGAGCTCCGGCGGCAACGGCTCGAGCTTCTTCGCGTACGCCACCAGGCTGGCCATCTTCTCTTCGCGGCCCATGGAGCGAAAGCGCGTCAGCACGCGTTCGAGACCGGGCGGCATGGTTTCTGTCTGCATGATGCCCGAAAGCTAGCCGCTCCGGTCCATATTTCCTCTCCATGCATCTGGTGATCGTCACCTCCGGGTCACGCGGCGACGTCCAGCCGTATCTGGCCCTCGCCCTGCGCGCGCAGCGCGCGGGGCATCGCGTGACACTCGCCACGCACGAGACCTTCCGGCAGTGGATCGAGGGCTTTGGCGTCCCTTTCCGTCCGCTCCATGGCGATCCGCGTCGAATGCTCAGTGCGCCGGGCGCAAACGCATGGCTATCCGGCGGCTCGCGCGTCGGCCTGTGGCGTTTCGCGCGGGAATTCGGGCGTGAGTTTTCGTCGCTGATCGATGGCTTGCTGGCCGATCTGGTCACCGTCACCGCCGATGCCGACCTGGTCGTACACGGAGCGGTCTGCATGGCGGCGGCGCAGCTGCAGGAACTGCGGAAAATTCCGGTGATGGCCGGCTGGCTGGCCCCGCTGACGCCGACACGCGCCTTTCCGGTGGCGGGTTTGACGTATCGCGATGCGCGGTCTGCAGCAGACGAACGCCGCAACTGGATCTCGCATCTCGTCGGCGAGCAACTGCTCTGGCAACCGACTCGATCGGCCGTCAATCGCTGGCGCAAACAGTACTTGCAGGCGGGGCCTCTGCCGTATCGTGGACCGTTCGCTGCGCAACGCACGCCAGACTATCCGGCGTGTTACGCCTACAGCCCTGCCGTGCTGCCGGCGCCACCCGATTGGCCCGAGTGGATTGCACCAACCGGCTGGTGGTTTCTCGATGAACCGGCGTACGCGCCAAGCGAGCCCCTGGCAGCGTTTCTTGCAGCCGGTGACGCACCGGTCACCATCGGGTTCGGGAGCATGACGCCACAGCATGGCGAATGGCTGACCAGCGTGGTGCTCGATGCCTGCCAGCGGGTAGAGTGTCGCGCGGTGCTGCTGCAGGGATGGGGATCGCTCGGCGATACGGCGCTGCCATCCACGGTGCACGTCGAACGCGAAGTGCCGCACTCGTGGCTCTTTTCGCGAAGCAGCGCGATCGTGCATCACGGCGGTGCCGGCACCACCGGCGCCAGTGTGAGAAGCGGTATGCCTTCGTTGGTGGTGCCGTTGGGATTCGATCAACAGTTCTGGGGCAGTCGATTGCACGTCATGGGCGTGTCACCGGCGCCGATCAGACGCCGTGAACTGACGGTGACCGCCCTCGCGACCGCGATCCGCCAGATGCGCACCGATTCGCGCATGCATGACATGGCCGCAGTACTGGGCGAGACGGTGCGGGCTGAAGATGGCACTGGTGTCGCCCTCGCTCGCATTGAGACCCATCTGTCCGAGCGCTGAGTGGCTGTTGTCCGAGCGCTCCGCCGGCTGCGCGTCGAGCAAGCGCTGGTGTACGCTTTTCGTTATTGTGGCGGCAACGACGCGATGCGTTGCAGGAAGTCGCGGAATGTCGTGCCCCACATCGCGTTGCCGGCGTCGTTCGGCTGCCCCGCACTGGTGCGCAGCGACGCGCGATCCGACTCGTCGTCCTTCCAGAGCCACGCCAATACTCCGACGCGTGCCGCCGCGGCAGCATCGAGCACCAGGCGGACATCCATCTGCGCGCCGGCGTTGAATGGCGACGTCTCGCCGAAGATGATCGCCACGCCAGCCTGCTGCAACGCCTGAATCCGTGCCGTCACCGCTGCCGGTGATGTGCCGACAAGCCACTGCTCGTAGGCGTGAATGTCGAACAGGATGTTGCTGCGACCGACCAGAAGCCGTGGGCCCTGCGAGAGCAGCACGCTTTCCGACTGACCCGTTTCTGCGCCGGGCACCAAGATGATGTTGCGATTGCCCGTGGCGCGGATGTTGTCGACCATGTCCTGCATGTCACTGAGCCACAGACTCTCCGTGTAGCCGCGACCGCCCTGCCACCAGTACGGTTCATTCCAGACCTCGAGCCAGACATCCGGTTCGTCCTTGAACTCGAGGGCGATCGCCTGCATCCGCGCTTTGAACTGTGCATAAAACGGCTGCGCCGATGGATTCAGGCCGAGGATTTCCAGCGTGTCCCAGCCGAACGGGCAGAGCACCGTGATCAGGCCGTTGCGACGGTTGTTCGCGACGATGGTCCGCAGGGAATGAAAGTACGCAGTGTTGGTCTTCGAGTAGATCGCACCACCGGTGATCGGCTGCTCGTTCAGATTACGGATGAACTCGCGGACGACTCCAACGCGCCATGCGGGCATGGCATCGCTGTTGCCGCCGTAGACATGCAGCGCGTTGGCGCCTGCCAATGTCACCGGACGCCCATTCTGCAGAATCTGCGCGCCGACGATGGCAAATGTGGATGTCGCGACGGGAACTGCCGGCGGGACGGGGCCGGCCGTGGTCGTGTCACGGGCGCCACTGCAGGCGCTGAGGCTGATGCACAGCAGTGCCCAGCCTAATCCGGCCCGCGTGGTGACGGCGCCACGTCGGCAGGCCGCGTCGATCAACGACGCAGACGGCATGCCCTGCAGACGATTCGGCAGTCGTGGCTCAGCATGCTGCCAGCTCATCCAACGCCGAGCACTGAGCGCGTATCGGTGCGCACCGCATCAGTCAGGGCCGCGATCAGCTGCGGTCGCGTGCTGAGGAGAACCTGCGGTGATTCCAGCACGCTCTCCACGACAATCCGTGCGCGGCCGTCCACCACCGACTGCAGGCGTGCCGTGGCGCGGGCGACCCCTGAAACACCGCTCGCTGCCGTCTCACACTGCTCCGCCAGTGCGAGCAGCGATGCGCCGGTTTCGCCGTTGGCGGAGATGCCGACCGTGAGGGGAATCATACGCGTCGCCGTGCGACTCACGTTGGTGAGACGCGTCTTCATCACCTCGGCATTTGCCATGGACAGCTCCTCGCCGGTGCCGAGGCGAAGTCGGGTGGTCTTGAGGCCGACCTTCTCGACGCGCCCGGTGGTGTCACCGACCGTGATCTCGTCGCCGACGACGAACGGCTTGTCGAATGCGATGGCCAGCGCCGCCAGCAGATCGCCCAGAATGTTCTGGACCGCCAGTGCCACCGCGATGCCGGTGATGCCCAGGCCCGTGATCAGCGCGGTCACGTTGACGCCGAAGTTGTCGAGCGCCAGCACCACCACCACCACGAACACCACCACCCGGACCAGGACGCCGACGACCGCCAGCGAGGCGCGACCGCCCTGCTCCCCATCGGTGCTGCGCTGCATGTACATCAGCCAGAAGTCCACCGAGACGTACGACCATCGCAGCAGCTGCAGGCAGAAGGCGCCGGTCGTGAAGACGCGGAGCCAGAGCGGCAGTGCGCCAGCCCCGGCTTCGTACGCGCCGGCCACCGCCACGCCCATCGCCAGCATGTAGACGCGCGACGTCCGCCGGGCCAGCACCAGAAAAAGATCGTCGACCCAGGTGTCGGTCTTCGCCGCACCCTTGAGCCGGCTGATCATCAGCTCCCGCACGCCCCAGAGGACGGCGATCGTCACTGCGGCGATTGCGAGATCCCGAAGCCAATGCAAATAGGGTACTCCAAACAGTATGCCGTCGCGAAGGGTGTTCATGAACATCCAGTTCGGGTCCTGTGGCGTAGAAGAGGTCGGGAACGATTCGCGATGCCCGTGTCTTGTCGTGTGCCGGACAAGATCGCCCGCCCCAAACATATCTTCCGTCCAATGCGCCCTTCGATTTCCACTCGCTCCGCTGCCCACCTGGTGGCACTGCTCGCTCTGCCGACGCTGGTCAGCGCGCAGACCGCGACGCCTGAGCCGGTACGGGCCCGTCCCGACAGCCTGACCTGCGTACGCCGCCCTGCCACCCTCGGCTGCCGCCGGTTCCGTGATTCCACCGCAGCGCAGTTGTCAGTGGTCAGTGTGGTGGCCGACAAGCCCCGTCGTCTGCTCAATACCAGCACCGCAACCGTCGGCGGCACCGTCGAACGGACGGAGCTGAATTCGCTTCCCACCGATGCCCGCGACCCGATCTCCCTGGCGTTCACGCTGCCGAACGTGGCGCAGGCCACCGGGTTCTTCGGCGACGCACCGCGGTTGACCATCAACGGCAGCAACTCGCTGTACACGTCGTACACCATTGACGGTCTCGAGAACAACGAGGGGTTTCTCGGAGGCGCGCGCGTCGAGCTGCCGTTGTCGGCCCTCGAGCGGCTGAGCGTGGCCGCCAATACCTACGGCGCTGACATCGGCCGCAGCAGCAACGGTGTGGTGCAGTTCGAAACCCGTGCCGGCAAGGCGAAATGGGGCGGCGAGGCGTTCGTGTACAATCGACCCGGCGTGCCGTTCGATGCCCGCGCCAAGATCATTCCCGGCGGCAACGCGAGTGCCTTCAACAAGGCGCAGGACGGCTTCCGTCGCACGCAGGTCGGCGCGGCCGGTGGCGGTCCACTGGTCAAGGATCGCACGTTCGTCTTTGGTGCACTGGAATACACGAACGAGAATGAAGACCGCATCGCGTCGACGGTCAGTGTGCCGTTCGTGGGACGCGAACTGCGGCAGATCTACAAGGCGTTCGGGCGCCTCGATCAGGGGCTCGGCAACGCGGGCAGCCTGACCGCAAAGTTTGCGCTCACCAGTACTGATCGCGCGGGGCAGGGCAGTGGGATTCTGGCGCCGGAAGCAGATACGCGCACGCAGCGCATCGGGTCACTCTCCAGCATCACGCATCGCGCTGCGCTCAGCAACGGGCGCGCCAGCCAGGTCACATCGCTGCAGTTCGGCACCTTCGGCTGGAACTTCCCGCCAACGCGCAGCAGCTTCAGCACGCCGCAGGTCACGATCGTGGCCAACGATCCGGCGCGGCCGGGCAACACCATCACGCAGGCGATCGTCGGCAGCAGCAACTTCGTGTTCGATGAATCGGAGAAGCAGTTCCAGTTCCGCACCGAACATCGCCGCGAACTTGGGCAAAGCAACACCATGACAGCTGGTGTGGACGTGGCACGCAGCGCCTTCGAGCTCACCGGATCGAACACCAATCCGATCGGTAGCTACACGGTGCTCAACACCGGCAACATCGTGCCGTCCAATGGCGGATTTTTCTCGTTCCGCGACGTGCCGCAGAACGCGCAGGTGCTGCGCTACAGCATCGACGCGCGCCAGAAACAGGTGAACCTCACCCAGCTGCTAACCAGCGCCTGGCTCGAGGATCGCTTCACACCGAGCGCCACGGTCACCATCAACGCCGGCCTGCGGTGGGACTACGACGATCTCACGTCGCGCGGCGAGAGCAAGCCCGATCTGAACAACTTCCAGCCGCGCATCTCGGTGAACTGGACGCCGACGGATCGGTCCGTCGTGCGCGCCGGCGCCGGACGCTACACCGGCAGGTTTCCCTACGCGATCTACTCCGACGCGGTGCAGTTCGGCGCCGAGGGCAACGCCACCATCACGCTCGATGGTGCACAGGCGCCGGCCTATCTTCAGGGGCCGCGTGGTCCATCGCTGGCCTCGCAGACCAGCACCTTTCCGCCGCGCGAAATCCGCCGGCTCTTCGCACTCGGCCTCGAGCAGCCGTACAGCGATCAGGTGAGCCTCGGCTTTCAGTACCAGCTCACGCAGGCGCTCGGGGTGACGATCGATGCCGTCGCGACACAGACCAACAACCTGCCGCTGTCGTACGACCTGAACGCCAATACGCGTGGCATTCGCGCCGGTGACGTCACATCGGTGCCGGTGTCAGTCGGCGACACGTTCCGACCTGTTCGCCCGGTAACCGGCAGCTATCGCCGCCTGACCACGTCCGCGTCGCTCGGCGAAGCGAACTACGTCGGCCTGACCACGGCACTCCGCTGGCAGCCGGAGCGCACCATCCTGCTCGACGCCAACTACACGCTGAGCCGCGCCCGCAACAACACCGAGGACATCAACTTCAACGCCACGCAGGGCAACAACTTCGATGCCGAGTGGGCGGATGCGGTGAATGATCGCCGGCACAAGCTGTCGCTGCGGGCCGTGTACACCGGGGTGAAGCACCTCTCGCTCAGTACGGTGTTCGATGTGCAGTCGGGATCGCCGATCAACCGGATTGCCGGCTTCTGTGGTGCTGCATTCTGCGATCTGGATGGCTCCGGCGATACCTTTGGCAATGGCTTCATCGGCAATCAGGATCGCTTCTTCGGCGTCGGGCGCAACGCAGAACGGCTGCCGTCCGCCACACTCGTCAACCTTGGCGCAGGCTACCTGCTCGGACCCGTGCAGCTGCGTGCCGATGTGTTCAATGCCTTCAACACGCGCAACGTCAGCGGATTCGCGAACGGACTGCCGGGTGGCGGTGCCCGCACACAGGTGGGTCGCCCGGGTGACGGAATCGTCTTCCCGAGTGCGGCTCCCGCACGACAGGTGCAGTTCTCCGCGCACTATGCCTTCTGATGGGCGACACGCGCTGACGCGGCGCGGAGTCGCTGGCGCACTGCTGCTGGCGGCGTTGATCGCGGGCTGTGCGCGGTCGGCGCCTCGCAGCGCCGCCTCCGATCTGGCGAAGTTGCCGTGGGACAGCGTGGTCGCACGGGCGAAGGGTACCACCGTCGTCTGGCGCATGTGGCGCGGCGATCCAGCGATCAATGCGTTCGTCGATCGCTGGGTGGCGCCGCGTGTGCTGGCCGACTTCGGTGTCACGCTGCAGGCCGTCAGTGGACAAGGCAACGAACTGGTCGACCAGCTGACGATCGAAAAGGAAGCTGGCGCACGCACCGGCACGGCGAGCCTGCTCTGGATCAACGGCGAGACGTTCGGCGCACTGCGGAGTCGCTCGCTGCTCGATGGTCCGTGGAGCGCCGTGCTGCCGTCGGCGGCGCTGGTCGACAGCACGTCACCGATCATCAGCCGCGATTTCGAGCAGGATCCGGCCGGGTTCGAGTCGGCATGGGGCACGGTACAACTGGCGCTCATCTACGACCGCGCCCGAACACCGCAGCCGCCGCAGACGGTCGCAGAACTGGCGGCGTGGATCCGCGCACACCCCGGTCGGTTCACCTACGATCAGAGCTTCGCCGGCACCACCTTCCTGAAAGGGGTGCTGTATGCGTTGAACGGCGGCGCGGGCACGTATGCCGGCGGCTTCGACTCCACGAAGTACATCACCGGTCGCACCCGGCTTTTCGCGTGGCTCGATTCGCTGAAGCCGTCCCTCTGGCGCCAGGGATCGCAGTACCCGCCCGACGTTGCCGCACTGCATCGGCTGTTTGCGAACGGTGAGATCGATTTCACCCTCTCCAACAACCAGAACGAGGCCGTGACGAAGGCGATGCAGGGCGTGATCCCGGCCACCAGTCGTGCGCTCGTCCTGCGCGATGGCACGATCGCGAACACCCACTATCTGGGCATTCCGTTCAACGCGCCGAACGCTGCCGGTGCGATGGTCGTCGCGAACTACCTCCTCTCCCCCGCCGCACAGCTCGAGAAGCAGCGGCCAACGGTGTGGGCCGACGGCACCGTGTTGCGGATGGATCGAGTGCCGGCAGAGTGGCGCGTGAGGTTCGATTCGGTGGTCAATGACCCGCGCCTCGTGCCCGCCGACTCGCTCCGCGCCTATGCGCGCCCCGAAGTCTCGCCCCGATATCACGAGCGCCTGCAGGACGACTGGCGTCGTATGGTCCGCTGAGATTGCGCCCGGGCCTCGTTGCCGCCACTCTCCGCTCGTGAACGTTTCCAGCCGCTACTCCCGTGCCGTGATCGTGCCCCTGCTGCTCGCGGGTGTACTGCTCGGCGTTCCGATCGCGGTCGGCATCGCCTACCTGGTGGCGGGAGCCGCAGGTTGGGTGGGGAGCACAGTCCCCGGTGTGGCCGGTCGCGTTCTCACCGATGCCGCCGTCTGGCGATCAGTGATGCTCTCCATGTGGATCGCGACGGCTGGTACTGCGATTGCGCTGATCGGTGCCCTGGCTGTGGCGCTGCTGTTCGGTGGTGACCGGCGCCTCGATCGTCTGGCGCAGCGTGTCACCGCGCTCCCTTTACCGGTACCGACCGTGGCGACCGCGGTGGCGGTGCTGCTGCTCCTCTCGCAAAGCGGCTGGCTGTCACGCGTTGCCGCGCAGATGCACCTGATCACCACGCCGGCGCAGTTTCCGGCGCTGGTCTACGATCCGTGGGCAATCGGCGTGATCGTGGCGGTGGTCTGGAAAGAGATGCCGTTTCTGGCTCTGGTCGCGCTCTCATTGCAGTCGTTGCGTGGTACGGCACTGATTGATGCCGCACGAACCCTCGGCGCCACGCGGTGGCAGGCCACGCGCGCCATCACGCTGCCGCTGCTGCTGCGTGGCATGGCGCCGAGCATCGTGGCGGTCTTCGTGTTCGTGCTCGGCTCGCTCGAGTTGCCGTTGGTGCTCGCGCCCAGTTCACCACTGGCGTTGCCGATGCTGATTCAGGAGCGGCGGCAGGCGCTGGGTGCGGATTCACATGCCGAGGCGTACGCAATTGCACTGATCGCAACGGTGTTGGCCGTGCTGGCCGCACTGCTGCACGAGAAGTTGCGGAGTGACGCGTGACGTTCGTCCGCACACCGATCACCCGCTCCCTCCTGCTGCTTGCGCTGGCCACGTTCGCGCTCGCTCCGCTGCTGATGCTGATCGCCACGTCATTGGCGCGCGGCTGGTTCTATCCGGTGGTGGTCCCAAGCGGTATCGATGGCAGTGCCTGGCAGGAACTGTTCACCGACACCGCGCATCGCAGCGCCCTGTTGAACAGCCTGATACTCGGCGTTGCCACCGCGTTGACCGCAACAGCCTGCGCCTTGCCCCTTGGGCGGGCCGCCGCGGGGAGCACACGTGTGGTGCGTCGCGCGGTTGCGCTGCTGGCGTTCACGGCCGTCGCGCTGCCCCCGGTGGTGCTCGGCGTGGGGCTGCAGCTCACGGTGCTCACACTCGGGCTGGGCGGCACGCTGTTCGGCGTGTTTCTGTCGCATCTGGTGCCCGCACTCGGCTATCTCACGCTGGTCTTTCTCGGCGTGTTCACGCGGTGGGATCCGCGGCTCGAGGAAGCCGCCGCCACACTCGGCGCAACGGGACGCATGCGGTGGCGGATGGTGGTGCTGCCGCTCCTCCGTCGGCCGATCGCCGAGGCGCTCGCCCTTGGGTTTCTCGTCAGCTGGGCGCAGGTGGCACTGACGCTGCTGGTGGGCGGCGGTGCGGTGCAGACACTGCCGCTCGATGTGCTGGCGATGCTGCAGTCGGGCCAGGATCAGCGTGCCGCCGCAGGTGCGCTGGCGCTGACGATTCCCGCGCTGATCGTGCTGAGCGCGTCGCGCATTGTGGCGCGAAATACATCGGCGGTGGTCGCGTGAGTACCGCGCTCGATGTGCGCAATCTGTGCGTCCTGTTCGGTGGCGCGGGGCGCACCGAGGTCGCAGGGCAGTCGGTCAGTCGGTACACGTTCGAGGATCCGACAATTGCCGACATGCTCCGACGTCTTCCCGGATACCATGTCGGGTTGGTGGATATCTCGTTCACGGTCAACCGCGGAGACTGTCTGGCGGTGCTCGGCGTATCGGGCTCCGGGAAGTCGTCGTTACTGCGGACGCTGGCCGGGTTGCAGCCGACCATTCGCGGCACGGTACTGGTGAACGGAGCGGACGTGTCGTCGCAGCCACCGGAGCGCCGCGGTGTCGTGTACCTGCATCAGGAGCCCGTGCTGTTTCCGCACCTTTCGGTTCTGGAGAACGTCGCGTTTCCGATGACTGTGCGCGGAGTGAACAAGCAGACTGCGATGCATCGGGGGGTCGAATGGCTGCAGCGGCTGCAGGTCGGTGGCGTGATGGGGTTCTTCCCGGAGTCGCTGAGCGGTGGTCAGCGGCACCGCGTTGCACTGGCGCGCGCACTCTGCGCCGATCCCGCCGTGCTGCTGCTGGACGAGCCGCTGGCGTCGCTCGATCCGGCCGTCCGGCGCGATGTGCGCGAGGCGCTGCAGGAGGCGCGTGCGGCCAGCGGTGCCGCGATGGTGCTGGTCACTCACGATCTGGATGATGCCCTTGCCGTCGCGACACACATCACATCCGTCGAACGATTCGGACGGCTGAGCGCGCCTGCCCTTGCCGCTGAGATTCTCGAGCAGCCACCCTCGCTGGAAACTGCCCGGGTGCTTGGCGTGTACGCTGAATTCGACGGCGAGGTGTGCGCGTCGCCGTCCGGGAACCTCTTCCGGTGGATCGGCGGTTCTGTGTCGGCGCCGCTTGTGGCCGTTGGCGGGGCGGTGGCGTGTGTCCGTTCGCACGAGGTGCAACTGCATCGTGGCAACCAGCTCGACGTGCCGGCACTGACGGTGACGTCGCTCCGTGACGGGGCACGCGACGCGGTGCTCACCGTGCGGCATTCACTGGGCGAGGAGGCAACGCTGCGCGTTGGCAGCGGTACCTCGGTTGGCGTCGGCGAGGTGGTGCAGGTGACGTTGCGGCACGCCCGGATCTTTCCTTCACCACTGTCCTGACCTGTGTTCGATCACCTGCTGCGCGGCGTCAAGGACCAACTGCTCGCCCCACTGGCGCGTCTGCTGCTGGGAGTGCCGCCGAATCAGATTTCGGTGGTGGCGCTGCTGCTTGGTCTTGGTGCGGCGGCGGCCGCGGCGAGAGGGGAATGGGGGCTCGGGCTGGCGCTCTGGATCGCCAACCGGACTACCGATGGCCTAGATGGGACAGTCGCCCGGATCGCGGAGCGGCAGACCGATTTCGGGGGGTATCTCGACATTCTGCTCGATTTTGTGGTGTATGCCGCCATTCCGGTCGGGTTTGCGGTGAGCAGTATCGATCGGGCGGTCCTGCTCTGGGCCGTGGCGCTCGAAGGGGCGTTCTTCGTGAATGCCTGCAGCTGGATGTATCTCTCGGCCGTCCTCGAGAAGCGTGCATCCGGCGCCCGGGCCACCGGCGAACTCACGACGGTGACCATGCCACCGGCGCTGGTGGCCGGATTCGAAACGGTGGTGTTCTACTCGCTCTTTTTCCTCTTCCCGGAAAAGCTGGCGCTGCTGTTCGGGATCATGACGACGCTGGTGGGTATCAACGTCATCCAGCGCCTGCTCTGGTCGCGCCGCGTGTTGTAGCATTCTGACGTTCCAGGTTGGCACGCTGTGGTCCGTTCGTCTTCGTTCGTCACCGTCCGCCGTATCGCCTTTCATCTTCGCTCTCCCTCGCCATGCTGATCCGCAACCGCATCGAGCCGCCGTCCTCCGAGATCACGCCGGAGATCGACTACCTCAATCGTCGCCAGTTTCTGGGGATGGTCGGCAGCATCGGTGCCATCTCGGCCACCGGTGCGCTGGCGGAGGCGGTGCTTGGTGGCCTGCATCCGGTGGGAGCGCAGCAGGGTGACGAGGTGAGCGATGAAGAGAAGGTCACCAGCTACAACAACTACTACGAGTTCGGCACCGACAAGGAAGATCCGAAAGCGAATTCGCAGCAGTTCCAGGCGCGTCCGTGGTCGGTGAAGATCGAAGGGATGGCGAAGAAGACGGGTGACATGCCGCTCGATGATTTCCTCAAGCCGAGTCGTGTTGAAGACCGTACCTATCGGTTTCGCTGTGTGGAAGCGTGGAGCGCGGTGATTCCGTGGCGCGGCATTCCGCTGGCCGACGTGATCCGGCGTGCCGAGCCGCTGCCATCGGCGAAGTACATCGAGATGACGACGCTGTACGATCCGCGTCGGATGCCCGGTCAGCGGCGGGCGACGATCGAGTGGCCCTACATCGAAGGGCTGCGGCTGGACGAAGCGCTCAATCCGCTCGCGTTCCTGGCGACGGGCATGTACGGCAAGACGCTGCCCAACCAGAATGGCGCGCCAATGCGACTGGTAGTGCCGTGGAAGTACGGGTTCAAGAACATCAAGGCGATCGTCAAGATCAAGTTCACCGATCGGCCGGCGAACAGCACATGGATGAAGGCGGCGGCCGACGAGTATGGCTTCTACGCCAATGTGAATCCCACGGTGGATCATCCGCGCTGGAGCCAGGCGCGCGAGCGCAAGCTGGGTGACATTCTCCGCAGGCCGACGCTGATGTTCAACGGGTACGAAGCGCAGGTGGCGTCGATGTACGCGGGCATGGATCTGCGCAAGAACTTCTGAGCAACGTCCGCGTGACCTCCGCAGTTGCGACACCGGCTCGCGCGCGCGCCAAAGGGCCGCGCGTTGGTCGTGCGCTCAAGCCCGTCGTGTTCGTGATCCTGCTGGCACCGGCGGCGTGGCTGGTGTATGCGGTGCTTACGGACCGCATCGAGGGCGACGTGGTGAAGATCCTCGAGATCAACACCGGTGAGCTGGCGTTGCGCAGCCTGATCTACACGCTGGCCATCACGCCATTGCGCCAGATCACCGGCTGGGCGTGGCTGGCCACCTGGCGCCGCATGCTGGGGCTGTTCGTGTTCTTCTACGCCACGATGCACATGCTGATCTACTTCGGCCTCGATCTCGAGCTGCGATTCGGCGAGATCTGGACCAGCATCGTGAAGCGGCCCTACATCACCATCGGCATGCTCAGCTGGCTGATTCTGGTGCCGCTGGCGATCACGTCACCGAACTGGGTGGCGAAGAAACTCGGCGGCGTGAAGTGGAAGCGGCTGCACCAGCTGACGTATGTGGTCGCGATCACGGCCACCACGCACTACCTGTGGGCGGTGAAGAAGGACACGTTCTGGCCGGTGGTGTATTTCGGGTTGTTTGCGGTGTTGCTCGGTCTGCGTGCCGTTCGCTGGCGGCGCGGCCGAGACGTGCGTGCTGCGGCATGACGCGCGGCTCGGTCGGGTCTGACGGGGCTGTGTGCAAGTTCTCCGCCCCCGCGCCTCTCCCATGCGCACCCTCCAACCAATTGGGAGATTTTCAGATGAACATCCGCACCATCACCGTCGCTGCCTTCGCCGCTGTCGCCCTCGCCGCCTGCAACAAGCCGGCAGACACGCCAGCCGTGACTGACACGACCGCGCCGGCCAACGCCGCCCCGACCGTGGCCCCGACGGACTCGACCGCGAAAGTCGATTCCACCGCGCCTAAGGCCATGACGGACTCGGCCAAGCCGACGGCCGACACGGCGACGCCTGTGAAGGTCGGTAACCCGGCGCACTAAGGGATCGCCGACGGGCGGTACTGCCATTACGGAACGAATCTGGGGGTCGCGGAATTGCAGCTGCCCCCAGTTTCGCATTGCTCCACCTCAGCGAAGTGCCGCTGCGCCACTAGCTTGGGCCTGTGTCTACCACATGGTCCGCCTTCGCGATCACCGCTCCCGGCCTCGCCCCAGTCACTGCGGCCGAGCTCGCCGCACTCGACATTCCGCACGAACCGCCTACTCCGGACGGGGTCGCTTTCTCGGCCGACTTCCGGACCATCGCCCTGGCGAACCTCTGGCTTCGCACCGCCTCGCGCGTGATCGTCCGGCTCGGCGAGTTCAAGGCACAGGGGTTCGCCGACCTCGAAAAGGGGGCTGCCAAGCTGCCCTGGGGCAAGGTGCTGCTGCCCGGTCAGCCGATCGCGGTGCGTGTCACCTGCCGCAAGTCGCGCCTCTATCACTCGGACGCGGTGGCCGAACGGATCGTCCGACAGATCTCGAAGTTCTTCAGCGTCGATGCACCCGTGGTGCGACTGACCGACGCCGATGATGAAGACGCACAGACCGAGGAAGCACAGCGCATCCTGGTGCGCATCGTGAACGACATCTGCACCGTCAGCGCCGATACCTCGGGCGAGCTGCTGCACCGTCGCGGCTACCGACAGGCCATCGCCAAGGCGCCGCTCCGCGAAACCGTGGCCGCCGCGTGCCTGCTGGCCTGCGACTACGACGGCACGCAGCCCTTCCTCGATCCGATGTGCGGCTCGGGCACCTTCCCCATCGAAGCGGCGATGATCGCGCGCAAGCAGGCACCCGGGCGTGCGCGTCCGTTCGCGTTCGAGCACTGGCCCGGTGCCGATCGCGACGTGCTGCCGAACCTTCGCCGCGCGACCAAAGCTGCTGGCGAGGATGTGCCCGAGCTGCCGATCGTCGGTAGTGATCGCGATCCAGGCGCGATCCGGATGTCGCGCGAGAACGCAGCGCGTGCCGGCGTGGACAAGATGATTCAGTTCGAGCAGGTCACGCTCGATTCCATCGAGCCGCCGGCCGAGTCGGGGCTCTGGTGCAGCAATGCACCGTATGGGCGGCGCGTGGGCAACACCGATGCGTTGACGGGGTTGTTCGTGCAGATCGGCAAGCTGGCGCGTGGGCCGTTCGCGGAGTGGCGGGTGGCCCTGCTGATGGCCGAGCAGTCACACGTGAAGGCGTTGCAGTCGCCCACCACCGAGATCCTGCACACGCGTGTGGGCGGGATCCAGGTGGGGTTTCATGGGATCGAGGTGTAGGTCTGCGCCAACTTTTGGCTTTTACCAGCCTTGAACGAAAGTGCTACGGTGCGTTGGTCTCTCGCACCCTCAGGGCAGTGCGACGTATTGCCCCAGGAAGGTTCGTGCCGCCTCTGTGTCGACTCGGTGGTTCACGGAGGGTTGCCCGGCAGGGCGCGTGACCCCACGATACGCCGCCGACCACGATGCGGCGATCACTGCCCAAGAACTTCGGGCTGCCGGAACCACCGAAGCAATCGCCGCCTTCGCCAGTCGCTGCGGACGGCATGTTCAGGATCAACAGGTCGCCACGCAGTGCCTGGTGGGAGAGCAGCGTGCGAGCGGATGTGATGCCGATGAGTGGATCGGCAGGTGAGGGCGGTGCACCGGCGCCGGACGCGGGCGCATCCCGTCAACTCGTGACGGAATACGACCGCGTCCGCGGTCACAGTGCCCTTACGGCGTCCTGGTCCGCTGGACGGTGATGCGCGACATGACCTCGTAATTGCGTGCGATCAGGCGCCGACTGTTCGTGCCATTCTCGCCAAGCTTCGGCAGATAGACGAAGTGGCCACGTACATCGACGTTGGTTCCTGCCGCCAGCCCATCATACGCCGCACGCAGTGGACCGCTGGTGCTCATCGTCAGGCTCAGCCGACGGATCTCCATCCCCTCTGCGGGAAAGAAGGTGAAATGGGTGATGTCCGGCATGCCGACGTATGTGGCCGGAAGTATCAGCTCCGCCGCGAGCGACACGTCACCGAGTGCGGGGGTCTTCGGCTGGTCACTGATGATCGGATACTCGCTGCCGTCGGCGCCCACGAGCACGGCAAGTCCGTTGACATACGTCGACAGCATCACGAATGTGTTGCGGGCATGAATGTTGACGACCAGTCGGCGCCGGCCGTCGGGGAGGCGCGATTCCGTCACCCCGCCTGTGTACGAGTATGGCGCGTACGACGGCAACCCGTTGCGATCCCACCATGCCCTGTTCACTCCGGCGAAGTCGGCAGAGAGTCCCGGGTTGTCCGCGCATGAGAGGACGCACCAGCCGAGGAGGTAGCCGAGACCGTACGTGTCGATGACATCACAATCTCCCGGGATGTCCCGCACGCAGTAGGTCCCTTGTGCGGCGAGGAATTGCTCTGTGGTGGACTGGTTCGCCCCGCCAGCATCACGTGCCGAAGCGGCGCTGATCGGCGCAACAGCACGCTCGGCGCTGTCGCAGGCCGAGAGAACGGCTGCGAACACCAGCATGCAGGTGGTGAGAAGTGACGACAGGCGACGGCGTGTACGCATGAAGTGGTGCGTCGTTGTAGCTGGTGATGAGATCGGCATCATGTTCAACCGGAGGTGGGGTGACGTGCGGCGTCGGGAGAACGGGGCGGCGGGGGTCGCCGGGGGTGATCAGTCGTATCGATGGCTCAGCGCAGCACATGCACGCTGATGCGCGCATTCGGGGAATAGCCCGTCGCCATCAGGTGCTTGCTCGGCACCTGCCGACTCTGGAGTTTCAACAGCGCGCTGTTCATGCCGCTGACGCGCACCATCGTCCCCGCGGGAATGCCGTCATACGCGGACCGGAGCGGCCCTTCGACGGAGGCGGTGAAGTTCATCGTGCGGACCTCGATGCCACTGTTCGGATCGAACAGCGCCTGGATGATGTCGGGATATCCGACATAACCCACCGGCAGCAGCAGGTCCGCATGCAGCGTGGCCTCGCCGAGGAGGGGGTTGTACACGGCGTCGCCGCCGAACGGCGGATACTCGAGGAAGTCGGCGCCGACGAGCATCGTCAGGTTGGCGTCGAAGAGCGTGACGAAGGTGTTCTCGGTGCGGATGTTCACCACCAGGCGCCGACGGCCATCCTGCTGGACCGTTTCGTTCAAGGTGCCCGTGCTGCGAAGCGGGGCGGGATACGGAGCGAGCTTGCGTGCGTCCCACCACCTCCGATTCACGCCGGCAAAATCGGCGTTCATGCCGGCTGCACACCCGGCCCCACAGAACGCGTAGATGTATTCCACGCCATAGAAACCATCGACGTCGCAAATGATTCCGATGGCATCGTTGCAGTACTTGCCCTGCGCAGCCATGAAGGCTTCGATCTGTGATTGATTCGGTTCCTGTGCGGCACGTGCTTCCATTGCATTGGTTGGTGCGGTGGCCCGCTCTGCACCGTCGCAGGCCGACAGCGCAACCGCGAGCATCATCATGACGGTGAGAACGAGTGTCGACCCACGACGGTGGGTGCGAGGGTCAGTGCGTGACGACGTGAGAGAAGCGTGTAGCGACATCATGTCCATCCATGTGTGAGTGTGTGTTGACGAAACAGTGCGATCAGGGGAGAAGGGTTGCGCTGCAGCGCGTGCGACTGTGGGTTCTGCGAGCAATCACCGCAGGGCGTGCACTTCGATCCGCGACGTCGGGTCGTAGTCGAGTGCCATCAGGCGACGGCTCGGTACCCCACGGGCCTTCAGCTTGAGTAGCGAACGGCTCACGCCATGCACGCGCACCATGGTGCCCGCGGCCAGACCGTCGTGATCGGCGCGCAGTGGTCCCTCGACGGTTGCGGTGGTGTTGATCGAACGCACTTCGATCCCACTGGTCGGATCGAATGCGGCTTCGATGATGTCCGGATAGCCGACGTATCCCGCTGGCAGGATGATATCCGCCTGAATCGTGGCCTCGCCGAGGAGCGGACGGTTCGACGGGGTGCCGTCGGCGCGATACTCGAAGAAGTCGGCACCGACCAACGGGCCGGCCTCGGCGCTGTAGAACACGACGAACGTATTGCGTGCGCGAATGTTGACGATCAGTCGCCGCCGACCGTCTGCCTGCATCGTCTCATTCACGGTGCCAGTGCTGGTGTACGCCACCGGGTAGGCGCCGAGGTTGCGCGCGTCCCACCACCTGCGATTCATGCCACTGAAGTCCACGGTGAGATCCGTTCCGCAGTTCAGCGTACACATCCCGTAGAGGTAGCCGATGTCGAACTCCACCGTCGGAGCGCACAACAGACCGACGGCGTCGTTGCAGTGCGTGCCCTGCGCCGTCAGGAAGGCGGCGACGCGGGATGATGGTGTCGCGGCCGCTGCGATCGAGACAGGAGTGCCGGTCAGCCGCTCCGGAGCATCGCAGGCTGCCACGGACAGCGCGAGCATCGCTCCCGTGGAAAGGCGGTACAATGCGGCATGCCATGCCGGCGGCGAGTGGTGCGTGCTGTTGGGAAGACTCACGATCTGTTCCTCGGGTGCGGGAGGGGTGCGTGCGCGTACATCGGCGCGGCAGTCAGAGCGCAGGTGCGTGCATCGCGTGACCCGGAGGTCGCCGAGTGCGGTCGGTTGTCGTGGTGCGCACGTGCGCCCGACGAGTCGTGACCGCGATGGCTGTCGATTGCACACAGGTGTGTGTTGCCACGCCTCGCCACAGCGGCGAATTGACCTCGGCTGGCAGAGATGCCGGCCGCGGTCACGCATCATCCTCGCCCCTCGGCATCAAACGCCGGTCAAACGCGGGCGTCAGGCAATGCGGCGTGCGCCGGAGCTCGCCAGACGGTGCAGGACCGCTGCGGTGTGCGCACGCAGGCGGTGCGGCAGCCTGTTGCAGGCAACTGCGGGCTATTGCAGGCCCGACAGTTCGCGATGCACCGCAGTGGAGCTTGGTCGTGCCCCCGGTTCTCGCTCGAGCATCGCAGCGACCAGCCCATCGAAACCACGTGGCCGCACGTGCGCACGCACCGCCATCGGTGCGGCCGGCTCACGCACACGCGCCGCCAGCATTGCGCGTGTCGAGGAGCCGGCGTGCGGTGGGAGGCCAGTGCACAACTGGTAGAGAATGCACCCCAGGCTGTACACGTCGCTGGCGACTTCCATCGCCCCGTCGCCCATCAGGAGCTCGGGGCTCATGTACGACGGATTACCGAGCGGGAACCCGCTGTCGTGGGGCGTTCGTGCAAGGGACGCAGTGAATGCCGGCAGGACACCAAGCTCGGTGAGCATCGCGCCCGGTGCCCGCATGGCCACGCGGCGCGGGGTGAGGTTCCCGTGCGTGTGGCCACGCTCGTGTGCATGGGCCAACCCTGCGGCCAGCTGGGACCCGATGGCCACGACCTCACTCACGGCCAGGGACGAGTCGACGGCGACCTGGTCGCGCAGGAGTCTCCCGTCCGACGCCGTGACGGCGCAGTACATGACGCCGTCCGTTTCGGCGACCTCATCCGGCGACTCGATGTTCGGGTGACGGATACTCGCTGCCGACTCCAGCAGTTTCAACAGGCGCGGACGATCGGTCCGCGCGAGGAGATCCGGCACGAACACCTTCAATGTGACCGGCGAGAGGTCGGCAGTGTTTCGAGCAGCGAACGTCGTCATGAGCGCGGTGCGTGCGACCAGCCCGTCGACGATGAAGCGAGCGGCCAGGCGCTCCCGGACGAGGGCGAGATATGGATCATCCTGTGCGTCGGGTGCGCGTGAGGCAAAGCTGGCGGTCCGGGACCGCAATTCGGCATGTAGCTCCTCGATGACCGACGCGATTTCAGCTGATGGCGACAGGTCGAGGTCGTTTCGCAGGGTCTCGGCGTGGCGTCGTGCGAACGCCATGGCTGCGACGCTGTCACCGCTCGCTGCGAGGAGGCGGATGACCTTCGACGCGGTCGGTCCACTGTGTGGATCGATGGCCGCGAGGCGCAGCCACCAGATGATGGCCTGTTCCGGATCCGTCGGCTCGCACGTTCGTGCCACCTGCTCCAGCGCACGTTTGGCCTGCGCGTGTCGTTGATTGCGGGCGCGGTCGAGCCACTGCTGAAACTCGGGCGCGTTGGAGAGGAGCAGGCCCTCCAGCAGGGGGCCACGATAGAGGGTGGCGGCGCGCTGCCACTCCTTTGCTGCGATTGCCGTATCAAACTCCACGACGTCCGCGGTCATGCGGTCGGTATTCAGGCGCAGTGTATGTGAGCCGCTGATGAGGTCGTCGACGCCGAGATCGCGCCGCATCAGGAACAGCCATTGCGACAAGGCATGCCGGGCCCGATCCTCCGGCTTCTCGGGCCACAGCAGTGCCAGCAGGGTGTCGCGACTGATGCCTTCGATGCCGGCGCAGGCGATGGCCGCGAGCAGCGCGATCCGCCGGCTTTGCGACGCGGCCCCGACGAGTGGGATGCCGTCCCGGATCACGGTGGCGCTGCCCAGCGCACTGAGTCTCAGCATGTGCACGTTGGAAATGGCACCGGTCGGCTCGAAAGGGTCGTTTGTCAGCCATTTGACGTCGGCGTCATACAATATTGCCTGACACGCCGGTGCGGCAGCGCAAGGTGGGGGCGGTGTGCGTCAGTGGCTGACGGTAGCGTGACGAGGTTGACGGCGTGTGAGCGTGTCAGATACCTGCAGGAGGGGACGTGCACGAACGGAGCTGGATCACGCGGGCAGGACACTTCGGGCGACACCTGCGATTCGGTGGAGTTGTCGCCGTCGTGCTGTCGTTGCTGGCGGTCGCGTCTGCAGGTGCGCAGTCGATGGCGACGGACAGCGCGGAGATCTACGAGCGGTTGGCGAGTGCAACCGCGAGTCGACGTCTCAGTGGTGTCGGCGGGAACAAGATGAAGGACGCGAGGCGTGCGTACGCGCTGTACGCGCAGCGGCATGACACGGCGGGTCAAGCGCGGGCATTGTTGCTGATCGCCGAGGAGCATGATGGTTCGCGGATCGATTCGCTGATCGCCGTTTCGCGACACGCCGTTGCACTCTTGCGGCGTCCGGCTGCCGATTCGTCGGTGCTCGCGCAAGCACTCGGATTGCTGGCGTATGGCCTGCTCAACAGCCCGGCGCCACTCGACTCCGCCGCACGCTATCGTGCCGAGAATATTCGCCTGCGCGATCAGTATCCCGCGCCGCGAAAGAAGGCGCGTGAACTCTGGGCGTACGGTCAGGCATTCCAGATGCGGAGATTTGCTGACTCCGCCGTCATCGGCAAGACCTTCGTTCGCGATTCGGCGCTCTGGTATCTGCATTCGGCGGTCGCCGTCGCACTTACTGCCGGCGACAGTGCGGTTATCGCTGGCGCCTATGGCGACATCGGAAATGTCTGGGCGAGCTCCTCGCGGCTGGATTCCGCGGTGTCGTATCGGCAGCGGGGCTTCGCGATCTCTCGCTCGTTCAGCGATCCGGCTCAGATGACGTACGATTTAGGCAGTATCATTCAGTACTTCTCTATCGCACCGACGAGAGACCAAAGCAAAGGACTGACGCGAAGTGATGACTCTTTGCTGACGTGGGCGCGCGTCTGGTTTCGCGAGATGCAGCGCTTCGGCGCAGATCGGCAGTCTGCTCCGCGTCTCTCGTTGTCGCGTGCGCATAGTCGGCTCGGCAATGCGGACTCGGCTCGATTCCACCTCGAATTGGTCAGAATCGCTGCCGCGAAAGACCGAGACGAGAATCTGATGAATAACTCGCTAGAGGAGCTGACACGTCAGTACGAGCTCGCGGGCTTCATGGATTCTGTCCTGACCATTCGGCGAGAAGTCGAGAAAAGGTCGCAAACGCTGCGCGGAAGGAATGCACGCAATTACCAACTCAACTCGTGGACGGCGCTGGCGGCGTCCCACTACTTTCGAGGCGACCTTGACTCGGCGATGACGTGGTATCGAAGTGCGGCTGACGCTGCAGGCACCGATGCGCAGCTCGAACACCACCTCGGGGTCGCGCTGCGCGGTGTTGCCAAAGTGTATCAGTTGCGCGGTGAGCCGGATAGCGCGATCGCGACTTTCCGGCGCATTCAGGTGGCTGATCCGTTGAACCAGCAGCGGACGCTGCGGCCCGTACTTCAGGAGCGGAGAAGCAGGGCGTGGCTCGGTGAGGCAGAGATTCTCGCGAGCCTTGGTTTCATGGACGATGCGAAGGCACTGGTCGAACGAGACCTCGCCGCAAGGCAGTCGTATCCCTCGTTCCGTCAAACGGGTCCCGATTCGATCTTGCCACTCAGTGCCCTGGCGCGCATTCATCGGTTCCGTGGCCAGCCCGACTCAGCGCTCAGGTTCGACCGTTATGTCCTTGCGCTGGCACAGGACGAGGCAAGTTACGTCAGGGAAGTCGAGACGCGCGTTGCCATAGGTGAGGATCACGAATCGCTGGGCGCTCTTGATTCGGCACAGTTCCATTATCGGACTGCCGCCATGATCACCGCGCAGCGGCAGATGCGCCCGCAGGCGGTGCTCAGCCTCGGCGCACTCGCCTCATGGTATCTGTCGGTTGACGCTCCCGATTCGGCACTTGCCATCGCGCACCGCGCGGTCGCTCGCGCCACCGAGACGGCCAGCCCGTGGCTGCTGGCGGACGCGCGCTATCGTCTCGGCATCATCTTCGGCGCGCTCGGCCAGTCGGATTCCGCGGTCACGCATCTCGAAGCGACACTTGGCCAGCGCGGTAGACCGATCGGCCCATCACTGGTGGCCCTCGGCAATCTCCGGCTACGTATGGGCCAGGCCGAGACCGCTCGTGCGCTGCTGCAGTCCGCGCTGCGGTCGTACCGCGCGAGCGGTGCCCGTCCCGCCATCGCGCAGACGCTGACCTCTCTCTCACATGTCGAGCAACGACTCGGTCGCCCCGACACGGCCCTGGCGATCGCCAGCGAGGCCCTGACGCTCGCGCGCGCCACGCAGGACCGTCTCACCGAAGGCCGCGCGCTCGCCGCGTTAGGTCGCGCGAACTTCATGCTCGGCCAGACGGACTCCGCGCGATTGGAGTACGAGCGGTCACTCGCGGTCTTCCGCGCGACCGGCTTCACCCGCGAGGCACGTGAGACCCTGGCCGAACTGGCCGAGCTGTTCCGCCTACGTCGCGCCCCCGGCGATCTCGAACGTGCG
Source organism: Gemmatimonadaceae bacterium (assembly GCA_031374935.1). Taxonomy (GTDB): domain Bacteria; phylum Gemmatimonadota; class Gemmatimonadetes; order Gemmatimonadales; family Gemmatimonadaceae; genus JACMLX01. The sequence goes on along the minus strand of JANMHB010000168.1, from coordinate 10,536 downwards.
ACGACCTACTTCGACTCGGCCGCCACGACCTTCGACAACGCCCGCCGTCGCACCGGCGACGACGAACTTGCCGTCACCTTCGCCGAGCAGCAGACGGACATTTATGGCGGCTGGGCGCGCGCCTGGATCGGGCGACGCGCCGACGTGGGTGATGTTCGCGCCACGCTGGCGGCGCTTGGGGCGGTCGAGCGCGGGCGCGGGCAAGCGCTGCTGCAGCTGCTGAACGCATCGCAGCCTACCGCGGCCTTGTCGGTCGAGCGCGCGGGGACGGATCTCGCCCGCGAGGCGGAGAACCTGCTGGCGACTGTGCGCGCAACGAAGGGCGCGGCACTGAGTTATCTGCAAGCCGGCGACACGCTGTTCATCTGGTTCGTGCGTCCGGACGGCGTAGTGGAACTGCTGCCCCCTCAGGTGATCACGAGCGACGAGCTGGCCCGGCTGATCGCCTCGGCGCGTCGCAGCTTCGCTGCGGATGATGCCCGGAGTGCAGAACTGGATCCCGATGCGGAGATGGCGACCGTCGATTCCGCTGTACCGAAGCGCGAGCCGGCCGACGACCTGCGGCGACTGGCCTCGCTGCTGCTGCCGAACGATCTGCGAGAGCGCGTACCTGCCGGCACGCCGATCGTCGTGGTGCCGCACGGTGCCATCGCCTCGGTGCCGTTCGCGGCATTGGTGACGGGGCGACGCGACGGCATGCGGCGAACTGCTCCAGTCGCGGGTGTCCGCCGCGGCACCGTGAGTGCGGATACCATCCCGCTCACCCTAGGCGAGCGAAATCCGCTGCGTTTCGCGCCGTCGTTCGCCGCCCTGCGCGCGACCGAGCGGAGTGCGCGCATCGTCGTCGCGAGCGTCGTCACCGAGCCATCTGTCAGTCCAGCGACGCCCGTCTGGGCCGCCACCCGACCCGCAGGTGCGCCGCCGGTAATCGGGCCGACCACACGCCGCACCCGCTCCGTCGATCGCGCGTTGCTGGCGCAGTCACTCGTCGTGGGAAATCCGAGCATGCCGTTCATCTACAGCGGTCGGAGCTCGACGCGCTCGCAACTGCGCCCCCTTCCTGGCGCCGAGGCGGAGTCACGCAGCATCGCGCGCCAGCTCGGCGCGCGGGTGCTCACCGGGAATGCCGCTACCGAGGCGTCGGTGCGCCGCCGCATGCGCACGGCACCGATCATCCATCTCGCGACACACGGCCTGGGGTACGGCACCGCTGCCCAAGCGCGGCGCTCGTACGTCGCCTTCGCGCCGGACGCGGCGCAGGACGGTCTGCTCACGCTGGGTGAGTTGATGGACGACCGCACGCTGACACTCCGCGCGGAGCTGGTGGTGCTGAGTGCCTGTCAGACGGGCCTCGGCAACCTGCAACAGGCCGAGGGGACGATCGGGCTGCAGCGTGCCTTTCTCGCCAAGGGCGCCCGGAGCGTGCTGGTGAGCCTGTGGAACGTGGACGACGCGGCGACGCGACTGCTGATGGAGCATTTCTACCGCGCGTGGCTCGATCCCATCGCCCCGCGCAGCAAGGCGGTGGCGCTGCAGGAGGCGCAGGCCGCGGTGCGCCGGACGCCAGGCTTTGCACATCCGCGGTACTGGGCGGCGTTTCAGCTCGTTGGGGCGGAGTAGATGATGCGCGCTGCCAATATGCTGTGGGTCTCCGTCATGCTTGCCGTGGTGCCAACGACGGCGAACGCCCAGCCGACGCCACCCGACAGTGCGGAGATCTATGAGCAGTTGTTCGCTGCCAGCCGCCATGATCGCAGTGTAGCAACGCTTCGTGTAAATGCAGAGCGCGCAAAGCGCTCCTTTGCGCTGCATGAGCAGCGAGGCAACGAGCTTGGTCAGGCCCGCGCCCTGCTGCTGATGGTTCAGTCCCACGTTGCGGGTTCTGATACGTCGCTCACGCTGGTGCGCCGCGCCATCATGCTTCTTCGGCGAACGGGTGCAGATTCGTCCAGGCTGGCCGCAGCGGTGGGCACACTTTCCGCGGGGCTGATGCTCTCGAACGCGCCACTCGATTCCGCGGCGAAGTACCGTGCCGAATATCAGCGTTTGCGTCAGCGATTCCCGTCTCGTGCTGACGAGCCGTTCGAGTTGTGGTCGCTCGGGAACGCGTTCTTTCGGCGAGTGCTTGCAGATTCTGCCGGCCGGGCGTCGCGCGTCATGAGCGACTCCGCAATGCATTATCTCGAAACCGCCGCGCGCGCCGCGCGAATCGTCGGTGACAGTAACGCAATTTCGAGCTATTACACTCTGATGGCGATTTTGTGGGAGAGGCGTGGCCGCCTCGACTCGGCACTTGCGATCAAACGCAGGCACTTTCAGTTCGAGGAGGCGAGTAGTAGCAAGATTCGTATTCAGGCTATTCTGCACGGCATCATCTCCTACTTCACCCGTGCGCCCGTCCGCGACCGAACGCTTGGAGAGACGCAGAACTACGATTCTGCGCTCGTGTGGGCACGTGTCGCATTCCGGTCGATGAAACGGTTCGGCCCAGCGTCGCAGATCGAGCCGGCAGCGCAACTCTCGACATTCCATCAGCGCCTTGGCAACATCGATTCGGCACGATTCTACATCGAGTGGGCCCGGGTCACATCGATGTCGCTGAAGGACGTCAACGCGCAGGAGACGGCACGACGCGCATTGGCAAGTCATTACGATGACGTCGGTCTTGCCGACTCCTCGCTGCTCGTCCGTCAGGAGTCAATGCGGCGCGCGAACGAGTGGACGGGGAACGATGTGTCGACTCGTCGGTTCCTCGCTATGGAGTCACTCGCCCGATCGCATTTCACCAGAGGTAATCTTGACTCCGCGCTGTTCTGGTATCGGCGCGTCGATGACTCGGTTGCTGCAGATCCCCGACTCAAGCAAATGGGGTACGGTGGCTCGTTAGGACGTGCCGAGGTTCATCGGTGGCGCGGTGAAACGGACAGCGCTCTGGCCGCCTACGGACGTGTACGCGCGAGTGCCAGTCTGGAGGCTGTGCGTTTTCAACGGCTCACCCAAGAGAACTTGGGACTGCTCGGGGAAGCGGCCATTTACGCCGCAATTGGCGACGCAGACTCCGCACGCGGCCTGATCGGAAGCGTTCTCAGGTCCCTGCCTGAGATGCGACCAATCGACTCGCTACGCAGCACCATAAGACCACTGAGCGCGTTGGCGAATCTCGTGCGCATCCAAGGACAGCCTGATTCAGCGTTGCTGCTCGATCGGCGTGTATTGAGCGCCTCCGAAGACAATGCCAACGTCATGCAGCGAGTCGAATCGCACCGCGCTCTTGGTGAGGATTTCGAAGCACTCGGTGTGTTGGACTCGGCGCGCGCCCAATACACCGCGTCGCTGGCGATCACGAGCAAGTGGCGGCTGCGACCGCAGGCGGTTCTCACACTCGGGTCGCTGGCTTCGTGGTATCTGTCGGTCGACAACCCCGACTCTGCACTCGTCAGTGCCCGGCGCGCCATCGCGCTGGCCACTGAAACCGCCAGCCCCTGGCTCCTCGCCGACGCCCGATACCGCCTCGGTATCATCTTCGGCGCGCTCGGGCAGTCCGATTCCGCGGCGACGTATCTCGAAGCCACCCTTGGCCAGGGCGGTCGCCCCGTCGGCCCATCACTCGTGGCACTGGGCAACCTGCGGCTGCGCATGGGCCAGGCCGACACCGCACGTGCCCTGCTGGAGACCGCCCTGCGTTCGTACCGCGCCAGCGGCGCCCGGCCCGCCATCGCGCAGACCCTGACGTCGCTCTCGCATGTCGAGCAGCGCCTCGGTCGTCCGGACTCGGCGCTTGCGATCGCCAGCGAAGCCCTGTCGCTCGCACGCGCCACGCAGGACCGCCTCACGGAAGGCCGCGCCCTCGCCGCCCTCGGCCGCGCACGCTTCCTGCTCGGCCAGACCGATTCAGCGCGGGCGGAATACGAGCGCTCGCTCGCGGTGTTCCGCGCCACCGGCTTTACGCGCGATGCGCGCGAAACCCTGGCCGAGCTGGCCGAGCTGTTCCGCCAGCGCCGCGCGCCCGGCGATCTCGAACGCGCCACGACCTACTTCGACTCCGCCGCCACCACCTTCGACAACGCGCGCCGTCGCACCGGCGACGACGAACTGGCCGTCACCTTCGCCGAGCAGCAGACCGACATCTACGGCGGCTGGGCGCGCGCCTGGCTCGGACGACGCGGCGACGTGGGCGACGCGCGCGCCACACTCGCGGCGCTCGGTGCCGTCGAGCGCGGACGAGGCCAGGCGCTGCTCCATTTGTTGCAGCCTACGACCGCAGGCACCAATGCCGTCGGACGCGCCGGCACCGACCTCGCGAACGAAGCTGACAGCCTCCTGTCCACGGTCCGCAGCACGCGCAGCGCTGCGCTCAGCTACCTGCAGGCGGGGGACACCCTTTTCACGTGGTTCGTCGCGCCCGATGGCGTCGTCGAACTTCTTCCGCCGCAGGCGATCGCCGCCGATGCACTGGCGCGGCTCATCGCCTCCGCGCGCCGGAGCTTCACCGCGAACGACGCACGCAGCGCGGAGCTCGACCCGGACGTCGAGGCAGTGCCGCGTGATTCGATCGGTGGGCGTCGGGACCCCGCGGACGACTTGCGCCGACTCGCCACGTTGCTGCTGCCTGCCGACCTCGAGACCCGAGTCGCGGAGGGCACGTCGATCGTCATCGTTCCGCATGGGGCGATCGCCTCGGTCCCGTTTGCCGCGCTCGACACACGCGTGCGCCGCGGCACGGTGCGCACGAGAGGCGACGGTGCTGTCTCCGGCACGGCAGCAGCCGACGACTCGACGACTACTTCGCTCGGCGCGCGCCATCCGTTGCGCTTCGCTCCGTCATTTGCGGCGCTGCGTGCCACCGAGCGGACACCGCGTGTGCTCGCCGGCGCGGAGGAACCGCGTGCCAGAGGCCGCGTGTGGCGCGCGACGCGCAGTTCCGGTGCTTCACCGTCGTCGCCGAGACCGCGCGCGACGCGCACCCTGCTCGCGCAATCGCTGGTGGTCGGCAACCCGACGATGCCGTTCCTGTACAGCGGTCGCAGCTCGACGCGCTCGCAGCTGCGTCCCCTGCCCGGTGCCGAGGCCGAGTCGCGCAGCATCGCCCGGCAGCTCGGCGCGCGCGTGCTGACCGGCGCCGCGGCGACGGAAACCTCGGTCCGCCGCCGCATGGCGCGCGCGCCCATCATCCATCTCGCCACCCACGGCCTGGGGTACGGCACGGCCGCGCAGGCGCGGCGCTCGTACGTGGCGTTCGCGCCCGACAGCGCGCAGGACGGCCTGCTCACCCTGGGCGAGTTGATGGACGACCGGACGCTCACGCTGCACGCCGAGCTGGTGGTGCTGAGTGCCTGCCAGACGGGACTCGGCAACCTGCAGCAGGCGGAAGGGACGATCGGCTTGCAGCGGGCCTTCCTCGCCAAGGGCGCGCGGAGCGTGCTGGTGAGCCTGTGGAACGTGGACGACGCGGCGACGCGGCTGCTGATGGAGCACTTCTACCGGGCGTGGCTGGACCCGGTGACGCCACGGACGAAGGCACAGGCGCTGCGCGAGGCGCAGGCCGCGGTGCGCCACACGCCGGGCTTCGCGCACCCGCGGTACTGGGCGGCGTTTCAGCTGGTCGGGGCGGAGTGATCAGCCCTGCGGAACCCGAAGACGCTCGAACGCTGCGATACCGCGCAACTTGTCGAACGCCGGATCGCGATGCAGGTCCAGTCGCTGCGACCACCCCGCACCGCGACTGAACGCATCCTCGAGCAACTCGATCGCGCGCCCGGTGTCACCGAGTGCTGCGGCGATCCGTGCGCGCGTCCATGAGGCCAGGCCGCGGCTGCCATCGGCGCGCGTGCCCTGCACGATCCGCGTGGCGAATTGCTCCGCGACCGCACGATCGCCGCGCAGTGCGGCCGCCAGCCCCACGATGCCGAGTACCGCGATGTCGATGTCCTCCGTGCGTGCTCGTAGCGCGGGCTCGGCGAGAGCGCTCAGCGCGGTGGCGTCGCCCGAGTATCCGTATGCCTCGATGCAGTCGAACGCCACGGCGCCATTCTGCAGGTCGCTTGCCGTACGACGCGAGCACCACGCGACCGCACGCTGGAGGGCTGCGGAGCTCTCGGTGCGATGCCGGTGCGCCGACAGCTCCCATGATGTGCGCAACAGCACGTACGCGAGGGACGAGCCGGGTTCCGACGGCAACTGTGACGCATCATCCAGCAGCCGGTTGATCACCGCCACACTGTCCAACGCGGCCAGTGACTGCAGCAACGCCTGCTGAAAGCCAAGGCTTTGCGCCGTTGAGGGTGCCCGCGCCTGCTCCTCACGCAAGGCGCGATACTCTGCCGCGAACTCTCCGACGTAATGGCGCAGGCTTGGCACGCTGCGCCTGAAGTGCACGTCGTCACGGCCGAGCGTGTCGATGATCGCGAGCGCCTCACGCGGACGATTGTTGTCGCGCAACTTCATCGCCAGCCACCAGCGGTTCGGCCATGATGGTGCGAGCGTGCGCGCACGTCGCCATCCTCGCACGGACAGCTCATGGTTGCCGCTGGCGTCCGCGCGCAACGCATCGAGCAACGCTCGTTCGTATTCGGTGAGCTCTTCGAGCTGCTCCTGCACCAGCACGATGGCCGAATCGGCCAGGACTTCGCCACCTGGCCGGCGGAGAGCGGCACTGGCGAACCAGAGCCGCGCCTGCGTGAACTCCGGGTCCGCCTTGAGCGCACGATCGAACCGCACCAGCTCCGCCAGCGATTCGTCTTCCTTCGGATCGGGTTGACGCAGCCCCGCCTCGAGCTGCAAACCTTCGCGTAGCGCCTGCACTGCCGGCAGCAACGGCGGCATGCCGCTGGACAGCATAGCGCGCGTGAACTCCGGCGCGGTGGCGGTGGTGACGGCGCCAGCGATACGCTGACGCATCTCGGCCATCGCTGCGACAAGATCCGCACGGCTTGCGCGCACTTCCGGGAAAGCCCGAATCTGCCTCCCATCCGTTCCGGACACGAGGGACGTTCGCACCGCGACAGTGTCAGTCCCGACCAGCGATACCTCACCGGCAACCACCAGCCCCGCGTGCACCGCCGAGGCGAGCGCCAGCGGTGATGCGTCGCCGGCTGCGGCCGCCTTCTCTGCGCGCTCCACCTCCGCAGGTGCGACGACGTCGCTGCCGACCAGCGCACTCAGGTCCGTCGTGATGGCACTCGCGATCGAACGCGCCAGCGGCGTGAGTGACGAGTCGGAAGAGGCATCGCGGAACGGGGCCACGACGACGCGGTTCGGAAGCGGAAGTGCCTTGTCGCGTGACGGTGGCCAGAATGAGGTGGCCGCGATGGCCGCCGACACCGCGACGGCTGCGATGCCAATCGGCATGACCTTGCTGCGAGGCGGCGTTGCGGGCGCACGCTTCTTCGTACCACCAGTGGCACGCATGGCCGACGCCGCCGGCGGTGCCACGTGATCATCGGGTGTCACCGTGCGCAGCAGCGCTTCGAGCTCCGTCACGACCTCCGACGCCCGCTGAGGACGGTCTGCCGCTTCCTTGGCGAGACAGCGCATGACGAGCTCGGTCAGCGGCTGTGGCAACCCCGGCCGGCGATCTGCAATATCCTCGGGCTCGGTCGTCAGATGCGCCGTCAGGATCGCTTGCGCCGACCCGGTGAACGGTGTGTCCCCCGACAGCAGTTCGTATGCGATCACGCCCAGCGCGTACAGGTCGGTCCGATGATCCGCGTCGGCGTCGGCTGCCACCTGCTCGGGCGCCATGTACGCCGGTGTTCCCATCGACATGCCGATGGTCGTGATGGGATTCACGGCAGCGCTCACGCGCGACATCGTCGCACTCGCGTTCCGCAGCGCCTTGGCGATGCCGAAATCCGCGACCACCGCATACGCACCCGACAACAGGATGTTGTCCGGTTTCATGTCGCGATGCACCACGCCGCGTTCGTGCGCATACGCCAGGGCGGAGGCGACGTCCCGCAGCCAGCGGAGTGCGTCGCCGAGCGCGGGCAACCCCTCACCCAGCCGCGTCCGCAGCGACTGGCCGTTCACGAACGGCATCATGTAATACAACGTCCCGTCGGCGGCCTCTGCGGCGGAGAGCAGCGGCACGATGTGCGGGTGCTGCAGCCCTGCAGCCAGCACGACTTCCCGTCGGAAGCGCTCGGCGCTCAACCCGGCGGCCCAGTCCGAGGGCAGCACCTTCACCACCACGCGTCGCCCAAGCGCCACGTCCCGGGCCACGACCACCCGACTCATGCCAGCTCCCAATTCCCGCTCCACGAGGTAGCCATCGCCTAGGATTCGGGAGATTCGCGCGATGAAGCCGTCGTCCATTGATCGTCGCGGTAGGTGAAGACGGAGGGTGAAATGTCGCAAAGCATGACACCAGCAGCGACTCGGGTGCCGTTCCCAGCATCGTTGGAAGACTACACCGCGGCCAATCGTCGCGTGATCGCCGTCCACGATTCGGTGTGCGACCAGGAATCGGCTTGCGCGTGAACGCTCGACCGATCGGCAGGTACGCCTCCTGCTCAGTCTGCTCCGTTTGAGAGCTTTTTCCGGTCGGCTCGGAGCATTCTGTGGATGAACGCCCTGTGATAGCCGTTGATGTGCTCATCGGAGCTCTTGCCCGTCCGCACCGATGCGAGCACCCGGATGACCAAGCGCTCCGGCGCGCACCCGCTTCGCGTCATCCATGCTATGAGAGCCGATGTGGAGATCCTCCACATACGGGTCGGTGGCACTCAGGTCGGGTTCTACGCAATCGAGGTTTGAACCGGCAGCGACTCGTGAGCACAAAGCAAAGCGGGCCACCTGCTGTGAGGTGACCCGCCATGTGCGCTGCACCACCGATCGCCTACGGAGCCTTCGTGGACTCCCAGCGACCGCGAAACATCACCGAGTCAGGCTTGCTGCCCAACGTGTTCGTCACCGTACCAACCAGCTTGCCGTCCTTCATGCGTCCGACCGCGCGAAAATTCATCTTCGGCACCTTCGGATCCGGATCGGTACACGGCGCGGTGGATGTCGCGACCATGCTGTCAGCGTCGAACATCGCCGTGTATGCGCACGGGACCTTCGACCCCTCCATTGTGAGCTTGCCACTGAGACCATCTGCAGTCTCCGACATCCAGCGAGCCGTCACCGAATCACTCGTTTCGCCCATCGTCATGCCATTCCATTTGCCGGCGAGCTGGTCCGCCGTCAGTGCCGCGGGCGCCGGCGCCATCGCGGGCGCCGCTGCCACCGCGGTGGTGTCAGTCGCCGGCGTTTCTGCCTTGGAACACGCAACCAGTACTGCAGCAAGAAGTAGAGTTTTGCGCATGGAGCCCTCGTGACCGCGGCCGACCGGGCCCGCACTGTGAGTCGAACGGTGAGTCGAACGGTTGCAATAATCGGGAAATACACAGTGCAGACAGGTTCACTCGCGCGCCAGAGGGCGTTCGTCTCGCTCGAGCTTGCTGGCTCGCCACACATCCCCATGAGTACGGCGCAGATCTGTGTCAGCTGGTCGCGCGTCGGCTGCGGTGTGGTGGCGATTGCGGGCAGCGCCGGTCGACGCGTGTGACCGCATCCTGCACACGCGGGTGGCTGGAATTCGGGTGGACTTGTATGTCGTCGACGTGTCATCCTCGATCGAAGCTGCTGCCTCACTGCCGTCCGATGCTTTTCAACTCCTCGAACCAGTTGAAGACCACGCGCAACTGCCGTCCGGTCGTCGGGTCAGCCTTCACCATGATGAAACTGCCATCGGGGCTCGGCGACCAGTTCAAGGACTGACTGAAGTCGAATGGGCCGCTGAAGAGGAGCTGCGGTGGTCGCAGCACGGCGAAATCGGGTTGGGAACGAACCGCCACCGACATGAGTCGTGTGCCCGCGCGGTAATACAGTTCGCGGCCGTCGGCAGACCATTGCGGCTCCATTCCTCCGCGCGTCGATATCAACATAGCCGTGCCACTGTCGGCGTACGCGCGGACATAGACCTCGTACGATCCGGAGATGTCAGAGCTGTACGCGAGCCATTGCCCGTTCGGCGAGAGTGACGGATCGCGGTCATCGGTGGGCGACGCAACGAGGGATGTCGAAGTGCTGTCGCCGAGCCGCGTGCGCGCGATGTCGGCTCGTATCTGATTCGGGCGGCCATTGTAGAGAGGACCTATCAGTTCGTTGGTCCTGGTCCAGATCCGGGCACCAACCTCGGTCCACCGCCGTGCGTCGGGAACTCTGAACGCGGTGTGGCGCTCAGCGCCTGGCCGCGCAAGCATCCACGTCAGGGAGCCGGCTCTCCCGGGCGTAAACCGGAGGTAGGCAATATGCGACCCGTCCCACGACCAGATCGGCAGGATGGAATGCACACCATCCGTCGTGATCGGCAGCGCCTGACCCAGGGCCGGATCGATGAGCCAGATCGCAGAGGGCCGTGGATCGACCGTCACCAGAATCCGGCGACCATCGGGCGACACCGACGGGAATCGATATCCGCGCGGCTCGACGTTGATCGGGCTCTCACGTCCATAGCGATCCACGCGCACGAGCATGCGCTGGAATCCCCCCGGC
>JANMHB010000164.1:0-14865 GCA_031374935.1 Gemmatimonadaceae bacterium | reverse complement strand
TCCTGCGTCTTGTGCAGGCCGAGAATCGCGACCTGCGGATAGTTGATGATCGGTGTCGAGATGAGTGAGCCGAACACGCCACCGTTGGTGATCGTGAACGTGCCACCGGTGAGATCATCCATCGCCAGCTTGCCGGTGCGGGCCTTGTTGGCCAGGTTGGCGATGTCGCGGCTGATCGTGAGCATGCCCTTGGTGTCCGCGTCCTTCACGTTCGGCACCACCAGGCCAGCCTCGCTGGCGACGGCGATGCCCATGTTCACGTAGTGCTTGTAGACGATGCTGTCGCCGTCGATCTGCGCGTTGACGAGCGGGAACGCCTTCAGCGCGTGTGTGGCCGCCTTCACGAAGAACGGCATGAAGCTGAGCTTCACGCCGTGATCCTTTTCGACCTTCTCCTTGATGCGGGCACGGAGCGCCGTGGTGGCACTCATGTCGATCTCGTTGAAGGTCGTGAGGTGTGCGGTGTTGTGCTGCGCCTGCAGCAGGTTTTCGGCGATCCGCTTGCGGCGCGTGGTCATCTTCTCGCGCGTTTCGCGCTCGCCGGTGCGCACCGGGGCTGGGGCCGCGGGTGCAGGCGTCGGCGCGGCGGCGGCCGGCATCGGCACAGCGCGCGAAGCGCCAGCGGCAATCGCGTTGATGACGTCCGGTTTGCTGACGACGCCCCCGCGCCCGGTGCCGACGACGGTACCGATGTCCACGCCTGCTGCGTCAGCGGTCCGGCGCGCGGCGGGTGCAGCCTTCGTCGCCGAAGCGTCCGATGCCATGGCGGCCATCGCGAGGCCGACCGGTGGCCCGACGGGCGGATTGATCGGATCACCTGGCGGTGGGTCACTCACCGCCGTGGCGAAACCGACTGGTGGTCCAACGGGCGGATTGATCGGATCACCTGGCGGTGGGTCACTCGTCGCCGTGGCGAAACCGACCGGTGGTCCAACGGGCGGATTGATGGGATCGCCCGGCGGTGGATCGGTGACTGCCATCGCACGGGCGCCAACCGGCGGTCCGACGGGCGGGTTGATCGGATCGCCTGGCGGCGGATCGCTCAGGCTGGTGGCACCGTTGGCGGACGTGCGCCCTGCTTCGTCAAGCTGACCGAGGACGTCGTCCACCGCCACCACGTCGCCCTCGGACCGGGTCCGCGCGGTCAGAATGCCAGCTTTGAGCGCAGGCACCTCGACCGTGATCTTGTCGGTTTCGAGTTCAACGAGGGTCTCGCCTGCCGCGACGGCATCCCCTTCATTCTTGAGCCAGCGTGACACAGTCGCTTCGACGATCGACTCGCCGAGCGGTGGCACCTTGATCGCTATCATTCGCCAGGATCCTGTTCGATGGGGGCGCGATTCTCAGCGCTTGGACAGCCCCGCGCGACGCGATTGGCCGCGCGCGCGAGAATAGTAACTAACGCCACACTCGGACTTCGTGATGCGTGGACTGGTGCTGGGGGGGCATGGCGGGTTGGAGCAGCTGTCGGTGCGGGACGATCTCCCGATGCCCGCGCTCGATGGACCCCGATCGGTGCGACTGCGGATGTCGGCCGTGGCGCTGAATCGTCTGGACCTGTTCGTGCTGGCCGGCTGGCCTGGGCTGACGTTGACGCCGGACTGGGTGCCGGTGGCCGATGGCACAGGCGTGGTCGAGTCGATCGGCGAGGCCGTGACACAGGTCAAGGTCGGCGAGACGGTGGTGTTGAACCCCGGCATCAGCTGCCGCACCTGTGCGTACTGTCTGGCGCAGCAACAGCCGCTCTGCCTGCAGTATCAGATCCTTGGCGAAGACCGGAGCGGCACAGCTGCCGAATACATCGTCGTGCCGGAGTCGGGGCTGGCGGCGGTGTCGGCCGGGATTGCGGTGGAAGAGCGCGCCGGGTTCGGTCTGGCGACGCTGACCGCCTATCGCATGCTGGTGGGCAAGGCGCGGGTACAGGCAGGCGAGCAGCTGCTGATCTGGGGCATCGGCGGTGGCGTGGCTTTGGCGGCGCTGCAGCTGGCGAAGGCGCGCGGGGCGACCGTCTGGGTGACGTCGAGTGATCCAGCCAAGCTGGCGCGGGCCACCGCGATGGGAGCGGATCACGCGCTCAACCACGCCAGCGAGAACGTCCCGTCGCTGATCCGTGCGGCCACTGGCCGACGCGGTGTGGACGTGGTGATCGACAGCGTGGGCACCGCGACGTGGGGCCGATCGCTCAGCGCACTCGGCCGTGGCGGGCGGCTGGTGACCTGTGGCGGCACGAGCGGGCCAATGGTGGAGACCGACGTGCGGCGACTGTTCATGAACCAGTGGACGATTTCCGGCTCGACGATGGGAAGCGAGCAGGAGTGGGCGGCCATCGTGGAGGAGTTTCGCTCGGGGGGGCTTCGGCCGCCGGTGGATTCGGTCTATCCGCTGTCAGAGGCGCGGGAGGCGTACGCGCGGTTGCACTCCGGCCAGCAGTTCGGAAAGGTCGTAATCCGGATGGACGGGTGACGGAGGGGGCGGGGGCGGGAGACGGTCCGGCGCAGTACTCGCTGGCGGAACAGGCCGGCATCCGGGCGGCGGTGCTGGCGGACGCGGCACCGCTCTGTCCGCGGTGCCCGGCACATCCAACGATGAGCCGGAAGGCGATCGGCGGCGGATCGTTCGGGCTGGGTTACCAGCGCAAGCGCGACTGGTTCGTGTGCCCGTCGTGCCATCGGTCGGCGATTTTCGACTTGAAGCGTGGCACGCGGAATTGATCGCGAGCTTGGGGACGGAGTTCTTGAGCTCAAGAACTCCGTCCCCATAAGCCGTCCCCATGAGCCCTCCTTGTACGCAGCGAGCGGCTACTAGCTTACCCGTTGGCAGACGGATCACGTCGCGGCCCATTCTCCCGTTGATCGACATGGATTTTCTGACACGTCTGCAGGACAGCTTCGCCACGCTTGGCGAAATCGTGCCGGCGTTGCTCGGCGCGATCGTCATCCTGTTCGCCGGGTACCTGCTGGCGAAGCTGACGCAGCGTGGCGTGGAGCGCCTGCTGCGCAAGCTGAGTGTGAACGATCTGTTGCGCCGCGGCGGGGTGATGCAGGCGGTCGAGCACGCTGGCCATCAGGTGAATCCGTCGCGGGTGTTCGGCAACATCGTGTTCTGGGCGGTGATGTTCGCGGTGCTGCTGGTGGCCTCGACTGCCGCGGGGCTGCAGTCGCTGAACGATGTCTTTGCCGAGCTCGTCAGCTACATCCCGAGCATCATTGCTGCCGTGGTGATCGTGATCGTCGGGATCGTGCTGGGCGGCTTCGTGGAAGGATTGCTGCTGGCCGCCACCGGTGCGCTGCATGGCGGACCGACGCTGGCACGGGTTGGGCGCGGCGGGATCGTGGTGCTGGCTATCTTCATGGCACTGCAGGAGTTGGGGGTCGCAACCGATATCGTCACGACGGCGTTTGCGATTCTGTTCGGCGCGGTGGCGCTGGCGCTGGCACTGGCGTTCGGGTTGGGCAATCGTGACCTGGCTGGCGAAGTGACACGGACGTGGTGGGCGCGGTACCAGCGGGAAAAGGCTGCGATCGATGCTGAGGTGGCCGCTGAGGAGGCGGAGATCGACCAGGAGCTGGCTGATGACGAAGACGAGCGTTCACCAGTCGGGGCTGCCGGCAGCGCCTCGCGGCTGTCCTGAGCGGGGTGCGAGCGGTATCTTTGCGCGCATGAGCGTGCGCGGACGCGGGATGCAGCTGCTTGGGTCATGTTCCATTGCGAGCGCGGTGCTCACAATGGGCTCGCTGTCAGGGTGCGGCCGGTCCGGCGCCGGACCTGATGGCGGCGTCCGGCCGCGTATCCTGAGCAGTTCGACCGTCACATTGCTGGGGCGCGGTCCGCAGAACGAACTCGAGGCCGCACTGGAACTGGCCCATGATTATCGCGCGCATCTGCTGCGCGCATCGGACTTCACCGACATCGGACAGGATCGTTGCAATGACGGCTGGCTGCGAGGCTTCCCTCGTGACAGCACCGATACCATGCGCGAGTCGACGGCGGATCTGGTCGACAAGTTCGAGAAGCTGATTCAGGCGTATGCGGTGGATGCGCCGCTGGACACGCCGGAAGGGCATGAGCTGTTGCGGACGGTGGTGCTCTGGGAAACGGGGCGCGAGCGTCCGCGGTGGGATGTGTGGAGCGGGAAAGCCGGCCGGGAAGCGATCGCGGCGGGATTGACGGAGCAGGTGTCGGATGCGGCGACCGGGCGTTGCCTGATCAACGCGCGCGGCGACACCGCGGCCTACGTGCTGCCGCCGGTGACCAGCCTGGCACTGCCGGCGGCGCGCAGCGTGCCGACCACCCTGGTGTTCGGTGATCGTGGATTGACGGCGCTGCGCACGCGGTACTGGGCAGCGAAGGACGTGCGTGACAGCAGCGCGGTGCTCGCGTACACGCGGGTGTCGGCCGCCATGCTGTGGAAAGAGTATGCCGTGGTGACCGTGCACCGCCCGATGGAGCATCGGGATGGCACGGCCCTGTCGACCAGCAATGGTGGTGGCACGTACATTTTCCACCGGGTGGGCACCAGCTGGTTGCTGCTCGTCATCGCGCGCTCCTGGGGCTGACGGTATTCGACCTGCGCCGGTGACATGAGGTTCCGCGCTTCGGCGCACCAATTTTTCGTTCCGTAGTCTGCATTCCTGACGTCGCGTTGCACGCGCGACCTGACGTCGGTCACGTTTTCCCTATCTGCGCATGACTGGTCCAGGGCCCCGCGAACGCATCCTGCCTCGCATGATCGACGAGGAAATCAAGGAATCGTTCATCAATTATTCGATGAGCGTCATCGTATCGCGCGCGCTGCCGGATGTGCGGGACGGGTTGAAGCCGGTGCACCGCCGCGTACTCTACGCGATGAACGAGGCCGGCCTGACGGCGGGTCGCCCGTACCGCAAGTCGGCGACGGTGGTCGGCGATGTGCTGGGTCGGTATCACCCGCATGGCGACAGCAGTGTGTACGATGCGGTCGTGCGCATGGTGCAGGAGTTCTCGCTCCGCTATCCGCTGGTGGATGGCCAGGGGAACTTCGGCAGCATCGACGGTGACAACGCGGCCGCCTATCGCTACACCGAAGTCCGGCTGACGCGCATCGCGATGGAAATGCTGGCCGACATCGACCGCGGCACGGTGGATTTCGGCGCCAACTTCGACGACACCCGCGAAGAGCCGAAGGTGCTGCCCTCGCGGCTGCCGAACCTGCTGGTGAACGGCAGCACGGGCATCGCGGTGGGCATGGCGACCAACATCCCGCCGCACAACCTGCGCGAGGTGTCGGCGGCGATCGTGGCGATGGTCGACAATCCGGCGATCGAGACCGACGAGATCCGGAAGCTGATCACCGGCCCCGATTTTCCGACCGCCGGCTTCATCTACGGCCGCGCCGGCATCAAGGACTACATCGAGACGGGGCGCGGACGCCTGCAGGTGCGGGCCCGGGCGCAGATCGAGGAGAACGAGCGCGGCAGCAAGAGCCAGATCGTCGTCACCGAAATTCCGTATCAGGTCAACAAGGAACGGCTGCGCCAGCAGATCGTCGACCTGGTGCGCGAGGGGAAGGTGGCGGGCATCAGCGCATTGCGCGACGAGTCGAACAAGGAAGGCATCCGGCTGGTGATGGAGCTCAAGCGCGATGCGATTCCGCGGGTGGTGTTGAACCAGCTCTACAAGCACTCGCAGTTGCAGACCACGTTCGGCGTGATCATGCTGGCGCTGGTACCGGACATCAAGACGCGCCAGCTGGTGCCGAAGGTGATGCCGGTGCGCGACGTGCTGCAGCACTACATCGACCATCGTCACGAAGTCATCACCCGGCGCACACAGTTCGATCTCGACAAGGCGCTCGAGCGCGAACACATCCTGGAAGGGTTGAAGATCGCGGTCGACAACATCGACGAAGTGATCAAGATCATCCGGGCAGCGGACGACACGCCGACGGCCAGCCTGAGTCTGCAGACGCGCTTCGCCCTGTCCGAGCGTCAGGCGGAGGCGATTCTGAACATGCGCCTCGCCAAGCTGACCGGCCTGGAAATCGACAAGCTGGAAGCGGAACTGGCGGAAGTGCGCGCGCTGATCGCCGAGTTGCGCGACATCCTCGGCAGCCGCGAGCGACGGATGATCATCCTGAAGTCCGAACTGATGGAAGTGGCCGAAACGTTCGGCGACGCGCGCAAGACGGAGATCGTGAGCGACGAGGGAGAGTTCAGCGTCGAGGACCTGATCGCCGAAGAAGATGTGGTCGTGACGATCTCGCACACCGGCTACGTGAAGCGGACGTCGGTGTCGCTCTACAAGCGCCAGCGTCGCGGCGGGCGCGGGAAGACCGGCACCGGGCTGAAGGACGAGGATTTCGTCAGTCGACTCTACATCGGCAGCACGCACGACTACCTGCTGGTGTTCACCGACGACGGGCGCATGTACTGGCTCAAGGTCTACGAGATTCCGCAGTCGAGTGCCGGGGCGCGTGGCAAGCCGATGGTGAACCTGATCAACGTGTCGCCGGAAACGCGGGTGCGGGCGGTGGTGCCGGTGAAGGATCTCGAGAAGATCACGGATGAGGACGAACGCTTCCTGTTCTTCAGCACGCGCGCCGGGACGGTGAAGAAGTCGCGCATGTCGGATTACACGAACGTGCGCAACAACGGCATCAAGGCGATCAAGATCGAGGCGGGGGATGAGCTGATCGACGTGCAGGAGACGTCGGGCACCAATGACATCGTGCTGGCGACGCGGTTTGGGCTCAGCTGCCGCTTCCACGAGAGTGATGTACGCGAGATGGGTCGCGACACGACCGGTGTGAAGGGCATTGAACTGCGCCCGGAAGATCTGGTGGTGGGCATGGTGGTCATCAAGCGCGATGCGACGCTGCTGGTGGTGACGGAGAAGGGCCTTGGGAAGGTGAGCGACGTGTCCGAATACCGGGTGCAGAAGCGCGGCGGCAAGGGCATCCTGACGCTCAACCGCACCGAGCGCACCGGCAACGTGGTGGCGCTGATGGAGGTGCTGCCGGAGGACGAGATGATCCTGATCACCAAGCAGGGGATCCTGATCCGTTCGTCGGCCGCCGAAGTGCGCAAGACGGGGCGCAACGCGCAGGGCGTGAAGCTGGTCGCGCTGGACGGTGGCGACTCGGTGATCACCGTGGCACGGGTCGTACCGGAGGAGAAGGATGGGGAGGACGGCGGTGCCGATGATGGCGAGCCAGGTGGAGAGAGTGACGCCGGCGACGGCGGTGCTCCTGATGCATGATCGGTGACACAGGGCAGGGCCGGCCGGACTCCGTGACGCAGCGGCACCGCCGGCCGTCCCTGGTGTGGCCCCCGATGTCCAACCCTTCCCGCCCGCCGAGGCCTGTCCGGCGATGACCGCGCCACGAATCATCGTCGCCGACAGCGATCCGGCGGTGCAGCAGACCATCTCGTGGGTGCTGCGAGAGCACGGGTATGACGTGCGCGGCGTGCTGACGTGCGCGGCGGCGGTGGCGACGGCGCGCGACTTTGCACCGGATCTGCTGCTGCTCGACGCGCAACTGCTCGACGACGGCGGTGCCGACGCGCTGACGACGATGAAGGAAGAGCTGCGCTGGCACGACCTCCCGGTGCTGGTGACGTCGACGCGTGCGCCGGACGAGATCGTGGAGCGAGCGCTGGCCAGCGGCGCCACCGACGTGGTGCGCAAGCCGCTGCGGTCGGGCGAGCTGCTGGCGCGGATCGGCGCCAACCTGCGCACGCGCTCGGCCCTCGACATGGCTCGACGTCAGCTGCACAGCACACAGGAGGCGCTGGCGCAGGCGCGTGAAGAAGCGCAGACCGGTCGCACGCTGATGGCGATCATGCGCGAAGTGAGCGCGGATCTGTCGAGCGAGGAGATCTACCATGTGCTGGTGCGCCGGGTGGCGCGGGCCATCGGCCTGTTCCGGTGTTCGGTGGTGCTGGCGCGGCCGGGAGAGAATTCGGCAGTCGTCCCGGCCGCATTCGATGACCCGACGGTCCGCAATCTGCACCTCGACCTGACCAAGTATCCGGAAATCCGGGTAGCGCTGGAAGCGGGGCGGCCGGTGCTGATCCCGGATGTGCTGGTGCATCCGCTGTTCGCGGAGCTGCGCCAGCGATGGGCCCGCGAAGGGACGGTGGTGCCCACGCGCAGCGTGATCGCGCTGCCGTTTTTCGTCGATCGGCAGCAGGCGGGGGTCTTTCTGCTCCGCCGCGGCAGCGGCGAGCCACCGCTGGACGATGAAGACGTGTCGTTCGCCGAAGCTGTGGTGAAGGCGGCGGTGGCGTCAATTCAGCGTGCCCACCTGCTGGAAACAGCGCGGGCGGACAATGTGCGCCTGGCGGCGTTGGCGCAGACCGATCCGCTGACACAGGTGCTCAATCGCCGCGCCCTCACCGACCGACTGGCGTCAGAGCTGGATCGTGCGCGCCGCTATGGGCATTCGGTGGCGGTGCTGATGCTCGACCTGGATCACTTCAAGCTCGTCAATGACACCCGTGGCCACCTGGTGGGCGACGATGTGTTGAAGGAGACGGCGGAGATTCTGCGTGGTGCGGTGCGCAGCGCCGACTTCGTGGCGCGGTATGGCGGCGAGGAGTTCGTCATCGTGCTGCCGGAAACGTCGCTGGATGGTGCGGTGACCTTCGCCGAGCGTCTGCGCGAGCGGATCGCGAGCACGAGCTTTCACGGCGGGATCGGCGTCAGCCTGACGTTGTCGGTGTCGATCGGCGTGTCGCTGTTTCCCGCTCCACGCATCACGTCGGTGGACGACTTGCTGGCCGCAGCCGACACGGCACTCTACCGCGCCAAGGAAGACGGACGGAACCGCGTGCGGCACTGAGCGCGACGTGCTGCGGCCGACAGCGTTGCGGGCGGACGGTCTCCGCCCGCAACGCCCGTCACCTGCTCAGCGGGCTGGCGGCAATGTGATGGTCTGCTTCGTCCCGTTGCGCAGGATCTCGATGCGTTGATCGCGACGCCGGTCGAAGGCGAGATCGAGACTGTCGCCGTCGCGCACCGATCGTCCCTCGATGGCGAGGATGACGTCACCGGCGCGGATCGGGTCCCACTCGCTGCGCGTGCGGACGACGAGTGCGCCATTCTCGCTGCCGCGGCCGAACTGCTGCGCGAAATCGCGATCGACGGCCGCCAGCGAGAGCCCGTCGAGCATGAGCGTGGCATCGTTGGTGCGACCGCGAATCGTGCCGCGCACACGACTCTGTTCTTCGCCGTCGTCGCGCGACCAGCTGCCGTTCATCTCATCGGAGCGCATCCTGAGCTGTTCACGCTGCTGACGCGTGGCGTCGCGCTGCACGCGAGCCATCTCGCGCTGGATTTCGGCCTGCGCGCGTGCCCCGCTCTCGCGCTGCCCCGACCAATCGAAGTTGGTGCGCACCGATGCGCGGAGATCGTTGGCCATCCGGTCGAGCCCCGAGGTGGTGAAGACGAATCCGGTTTCCAGCGTCGGGATGACCGAGACGGTGCGACGCCGGCCTTCCGAGAGCACGTCGACGCGTACCGGCTGCGAGTCCGGGGCCGCATCGAGCGCACGCCGCAGGCGTGAAATCCGCGCTTCGACACCTTCGGGAGACCCGGCATCTGCGACCGACACCCGAAGGTCGACGCCATCGATGCTGATGACACGGTCACCCTCGTTCAGGCCGGCTCGGTCGGCCGCACCTCCGCTGGTGACATCGGTGATCAGCAGGCCAGCGGTGTCGCGCGCGGAGCCACGCTGCGAGAAACTGACGCCCAGCACCCGACGCCCGGTGCGTTCACGCATGGCACCGAACGTCCGTGCGAGCGGCGACTCCGACAGACTGACGCGCTTGGTTTCCGTCCGGCCATCGGCGTACACGACCACCGACGCGGCGTCACCCGCCTTCTTCTTGCTGAGGAATCGACGCAGCCGGCTCTCGGGCAATGCGACGGCGGCATCGTCGCCGAGGTCGCGTGGGTCGACGCGCAGATCCACGCCATCGATGGAAACCAGCCGGTCACCGCGACGGATCCCGGCCTTGTCGGCGGCCATGCCTTCCTCGACATCCTGGATCAGCAGTCCGAGGGTGTCGGCGGGGCCGGATTCGTAGTGCGGCGTGATGCCGAGGTATGCCCCGTCGCGGTAGAGTGTGCGGCCGTTGAGGGTGATCGTCGCTCGCGCGGGTTCCGGTGCCTCCGGGGCGACGGGTGGCCGGGGCGGCCGCGGCTGCGACAGCGCGGTGGCTGGCGCCAGCAGTCCAAGGATCGCGGCCGTGCGGAACAGGGATGTGCGCGTCGTCATGTAGGTCTCCGGTGTTCAGGCTCCCGGTGCGACATGCGCCGGTCAGCGGGTCGCCGGTCTGACACCACGATGCGCGCCGAGGGTTGCCGGAGCGTCCCGGTCGCGGGCTGACACGTCGATCAGGTGTTGAAGCGCGCCGTCAGACCACGATGTTGAGCAAGCGACCCGGCACGTAGATGATCTTCTTCGGCTCGGTGACCACGAACTTGGCGATGTTGGGTTCGCGAAGAGCGGCGGCGTAGACCTCGTCCTGCGTTGCATCCTTGCCGACCTGCACGGTGCCGCGGGTCTTGCCGCTGATCTGGATCGCGATCGTGATGGTGTCAGCGATCAGCAGCGCCGGGTCGTACGCCGGCCAGCGACTGTCGAAGATGGACTCGGTGTGGCCCAGCACCTCCCAGCACGCCTCGGCCATGTGCGGCGCGAACGGTGCGACCAGCTGCACCAGCGGCAGCACTTCGTCGCGATGCACCATGCGCTCGCTGGCGCGCAGCACGTTCACGTACTCCATCATTGCGGCGATGGCGGTGTTGTACCCCAGCGCCGGAATGTCGCCGCCGACCTTCTTGATGGTCGCGTGCAGCTTGCGCAGCACCGTCGGATCGGGGGCGCCGGTCGTGATGCTCTCGTGTACCGAACCCCAGATGCGATCGAGGAAGCGGCGGACGCCGGTGATGCCGCTGTCGCGATAGTCGCCCCCTTCCTCGTAGGGGCCGAGGAACATCAGGTAGGTGCGGAATGCGTCGGCGCCCCAGCGATCGATCAGCTCGTCGGGGTTCACCACATTGCCCTTCGACTTCGACATCTTGGCGCCTTCGCGGATGATCATGCCGTGGGCACGGAAGCGCGTGAACGGCTCCTCGAAGTCGATCAATCCGGCGTCGTGCAGTACCATCGTGATGAATCGCGCGTACAGCAGGTGCAGCACGGCGTGTTCGTTGCCGCCGATGTAGGTGCTCACCGGCAGCCACCGCTGCGTCAGCGCCGGATCAAAGGCCACATCGCTGCGATCGGCGCTGGGGTAGCGGAGGAAGTACCAGGCGCTGTCGAGGAAGGTGTCGCTGACGTCGGTTTCGCGGCGCCCCATGACGCCGCACGACGGACAGGGCACACGATACCACTCGTCGTGCCGCGCGAGTGGTGACACGCCGCTGTCATCCGGCTTGAAGTCGTCGATCAGCGGCAGGACCACGGGCAGCTGATCCTCAGGCACCGGCACCGGGCCACAGCTGTCGCAGTAGATGATCGGGATCGGCGGACCCCAGTAGCGCTGCCGCGAGATGCACCAGTCATTCAGGCGGTAGTTCACGACCGGCTTCGCGCTGCTGCGCTCCTCCAGCCAGGCCACGACAGCCTTCTTTGCCTGCGGAACCGGCATGCCGCTGAAGTGCGCCGAGTTCACCAGCAGATCGGTGTCCGACTTGGCCGCGTAGGCCTCGGTCAGCGGCGCGGCTGCTTCTTCCGCGGCACTGGCCACGACGCGCACGATCGGCAGGTCAAACTTCTGCGCAAACTCGAAGTCACGCTCGTCATGTCCCGGCACCCCCATCACCGCACCCGTGCCGTACTCCATCAGCACGTAGTCGGCGATCCAGACCGGGATCGGCTTGCCGGTGGCCGGATTGATGGCGGTGGCACCGGTGAAGACACCGGTCTTCTCCTTGCTGACTTTCCGCGACACGACGTCCTGCGTCTTGGTGCGCTCCAGATAGGCGCTGACTTCTGCCTGCTGCGCCGGCGCGACGATCTCTGCGACCAACGGGTGTTCCGGGGCCAGCACCACCCAGGTTGCCCCGAAAATCGTGTCGGGCCGGGTGGTGAACACGGTCACATCATGCGCGTTGGCCACTCGGAACGTGACGTGCGCGCCTTCGCTGCGGCCGATCCAATTGCGCTGCGCCTGTCTGGTGGTTTCGCTCCAGTCGAGTGCCGCGATGTTGTCGAGCAGGCGCGGCGCGTACTGCGAGGTGCGGAAGAACCACTGCTCGAGCAACCGCTGCTCGACCAGCGAGTCACACCGCTCGCAGTGCCCGTCCTTGACCTGCTCATTGGCGAGCACGGTCTTGCAGCTCGGGCACCAGTTGACGGCCGCCGCCTTCTTGTACGCCAGGCCCTGCTTGTACAGCTGCAGAAACAGCCACTGCGTCCACTTGTAGTAGCTGGGGTCGCTGGTGACGACCTCCTTGCTCCAGTCCACCATCAGACCAGCCCGGCGCAGCTGGCGGCGGAAGTTCTCGACGTTCTTCGGGGTCAGTGACGCCGGATGCGCGCCGACCTTGATCGCGAAGTTCTCGGAGTGGATCCCGAAACTGTCGAATCCGATCGGCTCGAAGACCGTCCGACCCTGCTGGCGCTGGAACCGTCCGTGGATATCGGCGCCCGTGAACGCAAACAGGTTGCCGATATGGAGCCCCTCCGCCGACGGATAGGGGAACATCATCAGCTGGTAGTACGGGTCGTTTCCCTGCCAGAGTTCGGGGGAGTTGGTCCCCAGTTCGTCCCAGCGATGCTGCCAGGTGGCTTCGACCGCGGCAGGATCGTAGGCGGGGGTCTCGGGCGGGACGTTCGTATCAGACATCGGCGGTGTCGGGATGCCTGGTGGCATCAGTTCAGTTCGGTGGTTCGCAATTGGGCGGCAGCCTCTAACTTACCCGGGTGCCCTCGCCCTCTGCAGTTCCGAGCCATGCCGCGCTCCGCCGATTCGGGCTGGGGGCGCTGGCGTGTGTCCAGGTCTCGTGCGGCATGGGAGCGACGGATTCGACTCCGCCGCTTCCGCTGACCGCCGTGGCGCGGATCGACGTGCAACTGGCTGCCGATTCGGTACTGGTTGGTGACTCGCTGACGGCAACCGCCCGCGGGCTCAATCGTGACGGGGCGGTGATCACGCTCTCGGCGGTCGTCTGGTCGACCACCGATTCCGGTGTCGGCGCGGTGACCAGCGGTGGCGTGCTGCGCGCGCGGAACATCGGTGTGGTCAAGCTCGATGCCTTGGCTGACGGTGCGCTCGGGTCGCGAACGGTGCGGGTGGTGCCGCGCGCGCTGCGCGTGCGGGTGATCGCCCCTGACACCTCGCAGCTCGTCGATGAGCTCCAGATTTCGACTGAGGTGCAGACGGCCGCTGGGGTGCCACTGCCTGAGGTGGCGCCGCGTTTCGCGGTGGCCGATACGACCATCGCCACCATCGCACCGGTCAGTGTTGGCCGAGCGCGTGTGCGCGGGAGTCAGGTTGGCAGTACCGAGCTGCTGGCAATCGTCGGGCGCGATACGACGCGGCGCCGTCTGACGCTTCGGCTGACACCGCTGAAGTCACTGTCGCTCCGCATCGAATCGCGCGTGGTTGCCGTAGGCGACAGCGTACCGTTCATGCTCACGGCGATCGACACCGCCGGTCGGGCGATCCCGTCCACCGGAACGATCCTGGTGCTCGAACCAGTGGGCACGATGCTGGCGCGCAATGGTCACATGATCGCGCTCGGCATCGGTCGTGTGGTGGTACGCGCCAGTAACGGCGCGACGATCTCGGGCGATACGCTCACGGCGCAAGGCACCTCGGAATTTCCGCTCGACATCGTCGATGGCGATGGGCAGCGCCCGCTGCCGCTGAAGGTGTTGCTGAGCATGGAGCGCGTAAGGAACAAATGGCGACGCGTCATCCGGTCCGCCCCAGCCGGCGACTTCGTGCAGCTGCAGGTTGGCGAGTGTCGCAACGCCGTGCCCGTGAGTCAGTTCATCACCGGTGTGCGGGTCCTGGTGAAGCTCGATTCGCTGCCGCCGCGAATCGGCGGGCAGGGCGGTCCGTGTGTCCTCCGTCCGAACGGACTGCCGTTGCTGGGCACGATCTCGCTCAATTTCTTCAACTACAACGCCCTCAGCGATCAGAAGCTGGATGACCTCCTGCAGCATGAGGTTGGCCATGTGCTGGGGCTCGGCACCGTCTGGGGTCGCGGGGCCTTCGGGCGGCTGGTTGACGGGGACACCAGCGCGACCGATCCGATCTTCGTCGGACCGAACGCTCTGGCGGCGTTCACGCGACTGGGGCGGAGTACGCAATTCGCAGGTCGGCGCGTTCCGTTGCAACTCCGTGTGCTGGGGCACTGGCGCGACGATGCGTTCAGCGGTGAGCTGATGTCGCCGTCACTGATCGCCACGACGCAGCCAACGTCGTCTGTCACGGTGGCCGCCCTCCGCGATCTGGGCTGGGTGGTGGAGCCGGAGGCCTACGACGAGTATGCGCTGCCGGATGCCGTCGTCTCCGGTGCCGTGTCGACGCGCACGTCGTCGCGCCAATGCGGTAGGTCACCGTGTGGTCTTCGGTTCCGGCTTCGATCCTCAGAGCGGATCCGGTGAAAACGAACGCTTCCGTGCGCTTGTCGATGCACCTCACGACGAGCAACGGCCGGACCTGGCCGAGCCAGATCGACACGCTGTTCTCGGCCGGAAGCTCGAAGGCGGCGCTCTTGCGCCGATTGCCGGTCCAGTACGCTCGTCTCTCGGTGTTCCACGTCTGCACCGGCACGGGGGCCGGGGGCGCTTCCACTCTTCGTGTCGCCGTCGTGACGTTCGCGGCCGCCACGGCAGGTGTCTGTACCCCGCGCGCCGAAAGC
>JANMHB010000156.1:0-98372 GCA_031374935.1 Gemmatimonadaceae bacterium | reverse complement strand
AGCCTACCCGCGACGTCTTGATCGGAACGGGTCGTTCCTCGTCGCTTATTTGGCCTTGCTCCAGCTGGGGTTTACCCTGCCGCCACCGTTGCCGGTGACGCGGTGCGCTCTTACCGCACCTTTTCACCCTTACCCGATCCGGCGCAAGCGCCGGCCGACGGCGGTGTCTTTTCTGTGGCACTTTCCGTCACCCTCCTGCGATCCCGCTGCAGGACGGCGCCCAGGTGTTACCTGGCAGCCCACCCTCCGGAGCCCGGACTTTCCTCGAGCAGACATCCGGTGAAGGACCTGTCTCGCGATCATCCGGCCGACACACATCCACCTTGCAGGGAACGTACTCGGATTCCCGAAGCCGCGGCAGCATCGGTGGCCGGTGCGCTTTCGGCACGATCCTGACCTGCGGGGCATGACATGGTCGTGACGCCGGCAACGACGTTGGCGGCAGTACCGGCTGCGACGCCGTCGTCACGAGCTCTCTCCGAGGAACAATACGCATGGCAGACTATCGAGCAGGTCCACGCGCGGCCGGCAAGGCGAGCCCCGTTCCCGTCACCACCATTCTGACACCGTCCGAACGCAGCGCGGTGGATGCGGCCGGGCTCGGACTCTACCGCACCATGCATCGCTCCTCGCTGGATGAAGTGCGACGCGATTTGCGCGAACAGTCTGCAACGGCAGTGCTGGTGTCGCTGTCCTGCTGCTCGCCACGCGACGCCATCCGAATGGCGGCCATCCTCCGCGACCACCCGCGCGTGCCGATGATGGCGCTGGTCACCAACACCGAACGGGTGCACCCGCAATCGCTGCTCTCGCTGGGTCGGAGCGGACTACGCATCGTCATCGACGCGCGTGAGTCCACCGGCTGGCATCTGTTGCGCGAAACCGTCGCAACCGCCGATCGCGGTGCGTTCACCATCGAATCCGCCATTGCGGATCTGCGTCAGCGGCTGGTGGCGGCGGGCGGCGACTGTCTCGAACTCTTCGAATTGCTGTTCACCGCAAAGCCCGCCGTGCACACCGTGCGACAGATTGCGCACCACATCAGGATGCATCCCGGAACCTTGATGAGCCGATTTCAGCGTGGGGGACTCCCTCCGCTGAAGCGCTACCTCGACCTGGCCAATCTGGTGCGCGCGGCCTGTCGGCTCGAGGATCCGAAGCGTTCGATCGCCGACGTTGCAACCAGCCTCGATTACTCCTCACCGCAAAGTTTCGGACGGCACGTGACGCTCGTGCTGGGCCTGACTGCGTCGTCGTTTCGGACGACCTACGACTGCGAGGGGATGTATCGCTTCTTCTGCGAAGCCGTGATCACGCCGTTCCTGCCGCAGCTGATCCGCTTCCGCCCGATTCGTCAGCTCTCGGAAGGGTTGTCGGCGGACGAACTCAGGGCGAGGGAATGAGGCGCTTGAGTTCGTCGGCGGTGGTGAAGGCCAGCAGCGGAATTCCAGCCGCCTCGAGCGCTTCCCTGGCCCCTTCTTCACGGTCGACGAGCGTCAAGGCGCCAATTACATCGCCCCCTTCGGCGCGGATGGCTGCCGCCGCATTGAGGGCGCTGCCGCCGGTGGTCATCGAGTCTTCGATCACGACCACCCGATCACCCTTCTGGAAGGAGCCTTCGATCCGCTTGCCCATGCCGTGCCCCTTGGCCTCCTTGCGCACCGCAAAGCATCGCACCGGCGTCCCGGCCAGCGCGCTGGCGTAGGCAACGGCATAACTCACCGGGTCGGCGCCCATGGTCAGTCCGCCGACACTGTCCACCGACCACCCGCTCTCGCGCAGCATGCCGTACGCCAGCGGCCCCACCAAAATCAGTCCGTCCGGACTCATCGTCGTCAGCCGGCAATCGACATAGAAGTCACTGACCCGGCCAGACGCGAGCGTAAATGTCCCGCGGCGCGCCGAGCGAGCCGCGAGGAGCGCTACCAGCGCCTCGCGGTGTGGGGGCGTTGGCATGTTCAGGTGTCCCGGGATCCGAAGAGTCCCTTCACCTTTCCAAAGAGCCCGGCTGATTTCGGTGCCGCGGTCGGCATCGCGAGCAACGCCGACTCGAGAGCCGATGCAAAATCGGTGATGCCCGGATACCGGTCGCCTGGCTGACGCGACAACCCTTTCATGACGACCCGTTCCACATCCTCACCGAAGGTCAAGCCGGGCACGGCCTTGTTCAGCGGCGTGGGCGGCTGCGTGAGCAGCTGCGACAGCATGTCGCGGGTGGATCGCGCGGTGTACGGATGCACGCCGGTAAGCAGGAAATACGCAATCGTGGCGAGGCTGTATTGATCTGCGGCAGGCCCAACCAGCACGCCGCTCAGCGCCTCCGGTGCCACGTACAGCAGCGTACCCACGAAGAAACCGTCGCGGGTCAGGCGCTGGTCGTTGCCCTGATCCGGTTCCGCCGCAATCCCGAAGTCGAGCAGGCGAACACGATCGTTCACGCCGTCGTACATCAGGTTTTCCGGCTTCAGGTCGCGGTGCACGATGCCCTGTCGATGCGAGGCATCGACCGCAGACGCGATCTGTCGCACGATGCTGGCGACCTGCGGACGCGGGAAGGCACCGGTGCGCTTGGCGACTTTCTCGAGCAACTCACCGGGGGCCCATTCGATCGCCAGGTACCGCACCCCATCCGCGGCACCGAGTTCGATCGTCCGTACCACGTTGGGGTGCACGACGCGAAGGCCGAACTCGGCTTCTCGCTCGAACCGGGTGACGGCAGTGGGGTCGTTTCGCAGTTTGGTGCGAAGGACCTTCAGTGCCACGATGCCGTGCTTGGGGTGGGAGGCGCGATACACCATCGCGGTCCCACCTTCGCCGACCATATCCTGCACCGCATATTCTGCGATGACCGTTCCTACCATTGCGTCTCGGATCACGCGGTAAGCCTACGTACGACACGGGAAGGCGGCAAGCGTGACGACCGTCATTCCTGACGGGTTTGCTCGTTACGCAACGAAAGGATTGGCAGGCGGGTACCGTATCTTGGTCGACGCGGGAACACTTTGAACCGGTTACTTACGCGGGAACGCGGCGGACGTCATGGCAAACAGCGTTACACAGCGGTGGGGAAATGGACGGCGTCTCGGGCTCGGCGTGCTGACCGCGGCGCTGGCGGCGTGCGCGTCGGGGCGTCCCGCCGGTGGCCCACCGCCGGCGGCCGGTGGCCCTGGCGGCCCACCGGCCGACGCTCCGCAAGCCATCCGCCGGGGCGACCTGACCGCGCAATCGGACATGCTGAAGGTGTTCCAGGGGCTCGGGCTGCTGGCGAACGGGCTGCCCCTGCCGTTCACCGGCGCGATCGCTGCCCTGCCCGGACCGGTGGCCGACAGCTCCCTCGTCCTCGTCTCGCTCTCGTTCCCGACCATCGCGTTCGCCTTCACACGGGAAGGTGATCGGTTCAAGGCGACCTACAACGTGGCGATCGAGGCACGCCAGAACGGTGCCGTCGTCGCGCGCTCGGAGTCGAACCAGACCATACGGGTGACCAGTTTCAAGGAGACCCAGCGGAGTGAAGAGAGTGTGCTCTTCCAGCAGCAGATGCTGGTCCCGCCCGGCACCTATTCGGTGGCGGTGCTCGTGCGCGATGGCGGCACGTCCCGCTCCGGTACGCAGGAGCGCAGCTTCGAGGTCCCGCGGTTCGGCGGCCGGCCGAGTACGCCCATCATCGCATTCGAGGTCAACACCCGCACCAGTACCAGCGCCGGCCCCGACCTGCTGGCGAATGCACGCAGTACCATCGTGCTCGGCCGCGACACGGAGCTTCCGCTGTACGTGGAGGTGCGCGACTCCTCCCCGGCCGGCGTACCGCTCAAGGTGGCGATCCGGGATGACAAGGGCGCTGCGCTCTGGCAGGACAGTGTGACGCTGCCGAGCCGCGGCGGCAGTCTCGCGAGTGGCGTGATACGGATACCGGTGGCCGGGCTGGGGGTTGGCATCGTGCAGGCGGCGGTCTGGCGTGCGGGTTCCGGGGATGTGGTGACGCAGCCCGTGCTCATCAGCTTCGGCGATGACCTTCCGGTGGCCTCCTTTGACGAGATGATCGGATACCTCCGCTTCTTCGCCAGTGGGGGTCGCTTGAGCGCGCTGAGGACCGGGACGCCACAGCAGCGTGCCGAAGCCTGGGCCACTTTTCTGCGCGAAACCGATCCGATCTCGATCACGCCCCAGAACGAGGCGTTGCGCGACTACTTCCAGCGCATCCGCATCGCCAATGAGGTCTACAAGGAGGATGCCGCCGCGGGGTGGCTCTCCGATCGCGGCTCCACCTTCGTTGCGTTCGGGAAGCCCGATCAGATCATCGATCAGAACCAGCAGGGGCAGCAGGATCTGAACGTCGGGCAGCGTGGACGGCTGCAGGCCTGGGACTATTCCGGTGAACGCCTGCGCCTGATCTTCATCGATCAAAGCGGCTTCGGACGGTGGCGGTTCTATGGGAATGGTGCCAACGAGTTCGCGTCCGCGCTGCAGCGACGCCTGAACCGATGATCGATCCGGGCGTCGCACGTGGCCGGGAACTGCCGCGGAAGACGCTCCATCTCACGACCGCATCGATTCCGCTGGTGCTCTGGTATGGCGCACCGCAGCGTACTGTGGCCGTGCTGCTGCTGGCGCTGTTCGGCGTGGCGGGTGCGGTGGAGTTTGTGCGCCGGCGATCGACGGCCTTTGCGACGCAGTTCGACGCCTCGGTCGGCATCATGTTGCGACCACACGAGGTCACCCACGGCATCACCGGTGCGACGTGGCTGTTGGCTTCCTTTGCCATCTGTTGCCTGGCGGCCCCGCTGCCCGCGGCGATCGCGGGCACGTGGGCTGGAGCGGTGGGTGACGCATCGGCAGCGATCGTCGGCGGTGCCTGGCGTCGCGCGCGTGGAGGCGACGGCAAGACATTGATCGGCAGCCTCGCGTGCGTCGTCGTGGCGACGCTTGGCGCGTGGTGGCTGGCGGGCTTTGCGCTGGCGCCGGCGATCGGACTTGGAGTCGTTGCCGCCGCCGCCGAGCGACCCGCCGTGTCACTCGACGACAATGCGCGGGTGACGGTCGCGGTCGCGGTGGCAGCGGCGTTCCTGCTGCGGATCTGAGCCCGCGGACGGCGCGCTGCCACGGGATAGATTCGGGACATGACTGCGTCCGTTCCCACTGAGCCCACCGCGCCACGCCTGTTTCTGGTTGATGGCTATGCGCTGATCTACCGCGCCTTCTTCGCGTTGATCAACCGCCCGTTGAAGACCGGCCATGGCGTCAACACGTCGATCGCGTGGGGCATTGCGAACTTTCTGAACCGACTCGTGCAGCGGCACCGGCCGGAGTACCTGTGCTGGATTCACGATTCCGGCGCCACGTTCCGCGATGAGATGTACGCCGACTACAAGGCGACGCGCGAGAAACTCACCGACGACCTGCAGGCGGATTTCGATCTCGGCCTGGAGCACGTGCGCGCGCTGCTGGCGGCCTACGACACACCCATCATCGCCCTCGACGGCTTCGAAGCCGACGACGTCATCGGCACCCTGGCGCGGCTCGGCGTGGAAGCCGGGCTGAACGTCGTCGTCGTCTCCGGGGACAAGGATTTCCATCAGCTCGTGCGGCCAGGTGTGTGGTTGCTGAATCCGGGACGTGGAGGTCCAGCCAGCGTGGATGAACACTGGGTCGGCGTCGAGAACGGCAGCGAGCGGCTTGGTGTGCCGCCGGAGCGCACCACCGATTTTCTGGCGCTGGTGGGTGATGCGTCGGACAATGTGCCGGGCGTGAAAGGCATCGGTGAGAAAGGAGCGCAGGAGCTGATTCGTGAGTACGGCGACCTCGATGCCATTCTGGCCAACGTGGCCAACATCACGAAGAAGCGCCCCCGTGAGGCGCTCGAGCAGTACGAGGCCGAGGCGCGCCTGTCCAAGGCACTGGTCACCATCCGAACCGACTGCGACGTCCCGCTCGACCTCGATCGACTGCGTTTCCATCAGCCGAATCGAGCGATCCTTCGGCAGGTGTATGTCGATCTGGAATTCACATCCCTGGCTCGCCAGCTGAGCGACGAGCGGCCCGCCAGCGGTACGTCGGCGCCGACGGGCAGCGACGACGCGCCGATTGATCTGGTGGCCGCGGCGGAGTCGGCGCCCGCCATCCCGGTCGCGTATCGGACCGTCAGCACGCTCGAACAGCTCACGGCGCTGGTGCATCGCTGCCGTGAGGTTTCCGCGATCGCGGTCGACACGGAGACGGTCCTCGACGCCGACGCACCCGGGCCCATCAATGCGATGCGTTCGCGGGTGGTCGGGATTGCCATCGCGACGGCGCCCGGCGAGGCCTGGTATCTGCCGTTCCTGCATGTCCGGGCAAGCGCCAATGCACAGGGCGATCTGCTCGATCCTGAGGCGCATACGATCACGGTCGCACCGGAGAATCTGCCGCCACTGAACAGTGCAGCCTGTCAACCGCTGGTGGCGCTGCTGGAAGACGCGTCGGTGCGGAAGGTCGCACAGAACGCCAAGTACGACATGCTCGTGCTGCGGCGGGCCGGCATCACGCTGCGCGGGCTGGCGTTCGACTCGATGCTGGCGAGCTATGTGCTCGACCCGGGACGGCGTTCGCACGGACTCGATGCACTGGCACTCGAGATCTTCAACCACCGCATGATCGCGTACGACGAAGTCACCGGCAAGGGGCGCAATCAGGTGACCTTCGATCGGGTGCCTGTGGATCTGGCGACGACGTATTCGGCCGAAGACGCCGACTACACGTTGCGACTGTACGAGCACTTCAATCCGCTGATCGAACAGGCCGGCGCGCGCGCGCTGCTCGACGGCATCGAACTGCCGCTGGTGTCGGTCCTGGCGGACATGGAATGGGCCGGCATGGCGATCGATCTGAACTGGTTCGCGTCGCTCAAGGAACGCTTCACGGCCGAACGTCAGCGGGTGGAGCAGCTCATCTATGCGTCCGCAGGCGAGACCTTCAACATCAACTCGAACCCGCAGCTGCGCGTCATCCTGTTCGAGAAGCTCGGCCTGCCGGTGAAGAAGAAGACCGTCACCGGACCCTCAACCGACGCCAGCGTGCTGCAGGAGCTGGCCGATGAGGGGAATGAGCTCCCGGCGCTGCTGATGGAGTACCGGGAGATCTTCAAGCTCGAAGGCACCTACATCGATTCGCTGCCGACGCTCGTCGATCCGCGAGATGGCCGGATCCACACGACGTTCAATCAGACCGTGGCTGGCACCGGACGGCTGTCGTCGACGGATCCGAATCTGCAGAACATTCCGATCCGGCGCGAACTGGGTCGGCTGATCCGCCGCGGGTTCGTCGCCGCGCCGGGCACCAGGCTGCTGGCCGCCGACTACTCGCAGATTGAACTGCGCCTGCTGGCGCACCTGTCACAGGATCCGGCGTTCGTGACGGCATTCCGCGCCGGTGGCGACATCCACAAGCAGACCGCGAGCATCATCTTCGGTGTCCCGGTCGATGAGGTGACGGGTGACATGCGCGCACGCGCCAAGACGATCAACTTCGCCACCATCTACGGACAGGGCGCCCGCGCGCTGAGCCTGCAGCTGAAGGTCAGCTTTGCCGAAGCGAAGGAGTTCATCTCCACCTACTTCGAGCGTTTCGCCGGGATTCGCGCGTTCCTCGATTCACAGGTCGCACTGGCGCGGGAACAGGGCTACGTGCAGACCATCTTCGGCCGCAAGCGATTCATTCCCGAAGTGCAGGATCGAAACTTCAACACCCGCGCCTTCGGCGAGCGCATGGCGCAGAATTCACCACTTCAGGGGTCGGCGGCGGACCTGATCAAGATTGCAATGCTGAAGATCGCCGAACGCCTGCCGCAGGACGGTCACGGTGCGCGCATGCTGCTGCAGGTGCACGATGAACTGGTGTTCGAGGTGCCGGATGCTGCGCTCGAGACCGTGCGTGCGCTGGTGACTCACGAGATGGAGCACGCCGCGGAACTGAGTGTGCCGCTGGTGGTCGCAACGGGTGACGGCGACAACTGGCTCGATGCGAAGTGAGCGCTGACGCATCATCCACCGGCGGCACGCCATCACTCGAATGGCGCGAGTTTGCGTTGCGACGTGACGGGATGATTCACGCGATGGACGGCGGACTCTGGCTGCACCGGCATGTGTGGTTTGGCACACCGATGGCGCACCTGGTGAGCACCGACCGCGACCTGTTGCTGGCGTATGGTGCGTCAGTGGGGTTGCCGGTGCATCGGCTCCAGGACAAGCCGCTCAAGGACCCGCGGACCGGCGAACGACGCGCGGCGTGGCACTGGGATCTGGTCGGACGGTTTCTCCCGCCGGCGCCGTAACTGCGCGATCACCCGGCACCTGCTCGGCAGCGCGTTTCATTCGCCGGAGGCCGGTCTCGAACGGACCGCCAAGCAGATCGTCCATCGTGTAGTAGACGCCCACGAGCCTGGCGAAAAACATGCGCTGACCGAACAGGGCCCATGTCACCTTGGTCGAGTCACCGATTGCCCGTAGCGTGTACTGCATCGTGTCCTGGCCCGTCCATGGCCTTCGCACGTCGAGCCGCACGAGTACTCGCGAGGCCGGCGTGGATTCGAGGATCTCCATCCGGCCAGCACCGACTTTGGCCGTACCACTCCAGTCGTATGCCGCACCTTTGCCGTTTGGCGCGCCGGAGAGGCCACGCTGCAGCGACGGGTCGCGTGCAGCGAGCGGCGACCAGCTGTCGAAGTTTCTGAAGTCGTTGACCAACGGAAAGATCCGCTCCGGTGGCGCCTTGATCATGATCGAGCGCTCGACACGAAAGTGGCGCGGCCGTGCGGCGGCGGTGCCGGCGACGATCAGCAGAATCGCCACGACGACGAGCACGAGTTGTTTGATCATCAAACACCTCCGGCTGGCAGAGAATGCAGTGGCAGCGCGATGCGGCAGGAAGCCTTGTCGGATCGCTGTGCCGTTCCGGGCCGAGCGGCGACGGTGCGCGCCCGCATGCTACACCGGCCCCGCACCTGACGCGATGCTGGCCGCTTCGCTCCGCAGCGCAGACAGCTCCTGGTGCAGTTTGCTCTGGAGCCCGGGATCCTCGCGAAAGTGCCGCCACGCCAACGCGCGGCGGCGCAGCTGACGGAGCCGCTCGGTGTACCGGATATCCCACGACGCGCTCGGAATCAGGGACGCGAAGTAGATACTCGCCCACCACGGTCCGGCCAGTCGCCAGACGGCCCAGGTCTGCAGCGCGTAGAACAGGGGAATCACGATCATGCCCAGCACGATAGTGTGCATGGCCAGCTGTGACCGGGCGGTGGAGGTTTTCGCGCCGAGCCAGCGTGCAATCGTGAAGGGCAACAGATGGTTCACCCGTCCCCAGAGTGCCAGCGGAATGCCGACCGCCGCCAGAACGAGTTCGCGGACGACGAACCGGCCCGCTGCCGGGAGTCTGGTGTCGAGCGCAACGTCGTCGAGTCGGATGCCGAGTCTGGTGGCCGTCCGTCGCAGGCTGAGGAGTCTGCGCTGAATGTGCCGAACCCGCTCCTCCACCGGCGCGGTGAGCTCACCCCGGTCGAGCTGCTGCCGGATGATGTCGGCGCGGCGCGCCACGGCGACCTTGGCGGCGATCGGCGCATCGGGGTCGCCGAGCGGCCGGATCTCATCGCTCGCGGCGGCGAGGACGGTCGCCAGGTCGAGCACTTCGCCAGCATCGCTATCGTCGTCGAAGTTCAGCGTGACCGCGTGCAGCCGTCTCGAGATTTCGCTCGTCAGGCGGTCCACTTGCGCCGCATCCGATGCGAGCTCGTCGAGACGGATCGGATCGCCAACCTCGACCAGCACACGCGAGCGCAGCCCGTCTTTCCGCTCGTAGTTGATTCCGATCGGCACGATGGTGACAGCCGGAATGCCCGCAGCCTGCGCGGACAGCGCCATCCGCGCCGCGCCGGTCTTGATCGGCGCCAGTCGAGGCTCATCCCAGCTGCGACCCTCAGGAAAGATCAGCACCATCTGTCCCGCCGACAGCGCGGAATGGATCGCGGCGAACGCATCGGTGTTGCGCGCGGCATCCGGTGCCCTGCGCCTGTCGTGTTTCTGCTCGTCCTGCGAACGGCGCAACGGAACCACGCGCATATGCCGAAGGAATGCGCCGACGAGTGGATGCTCGAACAGCGTCGCCTTGCCCGTGAACGTCAGCTGTCGCGGTGCGATCAGGCCGGCGAAGATCGCATCCATCAGTTCATTCGGATGGTTGACCACCAGCAAGGTCGGGCCGGCGACGGGAATCCGATCTGCACCATCGAATTCAACGGCACGATAGTACCATCGCACCGCCAGTCGTGCGATTCCCGTCAGCAGCCGATAGCTCAGCGTATCGCCGTCAGCCGGCACTGCTCTCGGCCCGCAGTGTTGCCTCGTCCGCTGCGCGCGCGGCGGCCGCACCGGCCTTCTCGTCCACCATCGTGAGCAGCCAGGCGCCGAGCACGAAGAACACGATCACCGACAGAATGGCGACGCGGCTGCTCCCGGCCAGCTGTGCGGCGACGGCGAAGGCCAGAGGACCGAGAATGCCGCCGAACTTCTCGAACACACTGAAGAACCCGAAGAACTCGCCGCTCTTGTGCTTCGGCACCAGCGTGGCGAAGAGCGAACGGCTCAGGGCCTGTGTCCCGCCCTGCACCAGTCCGACCACGATCGCGAGAATCCAGAAGTCCCGCGCCGTGCGCAAGAAGTAGCCGAAGATGCAGATCCCGGTGTACACCAGCAGGCCGATGAAAATCGAGCGCTTGGCACCGAGCCTTCCCGCCAGGCCGCCAAAGGCGAACGCTGCCGGAATGCCGATGAACTGCACCAGCAGAATCGCAGCGATCAACTGTCCCTGATCGATGTTCAGTTCGGTGCCATACACACTGGCCATCTTGATGATCGTCTGGATGCCATCGTTGTAGATCGTAAATGCCAGCATCATCAGAAACGCCTGCTTGTAGTCGCGCAGCTCGCGCAGCGTAGAGGCAAGCCGATGGATCGAGGCCCGGATCGGAGCGGTGCGCGTCGCTTCGTCCAGTTCGAGCAGTCGCGGTGGTTCGGCCACGGCACGGAGAACGGGGATCGCGAACGCCACCCACCACGCTGCGACGGCGAGAAAGCTCAGGCGTACAGGCAATGTCGCCTGGGCGGGCGACAGTCCATCACCGTGCGGCAACCCCAGCAGACCAGGCTTCTGAATCACGGCCAGCGCCAGCGCGAGCAGGAGGCCGCCGCCAACGTAGCCGAGC
This sequence comes from Gemmatimonadaceae bacterium, assembly GCA_031374935.1. Lineage (GTDB taxonomy): Bacteria > Gemmatimonadota > Gemmatimonadetes > Gemmatimonadales > Gemmatimonadaceae > JACMLX01. The sequence continues at coordinate 87,145 of JANMHB010000156.1, read as the reverse complement.
GCGTAGCCGGCGGTGGAGACCCGGTCGATCTCCGACTCGTCGGCGATATGCGGCAGCAGCGCTTCGTAGAACGTCATGCTGCCGGTTGCGCCAGCCAGCGAGATGATGAACGTGATCGACGCCAACACCATGTCGCCACGCTGCACGAAGAACATCGCCGCTGTGGCGCCGGCGCCGAGCAGCATGAACGCCACCAGGAACTTCTTTTTCGCCGCCTTGAAGTCCGCCAGCGCGCCAAGGACCGGGGCGAGCACCGCGATCAGCACCGCCCCGATCGTGTTGACGTAGCCCCACCACGCTGACGCGCGCTCCGGGTTCATCTCGGCGGCCGCGACCTTCACGAAGAAGATCGGAAAGACGGCCGTCATGATGATCGTCTGCATCCCGGAAATGCCGAAGTCGTACATCGCCCAGGCTCGGAGCTCTGGCCGGTGCAGTCCGATTGCCCCGAGCCATTTCGACGACGTACCGGTCCCGGCGGGTCTGCCTGCTGGCGAGATGTCAGTCACGAAACCTCGTGTGTGAGGGGGTGGACAGCTGCGACCGGTACGGTAATCGGGCGCGACCGGATCAGCATCACGTTGCTCGACGATCCGTCTCCCGTATGTTTGTCCTCATGTCGCCCCCTGATCCGGTCCTGCGTCGTGGCGTGCGGCAGTCGGCGCGGGCTACCATCCCCTGGTTCGCGCTGCTTTCGGTCGTAGCCGTCGCCTGCGCCAAGGACGCGCCAGAGCCGAGAGCGACGACCGGGCGCCAGGCACGGCGCGACAGCACCCCAACTGTCGACTCTGCCCCGACAGCGCTGGTTGCCAAATGGGACGCCTTCGACGGGTCCGCGATCTACGTCCCCGGCGAAGGCGGCGTGGCACAGGTCATTCTGCCCCCGGTGCTGGATGACAGTGTCCCCGCGCCGGCGAATGCCATCCTGCCACCGACAGCGGCACCAGCGCTCGTCGATCTGTTCGCACCGAGCGGAAAGGTCGCCACGGCAACGGTCGGTGCATTCCTGCCGGCATCGCAGCCTGAGATGGGCGAAGGGTGCGATGCGTGGCCGGTCGTGCCGCTCCGAGACTCTGCCGGCGGGAGCCCGCAGAGCTGGAAACTCGCGCTGCAGGCCGGCGTTGCCGAACCGGTCCGCTCCGACTCGATAGGCAGCCTGTCGCGCAGCGACTCGGCAGAGCTCGTCATCGCCATCAATCGTGCGGCGTCGCTGCTGCCGCTCGATAGTGCGGGCGTGCTGCGACGGGTGCCGTTCAGCGTCAGCCGCGCGTATCGCATGCGTTTTCCTGGTGAAGTGGATGCGGTGGTGGCGGTAGTCGAGCGTCGGCTGAACATGGAAGCGTCGCCGCGGGTCGAACGCACGATTCTCGTCCTCGAGCGACCGCCGAAGGTCGTGCCGTACAGTGCCGTGTGGCGGAGTACGCAGTACGCGACAGAGGACGATCTGGTCGCCGTGGAGCTGCTTGCCGTCGTGCAGCTGCATGGTGCTCCGCGCCCGTCGGTCTTTCTCGGACTCGATTTCGGGGATGGCTCACGAATCCAGATGCTGCAGCGAACCACTGGAGGCATCTGGTCGCTTCGCTGGTCGAGCGCCTACACCGGGTGCTGAAGAGGCCTGCGGGGGCTCGTGCGCGGCGTCTCAGGCAAGCTCGACGACTCTGACGCGAGCACCCAGCGCCGCCGGGGCTCGATACCGGCCCTTTGCCAGCGCCAGGGCGAGCAAGGTCAGCAAGTACGGAAGTGCCAGAAAGATCTGATAGGGAAGGTTCAGATCGAGCGCTTGAAAAAGAAACTGCAGCGCGCTGGCCATCCCGAAGAACAGTGCCGCCATGGCAGCACCAACAGGACTCCATCGACCGAGTGCGACTATCGCGATCGCAATGAACCCTCGACCCGCCGACATCCCCTCGGCAAACGTGCCGACCTGTGCCAGTACCAGAGTGCCACCGGCGAGGCCGCCACAGAGTCCGCCGAACAGTACGGCGATGGTCTGAACTCGGCGAGGCGATATGCCTGACGACCGCGCCGCCGCGGGATTCTCGCCGGTCGCGCGGATCGCGAGTCCGGAGTGCGTCCGGTTGAGCCACCACCACACGGCCGGCACCAGAGCCGTGGCCAAGTATGCCGGCAACGGTTGTCGGAACAGGGCGTGCCCGATGAGCGGAAGATCCTGGAGCAGGGGAATGCCCAGTGGTGCGAGGGTTGGCGTGGAGAGCGCTGAACCCGAGTCGCCGTAGAGCACCCGGTACAGCGTGCCGGTGAGCCCGAGTCCCAGCATGGTGATGGCGGTCCCGGTGATGATCTGATCTGCACCGATCCAGATTGCGACAACCGCAAACACGAGTGCCAGAGCAAGCCCGGCCATTCCGGCGACCACGAGAGCGCCGGTAGGTCCGACGACTGTCGCTGCGGCGAGCCCGGCGAGACAGCCGACGATGATTGTGCCTTCGAGTCCGACGTTGATCACGCCGCTGCGTTCGGAGACCGTTTCGCCGATGGCGGCGAGCAGCAACGGGGTCGCGCTCCGAACGGAGGCGTCGAGAAAATCGGCGAGTGTGTTCATGCCGGATCGACAGCCGCCGAGGGGGTGACCGAGTGCTGTGTGGGTGGGGGGCCCCCCCAGAACAAAGTTGAGATGCGACCGGCCCGCGCTCCAATCCATTCCGACGCCAGTAACACCAAAATCACGCACGCCTCGGCCACGCCGACCATCCCGGCGGGCACCTGCGCATCTCGCTGCATCGCCGCCGCCCCCGCTTCCAGCGCACCGAATACCACTGCCGAGCCGATCGCTGCCATCGGGTTCAGCCGCGCCAGCAGCGCCACCGCGATCGCCGTGTAGCCATACCCGGGCGAGAGGTTCTCATACAGGGCAAAGGTCACCCCGGTGACCTCCACCGCCCCGCCCAGACCCGCGATCGCACCACTGGCGATGAACGCCGATGTCGCGACTCGTGCAACGTGAATTCCACCTGCGCTCGCTGCGGCGCGCGGGTTGGCACCGGTCATCCGCAGGCGGAATCCGCGCGCCGTACTGCGGAGGAACCACCACACAAGGAGTGCGCTGCACACGGCGAGGACAACGCCGGCATGCAGTCGGGTTCCCGGGACGAGGCGCGGCAGACGGAGTGCCTGGTCGATCAGCGCCGACTGTGGAAACGTCGCGGTGGGCTCCTGCAGCGGGCCTCGTACCAGCAGGCCGGTGAGGTGCAGCATGATCACATTCAGCATGATGGTGCTGATGACTTCGAGGACGCCGAACTGTTGGCGAAGGAAGGCCGCGATCCCTGCCCAAAGGCCCCCGGCGGCGACACCGGCCACCAGCGCGAGCCCCGCACCTGCGAGCCCGAGCTGCGGGGAAACCGTGACTGCGACCGCCGTCGCCGCCGCTGCGCCGGCCAGGAGTTGCCCTTCGGCGCCGATGTTGAGGATTCCGGCGCGGAATGCCACGGCAACCGCGAGTCCGGCGAAGAGGAGCGGCGTCGCGCGCACCAGCGTTCCCGAAGCGAGTACGGCCCAGGAACCGAACGCGCCATGCCAGAGCGCGCTCAGTGCCGCCGGCACCGAGTAGCCGCTCACGGCGAGCAGCACGGCCAGCGCAACCAGCGAGAGCATGATGGCCAGCACTGGCTCGAGCAACAGGCGCGTCACGCGCATCGACGCGGGCATCACGGGCTCGCGTCGAGCATCGCCAGGCCAACCGTGTCGCGATCGGTGCCAACATCCCTCACACCGCCTGCCGCGACCACCAGCACGCGATCGGCCAGGAGCAGTACTTCATCGAGGTCACTGGAGTAGACCACCACCGCCGTTCCGGCATCCCGGGCAGCGCGGAGTGCCGCATGCACGTCGGCCGTGGCACGGATATCGAGTCCGCGCGTCGGGTTTTCAATGACGAGCGCTGCGGGCGTAGCGGCGAGCTCCCGTCCGAGCACGAACTTCTGCTGATTGCCGCCGGAGAGTGTTCGCACGGCGACGTGTTCGTTCGCCGCGCGAACGTCGCGATCGCGGAGCAACGCCTGGGTAGAGTCGTCGAGTGTCTTCCAGGGCATCAGTCCGCGTCGCCGTGCCGCGCCGCGGAGCGCCAGATTCTCGGTCAGCGTCGCATCGAGTACGAGGGCATCACGGTGCCGGTCTTCGGGCACGAACCCCACAGCGTCGGGTAGCGTGGCCGTACCCTGCGACGGCGCCAGTCGACCGGCCAGCACACGCAACAATTCCCGTTGCCCAGCGCCTTCAATCGCGGCGATTCCGACGATTTCACCGCCGTGCACCGTGAGCGTTGCGTTCGTGATTCGTGCGACGCCAAAATCATCCATGGCAGCCACGTTCACGAGTGCCAGCACCGGTTGACCGTCTGACGCGTGTGGCGCTTTCGCTTGCGATACCGGCGCGGCGGTGCGTGTTGCCCCAAGCATTGCCTCGGCAAGCAGCAGCTCCGTGACGTCGCTGGCTGCTGCTGTCAGCACGGTCTTGCCTCGCCGCAGCACCGTCACCCGATCGGCGATGCGCAGAATCTCACGCAGCTTGTGCGCGATGAGGATGACTGTACCACCAGCGTCCGCGAATCGTCGGGTCCAGTCGAGCAGGTCCTTCGCTTCCGTGGGCGAGAGCACGGCCGTTGGCTCATCGAGGATCAGGACCTGTGCGTTGCGTGCGAGGGCCTTGATGATCTCCAGCCGCTGCTGCGCGCCGACGGACAGCGAGCTGACGCGCGCGTCGGGATCGAGCGCGAGCCCGGACTCGGCACCGAGTCGTCTGATCCTGGCCGCGGTGGCGGCCAGATCGAATCGATCGATGCCGCCGAGTGCGACGTTCTCGACCACGGTCATGGGGTCTACCAGTGCGAAGTGTTGCTGCACCATACCGATGCCGAGTGCCATTGCGTCGCGTGGGGTACGAATGACGCTCCGTCGGCCGTCGACGTCGATCGTGCCGGCATCGGGTTGATCGAGGCCGAAGGCGATCTTCATCAGCGTGGACTTTCCTGCGCCATTCTCTCCGAGTAGCGCGTGCACTTCGCCTCTGGCTGCGGTGAGGGTTGCGCCGTCGAGCGCAGTGACCTGACCGAAGTGTCGCGAGATCGCCGTGAGCGCCAGTCGGGGCGCCGCGGTCGTCACAGTCCGGTTGGTGCCGGAAGGAATGACCACGGAAGCTGCCACCGCTCTGCGATAAACTGTACCAGCGCCTGCACACCGAGTGTCTCGGTCGCATAGTGTCCCGCGTACATCACCACCAGATCGAGTTCTTCGGCGTCCACTGCGGTGAAGTGTGGCCCTTCGCCAACGAGCAGTGTGTCGGCGCCGACGCGGCGCGCCTCGCGCAGTGATTCAGCTGAGGCGCCACCGCCGCTGCACACGGCAACCCGTCGTGACATGCGGTCGTGCGTGAACGGCGTGACCACCGTGTGGTGCCCGTGTCGCGCGCCGAACTCGCGCGCGCGGATCGCGAGCTCGCGTGTGGGTGTTTCCGTGTCGGCAACCACACCGATGTCGACCCCCTTGTACGGGAGCCATGTGGATGACACGCTGAGCCCATGCGCGTGCGCCAGCAGCACGTTGTTGCCGAGCGTGGGGTGCCGGTCCAGCGGCAGATGCGAGCTGTAGACTGCGATGTCGTGCTGCAGGAGCAGTGAGAGCTTCCGGTGCATCGCGCCGCGAATCGGTTGGGCGCCGGCCCAGAACAGTCCGTGGTGCACCACGAGCAGGTTGGCTCCGACCTCAACGGCGTGCTGGACGCTGCGAAGTGATGCATCAACCGCGGCGGCCACGCGTCGCACCGGCCCCGCGTGTTCCATCTGCAGACCGTTCATCGCTCCGGTGTAGTCCGGTGTCGTGTCGGTCTGCAGCAGATCATCGAGCCATGGCACGAGCTCGGCCAGGGTGGCGGCGGGCAGAGGCATTGGTGGGAGGCTATCTGGCCGGAGCAACCGATGGCGGCACAGGGGCCGTGAACGTGCCAGCGATGAGTTGTTGCGTGACGGAGTCGACGGCGGCGAGGGCCGCCGCTGGAATCGTGTTGCGCAGCGTCGGATTGAGCACCAGGCGGACGACGTCGGTCTTCATGCCAAGGGAGATCACCCGCGGTGTGAACGTCCCGTCACGGACTTCGCGCGCCACGAGGAGCAGGGCGTGCGGGAGATCGATCACCACGCTCCCCAGGACGACTTCCGGTGCGACGCCATTTTGGTCGCTGTTCGCTCCGAATACACGCACGCCTGTCGACTGGCGTGCAGCCTGAAAGATCCCGAGGCCGGCAGCGTCGGCGTTCTGAAAGATCACGTCGGCCCCGCGCGCGATCTGGGCCAGCGCCTGCTCCTTGCCAGCGCTGGCATCATCCCAGTTGCCGACGTAAGACGTGATCACCCGGACCTTCGGGTTGAAGGATCGTGCCCCGGCTTCGAAGGCGTAGAAGCTCCGACGCACGGGAGGAATCTCCTGACCGCCGATCGCGCCGATGACCCCCGTCCGTGTCGTCGCAGCGGCGACGATTCCAGCCAGATACGCACCGTCTTCGAAAGCGAATTCCAGGCCGGCGAGGTTCGGTCCCGTGCCGGTTCCGGAGGTCGTCACGTAGACGGTCTTCGAGAATTCCGGTGCGACTCGTTTGGCGGCGTCCTGGTATTCGAAGCCATGTCCGATGACGAGCGCGTAGCCCTGCTCGCCATAAAGCCGGAAGTTCTCATCGAACTCTGCCGGTGTCTTGGTCTGGATGTGGCTGATCTGTGCTCCGGTGGAGTCGCGAATGCGCTGCAGGCCCGAGTATGCGCCGCCGTTCCACGCCTGATCCGAGATCGGACCAGGCGTCAGCAGGGCCACCTTGAAACTGGGTGCAGACGGTGCGGAGCTATCGCCGGACTGTGGATCCGCGGGCCGGCAGGCAGCGAGCAGGTGTACGGCGATGAGCAGGGCGAATGTGGATAACCGGGCTGTCGATGCCTTAATTGTCTTGTAAGTCATTGACATATAATGGTTTACGTATTTGTGTAGAATCGCTGAGTTTTCTACACCGTTCTTCTTCGCAGCCGTCGGCATAGAGTCGGCCCTGCAATCACTCGGTCGAATCCGACCCCAGAATCAGTTCGAGGACGCGCGCCAGATCGTCGTTCGAGTAGAAATGAATGCGGAGTTCGCCTTTGGTGTGTTTGCCCTTCCCCAGGTGAACGCCGACATCGGTCTGAAGGTGTCTGCGGAGGCGGTCTTCGATTCCGCGTGCTTCGCCGGTAGCTGTCGACTTTGGCTTTCCGGCCGCTTTCTGGACCGATTTCCTTGCCCCGGACGCATCCTGCACTCGGCGTTCGACATCGCGCACGCTGAGTCCAACGGATGCCGCCTCTCGGGCGAGATCGACCATTGCGCGTTCATCACTCAGGCCCAGAATGGCGCGTGCGTGCCCCAGAGAGATGGCACCGTCGCTGAGCAGCCGCCGGACGGCGGCTGGGAGCTGCAGCAGGCGGAGAAGATTGGTCACCGTCGATCTGTCCTTCCCGACGACTTCACCAACCTGGGCGTGCGACAGTGCGAACTCGTCGACGAGGCGCTTGTAGCCTTCTGCTTCTTCCAGCGGGTTGAGGTCGCTGCGCTGCAGGTTTTCGATCAGCGCGAGCGTGAGGAGCGTCTTGTCGTCGATGGTCCTAACGACGGCAGGGATCTCAGTCCATCCGAGGGATGACGCGGCGCGGAATCGACGTTCGCCGGCGATGAGTTCGAAGCCTGTTCCGTTGGGCGCCGGTCGCACGGTGATGGGCTGCAGCAGGCCGGATGCGCGCAGCGATGCCTGCAGCTCGGAGAGCTCCTCGAGCTTGAACTCCTTTCGTGGCTGGTACGGGTTGGGTCGGATTTCGCTGAGCCGGAGGTGCTGAAGCCCGACGTTTTGTGCCGAATCGCCGGCTGGTCCGGACTGATGACGCGGCTCCGGAGCCTTCATGGCGAGGAGTGCTTCCAGTCCTCGTCCCAGGCGTCGTGGTTGTTCAGGTGGCATTGAGCGGATTCCTTGCGTCGGCGTACGGGCGCGTTCGGGAGTCGAGAAGCGGTGAGCGCGGCTCAGTGGTCGGCGCGTCTGGTCAATCCGTGCTGCTCGTCAGGCAGTTCGCGGTGTCGTGCGATGAGCTCCTTGGCTACGGCCATGTACGCCTGTGCGCCGACGGATGCGAGGTCATACAGAATGATTGGCTTTCCGAAGCTTGGAGCTTCGGCCAGGCGCACATTCCTGGGGATGACGCTCTCGAACACCTTCGGTCCGAAGTATTCGCGGGCGTCGGTGGCGACCTGTCTGGAGAGATTCAGTCTGGCGTCGTACATGGTCAGGAGCACTCCGTCGATCCCGAGGGCCGGGTTCACGCTGCGTTGGACGAGATGGACGGTATTGAGCAGCTGCGAGAGTCCCTCAAGGGCGTAGTACTCACACTGCACGGGGATCAGGAGCGCATCGGCGGCGGCGAGCATGTTGACCGTGATCAGCCCCAGGGACGGTGGGCAGTCGATCAGGATGTAGTCGTAGTCGTCCCTGACACTGGCGACGGCTTTCCGCATCATCGCCTCACGCTCCTCGCGGTCGACAAGTTCCACCTCGGCGCCGGCGAGGTCGGCCGTCGCCGCGAGGACGTCGAGGGCCGGAAACTGGACGTGTCGATGTCTGGCGGCGGCGATCGAGCTCTCGCCGATCAGCACATCGTATGTCGTCTGGGTGACATCGTCTCTCGAGATGCCGATGCCGGAGGTGGCGTTACCCTGCGGGTCACCGTCGATCAGCAGGGTGCGCTGTTCAGCCACCGCCAGACTGGCGGCGAGATTGACGGCGGTGGTCGTCTTGCCGACCCCGCCCTTCTGGTTCGCGATCGCTATGACTCGGGCCACTGTGATGTGCGGCGGGGGAGGAGAATGACCTGCGGCGAATATACTCCGCCCGCCGCAGCTTGGTGCCGCCAGATCCGTGTTTCACGTGAAACGCAATGCCAGACACTATCGGATGTTTCACGTGGAACAACACAGAAAGGCGAGTAATGCATTGCATAAGCCGTTGACTGACAACGACTTAGCTCGATCATATCAAGTCCGGACCGCTGTCGGGTGAGCGTGCCGCGCGCGTCGACCCACACGGGACCCTTCATCCACCCGTTCAGGGCACCCACGCAGCCCTCGCGCCAACTCGGCTTGCCTCCCGCGACGCCAGGCCCAACTTGCTCCTCTCCATCTCCCACACCAATGCCGCTTTCCCTCCCCTCCGCGGGTCCGACCCTCGCCATCCGTCGCGACGCCTTCGAGCGCGCCGGGTTCACGCGCGAATCCATCGATCGAATCCTCAACCTCACCGACGAGGAGTTTCGTGTCGAAGGCGCACTCATCGCCATCGGACCGCTCCCGAGCCCTGATGATGTCCCGAACCTGATCGAGGTCTTCGAGGAGGCCGGATTGGTATACTTCGATGACTTTATGGAGATCCCCGGCGGGTTCCCCGACTGGATCGAAGTCTTCGTGCGACATCGCTAGGACCGTGTGACCCCGATGCGTCGCATCGTGCGGACCGCAGCCTGGCGCAACGCGAGGCGCGCGAATTCGCCGTCCGCCGATGGAGCACACGACACCGCACAGATCCACGTCACCCGGATTCCGGCGAAACGAAACGGTGCCGACACTGCACGGTCTTCCATGCGACAGTGCGGAACGGGTTCGCAGACTGTCCCGCACACGCGGCGATGGCAGTCAACTCTTCGCGCGCCTCATCACGGCTGAGCAGAACTATATCACGCAAGGCCGCAACGCATTCGACGAGCGGCCAAGCGATCTGACCGAAATGCGGGCGAATGCGTTTTGTCGCTACGGCGGTGGACGCAACCGGTCGTTGCAACAGCTCGTCTGAACAGCGCCACTCGGATGTTTCCAGCCGAGCGTCCTGCGGGGGGATGAATCGCCACGCGGGACGATACGCCGCGCCGCCACGAACGCCTCAGGGCTGTCGTGCCGGAGGTGCTGACGCACTACGCGACGCATCACGAGGCTTCATGGTCGCAGTCGTCGACGTCATCCGATGAACACCGCGCCAGCCGCAGACCAGGCACCAGCTGGCACGAAAGCTCCGGAGCAATCGCAACACGCGGCCCGGCTCCATCCGCAGTGTTTCGGCATCGCATTGTGGACAGCGAATGCCGTCCGGCAGAATCCAGAGAAAGACCACCGTCGCCGCGACACCCCGTAAGACGAAGAGTCCGCCGAAAACGAGAACGAACAACACGGCATCCGACATGATCGTTCCTCCGTTCTCAGTTCAGACCGTCCGGCGTTCAACGGGCTACCGGGTCACCACATTGTGTTCCGCTGCCTGCAACGCCGCGCATCACCGCCGCGCAGGGCTCACGACCCCGCCCTGGCTGCCCTCGAATCACTCGCGCACGCAAATCGAACGCCGCTGCTGATCTGCAAGGGCAGCCTTGCCGATCTTCCTTGGCCAGAAGTGGGCGATCGATCTCAGCGCCAGCCAAGACCCGCATCGAAACCAGTGGTATCGCGAGGAGCTGAAACGCCGGGTCGACGACACGCCCAACTCCCAAGATACTTCCGCTACGCAGCACTGGTGGACTGGAAACGGACCTCAAGCTGCAGGCTGCCTCCGCGGCATCCCGACTGGCGGCGTTGGACATCCTCGGCTGGTACTGCTCCGGTTTCTGCCTTGCCGCCGCCACGCCCTTTTGTGTTCACCGACTTCCTTTCCAACTCACTAGAGTCGCGCTTCGATCACAGACCACGCCTCCACAAAGGCAACGCCACCGTCGATTCGTTCCACGCCGACCTCTTCACCACGGGCGATCGCGCTTCCATCCACGCTGCGCGCACGGATTGGCGATGGGGCGTCCGATCCTGGAGACAGTTGAACCAGTCCATCGCCGTTGACGGGAATGGAACGCACCACCAGCGCCGGCACACCCTGCAGCGCGAAGCGAGGATCGAACTCGTGGTCCTCATTCGGCGGGGCCGCCGCACGTGCCACGAGCCACCGCGCGCTGAGTGCACCGGTCATCGCGCCACCAAGCAGCAGCGCGCTCGAGAGGAACACTGACGGCGACAGGCGTATCGAGACCGCGCCCAGAAATCCGGCCAGCGTGAGCGCGCCAGCCAGCATCGCAAATCGCGATCGCACAACCGGTTCACCGTCGCCGCGATCGCGTTCGACACCCGATACCATCAGGCGCACGCTCAGCAGCACGCCAGCCAGAAAGACCACGTCGAACAGTCTGAAGCCACCCACGCCACCACTCCTCAGCCGTGTCAACCCACGGGAATTGCGTGTGCAGCATCACACGCGTGATCAGGGAAAATCGTGCACCTGCGCCGCGTGCCCGCGACGCGGGTGACGGCTCAACGGCCGAGCGTCTTCTGAAAGAACGCGAGGGTCTTCGGCCACGCGGCTCGGGACGCGGTCATGTTGGCACCGTTCTGTCCATCCTGCTGCCGCAGAAAGCCATGGCCTGCGCCCGCCAGAATGACCGGCTCGAACGCCTTGCCGAGGGCCTTCATCGTCGAGTCAGCGGCGGGAATCGTTGCGTTCACCCGCGCGTCGTTCTCGCCGTACAAGCCAAGCACAGGAGCACGCACCTTCGCCAACTCAGCGATCGCCGGTGACCCGCCATAATACACGATTGCCCCTCGCAGCTTGGCGTGGGCACTGACTGCAGTGTTGAACGACGTCGAGCCCCCCCAGCAGAACCCGACCACACCAAACCGTTGCTGCGCCGCGGGCAGCGACATCCCATACTCCGCCGTCGCTGTCAGGTCCCGCTGTACGTCGGCAGGCACCAGTGTCCGGATCAACGCCGAGGCCTGCGCCTGTGCGAGCGTGTCGCCGGCGGCGAGGGTGTACTTGCCCGTGATCAGGTCTGGCGCGATGGCGATGTAGCCGTCGGCCGCCAGTTGATCGGCAACGCCCCGAATCCATGTGCTGACACCGTAGATCTCGTGAATGACGATTACGACCGGCGCCTTGTCGCGGCGCTGCGGATACACCACCCACGCTCGGAGCGAGTCGGTGCCACCCTTGGTGCGGGCGATCATGACGTATTCACCATGCCGCGGCGAGGAGGCGAGTCGCGCCGCAACCGTGGTCGCGCCAGCCGGCAGTGTTGCGTCGTCCGGCTGCACCATGCCTGAAGGCTGGTCGGCCTGCTCGCCGGCGTGCGACAGATGCTCATCCTGACCGCGTCCCTGTTGCACCGCCGAGGAGGTACAGGCGGCAGAGAGGAGCGCCGACAATGCGAGCGCGAGGTGCGAGACGGGGAGGCGGGGTGACATTGACGGAATCCAGAGCGATGCGGCGTCAGGCCGCGGTGAGCAGGGCGGCGATGCGCGATGTCAGCGCGACAGGACGCTCGATGATGCGGGTGCCGGATCCGCCTGTTCCACGAACTGCGCAAGAAATGCCGGCACACGTTCAGCAAGGTACGATCGCGCCCGCATCGGCGCGGCGCCAGTCACGAATCCCACATGGCCACCGTGCGAGACGAACTCGGGGTGCACCAGCGGGTTCGTCCGGACACGCTCGCGCACCTCGTCCAGCACATCGCGCGGAAGGAACGGGTCGTCGGCCGCGCTGAGCAGCAGCAACGGAATTCGTGCTCCCTGCACATAGTGCTTGGCGCTCGACCTGCTGTAGTAATCCGACGCGCCCTCGAAGCCGTGCAGTGGTCCGGTGATGAGGTCATCGAACTCCCACAGCGACTTGATCTGCGCAATTCGCGCACGACTGGGAAAGCGATCGGGATACCGCGTCGCCTTTTCCTGCACCTTTGCCAGCAGGGTACGCAGGAACCATTTCTGATACAGGGCCGACGCCCCCTGACTGATGAACCGTGACCCCCGTTCCAGATCGAACGGAACGGAGATGCCGGCGGCCGCGCGAAGATTCGTCGGCAGCGACAGCGTGGGATCGCCAATCAGCTTGGTCAGGACATTTCCGCCGAGCGACACACCGCACGCCACCAGGGGGGCCAAGGGGTACAGCTCCGCCAGACGGTGGAGGAACCAGGAGGCGTCGTCCGTTTCGCCTGAGTGATAGAACCGCGCCGCCTGATTGTTTGCGCCGCCACAGGACCGCCACAGCATGAGATCTGCGGCCCAGCCCCGCGCCGTCACCGCCCGAAACAACGACGGTACGTAGTGAGAACGTTCGGTGCCCTCGAGTCCATGGAACAGCACGAAGCGCGGCACATCGCGCTTGTCCGGATGCGACCGGACGACCACGACGTGATCACCATCGGGCGTCTGCCAGACCTCACGAGTGGCGACGACCGGCGGTTCTGGTTGGATGAACTTTCCCCACAACGTCTGCAGATGCGGATTGCGGGCGAACCAGGGCGCACGGAACGATGAGATGCCTGTCATCCGGGTCTGAAGGTTCTACATTGATTCTGTCGGATGCCACACCTGCGGCATCGGCAGAGAGGTGAGGGGCGTGATCCCTCTGCCGCACACCAGAAGATATCAAAGCCACAACGCGCGAAAATGATTCCCGCGCCGGCTGGAGAGTGATGCCCGTTCAGATTTTTGGGACACGGAAGAGCACCGGCACCCGCAAAGCCGAACGCTTCTTTGCCGAGCGACGGATCGCCGTGCATTTCGTCGACCTCGCTGAGCGCGGTGCCTCGAAGGGTGAACTACAGCGGTTTGCCCAGAAATTCGGGATCGAAGCGCTGGTGGACCGGACCAGCCGTCGGTTTCTGGATCTCGGACTCGGACCCGCCAGATATGGTCCCGATCGCTGGTTGGGGATGCTGGTCGACGAGCCACTGATGCTCGTCCAGCCGTTGGTTCGCAACGGCAGCAAGCTGACCATCGGTGGTGACAACGAGGCGGAGTGGAAACGCTGGGTCGCCGAGGGCATTGCCTAGCGCAGGACACACGGCATCGAATTCCGGATCGTTATTGTATCTTCAACGAGCCAACAATAAGCCACTGTCGCGGCAGTAAGCGACAAAAAAGAAAGATTCAGCGCGATCGCGCTCCGGTGCCCCGGCCGCCCTTCTTCAGCGCCTTGGCCAATGGGCCGAACTCGGCCGCCCCCTCATCGAAAAATCTCGACTCGACGACGTCAACCAGTCGAATGGCGCGATCCACCAGCGCACCTCCCGGCTCCGTCAGCGTGATCGCTTTCGCTCGGCCGTCAGTCGGGTGCGGTGCTCGCTGTACCAGCCCCCGCGATTCGAGGGTCCGCAGCACCTCCGACGTCATCACAGGATCCGCGTTGGCGTGACTTGAGACATCGGACTGGCGAACGCCCACCCCCTTGGCGTTCAGCCACGCGACGGCCACCAGCAGGCGGAACTGCGCTGGCGTCAGTTCGAGCGGGGCGAGCGCGGCGCGGAGCTGGAGCAGCCAGAGCGTCGCCACTCGCTCCAGGAGCGCGCCGGGCGCATCGGCCGGCGACTCACCCTTCGCCGCCAGAAACGGCGCATGGCTCTGAGTGGACAGGGTGCCCCTCCTGGCGTGCGAGGCATCGCCTCGCGAGACTGGCAATCCTTGCTTCGGAGCCCGCGGTGACCGTGATGTATTTCCGCAGGTCGGAGCAATGGTACGTTCGCGTAACAATACAACTGCGCACGCTAAGTACCATATCCTCCATCGTCTTCAAATCACTCGTGTGAGAACTATTTTGCTTAGTGTACGAATTAAAGTAATTCGTACACGAGTGAATAAACCGGGTGCGCCTGTGGCAGAACGGCGCGACCGGTTCACCCGGCGTGGCCTGACGCGTCGCGGGAAGTGAGCGACGATCGCGATCCGGCTGGCCAACGGCAAACCGCATGGCATGCACGCCAGCCGGGGCTTCGCGCCCAGATGGCTCTGGCGCGGGCCGCTGCGCGGCGGCACGCGCGAGGCCAGGCCGCGGCGCTATTCGAAGGCGCCGATGAAGCCGATTTCTGGTTCGAGCCGGTGGCCGAACTTCTCGAAAACTGTCGTCTGAGCGTGCGAGACCAGCGCGCGGACATCTGCCGCCGTGGCATGGCCCAGGTTGACCATGATGTTGGCGTGCATGTGCGAGATCTGGGCGTCGCCGACCCGGAACCCCTTCAGTCCGCACTGATCCACCAGCCGGCCGGCCCCGATGCCTTCGATCTTCTTGAAGATCGAGCCGGCGCTCGGGTGATGCTCCAGCCACGGATGCCGGGCGCCGCGCCAGCTCAGATTCTCCTGGAGGATACGGTGCATGACGCCGCTGTCGCCGGGCGTCAGCCGGAACGTCACATCGAGCACCACGTCCCTCGTATGATGAAACACCGTGTCGTCATAGCCGAAGCCGACGTACTCCGCGTCCACGATCGAGCGCTCGCCGCTTTCCTTCCTGATCCGACAGCGATCGAAGACCTCGGCGATGAACATCGTGCGCTCGCGCTCTGGCGCCGGCGACAGAAAGTGGAGGTTCTGCCAGATCGCACCGCCGACCGTGCTGGGGATTCCGACATAGTGCTCCAGCCCCGACCACCCCGCCGCCACCGCCGCCCGGATCAGGTCGGCCATGACCGTGCCGCTTTCGGCCACGCATCGACCGTCCGGGTGCCAGACGACGTGCCTGGCGCAATTCCGGATGACCAGGCCCCGATATCCGCCGTCGCCGACCAGAATGTTGGCGCCGAGTCCCAGCACGAACCAGTCGATGCCATTGGCCTCGGCGGCGTCGATGGCATCTGCCAGATCGTCGGCCGTGTCTGCATCGTACAGGAGATCGGCGGGACCCCCGATCCGAAACGTGGTGTACGGCGCCAGTGGGGTGTTGCGCCGCAGACGCGCCGCAGCGAGACGGCGGGCGACGCCGTCGAGTGCCGAAGCCGGCACCGCTGTGGTACCACGGGTGGTTACAGTCGTCATTGCTCCAAACAACACGCTCCCATCGTCGCATGCCAGTTCCTGCCTGCGCGCCGCCAGACTTCCAACCGACGTTCCGTGACCCGAATCCGATCACGCCGTACGCGCTTCGCGGCGCCATTCTGTCTTGCGATCCTCACGCTGACGTCGACGGTGCAGGCTCAGCGCGCCGAACTCGAGAAGGTCATCAAGCGCTCGGTCCTGCGGAACGGACTCGAGGTGATCGCGGTCGAGAACCACGGCATCCCCATTGCCACGGTCGAGCTGAACGTCAAGAATGGCGCCTTCACGCAGCGCCCGGAGTACGAAGGCCTGGCGCACATGTACGAGCACATGTTCTTCAAGGCGAGCAAGGCCTATCCCAACGCCGAGGCGTTCGGGCAGCGTGCGGCGGAGCTGGGTGCGCGATACAACGGCACGACGCAGGAGGAACGCGTCAACTACTATCTCAGCCTGCCGTCGGACAGTGTGCGCGGCGGCATGGCGCTGATCGCTGACGCGGTGCGCGGCCCGCTCTTTCTGCCCGAGGAGCTGACGCAGGAGAAGCAGGTGGTGCTCGGCGAGTACGATCGCAACGAGGCCTCGCCAGGTTTTGAGATCATGCAGGGTCTCGGCGCAGCGCTGTATCCCGGGAACTCGAGCCGCAAGAACACCATCGGCAACCGCGACATCCTCAGCTCCGTGACACCGGAGAAGATGCGGTTCATTCAGGGGCGCTACTACGTGCCGAACAACATGGCGCTGATCGTGACTGGCGACATCAATCCGGCACAGATCTTTGCGTACGCCGACTCGGTGCTTGGCGACTGGCCCCGCGGTCCCGACCCGTTTCAGGTCGACCCGATTCCACCGATTCCGGCGTTGACCGGCTCGTCGGCCATCATCAAGGAAGCGGACGTCGGCGCGGTCACTGTGCTCATTCAGTGGCAAGGCCCCAGTGTGCGCCGCGACCGTGCCAGCACCTATGCTGCGGACGTGTTCTCCGACGCGCTGAACACGAAGGGGTCGAGGTTCCAGCGCTTGCTGACTGACAGCGGACTCTGGACCGCCGTCGGCGTCAACTACTACACGCTCGATCAGGTGGGTCCGATCACCATCAGCGGGCAGACGACGCCAGAGCGACTGAAGGATGCGCTGGCCGCGCTGTGGCGTGAGATCGAAAAGCTCGACGACCCGGGCTACTTCTCGGCCAGTGAGCTCGAGTCGGTGAAGGCTCAACGCGGGACAGACAATCAGTTCGGGCTCGAGAAGACGTCCGAACTGACGCACACGGTAGGCTTCTGGTGGGCGGTGGCAGATCTCGACTACTTTCTGGGGTACGTGGACAACATGGCGCGACAGACACCGGCCGACCTCCAGCGCTATGCGGCCCGATTCATCGTTGGAAAGCCGAGCGTGACTGGCGTGCTGCTGAGCAAGCAGGACCGCGCCCGATTTCGCCTGACGGAAGCCGACCTCGTCGGTCCGGTGAAAGGCGCCAAGGTGCTGCCATGAGACATGTCGTGTCGTGTGGCGTCGCCACCCTGTTTGCGCTCTCGCTGGCCTCGCAACCGGCACAGTCACAGCGCGCCGCCGATTCCGCGACCACCGCATTCGAAGTGAACGGGTTGCGCGTGATTCACCGGCGCGTGACGGCGAACGAAGTGGTCGCTGCCAACCTCTATCTGCTTGGCGGAGTCTCGCAGGTTCCGCTGCCGAAAGCGGGTCTCGAACTGCTGCTTCTCGAAGCCTCGGAGCGCGGTACGCGGAAGTATCCCCGCGAGGTCCTCGAGCGAAAGATGGCGCGGCTCGGCAGCGCCATCGTCGCCTCGCCCTCGATCGACTGGACGATGGTGGGGGTGCGCAGCACGGTCACCGCGTTCGATTCGACGTTCGCCATTTTCGCCGATCGCATCATGCAGCCGCGGCTCGATTCCGGGGAAGTGGAAACGGTCCGTTCGGCCATCATCAGCGGAGTGCGGCAACGCGGGGACGACCCCGAAGCGCTGCTGAACTCGTTCTCGGACAGCGTGGCCTTTGCCGGTCATCCGTACGGCACGTCGCCGCTCGGCAGCGAGGCAACCCTTCGTGCGCTGACCCTCGCCGACCTGCGTGGGTGGCAGAAGACGCAGATGGTCACCTCGCGCATGCTGCTGGTGGTGGTGGGCGACATTCCACGCGCCAGGCTCGAGGCGATGATTCGCGCCACGCTCGGCACGTTGCCTCGCGGCGAGTTCAAGTGGGCACCGCCGCTGACGCCGTCGCCGCGCGCCAGCACGCTCCATGTCATCGCACGATCGCTGCCGACGAACTATCTGCAGGGCTACTGGGTTGGTCCGCGTGCCGACAGCCGCGACTACCAGCCGATGCGCATCGCGATGGCGGCGCTTGGTGGACGGCTCTTCACCGAAGTGCGCGTGAAGCGGAACCTGACCTACGCCGTCAACGCACCGTTCGTCGATCGCGCCGTGACGGCGCCGGGCCTCTACGTGACGACCACCGCCCCGGACTCGGTGCTTGGCATCATGCGCCGCGAACTGGAGTCGATGAAGCGCGGCCTGATCGATCCAGAGGGACTGCGACTGCTGGTCCAGCAGTTCATCACCGAGTTCTTCCTCGACAACGAGACCAACTCGGATCAGGCAACATTCCTCGCGCGCTCGCAGCTGTATCGCGGCGACTACCGCCTGGCCTCGAGCTTCGTGGATGAGCTGCGCAAGGTGACGCCCGAGGATATTCAGCGCGTGTCACGGCAGTACCTGACGGGCATCACGATGGCCTACATCGGTGACCCGCGACGGATCACGGCAGCGCGATTGGCGCCGTTCTGAACTCCGAACCGTCACGGTCGGCGGCCACCTTCCATTCCACGACGAGGCCACGCGATGCCTTCCGGACCGACGATGCGACCTGCCCACGTATCTGCAAGCGCCTGGGCTCACGCGCGGTGGCCTTCGCGGCGTGCAGCGGGGCTGGATCGAGTGGCCCGCGCGCACCGACAGCACTCCGTCGTGGCCGGACACGCTGATCGTGCGTGAGATGCGCGTGGCGCCGCTCGTTCCCGGCGTGGTGCATGGGATGTATCGCTACCGCGGGATCAATCAGGGCAAAGTGTCGGTGGGCATCCCGGAACGGGTGTTCGCCAAGACGAGGGGTGGGTGGCGGATCAGCTACACGGCGTCATTTCCCGATACGCTGCCACCCTGAACTCCACGCCGCGACAGCTCCTCGCGCACGTCACCAAGCCGGATGCCGATCGCCTTGAGCGCCACCATCGTGTGATAGAGCAGATCGGCTGCCTCGCTGGTGGCGCGCTCCGGATCCTCGTCGGCACACGCCAATACCAGCTCCGCTGCCTCCTCACCGATCTTCTTCAGCCGCAGGTTGCGGTCGTCGAGAAGTTTGCGCGTGTAGCTGCTCCTGATTCCGGTCGCTGGAGCTTCGGCCGCGCGTGCCTCGATCGTGGCATCGAGCACGGCGAATGCGTCGGCCGGTGGCGGCGTCACGCCGGGAGTCGTGAAACAGGTGATGGCACCGGTGTGGCAGGCGGGGCCAGCCGGCACGACACGTGCGAGGATTGCGTCGCGGTCACAATCCATTGCCAGCGAGACCACTCGCTGCACGTTGCCGCTGGTACCACCCTTGTGCCACAACCCGCGCGTCCGCGAGTGGTAGTGCATCTCACCCGTGCGGAGTGTCGCTTCGAGTGCCGTGCGGTCGGCGAAGGCCACCATCAGCACGTCCCCAGTGGTGGCGTCCTGTGCGACCACCGAGACAAGCCCGGTTCCCTTCGCAAAGTCGAGCAGTGCGAGATCAAGCATCGAGACCTGGGTCACCACCCGGGCAGAGGATATCGCGGACGGCGCTGTCGAGCGCCGCGTTGGTGGCAATGCTGTCACCGCCGAACGCGGTGGGGCGTCCGCGGAAATCGGTGAACCGGCCTCCTGCTTCCTCGATGACGACCTGCACGGCGGCCGCGTCCCAGGGATTCATGAGATCATCGACCATGATGTCCGCGCGCCCCGTCGCCAGCAACAGATACCCATAACAATCCCCCCACGTTCGCACGATACGCGATGCCGACGCCAAGGCATCCCAGCGCGAGCGACGCGCTGGCCGCCCCGGAAACCGATCGTCGGTGGTGAGCAGCGTTGCCGCATCCAGCGACGCAGTCCGTGACACGAACGTGCGTTCGCCGTTGAACCAGGCGCCTTCGCCGGCAGCGGCCGCGACGAGTTCACGCGTCGGTGGCGCATACACGGCGCCCGCCAGCACGCGCTCGTCTTCGACGACGGCGACCAGTGTGCCCCACAATGGCACGCCGTGGATGAAGCTCTTGGTGCCGTCGATCGGATCCAGCACCCACCGTCGTACCGCATCCGGCTTCTCGAGCCCGAATTCCTCGCCGAGGATGCCGTCGTTTGGAAAGCGGGCGCGAATCCAGTCGCGGGCGACGGTTTCGGCGGCACGGTCGGCGGCGGTGACGGGCGAGCCATCTCCCTTGATCTCCACCGCGATGTCGTGGCGGAAGAAGCGATTCGCCTCATCGCCGGCAAGCCGGGCCAGCTCGGTCACCGCCTGCAACAACGCACTGCTCATCGCACCACCAGTCCCGATGCCCGCATGGCATCCTTGAGAGCCCCGACGGTCGTCAGGTTGTCGTGCAGGATGCCGGCAACCAGCGCGGCATCCGCGTGACCTTCCGCCAGCACCTCGACGATGTGGGCGGCACCTCCTGCCCCACCGCTGGCGATCACCGGCGCCGTGACGGCATTCGAGACGGCGCGCATGAGCGGGAGGTCGTACCCCGTTCGCGCCCCGTCGCGATCGATGCTCGTCAGCAGCACCTCACCGGCGCCGCGTGACACACATTCCGCGGCCCAGGCGACCGCTTCGAGCTCGGTACGCGTCCGACCGCCGTGCGTCCAGACCCGCCAGGTCCCGTCAGGGTCCAATCTGGCGTCGATGCTGGCAACGACGCACTGCGCGCCGAACCGATCGGCGCAGGCGGTGAGCACCGTTGGATCAGCCACCATGGCCGAGTTGAGCGAGACCTTGTCGGCACCGGCGCGCAATGCCCGGCCGACGTCGTCCGCGGTGCGTACTCCCCCGCCGATGGTGAGTGGAATGAAGAGCCGCTCGGCCGTCCGTCGGGCCACGTCGAGCAGCGTCGCGCGATCCTCGGCGCTGGCCGAGATGTCGAGAAAGGTGATCTCGTCGGCACCTTCGGCTTCATAGCGGGTGGCCAGCGCGACCGGGTCACCCACGTCGCGCAACCCGACGAAGTTCACGCCTTTCACCACCCGCCCGCCCGTCACATCAAGGCAGACGATCAGCCTGCGTGTCAGCACGATGCCATCACTCCGACACCTGGACGGCCACGCTGCCCTTGGTGCTGAAGACGGCGCCGGTTTCGACGAAGGCATCGCGCACCGCCAGTCCGAGCGCCTTGAAGGCGGCTTCCACCACGTGGTGCTCGTCGGTGCCGCGGATCACCCGCAGGTGCAGCGTTGCCTTCGCGTTGTCCGAGAACGACCGCATCCAGTGTTCCCAGATGGCCACCGGCAGCTTGCCGCGATAGTACGGTCGCCCACCCAGATCGAGCGCGCAGTGCACCAGCGCATCGTCCATCGGGATCGTCCGATCCGCGTACCGCGCGGCGGTGGCCGGCACCGCCGCGGCAACCGCCGCGCCGATGCAAATCGCCACGTCCTCGATCAGGTGATGCGGCAGATCCCCACGCGCCCGCACGTCGAGATCGAGTCCGCTGTACTTCGCGAACGTGACCAGCATGTGATCGAGAAACGGGCGCGTGGTATCGACCGTCGCCACACCCGTCCCCGGGGTCAGCACGACGCGGATCTGCGTCTCCTTCGTTTCGCGGACGACGGTACTCATGCGCGGAATTCCTCGGCAATGGCGCGCGCATCGAGCGCACCGGTATAGAGCGCCATGCCGAGGACCGCCGCCGACACACCGCGGTCCTCGAGCAGGCGTAGATCCACGTCGCTGGCGATGCCGCCACTGGCAATGACCGGCAGGTGCGTGGCATCGGCCACGTCTTCCATCAATGCCAGATCGGCCCCCTGCATCAGGCCTTCCTTGTGCACCGCGGTGACGAGGACGCCGGCCAGTGGCAGCCGCGACAGCCGCTCCATCGCTTCATCGATGTCGAGGTGCATGGTGCGGGTCCAGCCGTGCGTCACGATCTTCCGTTCGCGCACATCGGCGGCAACCACCAGCTGGTCGGGAAACTCATCCGCCATCTCGATCAGCCACGCCTCGTCCTCGAGCGCGCGAGTGCCGACGACCACGTAGGTGGCACCCGCCTCGATCAGCCAACTGATGGTATCGCGGTCGCGTACGCCACCGCCCACCTGCACCGTGAGATCGGTGCGGTCCAGCAGGCGCTCGATGACCCGTCGGTTGTTGCCGCGACCCGTCGCCGCATCGAGATCAACGATGTGCAGCGCCTGGAACCCCTTCGCCTCCCAGTCGAGCGCAACGGCGATGGGGTCGGGCAATCGGATGCGCTCGGCGGCGTACTCGCCCCCGACCAGCTGCACGCAGGCGCCGTCGCGCAGGTCGACGGCGGGAATGACGATCATGCTTGCACCTCGCGCAGCCACGCGTGCACGAAACTCACGCCAGCCGTGCTGCTCTTTTCGGGATGAAACTGCACACCAGTGCATCGATCGACGCGAACCATGGCGGGAAAACGGTCCTGTTCGTGCGTGCTCCAGGCCACGACGATCGTGGGATCCTCGGCGCGACAGACGAAGCTGTTGGCGAAGTATGCGATGCGGAGTTCGGCGGCGTCGAGCAGCGGGTCACGTGATGCACCGATCTCGAGCTGGTTCCACCCGATCTGCGGAATCCGTTCCGCGTGCAGCCGCTCGACTCGCCCGGCAAAGATGCCGAGTCCTTCACCGCCCCCTTCCTCGCTACGGTCGAACAGCACCTGCATCCCAAGGCAGATGCCCAGGGTTGGCAGCCCGTTCCGTACCGCATCGCGCATGACCTGGCGCCCGGTGTCGCCGAGGGCGCGTGTCGCGGCGGGAAAGGCGCCGACTCCAGGCAGGACCAGCGCGTCGCCAGCGACGGCGGTGGCGGGGTCGCTCTCGATGTGAACCTCCACGCCTGGCCGCTCGAGTGTCTTGATCAGCGAGTGCAGGTTGCCGGCACCGTAGTCGAAGATGTTGAGCCTCACGTCTTCCGGCCCTTCTTCAGCACGGCGGCCAGCGTCTTGACGCACTGCTCGACCATGGGCCATGGTCCGACGGAAATCCGCAGGGCGTCGCCGACGCGAGGCAGATTCGGGAATGGGCGAACGCCAACCCCCTTCTCGCGCATCGCCATGCCGACCGCCACGCAGTTCTTCACCGGAACGCAGACGAAGTTGGCGCTGGATGGGATCGGGTCGAGGTCGAGCTTCAACAGTTCGATCGTCAGGCGATCGCGGTTCTCGATCGCGCGCTGGATGTGCTCCTCCACCCACTGCACATCCTTGCGCAGCGCGGTCAGGGCCACCTGTTCCGCCAAGGCGTTGACCTTGTAGGGCCCGCGCGATTTCTCGACTTCCATCACCAGCGACGGATCGCCGATGGCGTAGCCGATCCGAAGGCCCGCGAGTCCGAAAGCCTTCGACATGGTGCGGATCAGCAGCACACGTGGCGATCGCGCCAGCAGGTCGACGTTCGATACGCCGGCGAATTCCACATATGCCTCATCCACCAGCAGCACACCTGGTGCCTGATCGATCAGCTTCTCCAGCGTCCGCCGTGCCACCAGCGCGCCGGTCGGATTGTTCGGTGAGCAGACATAGATGACTTTCGCACCGGTGGCGATGAGCGCATCGGCATCCACTTCGTGATCAGGCAGTTCGGTCACCAGGGTCGAGCGGAGCGCATTCATCTTCGCGAAGATCGGCACCATCGCGAAGGTCGGATCGGTGGCGGCCACCAGCTCGCCTTCATCGCCGAACGCGCGCATCGCCGAATCGAGGATGTCGTCGGAGCCGCAGCCGGTGACGACCATGTCCGGACTGACGCCGGCGTGCGTGGCCAGGGCGACCTTCAGCTCCGTACCGTACAGCGTCGGATACCGCGTGACCGTCGATGCCGCAAATTCACGGATCGCGCGCTCGGCGTGCGGCGGCACGCCCCAGAGATTCGTGTTGTCGGTGAGATCGAGCTGCACCGGCGTGCGCTTCGGATCGTAGAGCGGCACATCGTTGTAGGCCGCGCGCGCGACCGCGAGCCGATTGATGGCGGGCGTGGTCATGTAGGGACGCTCCACTGCCGCGCGGCGGCGGCGTGATTGGGCAATCCTTCGCGGTCGGCGAATCGTCCGACCGCATCGGCCAACGATGCGGCGGCGGCGGGCGTCACACGCTGCCACGAGGTCCAGCGAATGAAGTCGAGCGTGGAGAGTCCGGAGTAGCAGCGCGACAGACCACCGGTCGGCAGCACATGGTTGGCGCCGGTCATGTAGTCGCCGAAGGCAACACTGGACGGCTCTCCGAGGAACACTGTGCCGGCACCACGCAGTGCAGCGAACGCCGCGTCGAGTGCTTCCGGCACCAGCGCGAGCAGCAGGTGCTCGGCGGCCCACTCATTGGCAAAACTCACGGCCTCCGCGAGTGACTCGCACTGCAACACCGCGCCGGCAAAGGCGAAGGACTCCCGGATGATGCCCGCCCGCTCGCTCGACGGCAGCAGAGCCTCGATGGCCGCGTGAACAGCCTGCCCCGTCGATGCGCCGATCGTCAGGCACACCACGGCGGCACGGGGATCATGTTCCGCCTGAGCCAGCATCTCCCGCGCGATGACCGTCGGATTCGCCGTCTCGTCGGCAATGACGAGAAGTTCGCTCGGCCCGGCCGGTGAATCGATCGCCACCGCGCCGGCGCATTGCAGCTTGGCTTCGGCCACCCAGGCGTTGCCGGGACCAACCACGCGATCGACGCGTGGCACCGACGCCGTGCCGTACGCCAGCGCTGCGATCGCACCAGCGCCGCCGATCGCGAACAACCGATCGGCGCCAGCCAGCTCTGCGGCCGCCAGCACGACGTCTGAGGGTCGACCCGAGGAGGATGCTGGCGAGCAGACGATGACTTCGTGCACGCCCGCGACCTTTGCAGGCACGACGCCCATGATCAGCGAACTGGGATAGGTCGCGCGTCCGCCAGGGGCGTAGACGCCGACACGACGCAACGGATCGGGCCGACGGCCGATGCGGATGCCTGGCTCCGTCTCCACCTCGACGGCGACCGGCAGGAACGCGGTGTGTGCCGTGCGGACGTTGCGCACGGTTCGTTCGAGTGCCTCACGAAGGTCCGGCGCCATGTCGGCAAGTGCACGTGCCCATTCCGCGCGCGGCACTTCGAGGGTGTCGAGGGTCGCGCCATCGAACGTCGCCGCCATCTGGCGCAGTGCGTCGTCGCCGTCACGCTGCACACGGGCGATGATCTCGGCCGTCTGGCGTCGCACGGCGTCGTCAGCCGACGTAGAGCGATCGAAGAGGGTGTGCCGGTCTGATTGGCTGAGGGCCGCAACCGACCCATGAAATCGAAACAGCGGTGCGGTCATGGCATCAGCCGCTCGATGCGAGTGACAAGGATCCCCTGCCCGCCCAACTGCTTGAGCTGCCCGATGGTGCGGTAGATCGTGGCGGCCGATACCACGGCGTGTACGGCGACCATTTCGCCATGGTCCATGATGTCGATCACGGTCGGGCCGTTGATGCCGGGCAGGATGGCTTGCACTTCCGCCAGTCGAGCGCGAGGCACGTTGGCCATCAGGTAGCGCCGGCTCCGGGCGCGGAGCACCGAGGACAGGGCATCGACCAGCTCGTCGAGCGGCGGACGCCGCGGATCGCTGCTGGTGACGGTCGTGATCATTCTGGCCGACGATTCGAGCACGGTCGCGATTTCGAGCAGCCCGTTGACCTTCAGTGTCGAGCCGGTCGAGGTGAGGTCGACCACGATGTCGGCGATGCCGAGGTGCGGCGCAATTTCCGCTGCGCCGGACACGGGCACGATATCGACCGGAATGCCAGCGTTCGCGAAGAAGGTCGCCGTGATTCGGGGGAAGACGGTGGCGACCCGCGGCCTGTCGTGCAGGTCGGCAAGGGTGCGCATGCGGCTGTCATCCCGGACGGCGACGACCAGCCGACAGCGGCCGAACTCGAGATCGAGCAGTTCCTCGACGTCTCGCCCGGATTCGCGGACGAGGTCGATTCCCGTGATACCTGCCTGCGCCGCCCCATCCGCCACGAACTCGGGAATGTCGGCGGCGCGTACGAAGATGGCTTCGAATTCGCCGCCGAGGGATGCGGTGAGGGCGCGTTCACCTCTGCCGCGGACCTCGAGTCCGGCGTCGGTGAAGAGTTCTCGGGCGTCCTCGGAGAGCCGGCCCTTGTTGGGTAGTGCGATGCGGAGCATTGCCAGGAGCGAAATGGGGACGAAAAACAGCAGCGGCCCGTCCAGAAACCGGACGGGCCGCCGCGTCGCACAGTGCCAGCGCGCGAGCTACGCGGAGCACCACACCCGGACGACGCCCGTCGGGCGGCAACCATGATGGTCGTGGTGGTGGTGCTGGGCGGCAGATCTGTGCATGGTGCAAGGCTAGCGGGGCAAGGCGGGGCGGTCAACCGACCCGGGAGTTGGACCTGAAATGGCCGTCCGTGTGTTCGAAAAGTGTCGCCACGCTTCTCCCGGGTGGGCTCAGGCGTCAGCAGGGCTTGTTCTTCGCGTCTGGGGCTCTATGCTTCCCGCAGTTTCGCGGCGCAGTCCGCCGCGAAACATCAACGACGTGTCACGGCGCACCATTCGTTTTCAGTTCGACTTATCAACCGGCTACGAGGAGTTTTTCATGAAGTTCAAGGTTCTGGCAGTCGCCACGAGTGCATTCGCGCTTGCAGCTTGCGGTGGTGGTGAGAAGAAGCCGGCGGACACGGCGATTGCCGCTCCGGCTGCCGCTCCGGCCGAAGGCGCTGCGCCGGCTCCCGCGGCGGGCGCTGTTGCCGCGATTGCCGCTACGGGCACGACGCACACGGTCAACATGATCGGCGACGAGAAGGGGTATCGTTTCGAGCCCGCTGAGATCACGGTCAAGGCCGGCGACGGCATCAAGTTCGTGAACGTCAAGGGCGGCCCGCACAACGTTGCGTTCGACCCTGCAACGGCTGGCGCTTCGGCGGCACAGATCACGGCCAACATGCCGGAGAGCACGGGTGAACTGACGGGCAAGATGCTGGTGACGGACGGCGAAGCATGGACCATGTCGTTCGGCGGCGTGGCCGCTGGCACGTACACGGTGATCTGCACGCCGCATCAGGCGATGAACATGATCATGAAGGTCATTGTTCAGTAGGTTTTCGCTCGACTGCAGTGACGCGGCGCCCGACTTCGGTTGGGCGCCGCGCTGCATTTGTACCGGTGTCTGGACACGCGCCGTGCTACCCCAACTTCAGTTCCAGTCCGCTAGAATCCTTTGGTGAGCACCGTTCTCGATTCTTACACCACGTCGCCGGTGGGGCGATGGATGGCAGGCCGCGCGCGCAATCTGGTGCATCGCAGCGGTGTGCTGGTGAGTGTCGGCGGGGTTGGTTTTGCGATGGCATTCGCGCTGCTGCTCTGGTTCACGCGCACGGAGCGCGAAGCATTGCAGCGCGTGCCGACGGCAGTCGACACCGTCGATCTGGCGCGCAAGGCGGCGAGCATGCGCCGACTGCAATTCCGCGCCGACAGTGTGCTGGCCGTGGTATCACCGCCGCGGCGTCCCGTCTTCCGCCCCGCGCCGACGACCGATACGTCAGTCGTGGATACGAGTGCCAACTTGGTGACGGTCGGAACCGATACGATGCCGTCGGTGTCGGCTGAACCAACGCCGCCGCCAGCCGGCGCCACCACGGTCATTCCCGACTCGCTACGGCTGGCGGTCGCCGCGCTCTCTTCGCGACTCGAACGCGCGCAGAATGCCCCGCTGGCCTCATCATGGAGGGCGCTGGCGGCAGACCCATTGCTGCAGCAGGACGCGCGCGTCCGGGCGCTGGCGGATTCACTTGCGGATGCCGAGAGATCGCGCAACGAATACGACGCCGTCGGCGGTGTGGATCCGATCTATCTCGAACTCTCGAGTCGGGTGACGACATACGGTCGCGCCATCGAGCGAAGCGCGTTGCAGCGGATTGCCGCGCTGCTGGAACCGCCAGTCGCCGGTGGCCTGGTTGCACCACTGCGTGTCGGACCGACCGCCGAAGAGCGTGCCCGTCGCTTCATTGCCGATTCGGCGCGCTACGTCACGGCGCGCGCGAAGCGGGACGCGGCGGCGCGCGTGGCGGATTCCGTCAACGCGTTGCTGGCGGCCGAACGATCGACGGCGATCGTGCGCGATTCCGCCCGCGCGCGTGCGCAGCGACGTGTCGACGCACTGGCACCACCGCTGGCCATGCTCACGGCCAGTGCGGTGGCGGCGATCGGACTGGCGCTGCTGATCGCAATCCTGCTCGAAGTCCAGTCACCGCGCCTGGCCGATGATCGTGAGGTCGCATCGCAGGCGCGCGTTCCGATCCTGCTCAGCATTCGCGCCACCGACGCGACGACTCCTGAGGCACTCACCAGCGCATTCAGCCAGCTCGCGTTCGATCTCGAGCCCTTCCTGATCGACGTGCGCACGCTGATTGTCGTGAGCGACGATCCGCAACTCGCGTCCCGAACCGCGGCGCGCATGGGCGAACGGCTCGGCTACGATGGGCGGAGTGTGCGCATCGTGTCGCCTCGGCAGGGGACGGCTCGCATGACGACCCGCGTCCGCCGTCGCGCGACCCCAACCGCGACCCAGGCCGTCCTCGTCCAGCCAGAGCGGAATCAGGGTGTGGCGTGGACCGGCGAATTCTTCCTCGAGCGCGTGAGCGACGACACCGTCACGTTGCGCGCCGGCGCCCTGGAGGATGTCCGTCCGGCCCTGGCTGCGGGCTCCGGGGACTCGCACGTCGTGCTCGTGGTGCGCATCGGCAGCACGCCGAGCGCCTGGCTGACCCGAGCCCGCGCCGAGATTCACCGGACGCGTGGTGCGTCCGCGCTCGGTGTCGTGATCTGGGCGCCGGACATCGACGACAGCGATCCGATCCAGTATGCGCTCGATACCGCACTCCAACGCGCACTCGACGCCGTTCCCGCGGCCACGCCTTGACGAACGGCAACGCATGGCGGATACCCGATGTGGGCTGATCAGGTGCTGGCCTTCGAGCGAGCGCACCTCGCCCGCCTGTTGCTGTGGGGGGGAGCGAGCCTCGTCACGGCAGTGTGTTGCTGGGCCTTCTGGCGCGTGCAGCGTCTGGACGTTCCGCTGCTGCGCCACTTCGCGATCCAGAGTGGGGCGTGGGGCGCCATTGATTGTATCCTCGCGCTCGCGGCGCGGCCCAGCTTGTCACTCCGCGACTACGACGGGGTGACGAGTCTCGATCGGTTCCTCTGGTTCAACTGCGGGCTCGATGTGGGGTACATCGCCGTTGGCATCACGCTCGGCGTGTGTGGCTGGCGGCTGGCGAAATCGCGGGGACTGGTCGGTGCAGGGCTGGGTGTCGGCATCCAGGGCGCAGCGCTCCTGCTGCTCGACCTGCGGTTGGCTGCTCTGCTCTCGCAGGCGCGGTGAGAGCGCAGTGTGTCGACCTCACGGTCTGACCAAGGCATCGACCGGCTGCACTACGAACTTCGGTTGACCGACAGTAGCTTCCAGCGTCGCGACGCTCCACTCCTGCTCTCTGGCCACAGGCCTTTCATGCGCGGATACTCCGACCGCATCAACCACGCACTCGCCTTTGCTGCCAAGCACCACGACACGCAGGTGCGCAAAGGACTGCGCATGCCGTACGTGACCCACGCGGCGAACGTGGCGCTCATTCTGACGCATTATCGGTGTGACGAGACCACCATCGTTGCCGGCGTCCTGCACGATGTGATCGAGGACTCGGTGCGTGATGGCTACACCGCCGAGGATCTCACCGATCGGATCGGGGCGAAGTTCGGCGATGACGTCCTGCAGACCGTGTTGGCCGTGACACGTCGTCGTGTTGATGACGACGGCATCGAGATGAGCAAGGACGATGTGAAGGAAGATTACCTGTCGCGTCTGGTGACGGCGTCGGACGATGCGCGCTGGGTGTGTGCCGCGCACAACCTGCACAACGCAGGCACCATCCTTGCCGATCTGTGTCGCACAATCGAGCCGAGCACCGTCTGGAATCGCGGTGGCGCCGATCGGGATGGCACGCTGCACTGGTATCGCGCAGTCGTTGCACGACTTCAGGCGGTCGGCTACACCGCGCCGATCATGGCCGAACTGGAAGCGATGGTGCTGGAACTGGAAGCAGCACCGGTGGGAGACGCATCTGCCGTGAGCTGACGCTCAGTTCGCGACGCCGGCCGCCGCTGGCTCCGGATAGGTCTGTGCGACATACGCATCGAGGAGTTCGAGAAACTCGGGCACGATGCGATCGCCCTTGAGCGTCACACGCAGCGCACCATCCACGTAGACCGGCGCCTTCGGCTCTTCCGCCGTGCCCGGCAGCGAGATGCCGATGTTGGCGTGCTTCGACTCACCGGGGCCGTTCACGACGCAGCCCATCACCGCCACGCGCATCTCCTCGACACCGGGATGCTTTCCGCGCCACACCGGCATCTGGTCGCGCAGATAGTTCTGGATATCCTCGGCCATGCTCTGAAAGAACGTGGACGTGGTGCGACCGCAGCCGGGACAGGCCGTCACCTGCGGCGCAAAGCTGCGCAGCCCGAGGGACTGCAGGATCTGCTGCGCGACGTGCACCTCTTCCGCCCGATCGCCGCCTGGCTTCGGTGTGAGAGAGACACGGATCGTATCGCCGATGCCCTCGCTCAGCAGCAGCGACAGTCCGGCGGCACTCGCCACCATCCCCTTCATGCCCAGTCCCGCCTCGGTCAATCCGACGTGCAGCGGATAATCACAGCGCGCGGCAAGCCGGCGATACACGTCCACCAGATCAGGCACCAGCGAGACCTTCGCCGAGATCACGATCCTGTTGTGTGCCAGGCCAACCTCTTCGGCCAGTTCGGCGGACCGGAGTGCGCTCGCCAGCATCGCTTCCACGTACACGTCATGCGCCGTGGCCGGTGTTGCCGAGGCAGCGTTGTCGTCCATCATCTGCGTCAACAGGTCCTGATCGAGCGAGCCCCAATTCACGCCGATGCGCACCGGCTTGTCGTTGTCGACCGCGATCTGCACGATCGATCGGAAGTTCTCGTCGCGCCGCTTGCCACCGACATTGCCGGGATTGATGCGGTACTTGGCCAGCGCGCGGGCGCACGCCGGATACTTTGCCAGCAGCAGATGCCCGTTGTAGTGAAAATCCCCGACGATCGGGACCGTGACGCCGCGGTCGGCGAGCTGGTGCACGATCTCCGGCACGGCTGCAGCCGACTCTTCGTTGTTCACCGTCACGCGCACGATCTGCGAGCCGGCGCGCGCCAGCGAGAGGACCTGTGTCACCGTACCGGCCACATCCGCAGTGTCGGTGTTCGTCATGGACTGGACGACGATCGGATGGCTGCTCCCGAGCGGGACCGAGCCGATCATGGCCGTCACCGTCTGGCGGCGCGGGCGGAACACAGAGGGGATGCTCACAGCACGAGATGGTTCGGGGAAGCCGGTACGGGTGATCTGGCGGAGAATCTAGTGCGGGCGGAAATCCGTATCAGGCGGGAGTCTGGGCGCCGGGGTTGTGGCAGCCCGTCCGGTCCGCCGACATTGCCTGCTGCCCGAGCACCACTAACCGTGACCGAGAGTGATCCATGGCCAGAGAGTCGAGTCGCACGTCTACCGACCCATCCGTCAGCACCGGCGGCCCCCTGACGGCGCCGGAGAAGCCCAAGGGCAAGGGTCGGTGGAAGATCACCGCCGTCCTGTTCCTGGTGGTGCTGCCGCTGGCTGCCTTTGCGCTCTGGGTCACGGTCGCGCTCAACTTCTCGTATGCCGACGGTGAGCGCGCTGGTTTCGTGCAGAAGCTTTCGAACAAGGGCTGGGTGTGCAAGACGTGGGAGGGTGAGCTGGCGCTGGCCAACGGTCCCAACGTGATGCCGGAGATCTTCAAGTTCACGGTGCGTGACGACAAGGTGGCCGCGTCGATCAACAACTCCCTCGGCAAGCAGGTCAAGCTGTCGTACGAACAGCACAAGGGTGTACCAACGGAGTGCTTTGGTGAGACGGAGTACTTCGTCACGGCGATCGATGTGCTTGGCGCACCGGTACCGGCTGCCGCTGGCGTCGTGACGCCGACACCGGCGCCAGTGGTGGATCCTGGTGCGCCGACTGTGACGCCGCCAGTGTCGTCGCCCAGTGTGCCACCCGTCACGCCGCCGCCAGCGACGGCACCGAAGACGCCTTGACGCGTGCGCACGAGCCCATCGTCATCGTGGGCGCCGGAGTCGCGGGACTGCTCTGCGCGCGAACATTGACGCGTGCGGGGCATCGGGTGCTCGTCCTCGAACGCGAATCCGACGTCGGCGGACGTGTTCGAACGACGCTGCAGGATGGCTTCCGGATCGATCATGGGTTTCAGGTGTTGTTCAGCGCCTATCCGGCGCTGACGGCGGCACTCGACCTCCCGGCGCTCCAGCTGCAGTCGTTTCGCCCTGCGGCTCGCATCGTGATGACGGGGGGCGCGACCGACCTGATTGGTGACGCACTCGCCGACGCATCGCTGCTCTGGCCGACACTGCGCGCATCATCGTTGTCACTGCTCGACAAGGTCCGGATGCTGCAACTCCGCTACTTCGCCACCGGCCTGTCCTTCGACGACTGTTTTACGGCACGATTCGACCGGATGTCCACGCGTGAGTTTCTGGTGCAACGAGGATTCAGCGCGTCGGCGATCCATCGTTTCTTCGCGCCGTTCTATGGCGGCATTCTGCTGGATCGGTCACTCGAGTCCTCCGCATCGATCCTGCTCTACACGTTCAAGATGCTGGCGCAGGGCCGCACCACGGTGCCCGCGGCTGGCATGGGCGCCATTGCCGCCCAACTGGCGGCTGCGCTGCCGCCAGGCTCGCTCCGCACCGGGACTGCCGTCACTCGCGTCACACTGGCCGATGACGGTCGCATCGACGGTGTCGTTCTCGCCGGCGATGCGCGCATTCCAGCGCCGTGTGTCGTGCTCGCGTGTGATCCTCCAGCCATTGCAGCACTCGCGCTGACCGCACGGGTACACGTCGATGTTCCCGCGGCCAGCCTTGGCTGCACGACGGTGTATCTGCGTTCGGCCACGCCGCTGCTGAGCGGCAACACACTCTGGCTGAACGCTTCACCCGATGCCACGGTGAGCCACGCGATCACGATCAGCAACGTCGCGCCGAGCTATGCGCCGAGCGGCTCGTCACTCACCGCGGCCACCGTCCTCGGCGCGTCTGCCGTGCTCGATGAGACCGAGCTCATCCCGCGCGTCAGAAATGATCTGTTCGCCATGGGTAACGAATCAGCGGCGAAATCGGCGGAACTTCTCGCCATATGGCGTGTCCCGTACTCACAGTATGCGCAGCCTCCAGGGGCGCTGGCGCGCCGAGTGCGTCCTGCAACCACGGTACCCGGCCTGTTCCTTGCCTCCGAGCTTGGGCATACGAGTTCGCTCGAAGGGGCCGCCCGCGGGGGTATTGCCGCCGCAGAGGCCGTGATGCGCAGTCTCGCGTAACCGCGAGTGGGGGTGTGGCGTCATGGCGGCGGTAGTCGTCTGCAGTACGCACGGTCGCGCGTGCGCCAACCCATTCCTCCAGTCCAACATGCCAAATCTCCGCACAGCCGCTGCCGGCGTCGGTCTTGCTCTCGCGGTCGCCGCGATGCCGGCACGCGCCCAACTCGCCTTTGGGCTCGCCGGTGGGGCCACCACGCCGTCGGGTTCCCTGAACGACCGACAGAATCTCGGTTACAACGGCCTCGCCACGGTGCAGCTCGGGCTCCCCCTGCTGCCGTTCCAGCTTCGCGCCGATCTGCAGTACAACGGCTTTGGCGGCAAGAACTTCGGCAACGCCGTCAACAATGCGTTCAACAACGCCGACACGCGGGTGATCAGCGGCTCGATCAACGGTGTGTTGAACCTGCTGCCCGGCCCGATCAAGCCGTACGTCATCGGTGGCGTCGGTTACTACGATACGCAGCTGCAGGGAACCGAGAGCACGCGCAAGGTCGGCTTCAACTATGGTGGTGGCGTGAAGTTCGGACTCACTGGGGCCAGCCTCTTCGTCGAAGCGCGCATGCACCAGATCAACGACGCCACGTTCAACGTAGGTGGTGGCCGCTCGACCGCCCGGTTCATTCCGGTGACGGTCGGGATCATGTTCTAGAACGTCACGGCGGGCCGGCCACGATGCTCGTGGCCGGCGCCAACGCCGCGTGAGCGGCCTGCAATTGCTCGCGTACGGCGCTGACGGCAGTGCCACCGGGCACCGCTCGGCAATCGATGCTGGCCTGCGCCGAGAGCGCGTCGAGCACGTCGTCACCAAACACGGCATGTGCCGCCTTGAACGCCGAGAGTGGCAGCGCGTGCAGCTCGACCCGCGCCTCCTCCGCCTGGCGCACCAGTGACCCGACCGCACCGTGCGATTCGCGAAACGTCACGCCACGCCGTACGAGATAGTCGGCCAGGTCCGTCGCCATCATGACCGATGTCACGGCCGCGTTCATGCGCTCGGTGCGGAACGTGAGCTCGTCGACGGCGCCGGCGACGGCCGGCAGGACAAGCGACATCACATCAACGGCGTCGAACAGCGCGCGCTTGTCGTCCTGCAGATCCTTGTTGTAGCCGCTCGGCAACCCTTTCAGCGTCATCACCATCGCGGTGAGGCTCGAGAACACACGAGCGGCGCTGCCGCGCGTAAGCTCGAGTGCGTCCGGGTTACGCTTCTGTGGCATCATGCTCGAGCCGGTCGAGAAAGCGTCGCCGAACTGCACGAAACCAAACTCGCTGGTGCCGAACAGGATCAGGTCTTCAGCCAGGCGCGACAGGTGCGTCGCGGTCATCGTCAGCGCGTAGAGGGTGTCGGCGACGAAATCGCGATCCCCCACCGCATCGATGCTGTTCTGCGACAACGCCGCGAAACCCAGCTGTTCCTTCAGCAACACGCGCGAAATCGGAAACGCCGTGCCGGCAATTGCGCCGGACCCGAGTGGCAACACACTCGCGCTGCGCGCGGCGTCGGCCAGCCGCTGCCGGTCCCGGGAGAGCGGCCAGAAATGCGACATCAGCCAGTGCGCGAGCGTGACGGGCTGCGCACGCTGCAGATGTGTATACGCCGGCAACAGGTCGTGCTGGTGCCGCTCGGCATGCGCCAGCAGCACCCGCTGCACCTCGCGGATTCCCACATCGAGCTGTGCGATGGCATCCATCGTCCAGAGCCGCGACGCCGTCGCCACCTGATCATTGCGGCTCCGGCCCGTGTGCAGGCGCGATGCCAGATCGCCGACATGCGTGTGCAGCAGGCGGTCGATCATGGTGTGCACGTCTTCGTCGCTCGGCAACGGCTGTGCGCCATGCTCGAAATCGGACGCGACCGCCACCAGGCCCGCGTCCATGCGCTCGCTCTCCTCGCGCGTCAGGACGCCGCCGTGCCACAACCCCATTGCCCAGGCGCGCGACAGCCGGATATCGAACGGCCACAGACGGAAGTCGACCGTGATCGATCGGTTCACGGCATCGAGAATCGCGGAGGGGCCGCCAGCGAACCGGCCCCCCCACAGCTTGTGGGTCGCTCCGTCACTCACCTCAGGCGTCCGCAGTCGTCGGCGTCGGCCTCGGCGATGCTTCGGTCGGACCGGCGGTTCCCCACGACGGCACAAACCCCATCTCCGCATCCTTCAGCGCGCGCACACGGTACGGCAGGCCGTACAAGCGGATGAAGCCACCAGCGTCGGCTTGCTGGTACACATTGTCCTCACCGAACGTCACGAAGCGCTCGTCGTAGATGGCGTGTGCACTCTGGCGGCCGGCCACGATCACGTTGCCCTTGTACAGCTTGAGCGTGACGGTGCCGGAAATGCGCTCCTGCGTGACGTTCACGAATGCGTCGTAGGCGTCGCGCTCGGTGGTCCACCAGCGGCCTTCGTACACCAGATCGGCGTAGCGCGGGGCAATGAGATCCTTGGCGGCCAGCGTGCGGCGGTCGAGGATCAGCTGCTCGAGCTCGGAGTGTGCAGCGTACAGCAACGTGCCACCCGGCGTTTCGTAGACACCGCGACTCTTCATGCCGACCAGACGATCTTCCACGAGGTCGATCCGGCCCACACCGTTGCGCGCGCCAAACGCATTCAACGCGGTGAGCAGATCGAACGGCCCGAGCTTTTCACCGTTGACGCTGACTGGCGTGCCGGCTTCGAATCCGATCGTGACGTACTCCGGCGCGTCGGGCGCGGCTTCCGGCGACGTGGTGAGCACGAACATGTCCTCGACCGGCTCCCAGTTCGGATCCTCGAGCCCGCCGCCCTCGTGCGAGAGGTGGAAGAGATTCGCGTCACGCGAATAAATCTTCTCGACCGTCGCCACGATCGGCACATTCTTCGCCTTGGCGTAGGCGATCGCATCCTCGCGTGACCGGATGTTCCAGATGCGCCATGGTGCGATGACTTCGAGGTCCGGTGCAAACGTCATGTACGTGAGCTCGAACCGGACCTGGTCGTTGCCCTTGCCGGTGCAGCCGTGCGCCAGCGCATCCGCACCAAAGCGTCGCGCCACCTCGACCTGAGAGCGCGCGATCAGCGGGCGGGCGATGGATGTGCCGAGCAGGTACTTCCGGTTGTAGATCGCGCCGGCGCGCAGCATCGGAAAGATGAAGTCGCGGACGAATTCCTCCTTCAGGTCCACCACCACGCAGTCTTCGGCGCCCGAGGCGATGGCCTTCTCACGCACACCGCCCAGGTCGTCCTGGCCGATATCGGCGGCAACGCAGATGACCCGGGAACCGGGGTAGTGCTCCTTCAGCCAGGGAACGATGATCGACGTATCGAGTCCGCCCGAGTAGGCGAGGGCGATGGTATGCGCCATATACAACTCCAAAGTGAAATTTTATGCAGATTCACTGCATAAGTTCGCAAGATTACGACCGAGCCACAAGGGTTGTCGCTCGGTGCCTCCGATGGGTCAGGTGCGGTCGCCGGCGAGGATCGAGATGCGTCGGATGACGCGTGCCCGTGCTTCGACGGATCGGCAGACGAGCAGAATCGTGTCGTCGCCGGCAATGGTGCCAAGGACGTCCGGCCAGGCCTCGCTGTCGATTGCGGCGGCGACCGGCTGGGCTCCACCGGTGACCGTGTGGAGCACCACCAGCTCGCCCGTGCCATCGACCTTGTCGAAGAGCTGCGGGAGGAGATGGTCGAGGGCGCCCCGGTCGTCGTCCATGGTGGCGACGCCACCGTCGGTGAAGGCGTAGCGCACGCCGTCATCAGTCGGAATGCGTGCCAGACGCAGCTCGTGCAGGTCTCGCGAGAGGGTGGACTGGGTCACATCCCAGCCACGCTGCCGGAGCAGTTTCCGGAGCTCGTCCTGACTCTGAACCGAGGCAGTTTCCACGATTTCGTGGATCGCCAGATGCCGCTCTCGCTTGTTGGCCATATGCCGACCTCGCCCTTCTGGGTGACAACATTCCCGGACCAAGCCTCGGCTGGGCATTGACGGGGGTTCGATGAAAGAATATGCATTCAATATGCATAAACTCCCTGTCGGCGTGCTAGGGGCCAGTGGGTATGCGGGGCAGGAGCTCTGCATGCTGGTCGAGCGGCACCCGCATTTCGAGCTGGTGTTTGCCGGAGCGCACTCGCGCGCCGGGGAGGTGTTGCGACTGCCCGGCCGAGCGCTGACGCTGGCGGCCGCGGATGCCATCGTGTTGGGTGACGCGGCAGTCGTGTTCTCGGCGTTGCCACACGGCGCGTCGGCGCAGTGGGTCGACAGGGCGCACGCGGCGGGTGCGAAGGTGATCGATCTCTCGAGCGATCTGCGGCCCGGGCAGCCCGAGGCGACCGGGTCAACGCTCGATGTGCCGTACGGCTTGCCCGAGCTGAATCGCGATGCCATCCGGTCGGCAGAGGTGGTCGCCAATCCGGGCTGCTACCCGACTGCGACGCTCCTTGGCCTGCTGCCACTGGTTGCCCGCGATCTGCTGCTGCCGGGCGCCGCGGTGGTGGTCGATGCGGCCAGCGGCGTCTCCGGTGCCGGCAATTCCCCGCGCCCAGACCTGCTCTACGGCGAGGTGGCCGAAGACTTCCGGGCGTACGGTGTGGGCAACACGCACCGTCATCTCCACGAAATGCGCGCGACGCTCGACGCATGCGGCGCCGATGTCGACCTCCTGTTCACGCCACACCTGCTGCCGGTGGTACGCGGTATTCTCGCCACCATAACTGTCACGCTGCGGGAACCTCTGGCCGATCCGGCCACGCTCTTCCGCACGCACTACGCGGTGGAGCCGTTCGTGCAGATCTCGTCGTCACCGCCCCGGCTGCGCGATGTGGTGCGCACGAACATGGCGCTGATCCATGTCACATCGCTGGCACAGACGCGGACCCCGATGCTGCAGATCCTGGTGGCGATCGACAATCTGGTGAAGGGGGCGGCCGGTCAGGCGATCCAGAATGCGAATCTGGTGTGTGAGCTGGATGAGACGGCGGGATTGACGCTGTGACGCGCGTGATCAAGCTCGGTGGCCGTGTGCAGTCGGATGCGGCATTGCCGGCGACACTCGCGGCCGCGTGGGCGGCGTCTCCGGCACTGGTCATCGTGCATGGTGGCGGTGACGAAGTCTCAGCGCTGCAGAAGGCGTTCGGACGGGAGTCGGCGTTCGTCGACGGCAAGCGCGTCACCGCCGTGGAGGATCTGGCGCTGCTGCGCATGGCCCTCTCCGGCAGCGCGAATCAGCGGCTGGTGGCGACGCTGGTGGGAGCAGGCGTTCCAGCAGTCGGGCTCTCCGGCGAGGATGCCGGCATGCTGACCGCAGTGGCCATCGCCCGTGCGACGATGGGCGAGGTCGGCACGCCGGATACCATGAATCCTGCGTTACTCCGTCATCTCCTGGCCGGCGGATTCTGCCCCGTCGTCTCGCCGCTGGCGCGTGATCGCGAGTCGAGCGGTGACGGCATGTTGAACGTCAACGGTGATGACGCCGCCGCCGCCATTGCGGTCGCGATCGGAGCCTCTGAACTGTTGCTGATCAGTGACGTCGACGGCGTCCTGGTCGATGGTGCGCCCGTGGGCCAGCTCGACGGCGATGCCGCCCGACAGCTGATTCGATCCGGGGTGGCGCGTGGTGGGATGGCCGCCAAGCTCGACGCGGCACTGGCGGCGTTGGCGCATGGTGTGCCTCGCGTGAGAATCGGTGCCCTGCGCGCACTGGCTCAGGAGACAGGCGGAACTGTGATCACTCTTGCAGGAGTACTGGTATGAATGCGGCTCTGATGACACCGATGATGCCTTCGCTCGCTGACGCGTCGACCGGTGGTGTGCCTCTCACCACCGCCGCGGCGCCGCCCAGGCAGAGCAGCATTGCCTACACCTACAAGCGATTCCCGCTCACCCTCGTCAAGGGTGACGGTGTCACGCTGTTCGACGACGCGGGCAACGCCTACCTCGATTGTATGTCCGGCATCGCGACCAATGCGCTGGGCTACAACGACGCCGGCGTGAACGCAGCCATCGCCGAGGCGCTGTCCACCGGACTGATTCACATCTCGAACCTGTTCACGAACCAACCGGCCGAGCAGCTTGCACACTTCCTGACCGCGCGCACCTTCGCCGACAAGGTGTTCTTCTGCAATTCGGGCGCAGAGGCGGTGGAGGGGGCGTTCAAGTTTTCGCGCCGGTGGGGGCGGTCGATCGATGCGAGTGGCGCCAAGCACGAAATCGTCGCGGTGCGTGGCAGTTTCCACGGGCGCTTGCTGGCGTCGGTCGCGGCGACCGATCGCGCGGCCTACCGCATGCCGTTCCTGCCGCTGGCCCCCGGTATCAGCATTGCCGAACGCGATCTCGAGGAGCTCGGCAGTGTGTTGTCCGCTGACACCACGGCGGCCCTGATCATCGAGCCTGTGCAGGGCGAGGGTGGCGTGCGGCCGATGGACCATGGGTACCTGCGCGAACTTCGCGCACTGACCCGCGAGCGCAACATCCTGCTGATCCTGGATGAGATTCAGTGTGGCCTGGGGCGCACTGGGTGTTTCCTTGCGCATGAAGCCGCCGGGATCGCGCCAGACATCGTGACGCTGGCCAAGCCGCTCGCGGGCGGACTCCCGATCGGCGCGATCCTGCTCACTGATGCGGTGGCGAGTGCGCTGCAGCCTGGAGAGCACGGCACGACGTTCGGCGGCGGTCCGCTGATCACACACGTCGCCCACCATGTGTGCGAACGCCTCTCCGATCCTGCGTTGCTGACACGGGTGCGTGAGGACGGTGCGTGGTTTGGTGCCCAGCTGGCGGCGCTGAAGGACACGCACGCCAGCGTGCGTGCGGTGCGTGGCGTCGGTTTCATGTGGGGCGTGGACGTGACCGAGCCGGCAGGTGCCGTGATCGATCGCGCGCGTGCCGAGGGATTGCTGATCATCTCAGCCGGCGATCACACGCTCCGAATACTCCCGCCGCTGGTCGCGTCGCGGGATGACCTTGGGCGCGCCGTGCGGATGCTCGACCGGGCGCTGCGCGCAGGAGCCGCCGCGGCGTGACGCGCTCGTGACAGGCGCGTTCGTGTGCACCGGGTGACGGCAGCGCGTCGGCAATCGGCGCGCGGCGTTCCCGAGTAGCTTTCAGCATGACACGCATCTGGACGTTGCCCCGCCGCGCGGCGCTTGCCTGCGCGATCGCCGCCGCTGCCCCGCTCGCCGGCGCGCAGCGCCCGACCGCGGCGCCGCGTCCGACGCTGGTCGTGTTTCTCACGATCGACCAGATGATCCCCGAGTATTTCGC
Organism: Gemmatimonadaceae bacterium; assembly: GCA_031374935.1. Lineage (GTDB taxonomy): Bacteria > Gemmatimonadota > Gemmatimonadetes > Gemmatimonadales > Gemmatimonadaceae > JACMLX01. The sequence goes on along the minus strand of JANMHB010000156.1, from coordinate 46,355 downwards.
ACGCTACGGTCGCCAGTTCACCGGCGGATTGCGGCGACTGCAGGCCGGGGGCGTGCTGTACACGAATGGCTTTCAGGATCATGCCACCACCGAGACGGCGCCTGGGCACGCGGCGACGATGTCGGGACGCTTTCCCATGCACACCGGCATCGTGCGAAACAACGCCGGTGTGAATGACAACAACAGTGCACTGATCGGCGGTGGGGGCGCAGGAGCATCGCCCTTCCGCTTTCAGGGCACCACACTGACTGACTGGATTGCGGCGGTCGATCCTCGTGCACGAGCACTCTCGGTGAGCCGAAAGGACCGTGGTGCCATCCTGCCGATCGGCCGCTCGAAGCAGTCGGTGTACTGGTACGCCAGCGACGGCCGCTTCACCACCAGTACGTGGTACGCCGACACATTGCCCACCTGGCTCACGCGCTTCAACGCGCGACGCCTGCCTCACGCCATGACCGGCACCAGCTGGACACTGTCGCGCGGTGCGAGCGACTATGCCGAAAAGGACAGCGTGAAGCTCGAGAGCAGCGGCCGCGATTTCGTGTTCCCGCACGCGCTGCCGGGCGACACCGCGCAAGCCGTGCGCGCCGTGCCAGACGATCCGCGGATGGACTGGCTCACGCTGCAGGCGGCGATGGCCGGTCTCGATGCGATGGCGCTCGGCAAGGGCCCTGCCACCGATGTGCTCGCGATTTCGCTCTCGACCACCGATGCGGTGGGCCATCGCTATGGCCCGGACTCGCGCGAGATTCATGATCAGATACTGCGTCTTGATCAGTATCTTGGCATGTTTCTCGATTCTCTGTTTCGGGTGCGTGATTCGTCGAAGATCGTGATTGCGCTCACTGCAGATCACGGCGTGCAGCCGCTTCCGGAACTCCATTTTGCCGGTCAACCGACCGCGGTGCAGCGCATCGATGCCCAGCCGGTGCTGTCATCCACCCTCCGCGCGCTGGCCGGCCGCGGGTTGGATACGGCGACGGCCCTCGATTTCGAGTATGGCATGGTGTTCGCCGACTCGATGGCGTTTCGACGGGCGAACGTTCCGCTCGATTCGGTACTGACGGCGATGGCGCTGGCATTCCGTCAGATCCCTGGTGTGGCACGCGTGGACAAGGTCCGTGATCTTGCCCGGGCCGACACGGTGCGCGATGCCATCGCGCGTCGCTGGATTCATGCCTTGCCGCCGACGCTCAACGTGGTGATGCTCGTCTCGCCCAAACCGTACGTGTACTGGAGCGGCGTGACCTACGCGACGCACGGATCGCCCAATGATGCGGATGCGCGAGTGCCGATCCTGTTCCATGGTCCTGGATTCGCGCGCGGCGTGACGCGGAGTCGCCCGGTGCGCGTCGTCGACATGGCGCCGACGCTCGCGCGGCGCATCGGCGTCACGCCCCTGGAGCGTCTCGATGGCGTGGTGCTGCGTGATGCCTGGCGCCGGTAAGCGGCGCGCGGCGCCGGTCATTCCGATCGAGCGGGCCTTCGATGAGCTCCGCTTCGGCGCCGCTCGCACGCTGAATCTCCGCGACGGACTGCCGACCGTCGCCCAGGCCGAATCGCGGGTGGAGTCGTGGCTCCGCCAGCAGCAGGCCGGCGGCGGCGGCGACGTGCTGATCATCACCGGGCGTGGGTTGGGAAGCCTGGACGGCGTCGGCAGGGTGCGTGAAGCCGTGCTGCGCCGCTGCATGCGGCTGAAGCGGCTCAATGTGGTGGTGGGTGTGCGTGAGCATGGTCCCGGTGCCCTGGTGATCACGGTGGCCGAGCTGCGCGCGCTGGTGGATGCACCGCGCCTGCGCACCGGCCGGAAAGACCCGACGCCCGTTGCCGATCCGGCGGAGCTGGCCGCGCTGCCCGAGGATATCCGCGCGCAATTGCGCGCATTGTCGGAGATGACGATCCAGCGACTCGGCGTGCGTGAACCAAGTGCTGTGATGATCGCCGATGAGATGCGTGCGCAGTTCAGCGCGCTCGCACCCAGCGTGGCCACGGCCCCGGACCGGATGCAGGCCCTGCGTCTGGTGGCGCAACGTCTGCTGCAGGAGCTGCGCGAGGACCAGTAGCGCGCGACGACCTTGCGGCCTTGTGGTCGATGCAACACCATGACGAGCCAGCTGATGCCTCTCTCTCCCACGCGCGCCATGTTTCGTTTGCTTCGCACCCTGCTGCTCGGTTCCGCGCTGCCTGCCCTGCTCTGCGCGCAGGCACCACTCACCGGATTCTCCGGCGCAACCAGCGTGCTGCAGCGCGATCTCGAGCGGCGCGCGATTGCCGTTCCCTCCGCCGACTCCGCCCGCCGTATCGCACGGGCGCTGTCCAGCGAACCGCACATCGCCGGGACACCCGCGCAGGAGCGCACGCGCGACTACGTCAACGGCGAGCTGCGCAAACTCGGCCTGCGCGTGGAGACACGCAGCTACCGTGTGTACCTGCCGCATGCGACGGGCGTGCAGCTGTGGCGCCTGTCCCCGGATCCGGTGCCGCTGGCGGTCGATGAGCCCGCGCTGGATGCTGATGCCGTCTCGTCACTGACGCAGTATCCCACGGTGAACGGCTACAGCGCCGGTGGTGAGGCGAGTGGCGAAATTGTCTACGCCAACTACGGCCTGGTGGAAGATTATGTGAAGCTCGACTCGATGGGTGTGTCGGTGAAAGGAAAGGTCGTGATCGCGCGATACGGGCGCAGCTTCCGCGGCATCAAGGCCCGTGAAGCCGAAAAACACGGGGCGGTCGCACTGCTCATCTACAGCGATCCGATCGACGACGGTTTCGCGACCGGCGATGTCTACCCGAACGGGCCGATGCGCCCTTCGCGCGGTGTGCAGCGTGGCAGTGTGTTCAACGGCTATGGCGATCCGGCAACACCGGGGTACGCCGCCACCGAATCCGCGTCGCGACTGAGCGTGCAGCAGATGACGATTCCTCGCATTCCGGTAGTACCGATCTCCTACGGCACGGCGGCGTCGCTGCTCGAAGGCGTCAAAGGCGCCACGATTCCGTCGGGCTGGCAGGGTGGCCTTTCGTTCCGCTATCACGTCGGCCCAGGGCCGGTTCGCGCCCGCGTGTCAGTGACGCTGGATTCGGTGCCGTTCAAGATGATTCACAACACCACCGCCACCCTCCAAGGTCGCTCCAGCGCCGATGAAGTGGTCGTGATCGGCGGGCACCGTGATGCATGGGGGGCTGGCGCCGGTGACAACGTCAGTGGCGTGACCAGTATTCTCGAGTCGGCACGCGCGGTGGTCCGCGCGCTGAACGGGCAGGCACCGGCGCGCACGCTGGTCTTTGCCACCTGGGACGCCGAGGAATGGGGGATGCTCGGCTCGACGGAGTATGTGGAAGACGATTCTCTGCGGCTGCAGCGCGGCGGCGTGGCGTACCTGAATCTCGATGTGAGTGCGACGGGCTTCGATTTCGGGGCAGGCGGATCGCCGTCGCTGCGCGGGCTGACGCGTGAACTCTCGCGCGACGTGCCAGATCCGCGCGGCAATGGTTCGGTCTATTCCGCATGGCGCACACGCAATGCGGTGGCTGACACGTCCGAACCAGTGATGGGCGATCCCGGCGGCGGATCCGACTTCGCCGGCTTCTACAATCACTTCGGTATCCCTCACGCCGACTGGGGATTCGGTGGCCCCGGTGGCGTCTATCACTCGGCCTACGATTCCCGGCGATGGATGGAGTCCTTCGGGGATACCGGCTACGTCGCACATGCCGCCGCCGCGCGGCTGGCGGCTGCCATGCTGCTGCGGCTCGCGAACGCGGAGATCGTTCCATACGACTACGTCGAATTCGGGCACACCATGCGCCGCTACATCGATCGCACCAGTCGCTCGCTGGCGTCCATCAACGCGGGGGACGCCACCTCACTCGATACTGCGTGGACCGCATTCATCGATCACGCCCGGCAATTCAATCGCCGGCGCGACAGTGTGCTCGCGAAGGGAACCGTCACGCTCGCGCAGCAACGTGCGGTGAACTCGGCGCTGCGGCAGGTGGAGCGGCGGCTGGCGAGGCCCGAAGGGCTTCGATCGCGGCCATGGGTGCGTGGGGTGATCTATGCCGCTGACGTGGACAACGGGTACTCGACGATGATCTTCCCGACCATCGGGGAAGCGGTGCGTGCGAAGGATCCGACCCTGGCGCGTCGTGAGCTGGCCGACCTCATCATGCGCATTGAGAGTGCGTCGGCGGCACTGGATGACGCTCGTACAGCGCTGACTGCCGGCAAGTCAAAGTGATCGGCGTGATGTGATCGGAGCGTGCGCGCTGCGGTGCGACCCGCCGGTGCAATCGTGCCAGATCACTCGATCAGTCGCGGCGCAGCAAGTCGTCGAGCCGCGGTGTCGAACGCCGCGCCGGCTGGGCGAGGTTCACCAGCTGGTCGGCGAAGCCTGGGTGCTGATCAGCCAGCGGGACCTCGCGCTCGATCGGCGTCGCGTGCAGCGCCGACGCCGTCTGCGGGATGTGGTCATTGATGACCGCCGCCGCATCCATCGCCGGCGACGCCAGTGGTGAACGTTTGCGTGCCGTGCGCACGCCGAGCGCATACATGCGGCGCGACGCATCCGATTGCCCTGTCGGCGTCTCGGCCCGTTCAGCGTCAGCCGCGAGTGGGGTGTGCTCGAGACGAGCGGCATCGCGGAAGGGGACCGGGCCGGCCGCGACCGTGGGGTCGTCAACCGATTCCGGCGTATCTGGCGGTGCGCTTGGGCGCAGATCCAGCCAGGCGGGTGCCTCGAAGATCGGCGCCGTCGCGCGGTTCGGCTCGAGCCGCGAGATCGCCGCGCGACCATCGGCGACCGAGCGGCTGGCGTCACTTCCCGCGCACGAGCAATGGTATGCACCGGCCGGATCGATCATCGTCACCCCGCCGTCGAACAGCGCATCGGCGACGGCCAGCAGTGGATTCATGCCACCGCTGAGCGTGATCACGTTGCGCCGCAGCAGGGATTCGACGAGTTCCTTCCGAGGTGCGCCGCCAGGCAGCGAGAGATAGCGCCGTCGATCAGGGGGCAACCGGTCGGAAAAGACGTCGGGCTGCGTCGCGGGTGACAGTCCCTTCCGTTCGAGACCGCGCAGAAACGCCTCGGGCAGCACCTGCAGATCGATGGCTGGGTCCTGCGCGCCCGGACAGGCGCCGATGTAGGTGATGTGCTGTGGCTCGGTCCGGTCCAGCCGAAGCGCGCGCGCCAGCGCGACCGCCGCCGGCGCGACCGGAATCGTCACGTCCCCGAGGTTGGCCTCACGCTTGCAGAGTTGGGTCAGCGAGAACGGACAGGCACACTGAACGACGGGGCGCCGACCGCGCAGCTGGGCAATGCGCAGCGTTTCGCCGGCGACGAGCTCATCGCCGAGGCTGGCGGGAACGACCGCGTCGAACCCGGCTGCGAGCGCCGCGTGCATCAGCTGCACGGGGAGCGCCGGCGTTGCCGCGAGGAACGCGTCGTTGCCAAGAATTGCAATCGAGAAGGGCGATGCGCTCACACGAAGGCGTTCGGTGGGATAGTCTGCCAGCTCTATGGATCAGAGCGGTGGCAACATACACGCCAACCAAGCTCGTCCATAAAACACACCCACGTGCCTCGGGGCAAGAACAGTGTAACCACTTGCACCGTATTGACTTGCATCGCCTGAAATCCCTCGCACGCAGCGTCGCGTGGCAGTGGTCGACAGCGTGACGCAGCTCGAGCTGTTGCGCTGGGGCATCAGACTGAGCGGAATCCCTGCCGCAAGTTATTGAGGAGTACATATCTTCGCACGGTGAGCAATCCCTCATCGGCTGCGCTCGTTCCTCTGCGCGGTGCCCCCCACAGGATCACGACCTGACATGACCGACGCATTCGGGGAGGTGGCATCGACGGGGGAGAACGACGCATCAGAGCGCCAGCCCCGCTGACCCGCATGCTCACAGTGCTCACGATCGCTCTCAGCTCTGCCGCGCTGGCGCATGCCGGCGCGTACGTGTGGCGGCGTGCCCGGACGCGGGCGGCGGATGTGGCGCGCCTCCCGGTTGGGCCCTCTGGCATCATCCCGGGCGCTGAGCCGATCGACTTGCGCGCGAGCGCCACCCATGCGGCGTTGCTGATCCATGGGTTCGCCGATACACCACAAACCGTGCGACTCCTGGCGGAGTACCTGCATCGCGAGCACGGATGGACGGTGCGGGCGCTGCTCCTGTCCGGACATGGCCGGACGCTCGAGGCATTCGCGTCGAGTGGCGCCACGCAGTGGCGGGCCGACGTGCACCGCGAGTACACCGCGCTGCGGACGGAGTACCCCTCCGTCGTTCTCATCGGCCTGTCGATGGGTGGCGCACTCGCCACGATCGAAGCGGCGCGAGATCCGGAACTGCCAGCCTTGGTGCTCCTCGCCCCCTATCTGACGCCACCGGCCAAGGCAGAACGACTGGCGCCGCTGGCCAACGTGATCAGCCTGCTGACGCCGTTCCTGCGTGGTGGTGATCGCGAGGCGTCAATCTTCGATCCCGCGGCACGTGCCCTGTCACTCGGCTACGGCGCAGCCCCTCCGCGGTGTGTTCGCGACCTGGTGGCGGTGGCACAGGATGCACGCCTGGCGGCCGCCGATGTGCAGTCTCCGACACTGCTGATCCACTCACGGAACGACTATCGCATTCCTCCAGCCCTCGCCGAAGTGCACCCCTCTTTCTTCAGCGGCGCGCCCGTGGTGGAAAGGGAGTGGGTGGATGGCTGCGGACATGTGATCGCCGTGGACTATTGCCGACAGCATGTGTGGGCTTTGACTGCTGCGTGGCTGGCGCGGTTCGCGGGCGCACCTGCACACCCGCTGACGGATGCCGCCGATCGGGCGTCGTAAGCCAATGAAGATGCTGATCGCGGGTGCAACCGGATATGTGGGGCGTCACGTTGCCAGCGCTGCCGTCCGCGCCGGGCATGAAGTGGTTGCACATGTCCGACCGGACAGTCCCTCCGGCGATCGCGCCGCCGCCGAACTGGTTGGACTCGGTGCACGGGTGCTCCGCACGCCATGGATAGCCGAGGGATGGTACCGGATGCTCGAAGCCGAATCACCCGAGCGCCTGTTCCTGCTGCTCGGTACCACCGCCGCGCGTGCCCGGGCCGCGCGAGCTTCGGGCGGGCCGGATGCCTCACAGGGTTCGATCGACCAGGGACTCACCATGCTCGCAGTCACTGCGGCCCGCCACGCAACGCCCGCCGCCGGTCTGGTGTACCTCTCCGCGCTCGGTGCTTCGTCGAGTGGGAACGAGTATCTTCGCGTCCGCGCTCATGTCGAGTCCGCACTGGTGGAAGGACCGAATCCGTTCACGGTGGTCCGACCAAGCTTCGTGACCGGTGATGATCGAGGGGAGGCACGTCCCCTCGAACGGTTGGGGGCACTCTCGGGCGATGCGCTCTGCGCGGTGCTCCGGATGGTTGGCGCGCGACGTCGTGCGGCGAAGCTGGCATCGGTCACCGGCTCGGCGCTGGCCCGGATTCTGGTGGACCTCGCCGCCGAGCCGCTCGACGGTCGCGTGCACGAGTTGGATGACTTTCGCCGCTGACCGTTCCACTCGTCGAGCCACCGACCGGCCGCAGTCTTTCTCCCGGTACCGTTTCGAACCAAAACTCGGCATGCTGTCATGCAGCGTGCGGTCACGGAACGTCGTATTTTGTGTGGTTCTGCTGCTTCATTCCGACTCAATCCATGCGTATTTCCGTGTTGACCGAGTGTGCCGCAGGCGAGCAGCGAGTCGCCTTGGTGCCGGAGAACGTTGCAAAGCTGGTAAAGGCTGGTTCCACCGTCGTCGTCCAGAGCGGCGCGGGCGCCCGCGCATTCCATACCGATGACGCGTATCTGGCTGCCGGTGCGTCCATCGCCAGGACACCCGCCGACGCGGTGGCCGGTGCCGATGTGATTGCCAAGGTGCAACGCCCGCTGCCGGAGGAGTTGTCGCTCTTCGCTGCGGAGGTGACGCTGATCTGCCTGCTGCAGGCGCAGTCCGCGGGTGACCTGGTCGATGGTCTCGCGGCGCAGCGTGTGAGCACCTTGGCGCTCGAACGGGTTCCGAGAATCACTCGCGCGCAGTCGATGGATGTGCTCAGCTCACAGGCAACGGTGGCCGGGTACAAGGCCGTGCTGCTGGGTGCCGCCGCGATGCCACGGTTGCTGCCGATGATGACGACGGCCGCCGGGTCACTGACACCAGGCAAGGCATTCGTGATCGGTGCTGGTGTGGCTGGCTTGCAGGCCATTGCCACGGCGCGCCGCCTGGGCGCCGTCGTCAGCGCGTTCGATGTTCGACCGGCAGCGGCCGAACAGGTACAGTCGCTCGGCGCGACGTTCGTCACGTCCGACGTGGTATCCGCCGCTGCGGAAGATCGCGGTGGCTACGCCAAGGCGCAGTCGCAGGATGAGGCGGCCCGCACGCTGCAAACCATTGGCGCTCATATCGTCTCGCAGGATCTGGTGATCACCACGGCCGCCATTCCGGGCCGGGCCGCGCCGCGCCTGATCACCGCCGAGATGGTCCACCGCATGAAGCCGGGCGCGGTGATCGTGGATCTGGCGGCGGAGACTGGCGGAAACTGTGAGCTCACCGAGTATGGCGCGGACGTCGTGGTCAACGGTGTGACGATCATGGGGCCGCGCAATCTGCCGGCAACGCAGCCGCTTCACGCGTCGCAGATGTTCGGTCGCAACGTCCTCACGCTCCTGCAGCACCTCACCTCGAAGGATGGCACCACGCTCGTCATCGATCCGGACGACGAGATCACGGGCGCGATGCTCGTCACACATGCCGGCCAGATTCGCCTGCGCTGAGCCTTACCACGATCGGATTGGACATGACTGGCAACTTCATCATCTCGCTGTACGTCTTCGTGTTGGCAGGCTTCGTCGGCTATCTGCTGATCACGCGGGTGCCTCCGCTGTTGCACACGCCTCTGATGTCGGCCACCAACGCGATCTCCGGCATTTCGCTGGTGGGCTCGCTGGTGGCTGCCGGGGGAAAGTTCGGCACCGTCTCGACCATACTCGGCTTCATCGCGGTGATCTGCGCCACCACCAATGTGGTGGGTGGGTTCATCATCACCGATCGCATGCTGGGCATGTTCAAGCGCACGGAGAAGCCGGCTCACGGGCCGGACGGGAAGCCGCATGCGTGAGCTTTTCATGCAGGGCTGCTATCTGGCGGCGTCGGTGCTGTTCATCCTCGGCCTGCGCGGACTGACGAAGCCGGCCGAGGCACAGCGCGGCATGCAGATGGCGGCGATCGGCATGCTGCTCGCGATCGTCGGTACGCTCTGGCATCAGGACATCCTCACCTATCAGTGGATCATCGCCGGCCTGATCATCGGGTCGATCATCGGCTATCCACTGGGCAAGTTCGTGCCGATGACGGCGATGCCACAGCGGATTGCCTTCAGCCACATGTTCGGCGCACTGGCTGCCACCCTTGTGGGCGTGGCGGAATTCTGGCATGCGCAGCACAGCGGCATCCCGATCGGCGCAGCGAAGATGGCCGCCCTCGGCTTCGAGGTGCTGTTCGGCAGCCTGACGGTGACCGGCAGCTTCATGGCGTTCGGCAAGTTGCAGGAGATCATCACCGGTCGTCCAGTGACGTTTCGCGGGCAGAACGTGGTCAATCTGCTGCTGTTCGCGTTGGCCATCGGGTGCTTCGGCTACCTGCTGTTCGACTCCACGAACCAGGCCGTGTTCTTCACGATGATCGGCATCGCATTCGTCATCGGCATCACGATGGTGCTGCCGATCGGCGGTGCGGACATGCCGGTGGTGGTGTCGTTGCTGAATTCGTATGCCGGGCTGGCCGCGGCGGCCACCGGTTTCGCCATCGGCAACAACGTGTTGATCATCTGTGGCGCCCTCGATGGAGCCTCGGGGTTCATTCTGTCGATCATCATGTCGAAGGCGATGAACCGGAGCTTCGGGAATGTGCTCTTCGGCGCCTTCGGCAGCGCCGCCGGGGCAGTCACGGCCAAATCGTCGGCTGGACTGGCCGTGCGCAGCATTTCCGCCGAAGATGCAGCCGTGCAGCTCGGCTATGCCTCGAAGGTGATCGTGGTTCCCGGCTACGGCATGGCGGTGGCGCAGAGTCAACACGCGTTGCGTGAACTCGCGGAGTTGATCGAGAAAAAGGGTGGGGAAGTGAAGTATGCGATTCACCCGGTCGCGGGTCGCATGCCGGGCCACATGAATGTGCTGCTGGCCGAGGCCAACGTGCCGTACGATCGCATGTACGACATGGACGAGATCAACGCCGACTTCGCGAATGCCGACGTGGCGCTGGTGATCGGTGCCAACGACGTCGTGAATCCCGCCGCGAAGAACGATCCGTCGTCGCCGATTTTCGGGATGCCGATTCTCAACGTCACCGATGCCCGGCACATCATCGTGATGAAGCGCGGCATGTCGGCCGGCTTTGCCGGCATCGAGAACGAGTTGTTCTACGACGAGCGCACCAGCATGCTCTTCGGCGACGCGAAAGCCAGCCTGACGAAGCTGATCGGCGAAGTGAAGACGCTCGAGTAGCCGCCGCAGCGCACGCCGCCTGCCGTGGAGCGGCGCATCGGCTGAACCGGTGCACTGCGCTGTCTGGTCACACGCGTTCCGTACCGCAGGTCGCAACCGAGGTTGCACAACGCCAGCGCTGTGCCTGAGCTCGGATGGTCGACCGTCCTGAGCAGCAGTTCGATGGACGGGACCCCTGTCGCCAGTTCAACCCGTTGTGGTGCAAACGGTTACCTGACATAAAGCTGGCTGTGGTATTCATTGCACACTCGAGCTTCCAGGCAAGGAATTCTCCGGCTCTGTCATAATTTTTGACAGAGCCGGTTCGTTTTGCCGCTGGCACGATCCGCGATATGGAAGGGAACGCTGAGACTCGGTCGAAGTTGCCGAGTCGCCGCGGCTGGCGCACCGGGCGGTGTGGTGGCCGCGCCACTTTCCCGCCCACTCCCGGACCAGTATGCGAATTGCTCGACTCGCGGCCTTCGCCGCCATCCTATCGGTACCCGCGCTGGCTCATGGCCAGTCGGCCACGGTGTCGGCCACGGCCACCGTCGTGACCCCGCTGGTTGTCACCGGCGGTGCCAACCTTGCCTTCGGCAACGTGTTCCAGGGCGTCAACAAGACGGTCCCGTTCAGTGACGCGGCCAGCGGCCGTTTCAGCATCACCGGCTTCGGCACCTCGCAGGTCGCGATGACCTTCACGCTGCCGAGCAACCTCGTCAACGGTGCTGACAACCTGTCAATCGATTCGTGGGATATCCGCTCCAACACGACCAACGTCACCGCAGGCGCCACGGCGCTGACCGTCACCAGTGGTGTTCCGGTGAACAGCAATCTGGCCGCGTCGGGCAACCTGTTCCTGTTCGTCGGTGGTCGAGTGGTGCCAGCCGTGGCGCAGGCCGCCGGCTCGTACACTGGCAGTGTGGTGCTGGCTGCCGCGTACACCGGCCTCTAAGGAGATCTGAGCCATGGCATCCATCCGCCACCTCACCGCGCTGATCGCGCTGGTCGCTGCCGCTGGTGCGGCGCAGGGCCAGTCGGCATCGATTGCAGCCACTGCAACCGTTGTCACGCCGATCACCGTGACCGGAACGGCGCCGTTGGCCTTCGGCAACGTGTTCCAGGGCGTCAACAAGACGATCGCATTCAGTGACGCGACCAGTGGTCGCTTCTCGCTGACGGGATATCTGGGTTCCCAGGTTGCCCTCACCTTCACGCTGCCGACGACGTTGAGCAGCGGCGCGAATACGATGCCGATCAACACCTACGACGTTCGGGTGAACGGCACCAACGTGACGGCTGGCGCGTCGGCGTTGACCGTCACCAGTGGTACGCCAGTCAATACGAACCTGGTGGCCGGGAACCTCTTCGTCTTTGTCGGTGGGCGCGTTGTGCCTGCCGCTGCGCAGGCCGCCGGCACCTACACTGGTTCGATCGTCCTCGCCGCCGCCTACACGGGGTTGTGATTCGTCTTTGTCTCCGGGCACCGACGGGTGCCCGGAGATGATCTGCTGTCCGACATCGCTGACCACCCGCAACGATGTACCGATCTTCTGTGCTTGCACGACTGTTCGCAGCCGGCGTCTATCTGGTCCTCGCACACCGTGCCGAGGGCCAGACGCTGGTTGTTCGCCCACTTCAGAATCTGTCGTTCGGCTTCATCCTGCCGGGCGTCCCGACGACCGTTGACGCCGCTCAGATCACCCTCAGCGGGCAGATCCAGGTCGAAGCCGCCATCGGTACGAACTTCGAAATTCGCTACACGCTGCCGAGCGTCATGAATGGCGCAGGCACCACGCTGCCGATCACGTTCGGCACGACTGCCGCGGGGGCTGCACCATCGGCCAATCCCGCGGCGATGATCCGTTTCAATCCTGCTGGTGCTGCTCGCTTCCGACTCGCCACGACCACCCGCGCGACCTTTTTTCTCGGCGGTCGGGTTGCGCCCGCTGTCGGTCAGCGAGTCGGTGCGTACACCGCTCCGATCGTCGTCACCATCACCAACCTCGGTATCTGAATGCACACCGCCGCTTCCCCCCGCGAGGCACGGTTTGCGCGCTGGCTGCGCGCACTCGCCGCGCTGCTGCTCCTCGCGTCTCCGATCTCCGCAGGCGCCCAGGCCATCCTCGTCGCGCCGCAAGGAGTGGTTCTGAGCAATCGAGCCCGCGCCGGTTCGATCGAACTCTATAACCCGTCCGACCGCGCGTCCGAAGTCACCATTCGCGCCGTGTACGGTCATCCGACCACCACACCGGCCGGTGATCTGACGCTGGAGATCGTCGAACAGCCCGACTCCACGCTGCCGTCAGCGGCTGGCTTCGTCGACGCGTTTCCGCGCCGGCTGGTGCTGCTGCCGAATCAGCGACAGACCATCCGACTGCTGGCGCGTCCTCCGGTTGGACTGCCAGACGGCGAATACTGGGCGCGCCTGATCGTCTCTGCGAAGGATGCCGAACTGCCGTCACCGTCGGCGACTGACAGCACCACGGTGTCGGTCGGGCTGACACTCGAAGTTCGCACGATCATCGCCGTCAACTATCGCAATGGCGCGCAGCAGACCGGCGTGCAGATGGGTGTCCTGTCAGCCACGACGGAGGGCGACTCGCTCGTGGTGCGCGCGCCGATGCAGCGCACCGGCAGCGCGGCGTGGATCGGCCTCACCACCGTCAAGCTGCTGGCCCCTGACGGTCGCATTGTGGCTTCGCACACGATGCAAACGGCAGTATACCAGTCGATTTCTCCGAGGTTCGCCTTTGATCGTCGGACGTTGGCACCGGGCCTGTATCGCATCGCCGTCGATATGTCGACTGATCGGCCGGATGTCACGCAGAGCACACTGCTGCGATCTCCGCCGCAGCATGCCGAGACGACGGTCACCCTGCCTGCCGGCGGCAGCTGATCGTGATTCGCGCGCGTCTCCGCACGACACTGACTGCGGCGCTCGTCCTTGGGATGAGCGCCGCATCAGCGCATGCGCAGACAGCGATCGAACCGACACTGCTCGATCTCCGGCTTGGGCAAGCAGCCTCGCTTGCGGTGCGCGCCGAGCGTCAGGGTGAGCGCGTCTGGCTGCCGGTCGCGGAGCTCGCTGCGGCGCTCGAGCTGGAAGTGGTGGTGCGGTCAAAGTCCCGTGTCGAATTGCGTCGCTGGCCGTCGCGCGACTTGCTGGTCTTTGACGTCGACTCGATGCTCGTGCGAACGGGAGTACACCCGCTACGGATCACGGCGGGAGCGTTGCGCATTACCGAGGGTGAACTGACCGCCGATGTGGTGACCCTGCAGACGGCGCTGAACACGGTGTTTGAAGTGAGCTGGAGTGACCTCGTGATCTCGCTGCCACTGCTCGACTCGTTGCCGCTCGGCCGACGCATCGCGCGCGAACACGCCCATGCGCGGTTCCTGGCACAGGGTGGGAGTGCCGCGCAGCTGCTGACGGCGCCACTTGCGAGGCCGCTTGCCGATGGTGCGGTGGTGGACTACTCGCTGACGGTACCGCTCAGTGGAGCGCAGCGCGATCTCGGCTGGTCAACCGCGATCGGTCTCGATGTCCTTGGCGGATCGCTCGAGATGAGCACCGGCGCCATCACCGGTGGCACACGGCTGCCGACGCTCGCGTCGTGGACGGGCGTCTGGCGTGATGGTCGGAAATTGACGCAGATGCGTCTTGGTGATGGACTGGGTGGCGGGCCGACGCCACGTCTCGGGCGTGGCCTGATGATGACCAATGCGCCCTACGTTCGCCCGGCGCTGTTCGGCTTGCAGACGTTGCGCGGCGACCTGCCACCTGGCTGGACCATCGAAGCGTACCGCAATGGTGAACTGGTGGCTGTCGATACGGTGGGCCGCGGCACTGGGTATCAGATGCAGCTGCCGGTGCTCTACGGCGAGAATCCCGTGGACCTGCTGGCGGTCGGTCCGTTCGGCCAGACGCGCGGGCTGTCGGAGAACCTGCGGATTCTCGCCGATCTCCTGCCGCGCGATCGCAGCGAGTACGGCGTCAGCGTTGCGCAGTGCCGTTTGCGGCAACAGTGCGTCGCCGCAGGGACCCTCGACCTGCGTGTTGGTCTGACCGACCGATGGACGATGCGTGTCGGCGTGGATGCTGTAGCCCGTGACACGATCGGATGGCGTCAGGCTCCGTATCTGTCATTCGTCGGCACACCGATGTCTGCGCTTGCGGTGCAGTTCGACGCGGCCGCACAGTCGCGGACTCGTCTCGCGATCAACCTCGAGCCATCGCGCCAACTCCGCCTGTCGCTGGAACAGCAATGGTTTGCGGAGGATCCGCTGGATCCACTGCTGGCCGCGCGGCGCAGTCGGCAGAGCAGCCTGTACGGCTTCTGGCGCTCAATCGACGCGCGACAGACCTCGGTGGAGGCCAGTGTTGACCGCAGCGTGTTCCATGCCGGTGGCGACATGATGCGCGCACGCCTGGGTGTTGGGACGCAGGCTGCCGGCATTCGTCTGCAGCCCTATGTCCGGTTCGATCAGTCGTCGCGTTCCGGATTCTCGCAGCGCGCAGCCGGCATCGAAGCGATGCTCCTGCCCCAGGGTGAGCGTGGACGGTATCTCGGAGCGGCGCTGGTCCGGATGATCGGTGAGATCGATGCGCGGGGCCGTGCCGTGCGCCAGGCGGTGACGCTCGCCATGCCGTTGCCGGGATCCTTCCGGATCGATGCCGGTGTGGCACTTCAACAGGGACAGCGTGGTCCGATCGCGACCCTGACGATGTCGCGAGATCTCAACGCCGTGCGAAGCTACACGTCGGCGACGATGTCCCGCGGATCGTCGAATGCGATCCAGAGTGTGCAGGGCTCGGCGCTGATCACGCGCGGTGAACGGCGGCCGCAGTTCGTCACCGGGCCATCGCTGCAGCGTACCGGAGCAATCGGCGTGGTCTTTCTGGATCGCAATGCCAACGGCCTTCGCGACGGCGGCGAGCCGGCGGTGCCGGGCGTCATGGTGCAGGTCGGAACCGGCTACGCGCGCAGCGATGCCGACGGGCGGTATCGCGTGTGGGACCTGGTGCCCTTCGTGCCGTTGCCAGTGGTGATCGATTCCACCTCGTTGCCATCACCGCTCTGGATTCCGACCATTGCGCATCGCAGCATCGAGGCAGGTCCGAATCGGTTCGAGCCGCTCGACATTCCACTGGTCGCCGGTGGAGTGGTGGAAGGGCGGATCGACTGGAATCGTCCGGGCGGCCTGTCACTGCCCCCGGTGCCGCTGGTGGTGACGAATCCGCGCGGTGACGTCGTCGCCCGAGCGGAATCGTTCAGCGATGGCGAATACGTGCTGTTCGGCGTGCGACCAGGGCTGCTCACGATCCAGGTCGATGCCGTCTGGCTGGCGGCGCAGGGGCTCCGCGCTGACTCGAAGACGGTGCCACTCGCCTCGACCGACGACGGCGCCACCGCGCGGGTGCCGACCATAACGTTGACGCGGGTCGGTCAGTAGGCCACGCTGGTCTGCGCTCGCGGCCAGGCCGCGCTGGCTGGAATGACAAACTGCGAGACCGACGGTGCGAGCAGGCGATCAGAGTGATCGAGGCTCACCAGGTACTCACCGGTGCCGGTCGACGCCTCGGCCAGCTGAATGTCGACGTCTCGCGCGGCGCACCCACTGCTCGGACGAATCGGGTGGCGCGCCGTCCGGATCGTCCCTGCAGGGGTGCGAGTGTCGACGGTGAGCGCGCCCTGGCCGCACCCCACGATTCGCACCACGAGCTGTCCGGGCACCGCAGTACGCCTCACAGCCACCAGAGAGAGCGGGAGCGGCTGAACCGTGGCGGTCGCAGTCACTGATGCCTGCTGCGCCCAGGTGACCATCGGGAGGCAGAGCAGCGCGCTGGCGCTGGCCAGGAGTTGAGCGCGGAAACGGGTCATGACACTGAGTGTCGGCAGGCTGATGCTGCGGCACGAGCGGCGCGACATCGCGGCTGCTGCGGGCACTGGATCACGCCTGCGTGAAGTGTACAACGGAGGCGCCAACGCCGGAGTCCGGTGCGGGTGCGGGCACAGACCTGCTGCCGCCGGCATTCGCCCCTGCGAGTGAGGTCCCTTGCCGCTATTCTATAATGTTGTTCCAGACCGTGAGTCGCGGCAGCGTGGCTTCTCGGCGGGGGCCCTCTGTGTTGGCCCGTTTCCCTGCGAAGGAGTGTCGGTCGGATGCCTGGGTTTGCAAGTCTTGCTCATGAGTGGTGGATGCCGGTGCTGTTTGTGCTCATTGCCGGGCACCTCACCAACATCTGCGTCACACTGTTCCTGCATCGCGAACAGACGCATCGCGGCGTGCGCTTTTCAACCGTCGTCTCCTTGCCGATGCGGGTCTGGCTCTGGTTGAGCACCGCCACGGTGACCAAGGAGTGGGTGGCGTGTCACCGGAAGCATCACGCGTTTGCCGACCGTGAAGGGGACCCGCACTCACCAGTCGTCGAAGGCCTGCGGAACATCGTCGTGAAGGGTGCCTTTTTTTATCGGGCTGCAGTGCGCCAGCCAGGCATCCTCGAGAAATATGGCAAGGGTACCCCGGCCGACTGGCTGGAACGGCATCTGCTGACGCGGCACAGTTCGCTGGGCATTCTGGTGATGCTGGCGGTCGATCTCTACCTCTTCGGCTTCTTCGTCGGCGGCATCGTGTGGGGCCTGCAGATGATCTGGATTCCGTTCTGGGCGGCCGGCATCATCAATGGCGTGGGCCACGCGGTGGGTTACCGCAATCATGCCGTGAAGGACGAGAGCCGGAACATCATCCCGTTCGGCATCATGATCGCGGGCGAGGAACTCCACAACAACCATCATGCCGACCCACACTCGGCCAAGTTCTCGCACCGGTGGTTCGAATTCGACATCGGATGGATGTACATCATGGTGCTCAGCTGGCTGC
The DNA here is from genome assembly GCA_031374935.1 of Gemmatimonadaceae bacterium. Taxonomy (GTDB): domain Bacteria; phylum Gemmatimonadota; class Gemmatimonadetes; order Gemmatimonadales; family Gemmatimonadaceae; genus JACMLX01. The sequence continues at coordinate 28,961 of JANMHB010000156.1, read as the reverse complement.
GGTTGGCCGAGGTGAAGTACGCGCACGGCCGGAACGCGACTGCCTTGCCTGTCTCGCCCGTGGACTGATTCAGGCTCAGGCTGGCGCAGGACCGGGCGGGCGAGTGCCACTGGGCGCTCGCCCGCCTCTATCTTTCAGGGATTCTCCCGATACTCTCGCTGACGATTCTTTTTTCCGAGTGACCCGTGCCCGATTTGACCTGCAGCCGCTGCGGTACCCTGCGCGCCGGCTTTGATCGTCCGCCGTTTCCCGGCGCGATTGGACAGCGTGTCGTGGCCGAGATCTGTCAGGTGTGCTGGGCAGACTGGCTGAAGCAGCAGACCATGCTGATCAATCACTACGGCCTGAATGTCATGGATCCACAGTCGCGCCAGTTCCTGGTCAAGAACATGAGTTCCTTCCTGTTCAAGGCGGGCGAGAGCGCCGAAATCGATACCTCCAAGCAAGGGACAATCAGCCACTGATGCGATTCCTCCTTCGCACGACGGCGACCGTCGCACTCCTGCTGCCGGCATTGCTGTCGGCCCAGCGGCCCGATGGCCGCGCGCCGACGGCGCAGGACAGGGCGTGGGTGCGCCGGACCCTGGCTTCGCTGACCTTGCGACAGCGCGTCGGACAGATGGTCTGGCCCAGCGTGTTTGCCGACTACGTGTCATCGACCGACTCGGCCTGGGCGAAGCTCAGCACCTGGATCGTGAAGGATCAGGTGGGCGGCTTCACCATGTCCATCGGCAGTCCGATGGAGATGGCGGTGAAGCTGAATGCGATGCAGCGGCTGTCACCGGTTCCGCTGCTGGTTGGGGCTGATCTCGAGGCAGGCGCCGGATTCCGGGCCAGCGGCGGATTCTTCCTGCCGAATGCAATCGACCTTGGCGGTGCGACACTTTTTCCTCCGTTGATGGCACTGGGCGCAACGCGTGACACGGCGCTCGCCTACGCCTACGGTCGTGCCACGGCCGTCGAGGGGCGCGCGCTGGGCATTCACATCGTCTATGGCCCGGTCCTCGATGTGAACAACAATGCGGCGAACCCCGTCATCAACGTCCGCAGCTTTGGCGAGGACCCGGAATGGGTCGGTCGGCTGGGCGCGTCCTTCGTGCGCGGTGTGCAGGAGCATGGGATGATTGCCACCGGTAAGCATTTTCCCGGACATGGCGACACCGATGTGAACTCGCATCTGGCATTGCCGGTCGTGACCGCCTCGCGGGCGCGGCTGGATTCGGTGGAGCTGCCACCGTTTCGCGCCAGCATCGCAGCCGGCGTTGGCGCCATCATGACATTCCATGGCAGTATGCCGGCGCTGGACTCCAGTGGTGCACCCGGGACACTCTCTCCGGCCGTGCTGACAGGCCTGCTGCGCAAGGAGCTGGGGTTCAACGGCCTGGTCATCAGTGATGCGATGGACATGCGCGGGGTGCTGGATCGCTACGGGGCCGTGGAGGCAGCGAAGCTTGCCGTGCTGGCCGGGGCCGACATCCTCATCCAGCCCGAGGATGTCGCGCAGACGATTGACGCCGTGGTCGCTGGCGTCACGGAGGGGCGGATTCCTCGCGCCAGGATCGACGATGCGGTCCGTCGGATTCTCTCCGCCAAGGCGCAGCTCGGCTTGCAGCGTGGGGTGCAGGTCGATCTGGGAGGCGTTCGCCGAGTGGTTGGCGATTCGGCGAACCGGCGACTGGCGGAGCGGATCGCCGCGCGATCGGTCACCTTGGTGCGGGACACGCCTCAGCTGTTGCCGTTGTCCACGTCGGCCAGCGCCGCCACACGACGCATCCTGCATGTCGTGGTCGCGCGCAGCACCAATCTCGGGGCAGGGACGACCTTCGCTTCAGCGCTCGGCCGGGCTGCCGGGCGGGTACGAACGATCGTGGTGCACCCGGATGACCCATTCGTCGACCCGGCGCGTATCTTGCCGCAGGTCGATTCGACCGATGTTGTGATAATGGGTTCATATCTCGCGCAGCAGTGGGATCAAGCGTCTGCGGGCGTACCGGATGGCCTTGGTGCTCTCGTGAGCGCAATTCAGGCGCGCGGCAAGCCGCTGGTCTTGATCGGATTCGGCAACCCCTACCTTGGCCAGCAGCTCCCGCAGGTCGGATCGTATCTGATCGCATGGAATGGAAGCCGGGCGTCGCAGCTGGCCGCAGCACGAGGGGTATTGGGTCTGCAGGTGTTCAATCACTATATTCCGATCACGATGTCGATTTCTGGCCGGTAGCGCTGTCGGCCTTTTCCTTCTGAACACTGGCAGCCACACCGCGCTGACTGCCAATCGGCCACTCATTCCGAGTGAGCTCGATCCCAGGGCGCGAAGGACGACGTGGGAATGCGCAATCTCTTTTCGCTGGATCTGGTGCTCCTGTCGCCGCGCGACGGCGAATGGTTTGTCTGCACCTCAGCCGGTACTGCCAAGGCACGTGGATCAGCGCGGGCGCTGCCGTACATCGGTGTCACCAAGGCCCCGAGCGAGGCGCTTCCCTCGCTGGCGAAATCGCTGGCGACCAGGACGGTTGGTGCGGTCCCTCGCTGGATGACGCAGGTCGGTGCGTTTTCCGAGAGCTCGCATCCGGCGGACACGCCGATCTCGATCGCGTTCGTGGCGGTGTACCCGGACGGAACGGTGCACGAGGATGAAGGGTGGGTGAAGGCCGAGAGCGCCGTGTTACCGCCGCGGCAGAAGGCGTTGCTGAAGGCGACGCTCGGGATGCTCAAGCATGCCGTCGAGCACGAGCCGATCGCGTTCCATGCTTTGCCGACGACCTTCACACTGCGTGAGTTGCAGCAGGTCTACGAGTTGTTGCTCGAGCGTCCGCTGCACAAGGCCAGCTTCCGCCGCTCGCTGCACGCGGCGCATCTGGTGGAGCCCACGAAGGCCTGGCGAGTCGAGGGCCGCGGTCGTCCGGCACAGCTGTTCAAGTTCGCGCCGAAGCGTCGTCGCGGTGCGGTGCGGGGCGTTCGATTCGAACTGGCGCGCTGACGCCGGTCGAGGCGAATGCGCGAGGGGCCGGCGATCCATGGATCGCCGGCCCCTTTCTCGTTCCGACTTCCGCGCCGTGTTCGCCGATTCAGACCTTGGTAACGGCGTCAGCCTGCGGGCCCTTCTGGCCCTGCACGATCTCGAATTCGACCTTGTCGCCTTCTGCCAACGACTTGAAACCCTGCGATTGAATTGCGCTGAAATGGACGAAAACGTCCGGGCCACCTTCATGTGCGATGAACCCAAAACCCTTTGCATCGTTGAACCACTTCACCGTGCCCTGAATCCGTGCCATGTTGCGGCTCCTCGCGTCCCGCTGGTCTTGCATTGAAGCGCGAGCGACGAACCGTCTCTCGAGCGGCGCAGTGACACACCAGCGGTGATAGTGTCAGCACGCGGTATTCCGCGAAATGATTGTGCATGAAACAGGCCGCGGCGCCGGGAAAGCACCCAGACGCCGCAGCAGTACAACTGTTTCAGTTGGCGGCGCCCAATGGGAGGGGCGTCAGGCGGCACCTGCGATATACCGTGCGACACGTCCACAAGTTTCACAGCGCAGCGTCACATGGCTGCGGGGTGGTGGTGGCATTAGAGCAGGTTCACGCTCGAACTGCGCCGAAGCGCAGGACGGGCAGACCAGTGGAATTCCTGTACGATCGCTGGCGATGAGATTCAGCGCTTGTGCAGGGTTGTACGACGCGGGCCGAGGCTTACGCATGTACCCTCCGGAGGTGGTCCCTTTGGCAGATCGGGCGCCCAGAGCCAACGGGCTATGGCAGAACTGTAACCACCTAAGGAAGGGGGGAGAAAGGGGGGATCAGGCTGCTTCCACAGGCGGTCTCGGCCTGAGGTGTCGGCCGAGTTGCCCTCGTCTGGTCGCCAGGAGGACGCTCGGCGCAGACTGGTCTGGAAGCACGAATGCTCTCTGAGAGCCAGACACTGTTGGGATACTGGCATTGTATCGGCGTATTACCGGCGTATTCATCGTCGATCTGGATGAGTCCGGACAGGAGCACGGGTCGCGCGGAATGACAAATGTGCACCTCCATGCATCAGTCGGAATCAGCCGCCACATGCGTGCGACGAACCAAAATTCGTTACATACAGGAAGCCGTTTCAGCGAATTAGCGAAACTGCCATTGTGGCGCGATGAGCGCTGGCCCAAGGGTGCTCACTCACAACCATCTAGGCACATGCGCCAGCGTGTCGGCCAGCCCGGCCTCAGCAGGCGCCCGCCCGTCAGCGACCGGGCCGTCTCAGTCCCAGCGTCAGCCAGACTCGACACAGCCCGAGACGTGGCCGCAGTCACGACACCTCGTCCCACCGGAATGGGCGGCGCCAGAGACGGCGATCCAGCTGCCACGACTTGCGCGTGGACACTTCGTCACCCGACGCAAATATCTCCGGGTCGGCCAGTGATTCGACCATCGAATCCGCTTTCGCGCTCGTCTCGTCCGCCCAATGCAACAGTTCCGCTTCGAGCGTCATCGGCTGCACGGGGCTTCCGAACTCGAGCGAACCGTGATGCGAAAGAATCATGTGCTGCAGCTCCGTCACCTGAGCGTCGGTCAGTGTGCTGGTCCCTGCGGCCCGCGCCAGGCTCACACGCTCCGTGAACATCAGGCAGCCCAGCACTACGTGCCCGATCAGGTGATTCCGCGGATCGTAGCCCAGCCCCCGAGCGTCCACGGTGTACGCCTCCACCTTGCCAATGTCGTGCAGCAGCGCACCGGCAATCACGAGATCGACATGTGCCTTGCGCATCGTCTTCGCCATCTGCTGACCGATCGACGCCACTTCACAGACATGCAGCAGCAGCCCACCAAGCCGCGCGTGATGCCCACGGACCGCGCCCGGGGTGCGCTCGAACCGAGCACGAAACTCGTCGTCGGCAAAGAACAGGTTGACCGCCTCCGTCAGGCGCGGTGTGCTCATGCCGGCACGGAGCTTGTCGAGCGCGTCCCACAACCGTTCGGTCGCGAACTCCACCCGCGGCAGAAATTCGTCGATGCGCTCCGTCCCGGCAGGGAGCACCCGCACCGGTCCGGTCAGCTTCAGCTGTCGTGCACCGGTCTTCGCGTAGACATCCACCTGGCCAAGCACCTGCACGACACGCCCCTTTTCGACGCCCTCAACCCACGCGGCGTTGTCCTTCCAGATCGGTGCCGACTGGAGGGTGCCGCTGGAGTTGCCGAGCGTCAGCACCCAGAATGGATCGCCCGCGCCGGTCGCGCGCTCCACGCGCTCGAGCACCAGCAGTTCAGCGGAGACAGCGGCGCCGGCCGCGAGGCCAGGCAGATTCAGAGGCGGCATGAGCGGAGGGAGGGAACGGAGAAAGCGTACTACAGTTCGGATTATTGACGGAACGTGTGAAACCGGTGTCGAGCCTGTCGAGCGAAGCGAAAGCGCGTATCATCGTCAGAGCGCAGTAACGCCAACGCTGACCAATCGTACGCCTCTGCCCTGACCATGATGAAGCGCTATCGGAACCTGATCATCACCGTGCTCCTGCTGACGGGCATGGCCGCCCTGTTCTGGAACAAGACCATGTCCGCGCAGCTCGCAACCTGCGAGGTCTGCGTTGTGTTCAAGGGACAGCGGCAGTGCTCGCGCGCCAGTGGTCCGGATGCGAAAGAGGCAACCCGCACCGCGCACTCGACGGCCTGTGGTCCGATTTCCAGTGGCATGAACGAGAAGATCGCCTGCGACAGCCGTCCACCAGAAGTGGTGCGCTGCGACCCACCAGCACCGTAGAGACGGATGTGGTCCTGCGGCGCCACCCAGCGTGCGCAGCTGCTGCGCACTCAGTTGAAGAACAGCACGTCCCCATCACTCTCGAGCGCGAGCTGCAAGTGCGCGGCACACACCCCGCACACCATCTCGGCAATCCACGCCGCACCCGCGACATGATCGCTGTCGCTCGCGGCACGCAGCTTCAGTTTCTTGTACGTATACTCGCGACAGCGGGGACAGGCCTGAGCGCGAGCGATCAGCTCGGCGCGCTCCTTGGACACGATCGTCATCTCAGGTGCCAAGCCCGGGTGGCAGGTCGCCAGGAATTCGCGCCAGCGTCGAGGACACCGCTTTCGCAGGCTCAGCATTCGACCCACCACTCGTCCTCGCCAACAACTCCCTGATCCCGCCCAGCGCGCCCATCATGCCCGCGGCTTCCGCCGGCAGGAACACGGTGCTGCCCTTGCTGGCCGCCAGTGACGGCAGCATCTCGAGGTACTTCTGGCCGAGCAGGTACATCGCTACCTGACCCTCGGGCAGTACGGCGGCGATCCGGCTGATGGCCTCGGCCTCAGCCGACGCCATCGCCAGCCGTGCTTCGGCCAAGCCGGTGGCGCGCAGGATGGATGCTTCCCGCTCACCCTGCGCCTTCTGAATCTGCGATTCGCGCGACCCTTCCGCTTCGAGAATCTGGGCCCGCTTGGTGGCTTCGGCGTTGGTGACGGAGGCGCGACGCTCACGCTCGGCGCGCATCTGCAGCTCCATCGACTGCTGAATGTCGTGCGGCGGCTCGATGCTTTGCAACTCGACCCGGGTGACGTCGACGCCCCAGCCGATCGACGCCTCCTCGATCGTCTCGCGCATACGGGTGTTGATGCCGTCGCGACTGGTGAGGGTCGTGTCGAGCTCCATCTCGCCCACGATGTTCCGCAACGCGGTTCGCGTGAGCGTCTCGAGGGCGAACGGCAGGTTCTGCACTGAATAGGTGGCCTTTTCCGGATCAGCGACGCGATAGTACATCACCGCATCGATGTCGATGGTCACGTTGTCCTTCGTGATGACTGGCTGACTGGGAAAATTCAACACCTGCTCACGCAGGTCGATGCGGGATGTCGACCCGCTGGTCACGCGCTTGACGCCTGACACATCCTGACCGAAGAAGCGGACGTCGATCGTCCGCGGCCGCTCAATGAACGGAATCAGGACGTTGAAGCCGGAGCGCGCGATCCGATTGAAGCGACCGAGGCGCTCGATCACCATGACTTCGGCCTGACCGATGATCTTGAAGGAACTCGTTCCGATGAACAGGACGACCAGTACGATGATCAGGGGAAAGATCCAAGCCATTGCAGAATCCCGGAGTTGAAGGTGAGTTCGGGTAGAAAGATGCGCGGAGTGCGCCTGCAGCGAAGGGACGCATTACACGACGAGCGCCGCGCTCCCTGATGGCGGCGCGGCGCAGCGTCGTGCAGGATCACACCAGCCGCGGCTCAGGCGGCCGTTTGCCGACGGAGCAGCAGACCAAGTCCGAGCAGGCCGGCACCGACGACCGCGCCGCTCAACCGTTCCGGTGCCAACCCGAGCGCGCCAGTCAGAAAGAGCCCGTCCGTTCCGCTGTCGCCATGCAGCACGAAAGTGACCGTGGTTGCCTGGCCGATCGTCAGCCCCGAGATGAGGAATGGCATGGTGCAGTTCGGATAACTCGAACGGGGCAGGAAGCCATCGCCATTGCGACAGAAGCCACAGAGGCCCCGCCCAGGACCGGGGGCGAAGGCGTCGAGGACCCGCGTGTCCCCGACCAGCGCACCGCTGCCGCCAATCGTCCCGCCAAGGAATGCGCCGAGGAAGAGATCTTCTCAGCCCAGCCGGCCTCCGAGCATTGGCGTCGTGGCGGTGAACGTCGTCTGGAAGAAATACTCGACGCGCGCGGTGCCGCTTCCGCCGCTCACGGACACACTGCCGGTGGGTGAGGCGCTCATCCATCGGGTGTCGGAGAGATTCGGATTCCAGGCCGACGGAATGCTGCTCATGGTCGCGGCGTTCGCCAGAAGTCCCGGCGTGAGGGTGGCGCCATTGATGCCGCGCCAACGCACCGACCAGACCGGATCGTTGGCGGCGGAGATGGACCCGGTCTTGACCCACTGCGCGGAGGCGGCCGATGCGGTGACGGCGGTGACGACCAGGGAGACACAGAGCCGACGAACCGGTGACAAGCGCATGAAGGGCGTCAGGAGGGGCCCGGCGTCGGGCCAGTCAGCCGGGTACGAATCTGGTCACCTCAAAGGCGGACTCATCCGTTTTTGATCACGGATTCCAGTCGGCGATGAACAGATTGGTTTCGGTTTGCTTCTGGTCGAAGCGGTTCGACGCCCAGATCAGCTGCTTGCCATTGGGGCTGAACATCGGGAAACCGTCAAACACGCCGTTGGTCGTCACCTGTTCGAGATTCTTTCCGTCGAGGTCGACGAGGAACAGGTCGAAGTTGCCACTGCGCGGGTTCTTGTGATTCGACGAGAAGATGATCCTTTTGCCGTCGGGGGTCCACGACGGTCCGAAGTTCGCTCCGCCGAGTGTGGTGATCTGGCGATTGTCGCTGCCGTCGGCGTTCATCACGTAGAGCTCGACCTTGCTGGGCCGGATCATCCCCTGCGCCAGCAGTTCGCGATACTGGCGAAGCTCCGTCGAATCCTTCGGATGGTGCGCGCGATAGACGATCTTCGAGCCGTCAGGCGACCACCATGGGCCGCCATCGTAGCCGGGTGTGGTGGTGAGTCGCTTCACGTTCGTGCCGTCGACGTTCATCGTGTAGATCTCCAGATCGCCGTCCTTGAGCGAGGTGAAGACGATGGTTCGTCCGTCGGGCGAGAGCACACCTTCGGCGGTGTAGACGTCGTAGTTCGTGAGCCGGCGCATGTCGGTGCCGTCGCGCTTCACGCTGAAAATGTCGAACTTGTCGAGCGGCCACACATAGCCCTTCGATGGATCGGGCTTTGGCGGGCACAGGCTGTCGTGGAGGTGGCTCGACCCGAAGAACAACCGATCGCCGCCAGGCAGGAACCAGCCGCAGGTGGTCTTGCCGTTGCCGTTCGACACGCGACGAATGCCCGATCCATCGGTGCGCATCACATACTGCTGGTCACAGGTGCGCCCGTTGCGCGACGACTGAAACGTGATCCACTGTCCGTCGCGGCTGAAATAGGCCTCGGCATTCTCGCCGCCGTCGGTGATCTGGCGGATGTTGGCGAGGTGTGGTTCAGTGGGGTCGCCAGGTCGGGGCAGATTCACACCCGGTTGCGGTTGCGGCGCGGTGCGTGACGTGGATGTGCAGGCGGCGACGACACTGACCACCGAGAGCACCGCGGCGGAGAGGACGCGACGAAGGGTGTGCATGACGAACGTGATGAGGTGACAAGCGCGCGGGGGGCCGGACATCGTGTCCGGCCCCCCGGGGAAGATACTGGCGCTGGTGTGGCGCCGGCCGTCCGTTGTACTACGGACGCTTCGTCGCGGCGGGCGAGGCAGCCATGGTGAAGAGGTCGCGCTGCGTACCGCCGCGGCGGAGCAGTTCGAGCGCCTTCTGGATCTGCGTGTCTTCGCCGAACTGCCGCTTCGCGACCGTCGAGTCGCCGAACGCCGCCTTGGCGACGCGATTCCCGATCAAGCGATCGATGTAGTCCGTGGCGGCGTAGTAGGTCGCGGAATCCACCGGCACCTTGGCGCTCGAGATGCGACGGAAATACTCTGCCCGCCACGCCGGCGTGACAATGAAACTCGTTGACTTCACCTGCGGGCGCAGCTCTTCGGCGTACTGTGACAGCGTGGAGTACGCCTCCTGAATCTTGCCGGCGATCTGTCGGGCGGCCTTCTGCTCGATGGTTGTGAGTGTGTCGGGGCGCACGGTGATGTCGGGCGTGATGCCGCCGCCGCCGTAGATCACGCGGCCTGCATCACTGCGGAATGCCGGGCGTGCCTTGCGCGCACTGTCGGTCTCCATCGAATCGGGGGCTTCATCCTCGACGAAGCGCCCGTTCAGGAACTTTCGTGGGCGTTGAATCGAGCGACCGCTCGGCGTGAACCACTTCGCCGTCGTCATCTTCATGGCGTAGCCACCATCGAGGCGGAAGAGTGACTGTACCAGTCCCTTTCCAAAACTGGTGGTCCCGACGATCAGCGCGCGATCATGATCCTGAAGCGCGCCAGCCACGATCTCGGAGGCGGAGGCCGACCCATCATCCACCAGCACCACCATCGGCATGCTGGGCAGCATCGGATCCTGTTCCGCGATGAACTGCTGGTTCATCTCGGCGCGACCACGATAGGTCAGGATCTCCTTGCCCTTCGGCAGGAAGAGGTTGCTCATCATGAATGCTTCGTCGAGGATACCGCCGGGGTTGCCGCGGAGGTCGAGAATCAGCGACTTCATGCCTTCGCGCTGCAGCTGCTGAATACCGCGGATCGTTTCCGACGCGGAGGTTTCGTTGAAGCCCTGCACCGGGATGTAGCCGACGCCACCATCGAGCATGGTGACGAATGGCACGGCCGGAATGTGAATCGTGGCGCGGGTGAAGGTGACATTGATCGGATCAGTCACACCGGGCCGATTGAACCGCACGCGAACACGCGTGCCCGGTTCTCCCTTGAGCTTCGATGAGACGGAGTCGACGATCCAACCACGTGTTGCTGCCGAATCGATCATCACGATCCGATCACCCTCGGCGATGCCTGCACCGGCTGCCGGGCTGTTGGGGAACACCTTCACGACGGTGATGGTGCCCTTGATGTCCTCGATCTGCATGCCCACGCCGGCATACCGCCCGTTGGTGCCTTGCGTGAACGCCGCAAACTCCTTCGGGGTGTACAGCACGGTGTACGGGTCGTTGAGCTGCGCCACCAGGCCGCGCGCCGCTTTCTCATACAGTGCCGTGGCATCCACGGTATCGACGAATCGTTCCGAGACGCGGCGCAACACCTGATCGAACAACATGGCGCCATCACGCGCCTCGCGATTCTGCCAGACGAATCCGCCGGCGACGAGGGGCACGGCAACGAGGAGAGCGCCGATGACGGCGCGACGCGGACTCGACATGAACACCTTCCAGCAGGAAAAGGACAGTCGTCGGAATTCTCCGAACGGCTACTGTACCGGAAGCTACCTCGCAAGTTCCGGTGCACACAGCGTATTCCGGACTCTACGCTCTGGTCACCACTTTCGTCACGTCCACCGGTACTCCATATACCACGACCGGCCGTCCTGCGTTTCCTCCGCGGCGTGAACGATGCCGGCTGCCACCAGCATTTCGCTGGCTGGCTTGACGACCCTCAGGATGTGGCTCGGGTATCGCTGCGTGAGAGGAAGCAACTCGGCCAGGGTGTCAAGCGACACGCGCCAGCGGCCGTCCGCACCCGCAGCAAGCTGGACGGCGATCAGGCGGTAGATGCGGCGCGCGACCGGCGAGAGGAGCGAGGAGTAGCCACCGAGGCGCAGCGAGGTGACGTGACCCGCATCGAGGTTGCTGCGCACCTGCGGCGCGAGCGTGACGCGCGCCACCCCAGGTTCAGCGGCCGTCACACTGGGAAAGAGCGACAGCTGGTCGCGGTCTGCGGCGCGGCGCCGGTCGACGGTGGCGGCGCTCAGCAGCGTGAAGGCGCCGTCGAGCGGCTTGCCGTTGGCCGCGTCCCAGTAGGCGCCGGCGCTCTCGAGCGTGGTGCGTTCGAGGCGAGCCAGCGCGCCACGGAGCTGCTCGTAGGTGCGTCCGTCGACCCGCCGACCCATGGCGCGCAAGAACGCATGGAGCGTGAACGTGAGCACACCGTCGGCGGGACGCCCTGACTCCTGATAGCGGTACAGCAACTCGATGTAGACGTCCTGATCGAAGGTGCCCGGGAGTCGATCACCCGGCGCGGGCAACACGCGCCACCGAGCGCCGGCGGGGGTTGCAAACGCGATCGCACCTTCCTCGTTCGAATCACTGAGGCGAAAGAGTGGGAGCGCCTCGAGCGCACGGTCGAGATACACCAGTCGGCTCGCCGCTCGCCGCTTTCCCGCGGCGCCGCCCCCACCAGTCGATTCGCCGCCGCGTTTGTGCGCTGCCGCATTCACGGAGTTCACGGCCGCGAGCTGATCGGCAGGCGTCAACACGTCAGTTCCGTGCTTCCGAGCGGCCCAGGGCCGCTCGGATCGCATCGCGCATGGCCACCAGCGCATCGTCACGGGCACCCAGGGTATCCGTCCGTACGTGGAGCTCGATGCCGTCGGCCACCTGCACGCGACGCCACTCGGCGACGGGTTGTGCGTCATCCTGACGGACGGTGAGATCGGCCGAGTGCGACAGCGCGGGCGCGAGTGCGGTCGCGACGCGTCGCTCGAGCTGTTCGCCGCTGACGCCGGCGAGCTCCTTCTTGATCACCTCGAGGGTCTGTCCCTCGCGCTGCCTGATCTTGATCGCGAGCAGCTGGAGGAGGTGCCGGTAGCCATAGGTCGCGGTTGTGCCTGCGCCTTCGGGCCGGTCGAGCAATCGCTGCGCGACGTAGAAGCGGATCGCTCGCGCGCTCGGCGCCGCTCGCGCTGAAGTATTGGTGGGGCGAAACCCGGCAGCATCGACGAGTGCGGTGGCATGCGCCGCGAGACCGCGGGCATTCCAAGGGGCGTGCCGGCTGTGGGCACGGAGCAGAGCGACCGGAGAATCGGTCATGCGGCAGGTATCGGACGAGGATCGGGCGCTGACTCATGCAATGCACATGGCGCTCCGCATAAGAACGGTAGAGCGCCCTGTCACTGTCAAGCCTCTGCTGTGATGCTGGCGGCTCGTCCGTCCTCAGACGATCGTCAGACAGGTGCCAGACGCGCCAGTCCGAGTGCGCGCAACCGAGAGATCACTCCAGGCTGCGTCAGCCCTTGGCCGGGCTCGCCTGACTCGACGGCGCGAGCGCCGACGAGACGCCATGCTCCTGCGCAAGCCTGGCGATCACCGCCAGATCAACCGGCTTCTCGAGGAAACTGGTGGCGTTCAGACGATCCGAGGCGTGCCGATTGTCGTCATCCGGAAATGCGGTCAACACGATTGCCGGCGTCTGCTGGTGCACCAGTCCGGCGGCTGCCAGCACCTGCAGGCCACCGTCCCGGTTGCCGCCAAGGCGCAGGTCGGTGACGATGAGATCGAGCGGCTGGTCGGCGAAGATCGCAGCCTTCGCCTCCGACAGGGTCGCCGCCGCCACCACGGTGACCTCGGCCGACGCGAACAGATCCACGAGGGCTTCGCGGATGGAGATCTCGTCTTCGACGATGAGAATTCTTTTTGGCATACCCTTCGTGGAGCGAGATACGTGCCATGACACGGAATCGCGTAAATACCTACAACGCAAGAGTTTACGAGAGATGGTCAGCTCTGGGCAATGACTCGGCGTCCTGAAATCGGACGACATTTGCTCGGCGATGACCGATTTTCGAACACCGTGACCCGGGAGTCTTTCCAAGCCTCAGCTCGGCTCGGCGGGCCGATGCCGGAGTTTCTCGTGCAAGGTTGACCTAGCGATGCCAAGCAGCTGCGCCGCCCGCGCTCGGTTGCCGCCGGTCGCGGCCACGGCGGCTGCGATTGCCCGCGCCTCCGCGGCAGCGAGCGAGAGATCGGCCGCTTGGCGCGCGCGACCGGCAGAGGCCGGCTCAAACAGATTCAGTTCGGCTGGCGTAATGGGCCCGCCGTCGGCCAGAATCGAGGCCCGCCAGAGTGTGTTCTTCAGCTCGCGGATATTGCCCGGCCAGTGGTACGCAGCCAACGCAGCTCTGGCCCCCGCGGTGACGGTTGCGCCGCGCGGCAGCAGTCCAGCAATCAGCGACGGCAGCTCGTCGAGACGCTCCCTGAGCGGCGGCATGACGATCGTCAGCACCTGCAGACGGTAGAACAGGTCGGCGCGGAATTGCTTGTCGTCCACACGCGCCTGCAGCGGTTGATTGGTGGCGCAGATCACCCGCGCGTCGCTGCGCAACTCGGTCGTGCCACCCAGCCGTCGAAAACGCTGCTCGTCGATCACCTTGAGCAACTTCGGCTGGACATCCAGCGCCAGTTCGCCGATTTCATCGAGAAACACGCTGCCCTGCGCCGCCACTTCGAGCAGGCCACGTTTCGACTGTCGCGCGTCGGTGAACGCGCCGCGTTCGTGTCCGAACAGATCGCTCTCGAAGAACGTCGTCGAGAACGACGCGCAGTTGACCTCGACGAACGCGTGATCGGCACGCCGCGACAACTCGTGAATCCGCCGGGCGATGAAGCCCTTGCCGGTACCGGTCTCGCCGAGGATGAGGACGGGGGCATCATCGTTCCGCGCGGCGAGTTCGACCATGCGCCCGAACGATGGCTGCAACGCCGCTTCTGATTGCCGCACGTGACCCGAATCACGCGTGCGCAGCATCGCGACCTCGCGTCGCAGCCGAACGAATTCAAGGCCGCGGAGCACCGCTTCGTGGAGTGTCTCCAGCTGGACCGGCTTCTCGAGCAGATCGAGCGCGCCACGCTGCATGGCGCCAACGGCAGTGCGGACGTCAGCGTGACCCGTGAGCACGATGATGGCACTGTCCGGATCAGCCGTTCGCAAGGCCTCGAGCAGGCTGAGTCCCGCAGCGTCCGGCAGTCGAAGGTCGAGCACGATCGCGTCCGGCAGATGCTGCGCTGCCGAATCGAGCGCCTCGGTGGCTGATGCCGCCGACAGGACGTGCATTCCGCTCAGTCCGAAGTACTCCGTGAGCGTCTCGCGCACCGTGGCATCGTCATCCACCACCAGCACCGTACCGCCAATCATGCGGCGACTCCGGCCGGGAGCACGATCGTCACGGCTGTGCCCAGCTCGGTCTGACTCTCGATGCTGATCGTTCCCTGGTGTTCCTCGACGATGCGCTGACAGAGCGCCAATCCGATGCCCGTGCCACCGCTCTTCAGCGAATAGAAGATCTCGAAGACCCGCGGCAGTGCCTCGGGCGGAATGGTCGCGCCGCCATTGTGCATCCGACAACGCCAGGCGCCGTTCGGGAGCACTGCGCTGTGCAGCGTGATGGCGCTGGCGCGCGGGGCGGCATCGATCGCATTGCCAAGCACATTCAGGCAGACCTGGCGGAACTGCGCTGCATCGAACGAGAGTCGCACCTGTGCGGCTGGTCGTGTGCGGATCACCGTCAGCCCCGACTCGTCGATGCGGACGCGATTGGACTCGATCACATCATCCCAGACGTCATCTGGATCACCATCGGTCCGCCGCAGCGGCTGTGGACGCCCATACACCAGCAACGAGGACAGCATCGAGTTGAGGCGTTCGATCTCGCGCAGCATCCGTTCGACGTTGCGCTCGACCGCCGGATCGTCGCGTCCGTGCGCACGAATCAGCTGCGCGGCGGCAGAGATGCCGAACAGGGGATTCCGCAGCTCGTGCGCAACGCCCGCCGCGACTTCACCGATCGCTTCGAGGCGTCGTTTCTGCTCCACGCGCCGGACGAGGAATGCGCGGTCGATGGCCGCCGCCGTCTGCGCGGCGATGGCACTCAGCACCCGCTGCGTCTCCGCCAGTTCGTATGTCGCCTCGAGTTCCGTGAGACGCACGGTGATCGCACCCAGTACGCCCTCCTGGCTGATGATCGGTGCCGTGACTTCGCGGCCGGCCGGTGCACCGGCGTGCACGATCACGCGATCAGAGGCGAGCGCTTCAAGCCATTCCGGTCGGAGGCGTGCCGACACGGCGTCGGGCGGATCGGTGTAGCCGCGCGTCTGCACCGCCGTCATCGCCAGCGTGTCATCATCCGCCACGGCGATGATGAAGGCATCGCAGCGGACCGCGCGCTGCAATTGCTGCGCAACCTCACTGTACACCCGCGGCAGATCGATGGAGCTGGCAAGGGCGAGCCCGGTGGAGATCAATGCTTCACGGGCGCGATGCGACTCAGTGACATCCGACAGGGTGGCGACAAAGCCGGCATGTACGCCGGCGTCGAGCCATCGCGTGATCTGCAGCAGCATCACACGCTCGTCGGCGCCCGGTGCGAATTCCCATCGAATCAGCGGCACGCCGGGGTCCGCCAGCGTCACGAACGCTCGCGCGCACTGCTCCGCCTGATCCAGCGCGCCGAGTGCGCTGTGCAGTGGCTGACCAACCATCCCGTGCGTGGTATGGATGGTGGCCGGATGATTCTGCCGGAGTACCGTACCAGCGAGGTCCGTCGCGAAGATCATCAGCGGAACGGCATCGAGGATCTGTTGGTCGCGATCGGGCATGCGCACAAAGATAGACCGGCGAGATGAAGCGGGCTCCATCTCGCCGGTCGTCTGTGTACGCAATGCTACGGTGCAGCCGGTCGCGGGCGCCGCGCAGGCCGCCAACGACCGGCGCGCCGCTGAATCAGCGTCCCTTCTTCTTCGCGGGCTTCCCCTTCGCCGGTGCTGCCTTCTTCGCCGGTGCTGCCTTCTTCGCCGGTGCCGCCTTCTTCGCCGGTGCTGCCTTCTTCGCCGGTGCCGCCTTCTTCGCCGGTGCTGCCTTCTTCGCCGGTGCTGCCTTCTTCGCCGGTGCTGCCTTCTTCGCCGGTGCCGCCTTCTTCGCCGGTGCCGCCTTCTTCGCCGGTGCCGCCTTCTTCATCGGCGCCGCCTTCTTCGCAGGGGCCGCCGGCTTCGCCGGCGCGCCCTTCGTGGTGGCAACGGTCTTTCCCTTCCCGAACGGCTTCTTCACCGGTGCGGTCGTCTTTGCCGCGGGCGCGTTCCTGGCGGGCGCCGCCTGCTTGACCGGTGTCGCCTTTGCCGGCGCCACGGTCTTCCTGTTCGGGGCGACCGGGATCGCCTTCTTCGCCGCCGGCTTCACCGGCTCGGGTTTCGCCGCGGGTGGTGACTTCGCAGCCGACTGCGCAGACGTCGCCGGCTTGGCGACGGCTGGCGCCTTTGTCAGAGTCGCCGGCTTGGCTGCGGCCGCTGGCTTTGCTGCGGGCGCGACCTTGGTGGCAGCTGGTTCCTTCGGCACAGCCGCCGGCTTGGCTGCGGCCGCTGGCTTGGCTGCGGGCGCGACCTTGGCGGCAGCGGGCGCCTTCGCCGGAGCGGCCACTGGCGCCGCCTTTGGCGCCGGCGCGGGCTTGGGAGCCTTGAGGGCGGTTGACGCGCGCACTGCCGCGATCGGCTCGACGGCGGGCAGCGTCTTCACCTTGGAGCCGGTCAGCGGTTCGTCGCCAAGGTCGTCGTCGAGGCCCACTTCATCCTCGAGGGCAAGCTCGTCTTCTTCTGCCGGTTCGAGATCGTCCGTGCCGAGCTCGGCATCAACTTCCTCTTCGATGACCTCGCCGGTGTCCTCCTCTTCATCCTCGTCCTTGGCGGCATCATCGGGATCGTCAAAGAGCGACTCCCGCTTCCGCTTCAAGGTCGGAGTGAAGCCTTCCTCGTCCTCGTCCTCCTCCTCCTCTTCCTCCTCGTACATGGGATCGGAGTCGTAGTAATCGTCTTCATCATCATCACGGCCACGAAGCCGGAATTCAACATCATCGTAATTGCCAAAGCGCGGCATGCCTGCCTCCAACGCAGAAAAGAACCAGCAGGATGAGGGACCAGAGCACAGGTGAGTGCAATGGCGACGTAGCCGGAATAACAGCGCCGCCGCTGAACGTCAAGCAGCGGCGGCGCAATTTGGTGCTCGGCACGACCTTTCCGTGCCTGTCAGTCGCCGGCCACCGGGCTCGGAAGCGGCACCGCGACCGGGCTGCTGAAGCGTTGTCGGACCGACCGTACCGCGTCATCCAGCAGCGAATACACCACGGGCACGACGAAGAGCGTGAGCAGTGTGCTGGTGATCAGACCCCCGATCACGGCCCGTCCCATCGGCGCCCGCTGTTCAGCGCCGGCGCCAAGCGCGAACGCCAGTGGAAGCATCCCGGCGATCATCGCGACGGTCGTCATGATGATCGGGCGGAGACGAATCCGGGCCGAGGCGAGGAGCGCCGCGCGCATGTCATCACCCAGTTCACGGCGATGGTTCGCGAAGTCGACCAGCAGAATCCCGTTCTTCGTCACCAGGCCGAGGAGCATGATGATGCCAATCATGGTCATCACGTTCAGGCTCCCCTTCGTCGCCAGCAGCGCCACCGCCACGCCGATGAAGCTCAGGGGGAGCGAGAGCATGATGGCCAGCGGCTGGAAGAACGACCCGAAGAGGGATGCCAGAATGAGATAGATGAAGACCACCGCCAGGATCAGCGCCTCACCGACATATCCCTTGGTGTCATTCAGATTCTGGACGTCGCCGCCAAAGACCGCGCGATAGCCCGCCGGAAGGCCCATGGAATCGATGGCGGCCTGCACGCCGACCGCAACGTCGCCCACACCGAAGCCTGGCAGGACGCCGGCGCTGATCGACACCTGCCGTTCGAGCGACGCCCGCTCGATGGCCTGCGGCCCGATCCCGGCGCGAATGGTGGCCACCTGGCCGAGCGGAATGGTGGTGGCCAGCCCGGTGCGGCTGTCGATGCCGGACCCCGGAACCGGGAGCTCGGCCACGTCATCCGACGAGCGGCGCAGCGAGTCGGGGTAGATGACCACGACGTCGTGCGAGTAGCCCTGCGGATCTTCCCACCGGGTGGCGCGCTGGCCCGTGAAGAGCGGCTGGAGGGTGGTCGAAATGGTGCCGATGCCAAGGCCAGCGGCCCAGGCCTGCTCGCGATCCACCTGCACGTCGAGCTGCGGAATCTCGCCATCGTCGCTGGAGTTCGGCTCGGCGATGCCTTTCACGCCCTGCATGGTCTTGAGCACTTCGGCGGCGGCGAGCTTCAGTCGGGTGGGCTCCGGGCCCTGCACCTTCACGTCGATCGGCTGGCGGTACCCGCCGAAGATCGTGGGGGTGCCGGTGATGTTGGCCCGGACTCCTGGAATTCGCAGCAGCATCGGCCGGAGCGCGGTCTGGAGTTCAGCCTGCGACAACGTCCGCTCATCCTTCGGCTTCAGCCTGACGGCCACCGAGCCACCGTTTGGCGAGCCGCGGAAGCCACCGCCGATGTTCAGGTAGGTGGACATCACCTCCGGTCGCTTTTCCAGCAGGATGGCAATCTCCTGCCCCTTGGCAATCGTGAAGTCGATGGCCGACCCGGGGGCGACGCGATAGTTCACGTTGAACTCGCTGCCATCGACATCGGGCATCCAGGTGAATCCGAGCTTCGGCACCAGCAGCACCGAGGCCACCACCGTGGTGAGCGCCGCGCCGAGGACGAGGGCGCGATGTGACAGCGCCCACGAGAGCCCGCGCGGATAGCGATCAGCGACCCGTTCGAACCAGTCGTTGAATGCAAACGCGACACGGCGGATCGGATTTCTGGAGGCTCGCAAGGCTGGCTGATTGGCATGATCGACTTCCGGATCGTGCCAGATGCTCGAGAGCATCGGATCGAGCGTGAAGCTCACCAGCAGCGACACCAGCACGGCAAAGGCCACCGTCACGCCGAACTGGAAGAAGATCTTGCCGATCATGCCGCCCATGAACGCCACGGGGAAGAACACCGCCACCACGGCCATGGTGGTGGCAAACACCGCCAGCCCGATCTCGCTGGTGCCTTCCGATGCCGCGTGTTCGTGGTCCTTCCCCATCTCGAGATGGCGCACGATGTTCTCGCGCACCACGATCGCGTCATCGATCAGCAGCCCGATGGCGAGTGAGAGCGCCAGCAGCGTCATCGTGTTGAGCGTGAAATCGAACGCCCACATCACGAAGAACGACGAGATCAGCGAGATCGGAAGTGCGAGCCCGGTGATGATCGTGGAACGCCACGAGTTGAGGAAGAAATAGATGATCACGATGCAGAGGATGGCACCGAGGATCAGTTCGTGCTGCACGCTGTCGAGCGAGTCGCGGATCCGCTGCGAGTCGTCGCGAATGACGCTCAGACTCACGTCGGCAGGCAGCGTCTTCTCCAGTTCCGCCATCGTCGCGCGCACGCGATCGGCCACTTCCACGGTGTTGCTGCCGGCGATTTTCTGCACTTCGATCGAGACCGCCGGCGTGCGTCCGAGGAAGGCGGCGCTGCGCTGTTCGGCGCTGCCGTCGACCACCGTCGCCACGTCGCTGATGCGGATCGGGGCACCGTTGCGCACGGCGAGGGTGATGTCGGCGAACCGGGCCGGGTCGACCACGCGCCCGGTCACACGAATGAGCTGCTCGCGTCCGTTGCGGCGCACACGACCGGCCGGCACCTCGCGATTCTCCCGCTCGAGCGCGGCCAGCACCACCGGCGGCGCAATGTTGTACGCCCGCATCGCTGCCGGATCGAGCTGGATCTGGATCTGCCGCGTGGCCGCGCCGGTGATGTTGGCGCCACCGACGCCCGGAATCGATTCGAAGCGCGTCTTGATCACCTCACGCGCGATGTCGCTCAGCTCGCGCAGCGGACGCTCGGCGCTGGTCATCGCCACGCTGATGATCGGCCGGTCATTCGGATCGAAGCGCAGGACGATCGGATCTTCGATGTTGGGCGGCAGCTGGCGCCGGATGCGCGCCACCTTGGCGCTCACTTCCTGCTGTGCGGCGATCACATCGACGCCGAGGTTGAACTGCAACCGGACCAGCGAGCTGCCTTCGAGCGAGGTCGAGGTGACTTCCTTGATGCCCTGAACGGTGTTGAGCGCTTCCTCGATCGGCTTCGAGAGCTCACGCATCACCACTTCCGGCGAGGCACCAGGATACGCCGTCTGCGTCACGACGATCGGGTACGTGACGTCGGGGTACTCGTCGATGGCGAGGCGTTTGTATCCGATTCCTCCAAGGACGACCAGCGCCACCCTGATCATGGTGGCGAAGACGGGCCGCTTGATCGAGACGTCGGAGATGATCATGATTTTCCGCCTGCAATGGTGACCTTGGCGCCGTTGCCGAGTGCTCCGACGTTGCCGACGATGACACGATCGCCGGCCACGAGCCCCTCCTTCACTTCCGCCACGCCGTTCCCGTCATCGACGACGCCGAGAATGACGTTGCGCTTTTCGAGCGCCCCACCGGCGAGGCGCCAGACGAACGGTGGGGCATCAGCACTCTGCGACTGGCGGATCGCCGTCGTCGGCACCAGCAGCGCACCGTTCCGGCGCTCACCGATCACGCGGCCACTGGCGAACGTGTTACCCTTGATGATGCCGTTGGCGTTGGGCACCCGCACGTAGACG
Organism: Gemmatimonadaceae bacterium; assembly: GCA_031374935.1. Classification (GTDB taxonomy): domain Bacteria; phylum Gemmatimonadota; class Gemmatimonadetes; order Gemmatimonadales; family Gemmatimonadaceae; genus JACMLX01. The sequence goes on along the minus strand of JANMHB010000156.1, from coordinate 8,099 downwards.
GTCACACTTCGGGAGACGGGATCCACCGTCGGACTGACGCGCGCGACACGTGATTCGACGGTGCGATTGTCGAAGTTGAGACGCACCAGCTGACCGGGTTGGACCAGATTGGCCAGGCGCGCGGGCACGTTGGCGGCCAGTTCCAGACTTTCATTGCGCACCAGGGTGAACAGCGGCGTGCTGATCGACACACGCTCACCGGGCTGCACACTGCGGACATCGATGATGCCGCTGGCCGGCGCCAGGACGCGGGTATCGCCGGCTGCCGCGGTGGCCGAGCCGAGGCGCGCCTCGCTGGCGGCGACGGCAGCCTGCGCGGCAATCACCGATTGCTGCGCGGCACGATTCTCCTGTTCCGCGATGGCACCGGCCTTGAACAGGGCGGCGGACTGCTCGGCCGTCCAGGTGGCTGTCTGCAGCTGGGCCCGTGCCGCCTCGCGCTCGGCCTCGGCACCGCGCCGGCCGCTCTCCTGCTGACTCGATTCGAAGCGCGCGAGGACCTGACCCGCGCTGACCCGCTGTCCTTCCTGCACGTAAACCCCGCTGATGTCGCCATTGAGCCGGCTGCGCACCTGAATCGTTTCGATCGGGCGCAAATTGCCGGACACCGCCACGGCGTTCTCGATCACACCGGCCTTGAGGGTCGCCACGTCGGAGGCTGCGAGCACCACGCCGCCGCGCCCGCCCCCCGGTCCACCGGGACGTCCGTCGGGGGCCGCGCCGGTGGCGCCACGCGGTGCGCCCGGAGCGGGTTTGGCCTCGGCCGTGTCACCGGTTTTGGAGCAGGCGCTTAGGAGAAGCAGCGCGGCGCCGGCCACGAGGCGCGCGCGGGGGAAAACGTCAGCGATCCGTCGTGACACGATCGGCTCCACGGTCAGTGATGCGCATCGCGCCGCCATCAGGCAACGGAATCGGGCGACCAGTCGCCCGCGCCAGTTCGGCGGCGGCAAGGAATACGTCATAGATGGCGCGTGCGGCATTCACCTGCGCACGCACCAGATTCAATTGTGCATCGGAGACGTCGAGCGTCGTGCCGACGCCCCGCGTGTTGCGCAACACGGCCAGATCATAGGCCTCGGTGGCTTCGGCCACGGTTTCGCGTCGTGCGTCGAACAGCGTCCGGGCGCGTCCGAACTCAGCGCGGGCCGCGGCCCCTTCGAGCGCCACCTGTTCGCGCACCAGCGCCAGCTGGATGTTCGACTGATCAACCTGCGCGTGTGCATTCTCGATGTTGGCCTTGGTGCGCAGCCCATCGAAGATCGGCCAGGTGACCTGAAAGCCGAAGTTGCGATCGGTAAACCAGCCGTTGTTCTGACAGAGCCTCGTCGCGGCGGACCCGGGCGGGCAGAACGAATTGCTGGTGGCGCCCCGAGTGGTGGGCAATCCGTTGCTGCCGGGCAGAGCCAGGAAGCCCGAGGAGAGCGTGGCGGTGATGGACGGCAGCAGATCCGCGCGTGCAACGGAGACGCCAGCCTGTCGCGCCGCCAGCGTCATCTCGGCGGCCCGAACGGCCGCGCGCGCTGGACCGACCGTCGGCGCGGTGTCGACCGTCGCCAGCAGGCGACGGAGCGCCAGCGTATCGAGCTCCGACGTCAGGATCATCGCCCGCTCGGCGGGGACATTCACCAATCGTCGCAAGTTGAGCACTGCGATCGCGTAGTCGTTCTGCGCCTGGACCACTGCCGGCTCGAGATTGGCCCGTTCCACCTTGAGCCGCAGCACGTCGTATCGCGACGCGCGGCCGGCCGTTTCGAGCTGCTGCGCCTGAGCGACCCGCGCGGTGGCGAGCTGCAGGTTGCTCTGCTGAATGGCGATCAGTCGGTTGGTGAACAACGCGTTCAGATACGCCCGTTCCACGTCCACCACGACCTGCCCTCGAACTTCGGCCGTACTGGCCCGGGCGGCGCCGCGCGCAGCATTGGCCGCCTTGGACCCGGCAACCACCCGCCCACCGAGGAACAGTGGCTGCGAGAGCTGAGCACTGGCGGTGTAGTTGTACGCCTGTGCGAAGACTGCGCCGACGATGGCCGCGCGCGCATTCTCGACGACCTGATTGTAGCCGCTGTTGAGCCGCAGCTGCGGCAGGCCGGTGGAGCGGGCGAGGCCGATCTGGGCGTCGGCGATGTCGATCGAGGTGTTGGCTGAGCGGACCTCTTCACCGTCGCGCAGCGCGCGAAGCACGGCGGCGTCGAAGGAGAGGGCGAGCGTATCAGCGGTTGCAGGCCGAAGAGGCGCGCGCGGCGTCTGAGCGCCGATGGCGGTGCTGGCCAGGGCGACAGCGACGGCGAGAGCGACGGCGACAGCAAAACGCCCGAGCGTTCCGGTCGGGCGGTCCAGTGATTGGTCTGACATAGTGTCCGTTGTACGCTGCCGGGGGCGGAAACGTTTGCCCCAAACGGACTGCGCAGGCCCGGGCGAGTGCCTCAGCTGGCGGCGAGCCGCCGGGTCATGACGACCTGAAGAGCGGTGACGACCTGAGGATCGAGGAGGGCGCCTGCGACAGTGCCGAGATAGGCCAGGGAGTCGTCGGCGCGCATCGGGTCGCGGTAGGCGCGCTGGGAGGTGAGGGCGTCGAAGGCGTCGGCGCCCGCCAGAATTCTTCCACCAAGCGTGATCCGCTCACCCTCTACGCCGCGAGGGTAGCCGCTGCCATCCCAGTGCTCGTGATGATCATGGATGAATTCGAGCACATGATCGAGCTGCTGCAGCGGGCGGAGAATCTCCATGCCGATGCGCACGTGCTGTTTGACGTGTTCGAACTCGGCGACGGTGAGCGCCGAGGGCTTGTTGAGGATCTCTTCGCGGATTCCGATCTTGCCCACGTCGTGCAGGCGCCCCGCCAGACGAATCCGCTCGACCGTGTCGTGATCCTGTCCCAGCTCCATCGCGATATCGGCCGCCAGATCAGCCACCCGCTGCGAGTGCCCTCGCAGATAGACATCCTTCGCTTCCATGGCGATGATCAACGTCTCGACGACGCTGACGGACAAGCGGCGAAGCGACTCCTTTTCCCTCTCCAGTTCGGCCGTGCGAAGCTCGACCTCGGCCTGAATCCGGGTGTCGAATCGCTCCTTCTCGAGGCGGGTCTGTCGGCGCGCCAAGGCACGAATCACCGCATCCTGCAGCGCGCGCAACTCGATCGGCTTGACGAGATAGTCCACCGCACCACCCGCCAGAACATTGGCGGCGGTTGGCGCGTCATTGACGGCGCTCAGCATGAGCACTGCCAGACTGGGATCGTGCTCGAGCACCCTCGGCAGCAGCTCCGGTCCGGAGAGTCCGGGCATCCGCACGTCACAGATCATCGCGTCGAACGCATGCGTACCGATCTGATCGAGTGCGTCACTGCCGTTGGCCGCTGATTCCACGCCGTAGCCGCAGCGCTGGAGAAAGCGCACCATGGCCACGCGGATCGACTCGTCATCGTCGACGACGAGGATTCGCGCAAGCGGGGGAGGTGCCGGCCTAGGGGCCAGCGCGTGCAATGCGGTCGTCACGAATACGACTGAGGAGAGCCGATGCGGAGGGGGATCGCCAGGCGGCGAATGGTGCGGCCATCGTCGGTCCGGATGACGGATATGGTAGCACCGTGCAGCTGCCATTCAGAAGGGACGATCCCGATCGGCGTGCCATCGTCGGCGACCGAGAGGACGACCAGGCTCCCGTCGAGTGCGGCGCGGACATCGATCCGACGCCGGGCGGCGCTGAGGAGGGCAGTCTCGGACGCGACCAGCGCCGAGGCGAGCCAGTCGCGCATCGCGCCAGCCGGCCACGGCACCGGCGGCAGAGATGGATCGATGAACACCGTGGCTGTTATGGCCAGCGCACGTTGAGTCTCTTCGCGCTGACGCACGATGTCGCGGACCAGCCCTCCAATCTCGACGGGATCGATCTCCTCATCGACGTCGTCCGCCAGGTCGCGCAGCAGCCGCATGGCATCTGTCGCCCGGGTTGCGCTCCGTTGAATCAACACGACCAGTTCGAGCAGATCGGCGGGAAGTGATTCGTCGGCCAGGAGTTCGGACAGTGCGCTGATGCCGGCGATCGGGGAGGCCAGATCGTGCAGTCGGCCCGAGAGCGTGCGTCGGAGTGCATGCACTGACTCGAGGCCGGGATCGGTTGGTGTCCGTGCGACTCGCGCGAGCAGTCCGCTGAGCGCGCGCGCGAGGGCGCCTGCCTGCTGTTCGATTCGCCGCATCGCGTCGTGTGGCACCACGCGGTCTGGGTCGAACACGAGGTCGATACGACCGATTGCGACCTCCTCATCGATCAACGCGATCGACGCGCCAGGCAGGGCTGGAACCAGCGATCGCCACCCTTCAGGCACCAGCTGTCGCGCGTCGGCCAACTGCACGATGCGCCGCTGTCGCCCAAGCTGTTCGGCGCTTTCTGCGTCCAGCGGTGTGCGCACTCCGCGGAGTGCCGCCAGCGCTCCGAGCGACGCCGAAAACCGGACACTGCCGGTGCTCCGGTCTCGGACGGCGATGCTCACGCCGAGCAGCGCGGGATCCTCGAGGCGATGGATCGTGGCGGCCGTGAAGTCATCGACCGTCAGCGCCGCGGCTGCATCGAGCAGCATCGGGACGACGAAGGGCGATTCGTTCCGGACGGTCGTTTCGTCGCTCCCGAGTCGTGTCTCGGCGCCGCGTCGGCGCAGCACCAGTGCGGCCAGCGAGCCAAGTTCGAACGCGAACGTTCCGTCGGCGACCGTGAACAGTCGTGCCGGCCCGCCGATGATCGAGATGACGCCGACGGCATGTTCCGCATCGACCAGCAGCGGTGCGGCGACGGCGCGCACCGGCACGCGTGCGATGACAGTGTCACTCCACCGGACACCGGTGCTGGGATCCGCGAAGACCGCCGCGTGCGCCGTGAGTGCCCGCGCCGCAAATGCGCGATCGCGCGGTACTCTGGCTCCTGCTTCAACCGGGACTTCGCCTTGCGCTGCGACCACGACCAAGGCGTCGGAGTCTTCCATGGTGAGTCCAACCCATGCGCCGGCACCCTGCAGCGTTTCGATGGCCACGGTGAGCAATCGCGCGAACGCCGCGTGGGTGGTCGGCAGCGTTTCGATTTCAGTTGCCAAGGCCCGCAGTCGCCGTGACCGCGCCCCGTCGTCGGGAGTGCCACCGCCGCGCGATGCACCGCCGGCCGGCGCTTCGGCGAACGGCGGTGGCGGACCGAGCGCCGGTGCACCAGGCAGCGACGCGTCGAGACCGCGGAACGGCAAGTCAGGCATCAACGCACACCGGCACTACTCCGCGAATTCGACGTTGACCGTGTGCGGAATCCACCCCGCATCCGTACCACGCTGCAGAAAGAGTTGCACGGCGGCGCGCCCTGCATCGCCGTAGTCGAGGGTCCACTCATTCACATACATACCCACAAAGGTATCGGCTTGTCCGCGGTCAAGTCCACGCGCGTACTTCATTGCATGGTCGAGTGCGGCACGCCGATGCGTGAGTCCGTACGCGATGCTTTCACGCAGATGCCGGCTGATCATGCCGATGAGGTCGGGACCAAGATCCTTGCGAATCACGTTGCCGCCGAGGGGCAGCGGCAATTCTGTTTCCTCGTGCCACCAGACGCCGAGATCGAGCAGCATGTGCAAGCCGCGCTCGCCAAAGGTCAACTGCCCTTCATGAATCAACAGGCCGAGATCGACAGTGCCGTCGAGCACGGCATCTTCGATCTCGTCGAATGGCACGAACACCGCTTCGAAATCGGGCTCAAAGAGTCGTAGGGCGAGATAGGCGCTGGTGAGTGGCCCGGGCACGGCGATCCGGGCGCCCTTGATGGCGTCCGGCCCACGCTTCATGCGCCCGACGACGCGCGGACCGTACTTGTCGCCCATCGATGCACCGTGCGGCAGCAGCGCGTAGTGATCCGCGAGGTACGCGAACGCGTGGATGGAGACCGCTGTGACTTCGAGTTCCTGCCTGCGGGCCCGCTGATTGAGCGTCTCGATGTCCTGCAGCTGGTGGATGTAGGTCAGTCCTTCGGTGTCCACCTTTCCCTCGGCCAGCGCATAGAACATGAATGCGTCGTCGGAGTCGGGGCTGTGTGCGACGGTGATGGTGCGAGTCGGTTCCATGATGTTCAGGAAGATCTGCAGAATTGGCGTGGGTTGCGCTGGTTCGCGCTTGGCGAAAGGCCAAGGCGCGACGAGGCGCCGGACATGCGTCCGGTAACGAGATGCAACGCTGGAATTTCGCTGAGCGCGGTCCAGCCCTCCGGGTTGCCCGTGGTTCGCGGGTGGGCGCGTCGTTGCGCTCCCTGTAGCAGCGCGCTGCGCTGCCTCGGTCGCACGCCTAGCGCGCACCCCCGAAGCACAGGCAACGCAACCCTCGCGAATTCTGCAGAGCTTCCCGCGGTCACTTGACGTTCCGTCGCGCACGGGCGAGCGCGCTGTCGAGATCGATCTGGGTCACTTGATACTCGGGCAGGTTCTTCGCGCGTTCCGAGGCATTGGCGGCAATCAGCCGCCGATCGAAGTCGGCCTGCGCGGTGTAGGCCTTTCGCATGCCGGCTGCCGTACTGGCAAGGCTCAGTCCGAGCAGATGCGTTGCGGAACCCGCAAGAATCGTGTCGGCCTGCGCAGTGGCGATCTCCTTCACCTCCGCCAGTTCCGCGACGCGGCCGAGCTCGAAACGCTGCAGCACCGTGGGCGCTGGCAGACTCTGGAATGACATCAGCGCCATCGGTGCGAAAAACTGCACCGAGTCGCGTTTGCCCTGTTCGGCGAGCGAGACAACGCGGTTGAACAGACGCAAGGCGCGCTCATCGGGGCTCATGGCGGAGATGTCCGGGGCGCGGACGGGGCGCTCGGCTGGGGCACCTGCAGCGGTACCGGTGGAGTCGGTGACGAACGGTCCGGCGCTTTGCGGTGTGGTGGCGACGGATGGCTCAGCGGCGGGACGTTTGCCGAAGCGTTGACCCGCGACGAGGGCGATCAGCGCCAGCAGCGCAATCGCGGCGACGGCCCACGGCAGAGTCTGGTTGGGCGCTTGCACGCGAGCCGCGCCCGCCACCGGGAGTCCTGCGGAAACGACGGCATCACCAACGGCTTGACCGCACCGATGACAGAATCGGGCGCCGGAAGAAAGCTGTGCGCCACAGGCCGCACAGAAGGCTGACGACATGGTTGGATTAGGAGGAGAGCGGGCGGCGCGGGGCTGCGCCGTGATAACCCAGCAATCTAGCGCGCTCCAGGGTTCCCTCGCTGACGCGGGCCGCGAGAGTGCCGTTGACTCCTCGGGAACCGACCGGGGACCTGCCACGGCAGGTGGCGCGCCCGACTACACAGACCCACCCCGACGCGAGTCGACCCACACCGGCTGGTCCCTCGGCCACATGCTACCGACGACGGCGCCAGCGCTGACGGCTGGGCGTACTTTTCCGTCATGACACCAGACACACCAGCCGCGCAGATGCTGCGGACCGCCGGAGCCGCCGAGATCGAGGGGCTGCTCCGGGAACACGACATCCGGTTTCTCCGCCTGCAGTTCACCGACATCCTGGGCGTGATCAAGAACGTCGAAATCCCGCGCAGCCAGTTCGGCAAGGCGCTCGCCGGGGACATCCTGTTCGACGGCAGCTCGATCGAGGGGTTCGTGCGGGTGGAGGAGAGCGACATGCTGCTCAAGCCCGACCTGTCGACGTATCGGGTCTTGCCGTTCGGGCCGCCCGGGGCGCAGGTGGCGCGGCTGATCTGCGACATCTCGATGCCGGATGGGACGCCGTTCGTCGGGGATCCGCGGGGGCGGCTCAAGGCGGTCCTCGCCCGTGCGGCGGCGATGGGCTTCACGATGAACGCCGGCATGGAAGCGGAGTTTTTCCTGTTCAAGCAGGACGCGGCCGGCAAGGCGACGACGGATACGCACGACGTGGGCGGCTACTTCGACCTGGCGCCGGTGGACCTGGGCGAAGAGGCGAGGAGGGCGATCGTCGACACGCTGGAGCAGATGGGCTTCGAGGTGGAAGCGAGTCACCACGAAGTGGCGCACGGCCAGCACGAGATCGACTTCCGCTACGCCGATGCGCTGACGACCGCCGACAACCTGACGACGTTCCGTTTCGTGGTGAAGCAGGTGGCGCAG
>JANMHB010000149.1:0-25455 GCA_031374935.1 Gemmatimonadaceae bacterium | reverse complement strand
GGCACCACGCCCCCTCCCATGTTGACACCGCGCTGGTGTCGCTGCGCGCCTCTCGCCACGCCTCGTGTGCGAGAGGCGTTTTCCTTTCCTGACGGACGGAGGAGCACGTGAACGTTGGCTGTCTTGCGCTCAACGCTTCGTGCGAACCGCTCACGCTGGTGCCGATGAGACGTGCGCTCCGCCTGCTGCTCGATGGCAAGGCGGAGATCATCGAGTCGGACGACGGGAAAGTGGTGCGCTCCGAAAAACTGTGCTTTCCGCGGCCGGTGGTCATCCGGCTGACGAAGTTCATCCACGTCCCGCGCCGGTTCCGCCGGCAGGTGACGAACACCTTCCTCTTCGCGCGCGACCAGTACCGGTGCCAGTACTGCGGGCGCACGCAGCCGGAGCTCAAGCCGCGCGAACAGCTCACCCGTGACCACCTGATTCCGATGTCGCGCGGTGGACTGAACGAGTGGAACAACGTCGTCACCGCCTGTAGCCCATGCAACACCCGGAAGGCCAATCGGATGCCGCACGAGATCAACATGCACCCGATGACGGTGCCGGTTGAGCCGCACTTCGTGCACCTGAGCTGGGCCGTGCGTCGCCTCACGCCCAAGCAGGCGCGCTACATCAAGGTGTTCTATGGCGATGAGATGCTGGCGCAGATCCGTCGCATTGAACGCGAGCCGGTCGCCCCATCGGCGTGACCGGCCGCGTTCCCTCGGCAGCACCCTCGCGCGCGCATCTCACTGCCCCGCGCGTCAAGATCTGCTGCATCGGCAGTGTGGCCGAGGCGGCAACCGCCATCGCGCACGGCGCATCTGCCCTCGGGCTGGTCAGTCACATGCCCAGTGGGCCCGGGGTCGTCGCGGACGACCTGATCGCGGAGATCATCGCCACCGTCCCGCCGCCGATTGCGACCTTTCTGCTCACCAGCGCGTGTGATGCCGACGCGATCATCGCGCAGCAGGCCCGCATGCGGCCCACCACACTGCAACTCGTCGATCACCTCGACGCTGGCATTCATCACGCCCTGCGCGCCGCGCTCCCTGGCATCACACTGGTGCAGGTCGTGCATGTCGAGGATGAGCACAGTGTCGAGTATGCGCTGGCTGCAGCGCCCTCCGTCGACGCCCTGCTGCTCGACTCGGGCCGCCTCTCGCTGCCGGTGAAGGAACTCGGCGGTACCGGCCGAACGCATGACTGGCGACTCTCGCGTCGCATCCGGGACGAATGCGGCAAGCCGATCTTTCTTGCCGGTGGCCTGCGCCCCGACAATGTGGTCGATGCCATCCGTGCGGTGGAACCGTTCGGGTTGGACCTCTGCACCGGTGTGCGAACGGATGGTGTACTGGACAGCGTCAGGCTCGATGCGTTCATGTCCGCCGTGCGCGGCGGGTAGCACAGGTACTCGAACACAGTCATTCGACCGTGAAGGTCCTGCTCACCGTCTGGTAGTGACGACGCTCTCCACCCAGCAGCTTCACGAAGAACGTGCGCACCGTCCGGGTCACCGCCGTGCCAGGATTCCGGTCACCGCGCAACGCCGGCCGCACCTCTCCACGCAGCCATCGTTCCACTTCGTCGAGGTCGCTCAGGCTCAGCACTTCGACGTCAAGACTGGAATCGAAATAGTAGCTCCGCCCACGCCGCATCGGCGGCGCCATGATGCGAAACGGTTTCTCGATCGCCACATCCGCTTCTTCGGCGGTGTCGAAGCGCCCCAGCCGGCTCGCCTTGTCGCCCACGATGCGATACACCTCGTACTTTTGGTGGAGCTGTTCGAATCGCACCAGCATGTCCCACTCCACCGCACCGTCGCGGGTGTTGTTCAGCGATTCATTCCGCCACAACTCGCACCGGAAGTGGAGGCGCGCCGGAAATCCGCCCCGCAACAGTTCACGCAAGTCACGGGAAGCCAGCACGGAGCGAGGTGAAAACGTGGGGCCATCGCCACCGGAAACTGCCCGCGCCGGCAACTGCACATCCAGCCGCGCGTCAGCCTGTGCCTCCACGTGACCTGCCAGCAGCAGCGCGCCGCACACCAGCGCGGCGCTCCAGAGTCTTCGCTGCGCACCGCGGCGCGAAAGAAAAGGCGGCACTAGTACCGTCGCACCAGGCGAACGAAGACTTCCACACCGCGGGATGGCGGCGCACCGAGCGCCTTCGCCATGTAGATGCCACCCTGGCCGAGCTCGAGCCCGAAGCCGACGCTGGTCTGCAGCGCGTCCAGCCCCTTCGGTGCATCGAACGGCACCGGTGCCTGTGCGGCCCGCGGCGCCGCGAGCCAGCCGCGACCCACATCGCTGAACAACACCCAGCCGGCATAACCACTGCGATCAGGCCGGATCAGGCGTGATCCGCCGAACAGATCCACCAGCCAGCGGATGTCGTGGCGATAGTCAGCGCTCAGCAACACCATACGGTCGCAGAGTGCCGGTGTGCCGCTCAGCACCACGCTGCCGGAACACTGCAGCCGGTCTGGGCTCCTCACCTGGTCGCGGAATCCGAAGCCGCTGTTGGCGCCCGGCCCGCTGAGTGACACGCGACGCTGCAGCGGCAGCGGATCACCGTGCAGCCAGCCACCAGCGATGAGCCGCGCGTTGAGCTGTGACGACGGCGAGAGTCGGCTGTAGCGTCGGAGGTCGAGCAGGCCGCGACCGTACCGCACGTGCCGGCCTGCCGACGCCACCGGAGCGGCGTTCTCCGTACCGAAAGTCTCGTGCTCACCGTCGCCCAGTTCGTACTCGCCCTGCAACCACCAGCCGCTGCGCGGACGGATCGGGTCGGTGCGCGTGTCGTAGCTGCTCTGCAATCGCGCGCGCCGATAGCTGGCGCGATCAAAGTCGGGATTCTGGCGCCACGGCTCGTCGTTGCGCCAGAGCGTGAACGGATTCAGCGTGCGCCGCGGGCGCCACCGCTCATCACTCACTTCGAGCGATGCCCGGAACGCGCGCCCGTCGCGATAGCCGAGGATGCCGCTGCCGCCATGTCGGTCGAAGTAGTCGCGGTAGTCACTGTGGCCGATGAAGCTTGCCAGGCCGACTTCCACATCGCTCAGCTGCCAGTCTTCGACCGGCGCCACCACGTCGAAGAGTCGTCCGCCGATCGTCCAGCGTTCGCGCTTTCCCATGCGCAGTTCCACCCGCGCATTGTGCCCGATGTTGCTTCCGTTCCATTCGATGCGCGATCCGGTCCGGAAGATGCCGAACAGGTCCGCCGCCATCGTCCCGAGCGGCGTCTTGTAGCGCAAACGCGGACCGAACTCGATCGGCAGCCCCTCGACGCGATTGTAGGTGCGTGTGAGTGCGAGCCGCAAGCCGATCCCCGCCTTCGGCTCGCCGACGCCGATCAGCCGCCAGACCTCGTCGAACGGCGCGTCGAGATGCAGCACGCCGTCATCGAGTCCGAAGCGCACCTCGTCGCGCTCCACCCGCAACGCACCCACTCGCGCGCTGTCGGTCCCTGCCGCGCGGCCACCCAGCACGGCCACGTCGCCAGTGACCGTGGCCGTCGGTGCGAATTCCACGTCGCCGTTGATCACCAGCAACGAGCCCTCGACGGTGCCCGCGATGCGCACCGGGCCACCAATGACGGCCAGCGATCCGCGCACCACCGAATCCGGCGCCAGCGAGAACGGCCCCTTCTCGCGACGTGTGGCCGGCGCGTTGTAGAGCGCCTGCGCCTCCTCGCGCTCGCGTCGGGTGGTGCCCGCCCGCACGCCACAGGCGCGCCCGCCAGTGGTGTCCGAACACACCGACCACACCGGTTGCTGCGCGCCCGCCGCCGTGGCGTACCGGGCACTGATCGCAAGCGCACCGATCACGAGCGCACGCCATCGCGGCCTTCGGAGCCATGTCATGCGTCACCTCGCCCGTCGTGCATGCCGCCGCCTATACCCAGACGCTTCATCCGGCGATACAGATTCGGTCGATCGGTTTGCAGCGCGCGGGCCGCCTCCGCCACATTCCCGGTCGAGTCGTCCAGCGCACGCACGATCAGCTGGCGTTCGTACGCATCCAGCGCATCACTCAGCGGCAGCGTCGGGTCAATGCGGGGCGACGACGCTGGCGTTCGCCGATCGCCGTCGCGGGCGGCCGGCAGCACGTCGTCCACATCACCGACACGCAACTGGCGTCCCGGATGGAGGATCGCGAGACGCTCGACGATGTTGGCCAGTTCGCGCACGTTGCCCGGCCACCGGTGCGCACGCAGCGCTGCCATCGCGTCGGGCGTGAACGTAGGTGCGGCGCACCCGGTGCGTGTGCGGTGCAACACCGTGAAATGCAGCACCAGCTGTTCGATGTCTTCCACGCGCTCACGCAGCGGCGGCAGGGTCATCGGGATCACGTTCAGGCGGAAGAACAGGTCCTCCCGAAACGAACCATCGGCCACCGCCGCCACCAGATCGCGGTTGGTTGCCGCGACGATCCGCACATCGACCTTGATCGCCTTGCCGCCGCCCACGCGCTCGATTTCCCGCGCTTCGATGGCGCGCAGCAGCTTGGCCTGCGCGTCGCCGTGCAGATCGCCGACTTCGTCCAAGAACAGCGTGCCGCCGTGCGCCAGTTCGAAACGGCCGATGCGACGATCGGTGGCGCCCGTGAATGCGCCGCGCTCGTGGCCGAACATCTCGCTCTCCACCAGGTCTCGCGGAATCGCGGCGCAGTTTGTCCGCACGTACGCCTTGTCACGCCGCGGACTGCCGGTGTGCAGCGCACCCGCCACCAGTTCCTTGCCCGTGCCGCTTTCACCGGAGATCAGCACCCGCGCGTCGCTCGGTGCCACGCGGGCAATCAGTTCGCGCACCGCCGCCATTGCGGGACTGTCGCCCACGAGGCCGCCGGCCAGCCCCAGATCCTCGCGCAGCGTGCGCGCGGCCCGCCGCGTCTGGCGCAGTTCGAGCGCCGACCCAAGCGCCAGCAGCGTGCCTTCCGGCGTCAGCGGCTTCTCCAGAAAGGTGAACGCGCCGAGCCGAGTGGCCTTCACGGCATCACTCAATCCGGCGCGTCCGCTCATCATGACAACCGGCAACTCCGGAAATCGCGTCCGAAACTTCGCCAGCGTCTCCATCCCATCGCTGTCGTTCGGCATCATCAGGTCGAGCAGCACCACGTCCGGCTCCGCTTCCTCGGCGCGGGTGAACGCCAGCTGCCCGTCGGGTGCATCACGCACCTCGTACCCTTCGGCGGCGAGCAGGGCACCAACCATGCGGCGGATGTTCGGCTCGTCGTCAACGATCAGCACACTCGGCATTCGTGGCCGGTCAGGTCGATGCCGACGAGCGCTCGGCGAGCACTTTGGTCACGAAGCGCTGCCCTTCAGAAATCCGTTCGACTTCCACCGACATCGCTTCGACGGCCGCCTCGATCCGCTGCAGCCGGTCGGTGGTGTCGCGCGACGGCAGCGCAGGCTGCGCGGCCCGCCGATTCATCAGCGCCTTGAGGAAGCCGAACACCGGGAACGCGGCGATCATCATGGCGAAGCTGACGATTGCGGTGGTCGCGATCGACTCCACGCCTGGGGGGATGTCCGACGGGAATGGCATGCCGGTGCTGGTGAACACCTCGGCCCGAGGCGCCCCGTCCACCATGATCTCCTTGCCGTTGACGATGATGCGGCCTGGCGGCGGAATCTCGCTGCCGGCGATGACGCCACCCTCGAGCGGAATCGGCGCCTCCGGTGCAGCGGGCGGCGCAGGTGGCGTCGGCAGTGCTGCTGGTTGCTGCGCTTCCGGTCGCTCCGCCCGTTCGGGGCGCTCGGCTCGCTCGGCTCGCTCGGGTCGCTCCAGACGGTCAGCGGACTGCGTTGCCGTCATCGTCACTCGTGTTGCGTCACCCACGTGGTACCTCCTGAGGGGCGCGATCGGACAGCAGCCGGGTGGTGAAGCGCTGCCCTTCGCTGATCCGTTCCACTTCCACTGCCACCGCTTCTATCCCCGATTCCATTCTGGCGAGCCGTTGCGCCAGATCGGCCGGCAGTGCCTGCCCGGCCGCGCCACGCATCTTGATCCGGTACCGCTGTGTCAGGCCCACGATCAGCACGACCGCCGTCGCAATCATGCCGATCCCGCCCATGATGTACGGCCCAGGGTCTGGCTCGGGAAACATCGGTGGCGGTGCAATACCGAGCTCGGCCAGCGCGTCCGGCGACGCCCCATCGAGGGTGATGGTCTTGCCATCCTTCGTGATCGTGATGATGGCGGGAGGGCCACCGTCCCGGGCCGCGTCGCGTGCGTCCTGCGCCGCATCCCGTGCAGCTTGCGCCGCCTCACGCTGCGCCTGTGCTGCCTCACGTGCCGCCTGTGCCTGTTCACGGGCCCCCTCAGCCGCTCCGCGAGCTTGCGCCGCCTGCGCGGCCGCAACGTCGCTGGCGTTCTGCATCGGTACGGCGTGCCTCACTGGGCACCTCCTGCGTTCCTGACGACTGCGCCGACCATCTCAGGCGCGTTCGCTGCACTGTTGAGCGGAACGGCCGCCCCTTCCGCCAGCAGACGTGACGTGAAGCGCTGGCCCTCGCTGATCCGTTCGACCTCCACCGCGATCGACTCGAGCGCATTCTCGATCCGCGCCATGCGCGCCTCGGACTGTGCGGACGCAGCCGTGGACACCGGTGTACCGCGCATCGTTCGGCGGTACCACAGCGTGATCGCGGTCAGGAGCACGATGCCTCCCATCACGATGCCGGTGAGATCGATCACTTGCCGTCCTTCCAGCGGCGGTGCCGAGCTTCCCGCCAGGCCGAGCGAACTCAGTTGCTCCGCTGTCGGATTGTCGAGGATCACCGTCTTCCCGTCGCGCTCGATCACGATGCGGCCCGACGGCGACCGTACCTGCGCGAACGGTGCTTCGGCCGCCGGTGGTTCTGCCTGCGCTTCCAGGCTGCGCAGCGCCGCCTTCTTCGCCGCCAGCTCCAGGCGCGCATCCAGTTGCGCCGCCTCGGCGGCGGCCGCGTTCGACGCCCGGGCCGGTGCCGGCGCCTGTCCGCTTCCCTGTATCAGCCTGTCAACCATGAGTCACCTCGTTGGACTGTGCACGAACCGGTGCGGCGGCGCGCGCCTGCGGCACCGACGCCGCAGTCTCTGACAGCAGCCGTGTCGTGAAGCGCTGCCCCTCGGCCATCCGCTCCACCTCGACCGAAACAGTCTCCACCAAAGATTCAAGCCGGTCGAGCCGCGCCTCGAGCTCCGGCGTCAATCGTGTGGGCACGTCGCCACGTTCCTGCTTCCGGATGTAGGCACGCACCAGCGGAATGCCAAGGGCCAGCACGATGACCGTGAAGAAAAAGAGTCCGGGAATGACGATATCTTCATTCATCGCGCGGGTCCGGCGTCGGTCGTGCGCCCATGGTTGGCAGGGTGAGTGTGATGGTGGTACCCCGACCTGGCTCGCTTGCCGCCGCGACGCTGCCGCCATGCGCCAGGACGGTCTGGCGTACGATAGCCAGCCCGAGGCCGGTGCCACCGGGTTTGGTCGTGACGTATGGCTCCCAGATGCGGTCGAGCGCCGCCAGGCTGATCCCGGCTCCCGTATCGTGGACGCGGATCTCGACCGCGGGAACCGGTGCGGCGATCGATGTCGCGGTCACGGTGATGGTCCCGGTTGGTCCGGCGGCATCGGCGGCATTGAGGAGAACGTTGCTGACCGCCCGCGCCAGCGGATCGTGATGACCGGAGACGAACGGCAGGTGGTCGGGCAGATCGAGTACCACGGTCATCGATGATGGCAGCGTCGCGCGAGTGGCGTAGCGCAGCAGTTCGGCGATGTCGATGTCCGCGACCGGCCCATCGGGCAACCGGCCGAACTGCGCGAAGCTCTTGGCGAGGGTGTCGAGGCGCGCCGTTTCGGTTTCGAGGACGTCGATCGATTCCTGCAGCTCGGGTGCCGCCGCCTGCCGCAGCCGCGACAACGCAAACCGGATCGGCGTGAGCGGATTCTTCAGTTCGTGCGCCACGCGGCGTGCCGTTTCACGGAACGCACCAAGCCGCGCCGCCTCCGTGGCGGCCCTGCGTCCCGCATCGAGTTGCACAGCCATGGTTCGCATCCTGGATCGAAGCACATCGAACTCCGGCGCACCGCGACTCGGCGCCCCGGTCGGCAGCGCCTCCGCCTTCGCGATGCGCTCCGTCCACTCCACCACCTCGTCCAGCGGCCGACTGAGCTGGCGGCTGAGGTGGCCCGCGACCCGCCCTGCGACCACCGCCAGCACCAGGAACAGCACCACCGCCACTACCGCCACCACTCGGATCACGCGCGGCGCCAGATACTCGAGGCGCTTCGCCTGCTCGAGCGACGCCTGCAACTCCGCCTCATGCGCGTCCAATGCCACTTTCCTGTCGCCGACCGGTCCAGCTCGGCGCGCCGCCGTCAACGCCTGACTGCCGGTTTCCGCGACGCGGGACCACGCCCCGCCGACTGCCAGAAACGGTAGCGTCCGGTTTGCCGCGACCAGCCCGACCACGGTCAGGAGGGCAGCCGGCAAGACCGCGAAGGCCATCAGCACGAGCAGCAGACGGGTCCGGAACCCGAGGCGGGACACTGGGGCGAATACGAGCTGGAGGAGGGGGAGGTTTCGGGGATTCTACCCACCTGCACATCTCCCTGGCGGTGGCGGTGCCGTTGTGCGGTGCTGTCGTTAGTTTATCAGGTGCACTTCCGCTGTCGCGGCCTCCGGCCGGCCTTGCCCCCACAGTTCCGGGGCGGGGCGCCGGGGAGAGCGACCGCGCAGCCGCCGGCCCCTCTGCCGATGCGGCGCGTGCTTTTTCGCCAATTCACATCCCCAGTTACATGAACGGACGCTCGTCGCGCCCGCACGCACCCAGAGGGCCCATCGCCCCGGTGCACCGCGGGCCGCAGGCCACCAGCACCAATGCTGGTCCCTCCTCCAATTACTCGCAGTACAGCCAGGCCCCGAACGCCGCGCTCCTCATCGACTTCGACAACGTCACGATGGGGATCCGCTCCGACCTGCAGACGGAGCTGAAAAATCTCCTCTCGTCGGACATCATCAAGGGCAAGGTCGCCGTCCAGCGCGCCTACGCCGACTGGCGCCGCTACCCGCAGTACGTCGTCCCGCTCGCCGAATCGTCGATCGACATGATCATGGCGCCGGCCTACGGCAGCTCCAAGAAGAACGCCACCGACATCCGCCTCGCCATCGACGCCGTGGAACTCATGTTCACGCGTCCCGAGATCGGCACCTTCATCCTGCTCAGCGGCGACTCCGACTTCTCGAGCATGGTCATGAAGCTCAAGGAGTACGGCAAGTACGTCATCGGTGTCGGTATCCGCGAGAGTTCCAGCGATCTGCTGGTGATGAATTGCGACGAATATTACAGCTACAACGCGCTCGCCGGCCTGGTCAAGACGAATGATGAGGAGACGGTCAAGCGCGATCCGTGGGAGCTCGTCACCGAGTCGCTCGCCCGGATGGTGCGCAATGGCGACGTGATGCGCGCCGATCGCCTCAAGCAGGTGATGCAGGACATCGACAATGGCTTCGACGAGAAGGATCTCGGCATGTCGAAGTTCTCCAAGTTCGTGCAGGAGGCCGCGCAGAAGGGCCTGCTCACGCTGACCCGCCTCGAGAACGGGCAGTTCGAAATCGCGCCACCCGGCGGCAAGCCAGGGGCAACGCCGCTGGTCGCCACCGGTGACGTCGCCGGTGCACTCGACGAAGCGGCGGAGAAGGAAGATGGTGAAGAGCGTGGCAGCCGTCGCCGTCGTGGACGCGGGCGTGGTCGTGGTGGTCGCGATCGCGAGCCGCGTGAACCGCGGGTGTTGACGGATGTCGTCGCCACGGCGGTTGCCGCCTCCGAGCCCGCCGTCCCGGCGCCGGTTGACGGAGACGCGGTCAGCGCGCCTGAAGTCGACGCGCCGCCTGCCGAAGCGCCACGTCGCGGACCAGCGCCGCGCGTCCACACGCCACGCGGGCAGCCGCGCCCGGCGCCCGCGGTCGAGGCCCCGCGCAGTGATGCGCCGCGTGCCGAAACACCCCGGGCAGCGCAGGGCCGCGATTCGATCGGTCTGGGCGGAGAACGTCTGACGCGCAGCGAAGCCTTTGATCTCGTTCGGAAGGCCGTCACCGCCACGGCCGGCAGCGGTGCGCCGGTGGCCATGCTGGCAGTGCGCGAAAGTGCTGCCGCATTGCTTGGCCGCGACAGCGAAAGCCTGAGTGAACGCAACTTCGTCCGCATCCTGCAGGACGCGCACGACGCCGACGTCGTCGACCTCCGCAAGCGTGGCGACTCGTGGGAAGTGGCCCCGGTGCAGCAGGTCGCCGAGGTCTCGGAGCAGCTGGCCAAGCATGAAGCGGCCAATGCACCGAAGCCGGTCGCTGGACCGCCGGCCCCGCGTGGCATGGGCTCGCGCGGCAGTTCACGCGGCGGACGACTCTCGGCGCCACCGCCAGATTTGCTGATGGTTGGCGTCGTGGACGAAACGCCGCCGGTGGCGGCCACGCCGAAGCCGGTTACACCGGTTCCGGCACCGGCCGCGCCACCCGCGCGTGCGCCGGAACTGGCGCTCTCAGCGCCCACACCGGCCAAGCCAGCTGCACCGGCGAAGTCGCAGGGCGGGCGGCCGGCCGCGAAGAAGGCGGCACCGGCCAAGGCTGCAGCGGCGACCAAGTCAGCCGTGCCTCCGAAGACGTCGACGCCCGCCAAGTCGGCACCCCCGTCGGCGAAGGCACCAACGGCGAAGAAGACGGCGCCAGTCGCGAAGACCGCGCCTGCGGCGAAGAAGGCCGCCGGCAAGGCACCAGCGAAAAAGACGGCCCGCCGGTAGTCGCAACGGATCGACGCTGCTGAGCACGACATCGCGCCCGCATCATCAAGACTGGTGATGCGGGCGTGGTGCATTCGTTCCGGAGCGCTCGAGCGGTGCTCTCACGTGGTTCTCCCGATCGGTCTGCTCGATCGGTACGCTCGACCGCTACTCTCGACCGGTATTCAGTGTCCCATGCATGCCGTGCTGCCTGCCGCCTTCTACAACCGCGATCCTGCGCTCGTCGCGCGCGAACTCCTCGGCATGCACCTCGTGGTGCGGGAGCATGACGGTGTGTCGTTGCTGGCGCGCATCGTCGAGACGGAGGCATATCTCGGTCCGCACGATCCGGCCTGCCACGCCGTGGCTGGTCGGACGCCGCGGACGGAACATCTGCATGGCCCCCCTGGCACCGCCTATGTGTACCGCATCTACGGTATGCACTGGTGCCTGAACGCGGTCACCCTGCCCGACGGTATCGGGTCGGCTGTGCTGCTCCGCGCCGTTGAGCCGCTCGGTGGCCTGCCGCGGCTGCAGTGCCGTCGGCTGGCGGCGCGTCGCGAGCGAGATCTCACCAACGGCCCCGGCAAGCTGTGCGCCGCATACGGCATCACCAGCGCCATCGATGGCACGTCGCTCCAGCGCGGCCCGGTGCGCATCGTGCGGGGCACGGCCCTGGACGATGCGGCCGTGCACGTGTCTCCCAGGATCGGGATCACACGTGCAGCCGACTGGCCGCTGCGTTTCTTTATTGCAGGCAGCCGCTTCGTTTCTTCCACGCCGAAACCGTTCGTCGTCACCCCCTACCAGCCATGACTTCCTGCATTGCATTCCGGACCTGCTGCACGCTGGCCCTCACGGTCGGTGCGCTGCACGCACAGCCGCCCGGGACACAACGGAAGCCGGCGCCGACGACACGCCCGATGGTCGATCAGCTCGATTCGCTGCGCGATGTCTCGCCACGGGCGATGCGACTCTACCGGGACGCGATTGTCGTCGATACACACAACGACATGCCAACCAAGGTGGCGGACGAGCGCTACGATCCCGATGTGCGGAATCCGATCGGTTTCGGCCCGGGCTTCGGCTCCACCGACTATCCGCGGTTGCTGCAGAGCGGTATCACGGGCCAGTTCATGTCCGCCTTCGTCGACGCGCCGTATGCGATCATGAAGCCCGACAGCTCATTTGCCCGTGCGATGCTGCTCACCGATCAGGTGAAGGCGTTCGTGCGCCGGCACCCCGACCGGCTCTTCTTCGCGACCTCCGGTGAAGATCTGCGTCGTGCCAAGCGCGAGGGAAGGATCGCGGTCTTCGTTGGTGTCGAAGGCGGCCACGCCATTCAGGGATCGATGGCGCGCCTGCGGCAGCTGCACGCCGCCGGTGTGCGCTACCTGACACTGACCTGGAACAACGGCAATCTCTGGGCTGGCGCCGCCGCCGGGACGAACAACACGCGCACCGCAGGGCTCACGCCCTATGGCCGGCAGATCGTCAGAGAAATGAACCGCATCGGTGTGCTGGTCGATATCTCGCACGTCTCGGATTCCACCTTCTGGGACGCCATCCGCACCAGCACCAGGCCAGTCATTGCGTCCCACTCCAGCGCACGCGCCATCGGCCTCCACCGCCGCAACCTGAACGACGACATGCTGCGGGCCGTCGGGAAGAACGGCGGGGTGGTGAACGTGAATTTCTTCAATCAGTTCATCGATACCATCTACGCGCAGCGCTACGCTGCCATCGAACGCCGTCTCCGCGACGAAGATCGGACGCTGCGAGACGGCGGCATGGTGAACGATCAGATCCGCACCCGGGTCGCCGCACTTCGGCAGCGCCTGCTCGATTCGCTGCCGAACACACCGCTGTCGGTGCTGATCGACCACATCGATCACATCGCCAGAGTGGCAGGCGTCGATCATGTCGGCATCGGCTCCGACTTCGACGGAGTCACCGCCCTGCCCACCGGCATGGAAGACGTCACCATGCTGCCGCGCATCGCCCAGGCACTCCTCGACCGCGGCTACGCGGACGACGATATCAAGAAGATCCTCGGCGGCAACATGCTCCGCGTGCTCGAAACGGCGATCGATCCGACGGAGCGCCGGAAGTAGCGGTCGCCCTTCGATTCCTCGATCGGAGAGAATCAGCTTGACGCGGAGGTGCAGGGGCGCAAAGTCGCAACGAGCACGGCGACCGAACAAGACCACCGTTCACGACTACGACACAAGTGTCGTGTGAACTGCGCGACGGGACGCTGTTCCCACAAGAATCCGCTTTGCGTTGCCGACACGCCCTGAAGCACGAACGGAACGCGTTGCGCCTTGGCGCCGCTGCGTCGAGCAGTTCGGTGGTGCGCCTTCATTCTGACAGGCGAACGCTCAGGGCACCAAGCCCGGTGACCGCTCCGCAGACGTCAGGATCGCATTGTAGAGCAGCTTGAACGTGCCCCAGCTCTGCCCGCGGTACTGCGGACGGAAGCCGAACATCACCACTCGCCCGGCGCCGACGGTGATGTCCACTGCCGCCGCCTTGCCGGCAAGCGCGTCGCCACCGGTGAGGTAACCGCTCATCAGGATCGAGGCCGCGTCGGCCGGGTAGCGCAACGGAACCTCGACACGAGCGTCCTGCCCCACGTCGAAGGCGGTGGAGTTGGTGAAGTAGACGGGCACCGTATCCGGCATGCCCATCGTCAGCCGATGACCCGGAGCGGCGATGGTGCGCAGGATCGACCCTGGTGCGACCACGTTCGATCCCAACGGTGCCGTCGGTGCCTGATCCCCCGCGCGGCTGCGTTGGCCCGGCGCGATCCGGCGAACGGGCAGGCCGGGCACCGCGTCCAACGCCAGTTCGCTGCCCTTGTCGAACGTCATCAGCACACCGCCGGCCGCGACGAAATCTCCGATCGCCTTCACGCCTTCGGCACCCAATCCACCGGCGTACTGTTTCGGCGCCGCGCGCTCGGCGAGACCATCCTTCGCTTCACGCAGCGACAGGTCCGGGATGATCAGCACGTCGAAGGCCGCGCGGAGATTGCCGGCCTTCAGCAGGCTGTCGGTGGCATTGACGTACGGCACGCCCTGGGTGTCGAAGAGCCAGCGTGTCCAGCCTTCATCCATGCTCGCGGTCCACGGCTTGTAGAGCGCCACGCGTGGGGCCTTCGACATCCGTGCCGGCGAACCCGAGGCCGCGGCACTGAGTGCGGCGCCGCACCATCCCCCGTCCGGCGTGAAGCCACGCGCAAATGATCCGGGCAGGGTAACCGTGGCTGCAGTCTGCGCGCGCCGCAGGTCCACGCGGACGCCACGCTTCAACGCGGCAAAGGTCGCAGGGAAGGCGCGCGAATCGCGCAGGTCCAGCGTCACGTTGCCGCCACTTGGTGTGCACACTGACGCCGGCCCGGTCGCGGCCATGGTCTTCGTCGCGCCGGTCTCCATGCGCACCGTGACCCCCATCTGGTACGGCAGCGTCCAGCCTGCCACGTCGTACGGGCGATCACCGGCGCTGGCCGGCCATTTCTGTTCCTCGAACAGATCGCGCACATGCGCGGCGTACGGCTGCTCGAGTGACACCGTCCACGCGCCGCCCGTGGCGCGCACGGCATCGTCATCACCGGTGACCTCGATGCCGCCGCGGCGCAGCACCTGCACCAGCCCATACGCGGCTGCGGGATCGTGCTGCTTCGACTCGATCACGTACTGCTGTCCCTTGCCGTTTGCCACCTGCGTGCGCGCCACCTGCACCATCGAGCGCACAAGGTCGCCGCGCATCTCCCCGGCCATCGTCACCAGCGCCTGCGCTGCGATCAGCTCATAATCCATGATGTCACGCAGGCGCCAGACGCCGCCGGGCCACGGACTCGGATAGTTCACGCGTGGTTCATTGCGCAGGACGCCGCGATTGGCAACAACTTCGTCGGCCTTGATCGTGATCGGGGTTGCGATCCGTGCGCTGGCGGCTTCGGTCAGCAGCCCGATCATGTTGTGCCGCGTTGGCGTCGATCGCCCACCGCCATTCCACCAGAGGTCGTAGGTGATGCCGTCGCCGACACCCGTCTTGCCGGCCTGCTGCAGCGCCCACGACATCCGCTGGCCGACGAGATTGATCCCGCGCACGATGCGCACGTCCACATTCTGGTTGATGGGGTCAATATGCGGCGGCACCGTCAGTCGCATGCCGTTGCTGCCCTGCTGGTGCACGTCGTAGTACACCTGGGGGAAGTACTTGCCGTAGAGCGCCGCGCTGACCACGCGACTCTCCTTCTGCGTGACCATGTACCAGTCGCGATTGTTGTCGTGGCCCACATACTGATGATAGAGCCACGGCATCGCCCCGCCTTCGAATGGGGTGCCGAGCCCCTCCTTGTACCAGTCGACGATCAGTTGCATGCCGTCGGGGTTCATCGATGGGACCAGGGCAATGACCACGTTCTTCATCGACCGTTGGAGCGAATCGGTCGTGGCAAGGCTGTAGGCCAGCTCCATCGCCATCTGGCTCGAGGCGATCTCGCTGCTGTGCAGGTTGCAGCTGATGAACACCACCGTCGGTTGCGACGCCACCAGTGAATCTTCCGCCGCCCTGCTCAGCGTCCGCGGGTCAGCGAGGCGGCGCTGTACCGCCAGGATCGCGTCCAGGCGCCGGATGTTCTCCGGCGTCGAGATCGCGGCGACGATCATCGGCTTGCCCATCGTGGTCATTCCGATCGTGTCGAGCTTGACGCTGGGCGATCGTTGCGCGAGTGTGGCGAAGTAGCGCAGCACCTGTGGATAGTCCGCCAGCACGCGATCGGCGCCAACCGCGATGCCAAGGACCTCGCTCGGCGTCGGGATCGGCCCCTGGGCGACGACGCGCATGATCGGCGTGGCGAGCAACAGGGCAGGGCACAGCAGGCGCAGCACGCCGGCAATCGGTCGACCAGAAGGCATGGGAGTACGAGAGGTGGGGAGTGGCAGATGGCCGTCGGGCAGACGGTCGAACGCAAACAGCCGGGAGTCGGCCATGTCGCACGCTATATGGGAGAACACACCGCTGCCACCGCCCATGCCACCCAAGGAGATGCGTCTCCGCACCAACGTGCACGGCACCGTTTTCGCTGCCCGGACTACCGTCGTCGAGCGCCTCGAGATCGGACAGCACCTCCTGCTCGTACCTGACCCGCCGCAAGCAGACGACCCGCAGGCGGTATGGGTCCACGTGGCCGGCGGCGATGTGCTCGGTCACCTGCCGGTGCAGATCGCAGCCTGGCTTGCCCCGTGGATGCTGGCCGGCGGCCGCTGCCGGGCGACGGTCACCAACCTGTTGGGCCCCGACGCGGCCAGCTGGAATCGCATCGAGGTCGAGCTCGAGCGGTCACTGCCCTAGGGAAACGCTGCGCCCGCCCGCGCGCACGGTGACGATGCCGCCACCGGCGGTCATCGCGACCACACCGCCACGCGTGGTTGACGTCCCGCGGCCGGCAGAACCACCGGTGCGCGACGCGACACCGCCGCGCGAGACGGAACCGTCCACCAGCGCCGGTGCCCGGCGGGTGCAGGATCTGGCTGAGCGGTGAGTCGCGAGTATCGCGAGCAACGAGGGAGGGACGGCCGCACGCCTTCCTGGTGGCGACACGAGCGGAATCCGTGCTGCAGTGAACGACCGGCTGCATCGTCAGTGCGTCGGGTGGGAGCGTGTCGGTGGAGCAGGGTGCTGCGCGCGGTGAAGTCCAGTTCCGGTGCGCATCGCGTGCCGCACGGCGTTCGACGGCAACAAGTCCGGTATGGCTCGCCTTTCAGCCGAGGTCTTTCGGACAGATGCGGGATGGAACACGATCGGGTGCCGGGTGGAAAGCGGTTGGGGCGTTCGCTGATCCCGCCGACCTGAATCATCGATCGGCAGGGCGCGTATATTGATGGCGGTACGTGTGCCCCTGTGGGTCAGGTGCCGATCCTCGATGTCAGCACGACGCGATGGCTGCGCTGCCAACGAGGTCGCAAGGAAGCCACCATAACGAGCTCGACAATGTCTTTCCGCGATGTGCGCTGCTTGTGTGTCTCCACCAGATGCTGGCGGAACAGCGCGCAACTCTTCCTCATCGTGGTGGCGCTCCTGACGGCGCCGCCACAGAACGCCCGGGCCCAGACCACGCGGCCGCGTTCGTCCGCAGCGGCGGCGGAATCGGGTGCCGCGATTGCGCGCGCCGGCGATGCCGTCGTCACGATCGTCGCCTATCGCGATGGCACCAAAGAGATCACCAGCGGCACTGGCGTCCGGGTGACCGACGGCCGCGTCGTGACGGCGCTGCGGCATCTGCGCGGTGCCAGCCGTGCCGAGGTGTTTGGCGCAGACGGTGACCTGCTGGCGCGAGTGACGACGCTCGATCAGGCCGACCTGAAGCTCGATCTGGCGGTGCTGCCACGGATGCCAGTGCCTGGCAATCGCATCGTGATGGCGCGTCGCTCGGCTGCGCTGCTACAAAAAGTGCGGTTGCTCGGTCCCAAGAAGGGCACGGTGCGCTCGGTGGCAGAGCGCACCGTGTCGCACGTCGAGCCTGATGCTGATGGGCGTCCGCTGCTGCGCCTCGGTGCGCCCGTTGCCGGGAGCGTTGCAGGATCACCCGTCGTGAATGCTGCCGGTGAACTGATCGCCATCGCCGTCGGCGTGCTTCCCGGAAAGGACGAAGGCGATATCGCCGTGGACATCAGTGCAGTCCGCGAACTGCTTGCCCGCCCGCCGGTACGACTCGGCTTTCCGTCGCGCGACGGCACGCTCGCCGCCGCCAGGGCAACGACCGATCCGAAGGCGACCGCGCCGCCGGCTGCGACGACGACTGATCCGATGCCAGCGTCCCGCGCCAGCGTCTTTCCCGATCGGTATGGTCTGCCGATCAGCGCCGATACGGCGGGCCGGTTTGCGGTTGAACTCTTCGGGTGCGTTCGCGTCGAGTCGCGGCAGAAGGTGTATTGCTATCTGAAGGTGACGAACCTCTCGCAAGGCGCCACGTTCACCGTCAAAGGGGGCGATCTCGCCGACAGTACGCGCAAAAAGGTACGCGCTGCGTCGAATCTCCTGATCGCAGCGAGCGGGACCGCAGCGGAAACGACACAGAAGGTGGCCGGATGGCGCACCAAGGCTCAGGTCACGTTGCGTGAACTGGACCCGACTCGTCTCGCACTCGAATTCGATCCGCCGGCCCAGGACGGGGATGTGACGCGGCTGATGTTCGACATTGCGGGTGAGAGGACTCTCTGGCTTGGGCCGTTCATCCTGCGCCGGGCGCCCTGACCCGACATATTTGTCGCGGAGTCTGGCATCGCGGACGGAGCGAGGCCGGCGGGGATCGATCACCTGAGCTACGGGGTCTGAGCGTCGCATGATCGGAGAACGCATCGGCCACCTGAGAGTCATCGCGTCCATCGGCGTCGGTGGCATGGGAGCCGTCTGGCACGCGGTGGACGAATTGCTCGATCGTCCTGTCGCGCTCAAGGTCATTCGACCCGAGCTGATGTCGCGGCCCGGGCTGGCGGAGCGTTTTCGCTCTGAAGCCATCGTCCTCGCGCGGCTCCAGCATCCCTGCATCGCGGCACTCTACGGGCTCGAGAAGCGTGGCGACGAGTTCGTGATGGTCATGGAGTACGTCGACGGCGACACCCTCGACACCCGTCTGGCCAATCAGGGCGCCCTCTCCTGGCCGGAAGCGACACGCATCACCCGCGCGGTACTCGACGCGCTGGATCATGCGCACGAGAGCGGCGTCATCCACCGCGACATCAAGCCGGCCAACGTCATGATCACCCGGGCAGGCCGAGTGAAGGTGATGGATTTCGGCATCGCCCGCCTCGTCGGCGCGCAGCGACAGACGCGCACCGGCGCTGCCGTCGGCACGCCGTCGTACATGTCGCCCGAACAGCTGCTCGGCCAGGAAGTCGACGGTCGCGCCGATGTCTACGCGGTGGCGACGCTGCTCTACGAACTCACCACTGGGCATCTCCCCTTCGAAGTGGAAGGGGACTACCTGCGAATGATCGCACAGCTGCAGCAGGTGCCGGCGCTGCCGAGTACGCACAATGCGGCGTTGCCGGGTGGCCTCGATCTCATCGTCGCGCGTGGGCTGCAGAAAGAACCCGCCGATCGATTCGAGACCGCCGGCGCGTTTCGTGACGCCTTGGAGGAGCTGGAGCGCGAACATGGGGTGTTGCGCCCCTACGGGACGCCGGCGGCAGGGTCGTCGACGGTGACCGGTGCCCCCATCACCCGGCCAACGTCCGGCAGTCAGCCCGCGATCGTCCCGCAGGCGATCCCGAACTTCAACACCAACTCGTCGGCGGTGCTGACACCGGTCGAGTCGGCGATGAGCCTGACGCCGGTGCCGTTCTCGCTCGATCCGGCTGCGGCGACGCCGACCGATCTCACCGTCCCCGGTGGTGCCACCGGCGCGGCCGCTCCGCTCCAGCAACAGCCGGTGCCATCAATGGGTGTGGCGTCACCAACACCCGAGTTCACCTCGACCGTCGCCGCGACCGTCGCAGCGACGCCCGCGGCGGGCAAGCACGGCGCTGGCGCCCGCGGTGCCATGGCGCTTGCCGGTATTGCGGTGGTGGTGTTTGCAGGCGTGATGCTGACCCGGGGTGTCACGAAGAGCGAGACCGAGGCTGCCGTTGCGCCGCCGCCAGCCGCACCTGCGGCTCTTGCAGCGCCGGTCATCACCACACCCGCGCCTCCTGTCGCGCCGCCGGCTGCGGTCGTGACCGACTCGACGGCGCTCGTCGACAGTGCCGCGGTCAAGAAGGCCGTCGCGGACTCGATGCGTCTGGCCCGCAAGGCGGCTCGCGATTCGGCCAAGCGCGTTGCCGATTCCATCGCCGCGGCAACCACGGTGTTCACCTTGCCCGGGGCTGCCGGCCCGTCCAACGCCGATCTCACCGTCGCCCGCCGTGAAGGTCGGCGCGGCGCGGAAGAGTGCGTGGCGGTGCTCAACTCGCACGACGGCGCCCGCATCGAATCGCTGTTCGGTGGCGACAAGAAGAACATCGTGCGCATCGCGAAGGACGGGAAGCTCGACGTGAACGGCCCGTTGAGCCCCGAGATCGAAGCCGATGCCGCCGACCGCGCCACCGCCCGCTTTGCGGCGCTGCTGCAGTGGAAGAACGGCAACGCGGAAGACAGAACCGCACGGGCCTCACTGCGGGCGATCGTCGTGCGCAGCGCCAGCGGGTGGTCCACCACGCGCTGCCTGATCGACAACGACGGCGGCGCGCGGTTCTGACCGCCAGCCGCCGAAAGCTCTCAGCTGCGGCGGCCGCGGATACCGAGTTTGTCGCCGGCTTTCACGAACGCGCTCACCGCAAACTCCAGATCCTCGCGCGTGTGTGCTGACGAAAGCTGGCACCGCACCCGAGCCTGACCCTGCGGCACCACCGGGAAGCCGAAGCCGGTCACGAAGACCCCTTCGTCCAGCAAGGCCTGGCTCATCGCGATCGCCGTCGCCGTCTCGCCGACGATGATCGGCACGATCGGCGTCTCACCAGGCAATGGCGCAAAACCGGCGTCGGTGATCGCCGCCCGGAACCAGTCCGCGTTCTCATGCAGTCTGGTGACGCGCTCGGGCTGCGCCTCGATCACCCGCACCGCCTGCAGCGCGCTGCAGGCGACCGTCGGCGGCAGCGCGTTGGAAAAGAGCTGCGGTCGGCTCGATTGTACGAGGGTGTCACAGAGTGCTGCACTGCCGGCCACGAAGCCGCCGGCCGCGCCGCCCAGCGCCTTGCCGAGGGTGCTGGTGATGATGTCGACCTCACCCAGCACACCAAAGTGTTCAGCGGTACCACGGCCCGTCTTGCCGAGCACACCCGTGGCATGACTGTCGTCCATCACCAGGATCGAATTCGTGTCGCGCGCTATCTGCAGCAGGTCGGGAAGCCGTGCCACGCTCCCCTCCATGCTGAACACTCCGTCCGTCCAGATCACCCGTCGTCGCGCGCCCGCGTTGGCGGCCAGCTTCTCCCGCAGGTCGTCCAGGTCACCGTGCTTGTAGACCCCCGTCGTGCACTTCGTGATCGCCTTCGCGAGCCGGATGCTGTCGATGATGCTGGCGTGGTTGAGCGCGTCGCTGACCACGAAATCGCCCTCGCGAACGATGCAGTGCGTCAGCCCTTCATTGGCGGTCCATGCCGAGACGTAGCTCATCGCGGACTCGGTCCCGACGAACCTGGCGAGCGCCGCCTCCAGTTCCCTGTGAATGGTGAATGTGCCGCAGATGAATCGCACCGATCCGGTGCCGGCGCCGAACTCCCGCAGCCCGTCGATCCCGGCCTGCACCACACTGGGCTCATCGCAGAGGCCCAGGTAGTTGTTCGACGACAGGATCAGCACCTCACCATGCCCCTGCATCTGGACGCGGGATGATTGGGGGCTGGCCAGATAGTTGAGTGTTTTGTAGACGCGGTCAGCCTTGAGCTGATCGAGATTCGACTGCAGCTCAGCCGTGAAGGCAGTATTCAGAGACATGGGAAAGGTCAGGGCTCAGGAGGAGCGGAAGGCCGCTCGCCATCTTCCATCAGGATCCAGCGCAGCATCTCGGCATCGACGTTGCCGCCGGAAATGATGATCCCGACTCGGCCACGTACATCGGCCTTGCCGCTCATCATCGCCGCCAGACCAAGCGCGCCGGATGGCTCGAGCACCAGTTTCAGCCGCAGCAGTGCGAAGCGAACCGCAGCCACCAGCTCGTCGTCGGTGACCGTGACCATCCCGTTCACCTCCTGCAGGAGCAACGGGAAGGTCAGCGTTCCCGGTCCCATCGTCCGTGCGCCGTCGGCAATCGTGGCCGGGACGGTGCTCAGGCGCTGCGGTGTCCTGGTCAGGAAGCTGCGCGTCATGTCGTCGCCCAGCTCCGGTTCCACGCCGATCACGCGGCACCCCGGCGACATCGCGTGTGCCGACAGCGCCGACCCGGTGAGCAGCCCGCCGCCGCCGCAGCACACCAGCAGTGCGTCGAGCGGTCCGGTCTCCTCGATCAGCTCCGCGGTCGCCGTGCCCTGGCCCGCGATCACATCTGCATGATCGAACGGCGGAATGAGCGTGGCTCCCGTCTCGTCCACGATCTGCTGCGCGACGACCTCGCGCTTGTCTTCGCCCGGATCGTACCGCACGACACGCGCGCCGTACCCCTCGGTCGCGTCGAGCTTCGCCTTCGGCGCATTCGAGGGCATCACGATGGTTGCCGACATGCCCAGCAGTCGCGCTGACAGGGCAACCGCCTGCGCATGATTGCCGCTCGAGTAGGCCACCACACCGCGCTCCCGGGCCGCGTCGGGCAGGGCGCTGAGCGCGTTGAAGGCGCCACGGAACTTGAACGCCCCCATCCGCTGGAGGTTCTCGCACTTCAGGAAGACCTCGGCACCGACCATCGTGTTCAGCGTCTGCGAGGTCATCACGGGCGTGCGATGCGCGTGGCCGGCGAGGCGTTGGCGCGCCTGGACCACATCCGCAAAGGTTGGCAACGCGGGCTCAGTCATTGATCTCGAACACCACTTTGCCGGCCGTGCCGTCCTTGATCACGGCCATGGCGGTGGCGAACTCCTCGAGCGGGAATCGGTGGGTGATGACGGGCGTCGGATCGAATGCGCCGGATCGCAGGAAGCGGGACATCTGGTCCCACGTGTCGTACATCCGCCGACCGACGACGCCGTAGATGGTCAGCCCCTTGAAGATGATCTCGGTCGCGAAATCGATGTCGATCGGGCGCGAGGGAATCCCCAGCATCTGTACCCGACCGGCCGGACGCGCGAGGGCGAACGCCTGGTGCACCGCCGATGCGACGCCGCTCATCTCGAGCACGACGTCCGCGCCGAGGCCGTTCGTCCAACCCATCACGGCGGCACGTGCGTCGGCCGGTTGCATCGCATCGTGCGCCCCCATCTGCCGCGCCAGCTCCAGTCGCGTCGGGTTCACGTCCACCGCGATGACGCGCGACGCGCCGGCGGCGCGGCAGATCCCGACCGCGAACAATCCGATCGGTCCGCACCCGGTGACGAGCACCACACTGCCCGGAATGTTGGCCGTGAGCGCGGTATGGAATGCGTTCCCCATCGGGTCCATGATGCCGCCGATCTCATAGCTCAGCGACGGATCGAGCGGCCAGATGTTGGACGCCGGCATGGCGATGTAGTCGGCGAAACAGCCATCACGATCGACGCCGATGATGCGGGTCGAGAGGTCGACATGCGCATTGCCGGTGCGGCTCAGCACACTCCGTTCGTCCACGATGTGCCCCTCGGCCGTGACGCGGTCGCCAGGTTTCACATGGTGCACGAGCGGCCCCGCCTCCACCACATCACCCGCAAATTCATGCCCGACGACGAACGGCGGCTTGCACCGACCCGCCGCCCAGGCGTCCCATTCGTGGATGTGCACGTCCGTGCCGCAGACACCGGCGCGTCGCACACGGATCAGCACCTCGTCGTCCCGAATCGTCGGCGTCGGCACGTCGTGCAGCTCGAAACCGGGCCCTGCATGGGTCTTCACGAGTGCTCGCACGAGCACCGCTCCGTGGCTTGAGGAAGGGATTCCTGCGGTGCGCTCACCGCGTCGGATGCACGTCGCGGTGCACCGGAGTGCGCGAAAGGTGCCGGACGCGCACCGACGATGGAAGGTGCCGCGCCGCCGATGTCGGGTTGAATTTTGGCGCCGGACGTGTCGCGCGATGCCGTACCCGCAGGGTGCGGCGGTACCGCCGGCCGACCGCATCGGCGCGCCGCGCGGGCCGGGGCCCACACGGCTGCCGCGCAACGAAAAGCCGCGCAGGTTGTGCATTTCATCGCGGAATGCACGACGCGAGACCGCGTGTCCGACATCGCCGAACACTCGGTTTCTGCGACCGTTCACGTGCCGCGATGAACGTCCGATACTTCCGATGCAGCGCTCCGATCAGTCGAGCGGCGCGCGCGGTGTCGCCGTCGCCGCCGAAAGTTTTTTCACTGTGATGTCTTGCGCGCTCTTTTTCGGCACTTCTATATTCGCGTCAACTTGTCAAGGGCTCCAAGAGCCGAGGGTACTGCGTGACATCGTCCCGTCGCGAATTCCTCAAGAGCAGCGCTACCGTCGCCGCAGTCGGCTTCGCAGCGAATCTCGCGTCCCCGCGCTTCGCGGGTGCCGCAGCGCCCGCATCGCGCTTTGCCGATGACGCCCTGCGCATCGCGCCAACGGTCGGCGACCCTGCCATTCGCGAACTGGTCCTCTCCGCAATCGATGCCGCCAAGCGTGCCGGTGCCAGCTACGCGGATGCGCGCATCAGTCAGAACCGCAGCCGGACACTCGCCACACGCGAGCGCCGCGTCCAGAATCTGAGCGACAACGAGACCCTCGGCTGCGGCATCCGTGTCCTCGTCGACGGTACCTGGGGCTTTGCCGCCACGCGAGAACTGACCGCTGACGCCATTGCGCGGACGGCGCGGATCGCCGTCGCGCAGGCCAAGGCGAACCGGCGCACACAGGTCGCCCCGGTGCAACTCGCTCCCGTCACGCCGACCCCGAACGGTACCTGGAGCAGTCCGATCAAGATCGACCCCTTTACCGTGGCGATCGAAGATCAGGTGGCGCTGTTGCTGCGCGCCAATGAAGCGGCGCTCGGTGTGCCCGGTGTCCGGTTCGTCAATTCGGCCATGTTCTTCCTCCGTGAGGAGAAGACCTTCGCCTCCACCGACGGCACCGTGACGGTGCAGACGATTTATCGTGCACAGCCGAGTGTGACCGTGACTGCCGTCTCGGCCGACAATTCCGATTTCCAGTCGCGGCAGTCCACCGACGTGCAGCCGCACGGCCTCGGATACGAACATGTGCTCGACGCGAAGCTGGTCGAGAATGCGCCGCGATGGGGCGCCGAGGCGGTCGAGAAGCTGAAGGCCAAATCCGTCGACGTCGGGCGCTATGACCTCGTCCTGCACCCCTCGCACCTCTGGCTCACGATCCACGAATCGGTGGCCCACCCCACTGAACTCGATCGGGCGCTGGGGTACGAGGCGAACTACGCCGGCACCAGTTTCGTCGCGCCGCCGCAGAAGGTGCTCGGGAAGCTCAAGTACGGTCCCGAGATCATGAATGTGCAGGGCAACCGGAACGAAGCCGGCTCGCTGGGCGCCATCGGGTGGGACGACGAAGGCGTCGCGCCCGAGACGTTCGACATCATCCGGAAGGGCGTCGTGGTCGATTACCAGACCACCCGCGAACAGGCCGGCGAACTCGCCTGGTGGTATCAGCAACAGGGCAAGCCGGTCCGCAGCCACGGCAACTCGTACGCACAGAGCTGGGCCGACGTGCAGTTCCAGCGAATGCCGAACGTCTCGCTCCTGCCCGGCGACAAGGACCTCATGTATGAGGACCTCATCTCGGCCACCGACCGTGGAATCGCCATCGTCGGCGATGGCTCGTTCTCCATCGATCAGCAGCGGTACAACTCGCAGTTCGGCGGTCAGCTGTTCTACGAAATCCGCGGCGGCAAGATCGTCGGCATGCTGAAGGACGTCGCCTACCAGATTCGGACTCCCGAATTCTGGGGGGCGATGGATATGCTCGGCGGCAAGCGGAGCTATGAGCTCGGTGGAGCGTTCGGTGACGGCAAGGGTCAGCCGGCGCAGTCGAACGCCGTCAGCCATGGCTGCCCGCCAACGCGCCACCGGCAGATCAACATCATCAATACGGGACGGAAGGCATGAGTCATCGCCTGCGAGCAGAT
>JANMHB010000126.1:0-41591 GCA_031374935.1 Gemmatimonadaceae bacterium | reverse complement strand
GTTCTTCGGCGTTGCCGGCATCCTCTTCCCGCTGGTGGTCGGTGCGCTCGGACTGCTGTGTTCAATTGTCGGCGTGATGGCGGTGAGTACGAAGGAAGATGCCGACCCGATGGCCGCATTGAACCGTGGCTACTACATCACCGCGGCGCTGGTGGCCGTGATGTTCTTCTTCGCCTGCAAGTGGCTGCTCGTGACGCCAGAGGCGCCGGACGCCTGGATGAGTTTCTTCTACTGCGGCTTGATCGGCATCGCAACGTCGATCGCGTTCGTCTTCATCACCCAGTACTACACCGAGTATCGCTATCGCCCAGTACTCTCCATCGCTGATGCCAGCCAGACGGGCCCGGCGACGAACATCATCATGGGACTTGCGGTCGGCATGGAGTCGACTGTGCTGCCGGTAATCACGATCGGAATCGCGCTGCTGTCCAGCTTCATGGTTGGGCAGAGCAGTGGTCTGATGGAGAACGGGACACCGGTGGGCGGCTTGTTCGGGACAGCGGTCGCCACGATGGGTATGCTCGGCACCGCCGGCTACATCCTCGCGATGGACGTTTTCGGTCCGATCACCGACAACGCCGGTGGTATCGTCGAGATGTCGCAGCAGCCAGCATCGATCCGCGACAAGACGGACCGTCTGGACGCGGTTGGCAACACGACCAAGGCGCTGACGAAGGGCTACGCGATCGGTTCGGCTGCGTTGGCCGCCTTCCTGCTCTTCTCGGCGTATCTGGACGAAGTGAAGAACATGACAGGCTCCGCGCTGACGGTGGACCTGTCCAAGCCGCAGGTGTTCGTGGCGGCGCTGCTGGGTGGCATGCTCGTGTTCTGGTTCTCGTCACTGGCGATGAAGGCGGTGTCCACCGCAGCGCAGTCGGTGATCGAGGAAGTCCGCCGTCAGTTCCGCGAGAAGCCGGGCATCATGGACTATACCGAGAAGCCTGACTACGCGGCCTGCGTGGACATCGTGACCAAGGGTGCGCTGCGCGCGATGGTGCTGCCGGGCGCGCTGGTGGTGAGCTTCCCGATCATCGTCGGCGTCTTGTTCAAGTATCTCGGTGCACCTGGTGAACGCCTGGGCGCCGAAGCGGTGGCCGGCTTCCTGATGATCTCGACCGTGGTCGGCATTCTGATGGCTGGATTCCTGAACAACGCCGGCGGCGCGTGGGACAACGCCAAGAAGTACATCGAAACCGGCGCCTACGGTGGCAAGAAGAGTGACACGCACAAGGCGGCGGTGGTCGGTGACACGGTTGGCGATCCGTTCAAGGACACCGCGGGCCCATCGCTCCATGTGCTGATCAAGCTGCTGAGCACCATCACCCTGGTCATGGCACCGCTGTTCATCTGATGGTTCCGGCTGCCGGCGCACCTTCGTGGTGCGCCGGCAGTTCCCGTTAATCCAGGTGCTTATGTCGCTGATGCAGCGAAAGCCGATCGCACGCGCGGGCGAAAGTTCGGGCATGAAGCGCACGCTCGGCGTAAGCGATCTCGTGCTCATGTCGATCGGTGCCGTCATCGGTGCCGGGATCTTTGCGTCGCTTGGCACGGCCGCCGCGGGCGAAGTGCTGAAGGACGGCACGATCGTCCGTTACGGCGCGGGGCCGGCGCTGGTGATCAGCTTTATCCTGCTGGGCGTGGTCTGCGGGTTGGCCGCGCTCTGCTATGCCGAGTTGGCCTCGATGATTCCGGCGGCTGGCAGCGCCTATGCCTACTCGTACGCCACGCTGGGCGAACTGGTGGCGTGGATCATCGGCTGGGACCTGATTCTCGAGTATGCGGTGGGGAACGTGGCAGTCGCGATCGCATGGAGCGGGTACTTTGACTCCCTCCTGAGCGGATTCAACATCCACATGCCTGGATGGCTCACGCACGGCTACTTCCAGGCCATGAAGAGCACCGTTCCCGCCGTGCAGCAGATCATCGCCGATGCACCGCGGATCGCCGGATTTCCGGTACTGATCAACCTGCCTGCGTTCCTGATCGTGGCCGCGATCACCTGGTTGCTCTGTCGCGGTGCGCGCGAGAGCGTGCGGGCCAACGCGATCATGGTCGGGATCAAGCTGCTGGTGCTGACGCTGTTCGTGGTGGTCGGCTCGATGCATATCGACACGGCGAACTACCACCCGTTTGCGCCGAACGGCTGGCGCGGGATTCATCAGGGTGCGGCGATCGTGTTCTTTGCCTATATCGGGTTCGATGCCGTCAGCACGGCAGGCGAAGAGACGATCGATCCGCAGCGCAACCTGCCGCGCGGGATCCTCATCGGTCTGGGCATCTGCACACTGATTTACGTCATCGTCGGTGCCGTGGCGACCGGTATGGTCAAGTACGACCAGTTGCTCGGTGCCGATCCGCTGGCGAAGGCGTTGCAGCTGGCCGGCCTGCACACGGTGAGCTGGATCGTCTCGGCCGGCGCGGTGGTGTCGATGGCGGCGGTGCTGCTCGTGTTCCAGTACGGCCAGCCGCGCATCTTCTACGCGATGGCGCGCGACGGCCTGCTGCCGCCGTTCGCCGCCAAGCTGCACCCGAAGTATCGCACGCCTCACATCACCACGATCATCACTGGCGTCTTCGTTGCGTTGGGCGGCCTGGTAGCGGATGATGCGGCGACGTACGACTTGACCAACATCGGCACGCTGGCTGCCTTCATGCTCGTCTGCATCGGCGTGTTGGCGTTGCGGATTCGCGAGCCCGATCGCAATCGCCCATTCAAGGTGCCGTTCGTCTGGGTCGTCGCCGGCGGTGGTGCGCTGGCCTGCCTGTACGTCATGCAAGGCCTGCCGTCGAGCGCCTGGAAGGCGTTCGGGATATGGATGGTCATCGGCCTCGTACTCTACTTCGTGTATGGCTACAAGCATTCGGTGCTTCGGACGGGGAAGGCGCTGCCACCCGTGCCCGAACTCGAAGGCCCGTCGCACTGATTCAGCCCTGATTTCCCGAGCCTGACACCCGAATGTCATTCCTGAAGAAGCTGTCGATCACGCAGTGGATCATCATCAGCATGATCGTCGGTACGCTGATCGGCTGGCTCTTTCCCGAGGTGGGGAAGAGTCTGAGCCTGCTGTCGACGATTTTCCTGCGGATGATCAAGTCGGTGATCGTCCCGCTGCTCTTCAGCACCCTCGTGATCGGGATTGCCGGCCACGGGGACGACATGAAAAAGGTGGGGCGGCTGGCATTCCGATCGATCATCTACTTCGAGGTGGTGACGACGCTGGCGCTGGCCGTCGGCCTGATCGCCGTGCATCTGGTCAAGCCGGGCGCCGGCGTCTCGCTGGCCTCCGCCAGCGCGAGTGAGGCGAATCAGTTCACGACGGCAAAACCGACACTTTCAAGCGTCCTCGAGCATACAGTCCCCCAAAGCTTCTTTGAGGCGGCTGCGAAGAACGAGGTGCTCCAGATCGTCTTCTTCAGCGTACTCTTCGGGATCGCGCTGTCGCGGGTGCAGGGGCACCCGAGAAAGGTGATGCTCGATTTCTGCGAATCATTGAGCGAAGTCATGTTCAAGTTCGTGGGGCTCGTCATGAGCTTTGCGCCGATCGGCATCGCGGGGGCCATCGCGGCCACTGTCGGGAAGTCTGGGCTGTCGGTGTTGCTGACGTTGCTCAAGCTGGTGCTGACGCTCTACGGAGCCTTGGCGGTCTTCATCCTGATCGTGCTGGTGCCCGTCGCGCTGATGGCAAAGGTGCCGTTGAAGGCGTTCATCAAGCAGGTGAAGTCCTCCGCGCTGCTGGCGTTCTCCACCGCCAGTTCCGAAGCGGCATTACCCGGCGCCATGCAGGCGATGGAGAAGCTTGGGGTGCCCAAGCGGATCGTCGCCTTCGTGATGCCGACGGGCTACAGCTTCAACCTCGATGGCAGCACGCTGTACCTCGCGGTCGCCAGCATCTTCGTGGCGCAGGCAGCCGGCATTGACCTCCCCATCAAGACGCAGTTGCTGATGATGCTGACCCTGATGCTGACGTCGAAGGGCGTCGCCGCAGTGCCACGCGCGTCGCTCGTGATCCTGTCCGGAGCGCTCACGCAGTTCGGCTTGCCGCTGGAAGGGGTGGCCCTCATTCTCGGTGTTGACGCGCTGATGGACATGGCACGCACCAGCGTGAACCTGGTCGGGAACTGCCTCGCGACGGTGGTCATGGCGCGGTGGGAAGGGGAGTTCGATGACGGCGCGGCGGCGGCGGTCATGCAGCCACAGGCGGCGTGAGACTCGGCCAGCTCTCATGCGAGCCTCGCTGAGCGCGACCCTGCAGAGTTCCGTTGCCTCGACGAGAGAGCCTTCCGTACCTGTACTCGCCGCGTCGGCGCTGCTCACGTTGTGGCACCGTCGCAAGTGT
This sequence comes from Gemmatimonadaceae bacterium, assembly GCA_031374935.1. GTDB lineage: Bacteria > Gemmatimonadota > Gemmatimonadetes > Gemmatimonadales > Gemmatimonadaceae > JACMLX01. The sequence continues at coordinate 37,254 of JANMHB010000126.1, read as the reverse complement.
CCGCTCTCTGCAGTGTGCTGCGGTATCACACGAGGTGCGTATGTGTAAGTCCATCCACGGCAACGGTTAGCGCAAGACGGCTGATGTTGTGCTGAGGACCCCGGCACGGTCGCATCTCTGTCGGAGGACACGCAATTGAGGTGTGCGTCTCGCGCACCTGCGCGGCGCTTCTGCACTCGACGCCGCCTCCACCTCGGAGCACCCACCGATGCAACACTTCACGCGCCTCCGCCGCGCAGCACTCCTTGGCGTGCTGGTGTCGCCTCTGCGCTGCCGGCGCAGGCAATCCGAAACACGGCTGGCTTTGCGCTGGCGACCCAGACGCGCAACGACGACCGCTCCACCGGTCGCGTCAACACAGGATTCACATTCAACCTGTTCGGGTTGACCTCGGACCACCTGGTCGTGAACGACAGCTAGCGGACGGCGAAAGAATCGCAGGCATTGATCTGTCCCGAATCGAACCCCCGCCGGAACCAGGTCATGCGCTGTGCAGCGCTGCCGTGCGTAAACGATTCGGGCCGGATCGCACTGCCCGTCATTTGCGAGATGCGATCGTCGCCAACGGCTGAGGCAGCCTGTAGCGCTTCCTCGACGTCGCCCGTATCGAGGCGCTTGGCCTCCTGCGCGTGCCGACCCCAGATGCCGGCGTAGCAATCGGCCTGCAGTTCGAGGCGAACGCTGAGCTCATTCCGTTCGCCCGGGTTCTGCTGCTGCAGGCGTCGCATCGTGCGCTCGGTGCCGAGCACGTTCTGCACGTGATGTCCGATTTCATGGGCCAGCACGTACGCCTGTGCGAAGTCACCCGGCGCGCCGAAACGCCGCCGCAGTTCGTCGTAGAATCCAAGGTCGATGTACACCTTCTGGTCGGCGGGGCAGTAGAACGGGCCCGTCGCCGACTGCGCCCCACCACAGCCCGTCTTGACCTGATCCCGGAAGAGCACGAGCCGTGCCCGCGGGTACTCCGCGTTCCCGGCCGCAAAGATCCGGGTCCAGTTGTCCTGCGCATCATCCAGTACGAAGGACATGAACTTGACCAGTTCCTCCTCAGCGGCCGAGGTCTGCGCCGGTGGACGCGGTGGTCCGTTGGCGGGCTGGTCTGATGGCGTCGGCACGCCACCGCCACCTCCGCCGCCGAGCGCGCCGGTCAGGTCGGTCTTGAAGACCACGCTCAGGACCAGCAGCACGAGAAAACCGCCAATGCCGAGTCGGCCGCCGCCAAGCCGGAAGCCGCCCCCGCCCCCTGAGGACTCGCCGCGACGGTCTTCGAGATCCTGGCTTGGCCCCTTGTCGTCCCATTTCATGAATGCGCTCGGGGAAGAGTGTGACGGTTGAAAGCGGTGTGCATCCGGCCGTCGGCATCGCTGACCGCAGCGATGTCCAGCCGACGTGCCAAAGATAGGCGGCCCACTCGCAAGATACGGCTTCGTTCATGGACGCGAACGGCGGCCCATGCCACAACGCGGAGAACGCGGGTCGAGCGGGAACGGTGTTGGCGAGCGGCAGGCGGCGACGCGTCCTGTGATGTCACGACGATGTACCCACCGCGAGCCACGTAGCGTGCCCGCGCGCCGTCCGGCAGATTCCGGCCATGACGCGCATCATTCGGGCAGCACGCGGATCCACGCGAACCGCGCAGGGGTGGATTCAGGAAGCCGCAAAACGGATGTTGATGAACAATCTCGATCCGGATGTCGCGGAGCGGCCGGAGGACCTGGTGGTCTACGGCGGACGCGGCAAGGCGGCGCGCGACTGGAAGAGCTTCGACACCATCGTCGCAACGCTGGAGCGTCTCAAGAACGACGAAACGCTGCTGGTGCAATCCGGCAAGCCGGTCGCCGTGCTGGAGACGCACCCGATGGCGCCGCGCGTCCTGATCGCGAACTCGAATCTGGTGCCCCGGTGGGCAACCTGGGACGAGTTCGATCGGCTCGACAAGCTCGGTCTGATGATGTACGGCCAGATGACCGCTGGCAGTTGGATCTACATCGGCACGCAGGGAATTCTGCAAGGGACGTACGAGACCTTTGCCGGTGCGGCCGACGCGCATTTCAATGGGACGCTGGCGGGCACCATCACCGTCACGGCCGGCCTTGGCGGCATGGGTGGTGCGCAGCCGCTGGCCGTCTCGCTCGCCGGTGGCGTGTCCATCTGCATCGAGATCGACGCGTCGCGAATGCAGCGACGGCTCGACACGAGGTATCTCGACACCGTCGCCTCGTCACTCGACGACGCGATCCGGCAGGCAGAGCGCGCCAAGGTCGAACGCCGGGCGCTGTCCATCGGGGTGCTGGGGAATGCCGCTGCGATGTTGCCGGCGATGGTCGCGCGCGGATTCACGCCAGACCTGGTCACCGACCAGACATCGTCGCACGATCCGCTGATCGGCTATCTGCCGATCACCACCGCGGACGAGGATGTCGATACCCTCCGTCGGCTCACGCCGGATGCCTACCTCGCGCGCGTGCGTGATGCGATGGTCGCGCATGTCGAAGCGATCGTGACGATGCAGCGCCGTGGCGCGGTGGCCTTCGATTACGGCAACAACCTGCGGACGCAGGCGCAGCTGGCGGGATACGCCGACGCGTTCAGCTACCCTGGTTTTGTGCCCGCGTTCATCCGCGAGAGTTTCTGCGAAGGCCGTGGCCCGTTTCGCTGGGTGGCATTGAGTGGAGATCCCGCCGACATCGCGGCGACCGATGCGGCGATGCGCCAGCTCTTTCCGGATGACGCGCGATTGCAGCAATGGCTCGGCTGGGCCGGTGACCGGATCGCCTTCCAGGGACTGCCGGCGCGCATCTGCTGGCTCGGATACCGACAGCGCGACAAGGCGGGACGGCTGTTCAATGCCATGGTCCGCGACGGCCGAGTGTCGGCCCCGATCGTCATCGGTCGCGATCACCTCGACGCCGGATCCGTGGCCAGTCCGTACCGCGAGACGGAAGCGATGCGTGATGGCAGCGACGCGGTGAGCGATTGGCCGTTGCTGAACTTCGCCACCGGTGTCGCGAGCGGTGCCGCCTGGATGAGCTTCCACCACGGCGGCGGCGTCGGCATGGGGTACAGTCAGCACTCCGGACTCGTCGCCGTGGCCGACGGCACGGCCGACGCCGATGAACGGCTGCGTCGCTGCCTCACCAATGATCCGGCGATGGGTGTCATCCGCCACGCGGACGCGGGATACGAGACGGCGTTGCGTGTGGTGGCGGAGCGAGGGCTGGATATGCCGTCGCTGGAGCGACCGTGACACGCGCCGCCAGCCGCACGGTGACAGCGCAGGTGCCGATGCTCGCTCCCATCACATGAGGGTCGATCGCCTCGTCACCAACGTCGCACAACTCGTGACGCCCGGCGGCACCGGTGCGCTGCGCGGCACCACGATGCGCGCACTCGATGTCGTGACCGACGCAGCGATTGCCATCACTGCCGGTCGTGTGGTGTGGTGCGGGCCACGGCGCGAGTGGCGCGGCAGCGCGACAGACGAGCTGGATGCCAATGGCTGCGCGGTGGTGCCAGGGCTGGTCGATCCGCACACGCATGTGGTGTGGGGCGGCGATCGGCTGGCCGATTTCGATGCGCGCGCGAGCGGCGTCTCGTACGAGGCCATCCTCGCCGGTGGTGGCGGCATCCGGCACACCGTGGCCGAAACGCGCCGCAGTGCGGTCGACACGCTCTTGTCCACCGCAATGGCTCGCGTCGCGCGCATGATGCGGGCCGGCGCAACGACCATCGAAATCAAGAGCGGGTATGGGCTCACGCACCGCGATGAACTGCGCCAGCTGGACACGATTCGTGCGTTGACGGCACGAGTTCCCGCGCAGCTGTCGCCGACGATGCTGTTTCATCTGCCGCCGACGAACGAGACCGAACGCGCCGCCTTCCTGCACGAGGCGGTGCACGACTGGATTCCCGCGCTGGCATCGGACGGCCAAGCCACGGCCATCGATGTCTTCATCGAGCGCGAGGCGTTCTCGCTGGCCGAAGCCGATCTGTTGTTCCGCACCGCCCGGCAGGTCGGGCTGGCCTGCAAGGCCCATGCAGATCAGTTCTCCGCAATCGGCGGAACTGAACTGGCGATTGCGCACGGCGCACTGAGTGTCGACCATCTCGAAGCCAGCGGACCCGTGCAGGTGCGCGCACTGGCCGAGAGCGCAACCGTCGGTGTAGTGCTGCCAGGCGTCACGCTGCACCTCGGTTTGCCGGCGGCGCCGGGCCGCGCGTTGATCGACGCCGGTGCCGCCGTCGCGGTCGGCACCGACTGCAACCCGGGCAGTTCGCCGCTCTTCTCGATGAGTCTCGCGCTGGCGCTGGCGGTGCGCCTGAATGGCCTGACGCCGGCAGAAGCGCTGGTCGCGGCGACGGCAAACGCCGCCGCGGCGCTGGGCAACGACACCATCGGTCGCATTGCGACCGGCATGTGCGCCGACTTTCTCATCCTGCGGAGCGCCGACTGGCGCGATCTGCCGTACACCCTTGGTGATGACGTGGTGGCGCGCGTATTCATCGCCGGTTCCGAGCTTCCGTGATGCCAGACACTACCACCGTGATGATCGGCACGCCGCTTTCGATTGGCGACGTGGTTCGCGTGGCGCGCCACGGTGCCCGCGTGCAGCTCGCCGACGAGGCTCGCGGGCCCATCATTCGCAGTCGCGAGTACGTCGAGTCGCTGGTCGCGGCGGATCGCACTGTGTACGGCATCACGACCGGATTCGGTCGCTTGGCGAGTGTCCGCATCGCCGCCGGAGATGTGCGACAGCTGCAGCGGAATCTGCTGGTCTCGCACGCCATGGGAGTCGGCACGCCACTGGCCACTGAAGTGGTGCGCGGGATGCTGCTGTTGCGGGCACAATCCCTGTCGTTCGGCTTCAGCGGGATCCGGATCAGCGTGATCGAGCTGCTGATCGAATGCCTCAATCGCGGTGTGCATGCGGTCATTCCCAGTCAGGGGTCCGTCGGCGCCAGTGGCGACCTGGCACCATTGGCACATATGGCGTTGCCGCTGATCGGGGAAGGGAAGGCGGAGTTCGGCGGCGTCGTGATGGCAGGGCGCGAGGCGCTGGCGCAGGCCGGTCTCGAGCCGGTGATTCTCGAGGCGAAGGAAGGGCTCGCGCTGATCAACGGCACCCAGGCCATGACGGCCATCGGCGCACTGGTCGTGCACGACGCGCAGCACCTTGCGACGCTGGCGGACATCGCCGGCGCGATGTCGCTCGAAGCATTGAAGGGAACGGCGGCTGCATTCGATGCGCGGGTCACGTCAGTCCGCGCCCATCCTGGCGCCACGGCGGTCGCGGGGAATCTGCGGCGACTGGCGAACGAAAGCCCGATCCATGCATCACACCGCAACTGTGACAAGCTGCAGGATGCCTACAGCCTCCGCTGCATGCCGCAAGTACATGGCGCCAGCCGCGATTCGCTGAGCCATGTGGCTGAGGTGGTCACGCGCGAGTGCAACGCAGTGACGGACAATCCGCTGGTTTTCGCCGACACCGACGATGTGATCTCCGCCGGAAACTTTCATGGGCAGCCGGTCGCGCTGGTGATGGACTACGCCAAGATCGCGATCGCCGAGCTGGCGAACATCAGTGAGCGTCGGGTGGAGCACATGCTCGATCCGGCGGTCAGCGGACTGCCGGCCTTTCTGTCTCGGCAGGGCGGGCTCAACTCCGGCCTGATGATCAGCCAATACACGGCGGCCAGCCTGGTCAGCGAAAACAAGGTGCTGGCCCATCCGGCGAGCGTGGACAGCATCCCGACCAGTGCCAACCAGGAGGATCACGTCAGCATGGGCACCACCAGTGCCCGGCAGTGCGCGATGATCCTCGAGAATGCGACCTGGGTGATCGCAATCGAACTGCTCAACGCCGCCGAAGCCCTCGACTTCCACCAGCCGGTGCGGCCGGGGCCAGGGGTCGGTGCGGCGCGAGACGCGCTGCGCGCGGTGGTGCCACCGCTCGAAGGCGATCGGATGCTCACACCGGACCTCGAAGCGGTGCGCGCGCTGATGTTCTCCGGTGAACTCCGCGACGCCGTTGAGCGCGCGATCGGAGCGCTGGCGTGACGGCAGGCGGCCATCGGCGGTGCGCGATGGTGGCGTCGTTCCTGGTATTGCTCGCACCCTCTGTCCGACTCGCGGCACAGTCGGTGCCGTCGCTCGATCCGCTGATCGGCAAACTCGTGCCGACGTTCGCGTGGGCTGCGATGGACGACCGTTCGTCGATCATCTCACCGCTCTCGTTGCAGGGCCGCGTCGTCCTCGTGGATCTCTGGGGTACCTGGTGCGCGCCATGCCGGCGCGAGATGCCGTTTCTGCATGACGCGTACTCACGTTTCAAGGCGCGGGGCTTCGAGATCGTCAGTGTGGCGTTCGACGTGTCGCAAGGAAAGGTTCAGGCCTATCGCCGAGATCACTTCCCCATGCCATGGCAGCACGTGTACGCAACGACGGCGATCGAGGCTGAAGCCACGCACCTGTTCCGTGTCGACAACTTCCCGCGGACGGTGCTCCTGGATCGCGATGGCCGCGTGCTGCGCGTCGATGCCGGATTGCGCGGTCCGGCGCTGGTAGCGACACTCGATTCGGTGTTCTCCGGACAGCTGTCGCTGCCACCCTGACTGGGTTGCCGCGTCAGGCCTTTTCGAGTGCCGCCGTCCGCTCAGCCCATGATGTCATGGCGTCATCGAGCAACCGTTGTGCGGCGAGGAGTTCCTTTTCGAGACGGCCCGCCTCACGGGCCTTCTCAGGTGTTCCGTCATAGAGATCGCCATCTTCGAGTGATCGTTGCACCTGCTGCACTCGCGCCTCGAGGCGCAGTACTTCGCGCTCGGCGTCGTCAGCTGCCTTTTTCGCCGCCTTCCGTACCTGTGCCTGACGGTCGTCGCTGGTCTTGCCCTTCTGTGCCATGGCCTTCTCCTGCGCGCGGCGCCCCTGTGCCGCCGCGGCCGAATCGGAGGCTAGCCGGGCGCGACGTTCGGCCTCCGCCACCTCCCACTCGACGAACGGGCCGTCGAAGTCGCGCAGCCGCGTTCCGTCGAACGCCCAGACCCGCGTCGAGAGTTCACGCAGGAACGCGCGGTCGTGGCTCACCAGAATCACCGTTCCTTCATATGACTCGATCGCGTCTTCCAGGGCTTCGATGCTTTCGACATCGAGATGGTTCGTTGGCTCATCCAGCACCAGCAGATTCGCCTTCTGCAGCATGATCAATGCCAGCGCCACGCGCGCGCGCTCGCCGCCGCTCAGTGTGCTGATGGTCCGCATGACGCTGTCGCCGCTGAAGCCGAACGCACCGAGATGGCCCTGGATGTTGCCGCGGCCCCAGAGCGGGCGGACGTCCTGGATCGCATCGAAGATCGACTTCTCGAGCGGCAGCTGGCCGAGATCCTGGCGATACCATGCCGCATGCACCGAACCGCCCACCGTCGCGACGCCGGCGTCGGCCGCACGAGCGCCGAGCAGTGTGGCGATCAGCGTGGACTTGCCCGCGCCGTTCGGGCCCACCAACGCAATCACGTCGGTGCGCATTGCAGTCAACGTCACGTCATCCAGCAGCACGCGATCTCCGACCGAGACGCGGAGCTTGTCGGTGTGGAGCACACGATCACCGCCGCGATCACCAATCTCCAGCCGTAGCGTCATGGCCTCGGATTCACCCGGTGGCGGCGAGAGGCGCGGCAGGCGACTCAGCTTGGACCGACGACCCTTGGCCTGTGAACTGTTCTGACCAGCCAAATGACGCCTGATGTAGTCCTCTTCCTTGGCGATGAACTTCTGCTGCTTGTCGAGCTGTCGCTGGAACGTCAGCATCCGCTCCTCGCGTTGGCTGACGAAGGCCGAGTAACCGCCCGTGTAGGCGTGGGTGGTCCCGCCGGTCACATGCAGCACGTGGTCGACTGTCTCGTCGAGAAAGGCACGATCGTGTGAAATCACGATCACCGTTTCGCCAAGCTCGCCGAGGTACGTCTGCAGCCAGCGGGTGGTCTCGAGATCGAGATGGTTCGTCGGCTCGTCGAGCAGCAGCAGTTCGGCTGGTGCGGCCAGCTGCCCGGCCAGGCCCACGCGACCTCGTTCACCACCGCTCAGCCCCGACAGCGCCTGCGTTCGCGCCACCACCGCGTCGAATCCGAGGCCCTGCAGCACCTTGTCCACGCGTGCAGGGAAATCGTACCCGCCCTCATGCATGAACATTTCCTGCAACCGACCATAGCGATCCATCAGCGCATCGTCGCCGCTTCCCAGTTGCTCGCCCAGCACCGCCAGCTCCTTCTCGATCGCGATCAGCGGTGCATACGCAATGGCCGCCGCCTCCCACACCGTGGTCGCCTCACCGAAGTCGCGATGCTGATCGAGCAGCGAGACCTTGAGGGCCGGCTGCCGCGCGATGGCACCCTTGCTCGGCTGGAGTCGGCCACAGATGAGCTGGAACAGTGTGGACTTGCCAGCACCGTTGCGCCCGATGATGCCCCACCGTTCGCCGCGTGCGACGGTGAACGAAACATCCTTGAGCAGCGTCGTGGCCCCGAAACTGACTCCGACTTCAGCGAGCGAGATGAGCGTCATGCGATGAAATCTCGCCTGGGACGGAAGGGCAGGGGTCCTCCCGGCTGCGCGTCAGCCCGAGACGTACTGGGCGAACAACCGTTGCAGGGTCCGCGCCGGATCGCCGTCGCAGATGCCTTCGTGCACCGGTGATGACTGCAGCACATCGGAGCGGGGTGCGGTGAGCCAGTGAAATCGCTCCGATGTCGGCGCCAGTGCGATCGGCCCCGCCGACGCATCGCCGTTGGCCACGCGCTCCATGGTGCGCAGGTACCGGGCCAGCAGCCCGACGTCGACACTGGGTACACGATCGCGTAGCGTGCTTTCACTCGTCAGCGCGAGCAGGCCGAGGTACTCTGCCTGCCTGGCATGCAGCAATACGCCGACTGGAATGAAGGCGCCGAGGTGCACGTGTGGCACCGCTCGGATGACGGCGAAGTCGTAGGCCGTGAGCGCGTCGCTCATCGGCGAGCCACATATGGCTGCGGCGGCGTCGCGCGCAGGCTCTCGCGCGCGTCGGTCGCTGCTGCAACGAATCCGGACGATGCATCGCGGCGCCCACGCAGGTAGCGCACATAGCGATCGCGCGCCGCGTCAGCATCGGCTGAATCATCACCGGTCACCGGGTCCATCAGCAGATCCTCCGGCACCGACGCCACGATGTCCACCAGTGTGCTATCCGACAACGCCGCAACGGCCTGCGTGTCGGCCGCCTCGAGATCACCGCTTCGCAGCAACAGGACATGCTGGCGAATGAGCGGGAACGGTGTCGTCACGCGCGTGTCGTTCAGACTTGGCCAGTCGTAGTGCATGTACAGCGCTGCTCCGTGGTCGATCAGCCATGGCTTCCGTTGCCACACCAGCAGGTTCGGATTGCGCGCGGTGCGATCCGGATTGGTGATGAAGGCGTCGAGCCAGACCAGTGACGCCGCGAAGCGTCCATCGACCACATCGTGCGCCGCCACCGGATCGAAGTTGAATGCGCCATCGAGATAGCGGAGCCCCACGTTGACGCCACGACTCGCCTTCAGCAGGTCCTGGATCTCGGGATCGGGCTCGCTCTGTCCGAACCGATCCGGCAAGTCAACGATGCCGAGTTCAGGCACCGGCAGCCCCATTGCACTCGCGATGCCGTGCGCGATGATCTCGGCCACCAGGACCTTCGCCCCCTGACCGGCACCGCGAAACTTGGTGACGAGCAGACCGCCGCCGTCCGTATCGACGACCGCGGGCAGCGAACCGCCTTCGCGCAGCGGTTGCACGTATCGTGTTGCCTGAAACCGGGGAAGGGTCGCCATGCTCGTGAATCTACACCGGACTCGGGAGACCGATCACATCGGCGCGCTACGGCGATTCGATCGCCAGACCGATCGTGCGCAGGGCCATCTGCACCGCGCCGCGTGCGGCATCCACGGGCTGATGACGCACGGCGGCGCCGGGCACCAGCGACTTCAGGCGATGCTCGAGTCGCTTGCGCATCGGTCGCCCCTTGCCAAGCAGGCCGCCGTGCAGGGCGACCGGAATCGCCGCGCGTTCATCAACGAAGAGCGAGCGTGCCAGCGCCCGGATGTGCAATGCGAGCTCCTCGACCGCCATCGTGACGATCGTGTTGGCACGCAGATCGCCCACCTCTGCGGCTGAGAGCACCGCCGGCGCCAGCGCCGCGAGGTCGGCCGGCGTCGCGCTCGATGCCCAACTGATGATACCGGACACGTCATCGAGTTCGAGCGCCGTCAGGACGGCTCCCGTCAGTGCGGTGTCCGGCTCGCGGCCATCGTGAGCGGCGGCGATCACCTGCAGTGCCTTCCGCCCGAGCCACGCGCCACTCCCCTCATCACCGATCGTCGGACCCCAGCCGCCGCAGCGCTGTATCGTGCCGGCCGGACTGCGGCCCCACGCAATGCTGCCGGTGCCGGCGATCAGAAGAATGCCCGGCCCGTCAGCGAAGGCGTCTTCCATCGCCGCCTCGGCATCCGAGATCACGACCACCGCGTCGGCCAGTTCCAGTCGCTCGAGTTCCTGTTGCAGCGCGATCTTCTGCGCCTCGCGTCCGACACCGGCCACACCGACGACCAGCGCACGCGGCATCAGGTGCCCCATTTCGGCATCGATCACCGCATTTCGCACCAGCGCCCCGATCACCTCGGCGGAATCGGTCTCGGCGCCCGGCCTGACTGCACTGCCGTCCCCGGTCGACTTGAAGAGTACGCGGGCTCGTTCGTCCGCAACGTGCACGCGTGTGCTGCTGCCGCCGCCGTCTACGCCAACGACGACGAGTTCAGTGGGTGCGCTGTCTTCAATCATGAGGGAGTGGTAGTCTCAGCGGTGACGGTCAGGGCGACCGGCAATGATGCGGTGGGTGCCGGGTGCGTCAGCGATGACAGAATGCCTGCCGTGAGCGTGATGCCGGTGCCGATCAGCACGTACCACGGCCACGCGATGGTCGCGACTCCCCCGAGCGTCGATGCCAGTGCCGGCACCTTGGAAATCAACAGCTTCGAAAACACGATCACCGCCATGCAGGCGATGCCCACACTCATGCCGGTGATCGCATCGCGCTGGTTGGCTCGCTTCCAGAGCAGCGCCAGCGAAAAGCCACCCACCAGGCCACCGTGGGTGAAGCTCTGGATGCTCAGGGCCACCACCACCACCGGCGCACCCTGCTTCGGGTAGAGCAGCGCGCCGAACGTGAGCACCACGCCCCAGATCAGCGCGATCAGTTTCCCGGTGCGCAGTGTCCCCGCGTCATCGGCGCGTTTCCCGGTGAGCGGCAGGTAGATGTCATGCGTGGTGGTCGCGGCAAGGGCATTGATGGTCGCGCTGTGAGTGCTCATCGTGGCCGCGACGATGGCGGCCAGAATCAGTCCGAGCAAGCCGGGTGGCATGCGCTCCAGAATGAAGGTCGGGAAGATCTGGTCGCTGGCGTCGAACGGCTTGCCGCCATAGTAGACGTAGAGCCCAAGCCCGATGAACAGGAACAACGTGAATTGTGCGAAGACCACGAAACCGCTGGCAATCAGCGCGCGCTGCGCATCTTTCAGGCCGCGGCTCGCCATCAGGCGCTGGACGATCAGTTGATCAGCACCGTGGGATCCCATCGCGAGAAAGGCACCGCCGAGCAGCCCGGCGAACATCGTGTGCGGGCGGTCAAAACCGGTGTACCAGTCGATGGCCTGCAGCTTGCCCGATGCACCGGCCGTGGCCACGATCGTGCCCCAGCCGCCGTCGACGCTCTTGCCCAGCAGGACGAGCGCACAGATGCCGCCGAAGATGTACACGCCGGCCTGGATCATCTCGGTGTAGACCACCGCGCGCATGCCGCCCTTGTACGTGTAGACCACGGTCAGCAGGCCGAGCACGAGAATCGCGGCCGGCATGACGTATTCGCGTGGCAACGTATCGCCCAGGATCAGTGCGACGGGAATCGCGGTGGCGAAGATGCGCACACTGTCGGCCACGGCACGCGTCGCCATGAACACGATACTGGTGAAGCGGCGCGTCTCCTTGCCGAACCGTTTCTCGAACAGCGCGTACGCCGTGACCAGTTCACCCGCGAAGTACTTCGGCAGCAGGACATACGCCACCACGAATCGCCCGATGATGTAGCCGGCCACCACCTGCAGGAATCCGAGATTGCCGACGTACGCCAGTCCCGGAATGCTGATGAACGTGAGCGCGCTGGTTTCGCTGGCCACCACGCTCAGCAGGATGCCCCACCAGGGAATCGCATGGCTGGCCACGAAATAGTCCTTCGCGTCCTTCTGCTTTCCGCCAAGCCAGAGGCCAAGCCCGGTCGTACCGACCAGATAGATGATCAGCACCACGCCGTCGATGAGCGAGAACCCCTCGCCTCCCATCAGGAAATCACCACGCTACTCGACAACGTACGCCTCCATCGCGAAGTATTCGGCCAGCCCCAGTCGATTCAACTGCGCCGCAGTTTCAGTGTTGCGATCCTGCACCCGCTGCCAGAACTCCCGATCGTCCTGCCCGGGAAACGGTGCCGAGTCCTTCTGCGACTGATGCTTGAAGATCGCCTGGATCTTGAGGCGCAGTTCTTCCTGGCTGAGCGGCACCAGCACCGTCGCGTCGGTCACCGGCCACTCCTGCCACGCGCCGCGATAGAGCCACACCTCGGGACGCACGTTGCCACGCGCCACATACTCGGCCAGCGCGGCGTCGATCGCTTCCTTGCACATCCGGTGCGTGCCGTGCGGATCGCTCAAATCACCGGCGACGAAGACGACCTCGGGATGGAATTCCTCGAGCAGATCGCGCACGATCCGCACGTCCTCGGGGCCGATCGGATCCTTGCGGACCTTCCCCGTCTGGTAGAACGGAAGATCCAGGAAGCGTGCGTTGTCGCGTGTCAGGCCCACGACTTCCAGCCCGCTCACCGCTTCGGTCTCGCGAATGATGCGCTTGATGTCCTGAACCGCCGGCACGTCCACGTCGCCCGGGTGCTTCGCGGCCAGCGCGCCGAAGAGCCGGAACGCGAACTCGCGGACGTCGCTGCCGCGCAATGCGTGCGGCGTCGCGGTGTCCGTCGTCCTCACGCCCATCCGCACGAGGAAGTCGAGGTGCCGGCGCACATCGTGGTCGAACACCGCAATGTTGCCACTCGTCATGTAGGCGACCAGCATCGGATTCTGATTCTCCACCAGCTTTCGGAGAATGCCACCCATCGAAATCACATCGTCGTCGGGGTGCGGCGAGAAACAGATGATGCGCTTGCCCCGATGCAGTTTGCTCTTGCCGCGGATTCTGGCGCCGAGTGAATTGAAGACGAACCCGTTGATCGCACCGGGTGAGCCGTACGCGGCCACCAGCGACGACAGGCGGTGCTCCGCGTAGTCGTGCTGCGTCAGCTTGAGGATCGCTTTGCGAACCGTCTGCGACAACCAGACCACGGCGCGCACGGCGAGGTTCGCATCCCACGAGACTTCATCCACCAGCCACGGCGTCGCGATGCGCGTCAGGTCAGCCGCCGCCGCATCGTCGAGGAAGAACGTGGTGCGGGGATGGCCTTGCAGAAAGGTCGCGGCCACCTCGAGATCGACCGCCCCTTCCACCGCGCGCCGTACGATCCCCGCCTTGTGCTCTCCAGTCGCAAGAATCGCGATTTCACGGGCTGCCAGAATCGTCGCGACACCCATGGTGATCGCTTCGCGCGGCACATTCTCAGCCCCGAAGAAATCCGACGACGCATCCTGGCGCGTGACCGCATCGAGGGTGACGAGGCGGGTGCGGCTGTCGCGACCGGAGCCCGGTTCGTTGAAACCGATGTGGCCCGTCTTGCCGATGCCCAGCAATTGAAAGTCGATGCCACCCGCCGCGTCGATGGCCGCCTCGTAGTCAGCACATGCACGAGCGACATCTTCGCGCTGCACCATCCCGGGCGGGAGGTGCACCTGCGCCGGAGGAATGTCGATGTGCGAGAAGAGATTCTCCCACATGAACCGGTGGTAGGCGTGGATCGAATCCGGCGGCAGCGGCCAGTACTCGTCCAGGTTGAATGTCACCACATTCGCGAAACTCAACCCCGCATCGCGGTGCCGCCGGATCAGCTCGCGATAGACACCGATCGGCGTCGAGCCGGTCGCGAGGCCAAGTACCGTCGGGCGCCCCACGCTGTCGTTCGCGCGCATGACAGCTTCGATGCGATCGGCCACCCGCACCGAGAGCGCATCCGGATCTGCGCTGATGACCGTTGGGGTTTTCTCGGGGTTCTGCATGGATCGTCGCAAAGTAATCGCGCCAGCCGCGGCGGGCGCGCTGGATCGGTCGGGACCAAACGACAAAGGCGGACCCGAATGGGCCCGCCTCCGTGTCCAATCGTCGCGCGTTGCGTCAGGCCGAGAACGACGATCCGCAGCCGCAGCCGCCAGTGGCGTTCGGGTTCTTGAACGTGAAGCCCGAGCCCTGCATCGATGTCGTGTAGTCGATGATGATCCCGTTCAGGTACTGCATCGAGAACGGATCCACGAACACCTGAAAGCCATCCTGCTGCAGCAGGGAGTCGTCTTCCGCCGGCTTGTCTTCGATCAGCAGGGAGTACTTGAACCCGCTGCAGCCGCCCGGCTGAACCGCAACGCGCAGCCCGCCGACCGTCGGGTCCACCGCTTCGGCTTCGAGGAACTTCTTCACCTCGACCGTCGCGGCGGCCGAGATCGTAAGCAACACATCAGGCGTCTGCATCGTGCTCATGCGTCTTCCTCCAGAAGGGGGGGCGGGGAATCCCGACCGTATTACTCTGCAATTTATACGCGACCGGGCCGGATGGAAGGACCGGCACCAGACGACGGACCCGCGGCTTGTGGCGAGGGACGATCAGTACATGCGGCAGGGCACGGGACGCGGTAGCGGCCGGTCTAGCGCGGCGGTGTTCCGGCCGCCGCCGATGCCGCCCGAGGCGCGGCACCATCGGCCGCTCCTGCAACCGCATCCGCCAGCGCGGTGCGCACACCGCCAATCCTCCGGTTTTCACGGGTCGGATTGACGCGGTTCGTCAGCAGCAGCAGGAAGAGGTCCCGCGACGGGTCGATCCAGAGCGAGGTGCCGGTGAAGCCGGTGTGCCCGAACGAGGCCGCCGAGAAGCGGCGCCCGGCCGAGTTCGCCCCGGTCGGCGTCTCCCAACCCAACGCCCGCTTGCTGATCAGCGAGTCCTGCACCGTGGTGAAGAGTGCCACGGACCGCGCGGAGGCGATCCGCACCCCGTCCAGCGCCCCGCCGTTCAACCACATGCGCGCGATTCGCGCCATGTCGTCGGCAGTGGAGAACAAGCCGGCATGCCCGCTGACGCCGCCAAACCGTGAGGCATTTTCGTCGTGGACTTCGCCGCGCAACTTGCGCTGGCGCCACGGATCGAACTCCGTCGGCGCAGCACGGACGCGCTCGCTCGAGTCCGGGAGAAAGCGCGTGTCGGCCAGTCGCAACGGTCGGGCCACCAGTTGGAGGAATGCGCTGTCGAGTGGCATACCGGTGACCTTGCCGATCACTTCGCCGAGCAGCATGAAATTCATGTCGCTGTACAGGTAGCGGGTGCCAGGCGGTGCTTCGGGCCCGACGAGCATCAACTGCGCGCGGGCGTCATCGCGATCGACCGCTTCCTTGTAGAACGCGCGCCAGGCTGCCAGCCCGCTGCTGTGCGTGAGCAGCTGACGGATCGTGACGGTGCTCGCGCCTGGTCCCTTCCACTCGGGCAGGTACTGTGTCACCGGCGCGTCCAGCGACACCGTGTTCTGATCCACCAGCACCATCATCATCGTCGTGGTGGCGACGATCTTGGTGAGTGACGCGAGATCGTAGAGGGTGGCTCGCGTCGGCGTGATGGCGATCGTCGCGTCGAGCTGGCCGACACCCTTGGCGGCGATGACGCCGTCGCGGTTCCCGACCACGGCGATGGCGCCCGGGAATGCCCCGTCGCGCTGCGACTTGTTCAGCACTGCCGCCAGCGAGTCGGCAAGACGCATCGCCATCGTCGGCGATCGTCGCACACGCGGACCGGATCGCGGGCCCTGCGCCGAAAGCACGGGCGGCAGCCACGATGCGATCAGCGAGAGCAGGAGCAATCTTCTCCTCACTGGTCGCCTCGGCGCACGACGCCGTCGCCGCGTGCAAAGACGCCTGGCAGACTGACCGGGGAGTGACCCGTGGCCCCGCCGTCGAAGAGTGCGCGCGCCGCGGCACGTTCCGGCCCCTCACCAACACTGAACGTCGTCATGTATGCCCCGATCCCCGGAAACTGCCCAATCACATATGGATTCCCGACTGCGATTACCACCGGCTTCAGTGTCGGCGCGATGCGCCGCATCCACGCCGCAAACGGCTCGGCGATGGCAACCCGCCCGCGGCCTTCGACGCGGCGCACCACGGTCACCACCGCCAGCTGCCCCTGCTTCCGCTTCCGGCTGATGGCGTCGAGTGTACTCCGCGCTGTCTGTGGTCCGACGCGTGTGACCGTCAGAAGGGCACGCTTCCTGGCCTCGTCGATGAACGCATTGCCGGCACCGAACTCCGTTTCCGGCGTGTAGACGACCAGGTGCAGCGGTCGGTCCTTTCGCAGTGGAAGCAGGCCGGTTGCGTCCCGCAGCACCGTGACGGCGCGCGCGGCAATCTCGGTGGCCACGCCACGGTGGCTGGCGATGCCGACGACGGCCCGGAGCGAGTCGAGCGACATCTGGGCCGAACGATGGAGCCCCACCCGTGCTTTCATCTCGAGATTCTTGCGGGCGGCCGCGTCGATCAGCAACGCGAAGGCCGGATCGCTCGCGACCCGTGCAGCCAGCGCATTCAGGACCGGTGTGACATCGGCGGGCTTGAGCAACACCTCGGCGCCGGCCTCCACCGAGCGGATGGCGATTTCTTCTTGCGAGAACATGCGTGCCACCCCCTGCATCGTCAGCGCATCGGTGATGGTCAGCCCGCGGAAGTGCAGGGAATCGCGCAGCTCGTCATGCAGCACCCGCCGCTGGAGCGTGGCGGGCAGCGCATCGCCCATCCACAGCGGGTTGCTGATGTGCGCCGACATGACCGCGGCCACGCCGACGTTGATCGACGCCCGGAACGGCCGGAACTCGACGCTGTCGAGGTGAGCGTGCGTGAGTTGCACGACCGGGAGCGCGTTGTGTGAATCCGTCTCGGTGTCGCCGTGCCCTGGGAAATGCTTCACGGTGGCCAGCGCGCCGCCGTCCTGCACGCCGCGCGTGAAGGCCGCCACCAGCGTCGCGACCGCAGCCGGGTCTTCGCCGAACGACCGGACGTTGATCACGGGGTTCGCCGCGTTGTTGTTCACATCCGCCACCGGCGCGTACGCCAGATGAATGCCGATCGCACGCGCCTCGCGGCCCGTCACCACACCGGCCCGATAGGCCAGCGCCGTGTCGCCCGTCGCGCCGATGGCCATGTTCGTGGGCAGCAGGGTCGCGCCCCCGCCCTTGAGCATCGACGGGATGAAGAGCCCCCCTTCCAGCCGGCCGATCGATGGTTCGACATCGCACCCCACCAGCAGGGGCACGCGCGACAGGGCCTGCAGGGTGTTCAGCTTGACCGCTACCTCGATCGGTGACCCGACGGACATCAGAATCCCGCCGATGCCATCCTGACGCACCCAGCGCGCCGTCTCGGCGAACGCGCTGTCGCTCTCGCTCTCGTAGTCGCCCAGCAGCCAGACATGGATGAGCTGGGCGGCCCGTTGACGAGGAGAGAGCGAGTTGAGCGTACTGTCGACCCATCGCCGGGCCGGCTCAGAGAGCGGGACTCGCGGGTCGCGGGACTCGTCCGGATCGCTCCGCCGGCCGGTCAGTGATGAGGCCTCACGGCGCTCGACGGCGCCCGACGGCCAGTCGCGCAAAGGAATGGCGAGCGGGAGCGTAGTGGCGAGCACGACAGCTCCGGTGGTGACCGGCGAAAAACGCATGACGTGCGAAGTGCGAAAGTGTGGCGGGCTCTGCCATTCGGAAGTGCCGTCTGGTCGTGCACCGGTGAAGCCTAGTGAGGCATCGAACCAGCCGCCGTCACGCCGACGGAGTCGAAGTGGCGGCGCACCGGGCGCCGTTGCTGCATTCGCGTGCGGTACCTAAGCTTATCCATCTGTTGTTGCAGGATTGTGATGAAGCCCGCATGCCCTCACGGCGGAGATGCCGGGGGGCATTCGTTTTCGCACCAGTCTTACCACTTGCGGCATGCCCGCCACTCTATGGATTTGTTCGTCGCTGTCTGGGATGCAATCAAGGCAGGCTACCTGCGCGTGATTGCGCCGGTGGCGGATCTGCTGGTGCGCAATCGGGTCAGTCCGAACACGATCACGACCGTCGGCACGATCTGCACGATGATCTCGGGCGTGATCTTCGCCAGCGGCCACATCAGCACTGCGGGCTGGTTTCTGGGCCTGACGGCCCTGTTCGACGTCCTCGATGGCACGGTCGCGCGCCGGACGGGGCGCAGTACGACATTCGGGGCATTTTATGACTCCACACTCGATCGCGTCGCGGATGGATTTGTCCTCGGCGGCCTGGCGGTGTTCTACGGTATCAACGCAGTCCACCGCAGCCCGATCATGCTGTCGATCACCATTGCGGGGCTGATCGGAACGTTCCTCACGTCGTACACCCGCGCCCGGGCCGAATCGCTCGGGCTCGACGCCAAGGTCGGGATCATGCAACGTCCGGAGCGTGTCACGCTCCTGTCGGCGCCGCAGGCCTTTTTCGGGCTCGCGCTCAATGGATGGGTGCTTGCCGGCATCGTGACGCTGCTTGCTGTCACCGCCTGGATCACCGCGATTCAGCGTATCCTGTTCGTCTACAATGTCACGCGTGCTTCCGATCAGCTCATCGAGCCGGTGGGTGTCACCGCGCGCGCGACCGTTTCGGCTTCGACATCGACACCCACGTCGATGTCAGATGATGTACCCGCCCCCGCCGCTCCCTGACGGCGCTGCTATTCCCTCTGGAGACTCTGCCTCGTGCCCGGTTCGCCTTCTCGTCCGTCGTCCATCGCGCCTGCCAGCGGCAAGCTTGGAATCCTGACCCCGGGTCTGGGGGCCGTTGCCACCACGTTCATGGCGGGCGTCGAGAGCATCCGTCGCGGCCACACCAGTCCGATCGGGTCGCTCACCCAGATGGCGACGATTCGCCTCGGTAAGCGCACGGAGCACCGGTCGCCACTGATCAAGGATTTCGTGCCGCTCGCCGGACTGGGCGACATCGTCTTCGGTGCCTGGGATCCGATCTCGGACGATGCCTACACTGCGGCCAAGAAGGCCGGCGTCTTGTCCAGCGAGCACCTCGAACCGCTGAAGGATTTCCTGTCGGCGATCAAGCCGATGTCGGCTGCCTTCGAGGCGCGCTTCGTCACCCGCCTGCTTGGTGTGGACAACGTCAAGACCGGCCCGACCTATCGGGATATCGCGGAGCAGCTGCGTGCCGACATGCGCAACTTCAAGGCGGCCAACAACTGTGATCGTCTGGTCATCGTCTGGTGTGCGAGCACCGAGGCGTTCATCAAGCCGGGCCCGCAGCACGACACCGTCGCCTCGTTCGAGAAGGCGATGGACGAGAACGACCCGGCCATCGCACCGTCCATGCTCTACGCCTATGCCGCCTTGATGGAGAACGTCCCGTTCTGCAACGGCGCGCCGAACCTGACGGTCGACCTGCCGTGTATGCTGCAGCTCGCGAACGATCGCGGTGTGCCGGTGAGCGGAAAGGACTTCAAGACGGGCCAGACCTGGATGAAGACGGTCATCGCTCCGGGCCTGAAGGCACGCATGCTGGGTCTCGCGGGCTGGTACTCGACCAACATCCTCGGCAATCGCGACGGCGAAGTGCTGGATGATCCGGCGTCGTTCAAGACCAAGGAGGAGTCGAAGCTGTCGGTGCTGCACAACATCCTGCAGCCGGACGTCTATCCAGAGCTGTACAAGGATTTCGCTCACGTGGTGCGGATCAACTACTACCCGCCGCGCGGTGACAACAAGGAAGGCTGGGACAACATCGACATCGTCGGATGGATGGGGTATCCGATTCAGATCAAGGTGAAATTCCTGTGTCGCGACTCGATTCTTGCCGCACCGATCGTCCTCGATCTGGCGCTGTTCAGCGACTTCGCACATCGTGCCGGCATGAAGGGCATTCAGGAATGGCTCTCGTTCTACTACAAGAGCCCGATGGCCGGACCGGGCCTGCAGCCGGAGCATGATCTGTTCATTCAGCAGACGAAGCTGAAGAACACGCTGCGCTTCCTGATGGGCGAGGAGCAGATCACGCACCTCGGCCTCGAGTACTACACCTGATGGGGGGCGGTCGCGTGAGTGCCGGTGTGAAGTCACGTGACCGCACCGGACCAGCCCTCCGCGCGTCGCGAGGCATGCGACGCGTGATGGCAGCCCTGGCTGGGCTCGCGCTGCTCGCCGGTTGCGCGGCGCGTGATCCGGAAGCGTCGCTCGACACACGGATGTGGACGGATGACCTCTCCTTCCGCATCCGGTTGACTCCGCGTCCGCCGTACGCGCGCGAGGACGTGATCGTGAAGGTGGTCATTGCCGACAAGGAGTCGGGGGCGCCGGTCGAGAACGGCGAGGGGCGGATCTACGCCATGAGTCGCGACAGCGTGAAGGTCTACGATGGACTCGAGCGCGGCCCGGAGCCCGGCACGTACTATGCCAAGCTGAATTTCCTCACGGCGGGTGAGTGGGCCATCGGTCTGCAATTTCGTCGTGATTCCACCAAGAAGCTCGAGACCATGGACTGGCTGCAGTCCGTCCAGAACGCTCGCTAAGCTGCGGATACACGCACATGCGTCTTTTTCATCGTACGTCGATCCTGCCATCGGACGTGATCGCGCTCGCCGACGAGCATTTCCGGGCGCTGGGTCTGCACGGCACTGCCGACTCGATGCGTACGCGGACCTTCTCTGGTGAACTCGGGACGCTGCAGCTGAAGGTGCGCAGCGACGGCGGGCACTACACGCTGGTGGAGGCCGTCACGGACCAGATCGGGGAGAGTCGCCTCGACAAGAACGTGAAGAAGTTTTTCAATCGTGTGCACCGCGCCGCCGACCCGCATCATCTGCCGACAGCAGGGTACTGAGATGGAGTTCCCTGCGCATCCGATGGACCTCGATGCGACGCTCACGCCGGGACCCTCGGGCGATGTCCGACCCCCGCGGGTCGCGCGGCCGCACGCCGATCGTCTCAGTCGCGAGCAACGCCTGGCGCTCTACCGCCACATGCGCATGACGCGCACGCTGGAAGAGCGCCTGGTCGCGCTCTACCGGCAGACCAAGGTGGTGGGTGGCTTGTTCCGGTCGCTCGGCCAGGAGGCGGATGCCGTCGGAAGCGCGTTCGCGCTCGAGCGGCGGGACATCATGTCGCCACTGATCCGGAACATGGGGTCCATGCTGGTGAAGGGTGCGACGCCACTCGAAATCCTGCGCCAGTACATGGCCAAGGGTGATTCGCCCACCCGCGGCCGCGAGCTGAACATCCATTTCGGTGACCTGGTGCGCGGGTTCGTCGGCCAGATCTCGCACCTTGGCGACATGATCCCGGTCATGGCCGGCATCGCATTGTCGTTCAAGATGCGGCAGGAGGATCGCGTCGTGCTGGTGTACATCGGTGACGGCGCGACATCGACCGGCGCATTTCACGAGGGCGTGAACTTCGCCGCCGTGCAGCAGGTTCCGCTGGTCGTGATCGTCGAGAACAACGGCTATGCATACTCGACGCCCACCGGCAAGCAGACCGCCGCCAACTCGTTCATGGACAAGGCGGTGGGCTACGGGATGGCTGGCGTGCAGGCCGACGGCAACGACGTGCTGGCCGTGTACGACGTCACCAAGGGGGCGGTGGATCGCGCGCGCGCCGGTGGCGGACCGACACTGGTCGAACTGATCACGTACCGGCGCAAGGGCCACGCCGAACACGACAATCAGTCGTATGTACCGACCGGAGAAATCGAGTGGTGGGCGGCCAACAACGACCCGATCGATCGCTTTGTGAAATGGCTGGCCGAGCATGACGCCGTCACGGCCGAGGAACTGGCGGCCATCGACGAGTCGGTGAGTCTCGAGATCGACGCGGCCACGGACGAAGCCGAGCGAAGCCCCATGCCGGAGGCGATGGACGCGTTGGTCGGCATCTACGGGGAGCCTGCGACGCTGGCGCCGCACTGGTATCGGCAGGGCGTGCGCTCCGCGGTCGCTGCGCACGAACGTCCGGCCAGCTGGGGGACGCACGATGGCTGAGATCACCTACCTCGAAGCCATTCGTGAGGCCCTGTTCGAGGAGATGGAGCGCGACCCCAACGTCTTCTGCCTCGGCGAGGACATCGGCGCCTTCGGCGGCGCGTTCAAGGTCACCGAAGGACTGCTGGCGAAATTCGGCGAACAGCGCGTCATCGACACGCCGATCTCCGAGGCTGCCATCATTGGCGCCGCCGCGGGTGCCTCGCACATGGGCATGCGTCCGGTCGCTGAGTTGCAGTTCATCGACTTCATCTCGTGCGGCTACGACATGCTCACGAACTACATCGCGACTGCCCGCTATCGCGCCTTCCTTCCGTGCCCGATGGTCGTGCGCGGTCCGAGCGGTGGCTACGTGCGCGGCGGACCGTTCCATTCGCAGAATCCGGAAGCGGCATTCCTGCACACGCCGGGCCTGAAGATCGTGTATCCGGCCACGGCCTCGGATGCGAAGGGGTTGATGAAGGCGGCGATCCGCGACGATGACTGTGTGCTGTTTTTCGAGCACAAATATCTCTATCGTCGGATCAAGGAGGTCATGCCGGCCGGTGACCACGTCGTGCCGATCGGCAAGGCACGGGTCGCCAGGGACGGGAAGGACGTGTCCATCATCACGTACGCGGCCACCGTCTGGAAGGCACTCGAGGCAGCGGAGCAGCTCGAGCGCGAGGATGGCCTCTCGGTCGAGGTCATCGACCTGCGCACACTCTTGCCGATGGATGACGAGGCGATCGTGGCGACGGTGAAGAAGACCAATCGCGTCATGATCGTCCATGAGGACACCCGCACCGGTGGCATTGCCGGTGAGATCACCGCCCGCATCAATGAGACCTGTTTCGAGTGGCTCGACGCACCGGTGCTGCGGGTCACTGCGCATGACGTGCCGTTGCCGTATTCGCCTCCGCTCGAAGACTTTGTGCTGCCGCAAGTGAGTGACATCGTTGCGGTCGCGCGTCACCTCGCCCGATACTGATCGTGACCGAACCGCAGTCGCCACACGCGCCAGCAGCCGCTGCCGATGACATCTCGAACCGGCGGTACCGGAACATCGGCGTCGGCTGCTTCACGACCTTCATCGGCTTCTTCGGTGGCGGCATGATCTCGGTGCTCATTGCCAAGATCGTCTCGCAAGCGCTCAACGAACCACAGTGTGAAGGCTTGCCGACGTGCAACTGGCTCACCTGGGCCGCTCGTGGCGGCGTGGTGGGCATGATTATCCTTCCGGTTGTCTCGGTCTGGCGCCTCAAGCGTGGCGATGCCGAGCACGATCGTTCCCGTTCTGCCAGCTAGAGGGTGTACCGGTGGCCCGAATTGATATTGTAATGCCGCAGATGGGCGAATCGATCGCCGAGGGCACGCTCTCGCGCTGGCTCAAGAAGCCCGGCGACGCGATCAAGCGTGACGAGGCCATCTTCGAGATCTCGACGGACAAGGTGGACGCCGAGATTCCCTCGCCGGCCGCAGGGGTACTGGTCGAAATTCTGGTGACCGAGGGCATGACGGTCCCGGTGCAGGCGATCGTGGCGCGGCTCGAAACCGATGCGGCGTCAGCGGCGGTCGTGACCGGGACGCCAGCGCCCGCGGCGCCGTCGGACCCGCTTCCAGCCGCCGCCCCGGAGTTGGCAACCGCCACGTCCGCCGCGCCGGTGGTGGCTGCGCCGGCAGCGCAGCCGAACAGTCTCGACGAGCGGCTGCGCACCCGGTCGTCGCCGCTGGTGCGCAAGATCGCGGCGGAGCATGGTGTGGAGATCGCTGCCATCAGCGGATCCGGCATCTCCGGGCGCGTCACCAAGCGCGACATCCTTGCGCACCTGGAGGCGCCCGTTGCGCCCGCCAGCGCGCCGGTCGTCGCCGCGATGCCGGCCGCAGGGTTGCCTGCGACGATCCCGGTGGCGGCAGCGATGGCGCACGAGACGCAGAGTGCTCTGGCGTGGCCCGGCGACGTGGTCGAGCCCTTCTCGAAGATTCGTCGCCTGACTTCCGATCACATGGCGCAGGCCGTGCGGGTGGCGGCACACGTCACCAGCTTCTTCGAAGTGGACCTGACGCGCATTGCCCGCATTCGCGCCGGGATGCGCAAGGAGTTCGAGGCGCAGACCGGCCAGAAGCTGACGTACCTGCCATTCATCGTGCAGGCCGTGGTGTCGCAGCTCAAGCGCCATCCGATGCTCAACGCGGCGGTCAACGGCACGGAGCTGATCTACCGCAAGCAGTACAACGTCGGTATCGCCGTCGCCCTCGATCCCACTGGGCTGATCGTGCCGGTCGTCAAGCGCGCCGACGATCTCTCGCTGGGCGGACTCACGCGTGCGATCAACGATCTGGCGGCGCGGGCCCGCTCCAAGGCGCTCAAGCCGGATGAAGTGACGCAGGCAACATTCACGATCACGAATCCCGGCGTCTTCGGCTCACTGATGGGTACCCCGATCATCCCGGTGGGCACCACCGCGATTCTCGGGCTCGGCGCGATCGAGAAGCGACCGAAGGTGATCACCGGTCCAGACGGCGAGGATACGATCGCCATCCGCACCTGCGCCTACTTCTCGCTGTCGTTCGATCACAAAGTCGTCGACGGCGCCGACGCCGATCGATTCATGGCGGATCTCAAGCGCACGCTCGAGACCCTGCCCGAGCCCACCGGCTGAGCGTGGCGCGCGCGCTCGTGATGAAGCGCACCATCGTGCCGCTCCCCGAACGGGCGCGGTACATGGAGCGTCTCCAGAAGCGAAAGAGCTACTACATCGGGGCTGGCTGTCACTTCTGGGTGTTCGAGGAGGCGTCGTTGAGCGGCGCGTTCATCGAGTTCACCGAGGCCCCCTCGCGTGAGAAACTGCAGGCGGCGCTCGCCGACGCCCCGGAGCAGGTGCTCGATGCGAATCGCATCTATCAGGAGATTTCCCTGCCATGATTGCCACGCGCTCCATCGTCTGTGACGGCGTCCGATGGGCGGTCGCTCCGTCGGGGTTCGTGACCCAGTACGTGGGTGATGAATTCGGGATCGTCTTCACACGGATCGATGGCGACGTCGCCGACGTCCGGTTCTCCCGCTACTCCCCGGGCAGCGTGCGATCGCGTGAGGCGTCCTTCGACGCGCTCTCCGAGGCGACGCTGCTACGACTGTTCCTCACCTCACAGTCGAGCCTCCGTTCGCCTGAGGGCGGTTACCGATCGTGACCGACCCCGCGGCTCCACAGGGGCCGTTCGTCGACCTGCACGCGCATACCACCGCGTCGGACGGACGGGCGACACCGGAGGAGTTGATCGCGCTGGCCAAACTCGCCGATCTTCAGGCCGTCGCCATCACCGATCACGACACGCTCGACGGCCTGCCCGCCGCGCAGGTGGCCGCCGATGCTGCCGGAATTCACCTCGTGCATGGCATCGAGTTGAGCACCATCGATGGTGCGAAAGAGGTGCATCTCCTCGGCCTGCATCTCGAGCGCACGCAGACCCTCGCCGACACGCTGGTCGCCGTGCAGGCCGCGCGTGTCGCTCGTGCGGTGGAAATCGTCGCCAGGCTGAACAAGCTCGGGATCCCGGTGACGATGGACATGGTGTTGCTCGAGGCTGCCGGTGGCGCCGTCGGTCGGCCGCATGTGGCCCGCGCCATGGTCGCTGGCGGCTGGGCGCACAACATGCGCGACGCCTTCGATCGCTACCTCGGTGATGGCAAGTCGGCCAATGTCGGGAAGTTGCGCCTCGAACTGGCCGATGGCATCGCGTTGATCCACGACGCCGGCGGCGTGGCAGTCTGGGCGCATCCGCAAGGCGAAGGGAGCCGCGAGAAGATCGGCCGCTACGCCGCGTTCGGACTCGACGGCGTCGAAGTGCGCCACCCCAGCCACAACGGCGATGACCTCGCGCGCCTCGCAACGCTGGCCGATCATTTCGACCTGCTGAAGAGCGGCGGCTCGGACTGGCATGGTGCACTCGACGGCTTCCGTCCGCTTGGCTGCATGCATGTTCCGGCACCATGGATGGACGCGCAACTCGAGCGTGCGATGCAGTGGCGCGCGCGCGCGGCGTAGCAGCCGGCGGCGACGCGCATGACGACGCTCACCGGACGCATTGCGCTCGTGACGGGCGGAGCCCGCCGCGTCGGCAAGGCGATCGCCTTGGCCCTCGCCGACCGTGGTGCCGATCTCGTCATCCACTACAACTCCGGCGCGGCGGAGGCAGAACACACGGCGGCTGAGGTCCGCGCTCGTGGGGGGCGCGTGGCGTTGATCCAGTGCGATCTGTCCGCGGTCGCGGCGGCGACCGCTCTGCCGGCGGAAGCACACCGCGCCTTCGGGCGACTCGACATCGTCGTGAATTCAGCCGCCATGATGCTGCGCACGCCGATCGGCGACGTCACACCCGACGAGTGGGATGCGATGTTTGCGCTCAACCTGCGCGCGCCGTTTTTCATTGCGCAGGCGGCGGCGCCATTGCTGCGGGAACACCACGGCAGCGCGATCATCAACATCGCGGATCTCGCGGCCTACGAGACGTGGCCGGCGTACATCCCGCATGCGATGACCAAGGCGGGTATCGTGCAGATGACGCGCGGCCTCGCTCGTGCACTGGCCCCCGCGATTCGCGTGAATGCGGTGGCACCGGGGGCCGTGCTCCTGCCCGATGACTGGGACGGTCAGGCGTCGCAGCGACTCGTCGGCACCACACCACTCGCCCGGCTCGGTTCAGCCGAGGATGTGGCGCAAGCGGTGATCTACCTCTGTGAGGCGTCGTACGTCACGGGAGAGGTGATCATCGTGGACGGCGGCCGCCACATCCGACGCTGAGTGCATCGGTGACAGGGCGCGACGAATCGGCATACGGCACGATCGTGGTTTGCGGCGGGGGATGCTACGGCGGCTACTATGTGCGCCAGCTGGCGCGCGCTCGCGCCGCATCGGCCATCAGCTTCGACACACTGCTGGTTGTCGATCAGGATCCGTACTGCCGCGTTGCCCGTCTGGCCGATGCAATCGCGCGGCAAGATGTGGACGGGATCCGCGCGCATGGCTGGACCATGCAGCGCGCCGGCGCCGGCGGATCGCATGAGGCGCGAACCGACGTGTATCAGGGCCTGCCACTGCGAGTGGCGTGTGAGCCGTGGGACCAGTTTTTCCGTCGATGGTTCGAGACCGCCATTGCAGACTGCGCGGCGAGCGGGCGTGACGCCGTGGTGCCGTCGCCGCTGATGCCCAACCTGCTTGCCGATTGGGTGACCACCCGCCTTGGCACACACCGCCCTGATGCCGTCGTCCACCGGCTGCCCGTCAGTGCCCCGCCGGCGACGCCGTGGACCCGCACGGGAACCGACGCGTCCCATTACGCGTCGTTTGCCACCTGGATGTGCCCCATCAATTGCATCGAGCCGGCGCGCTGTCCAGAGACGCGTGGGCCGCGCGAGTGGAGCATGCCCGTGGCCGTCCGGCGGGCCACCGCCGATGCTGCGCAGCACGGAAGGGCGTACGACGTCGTCGCGCTCTTCGCGACCACCCACCGGGCCTACGGCGTCGGCATGTTCGACGTGGCCGACGCCGTGCATGCCGACGCCGCGATTGCGGCGGCGCAGGGAGCAGAGCTGGTGCGGGTTCTGGTGGCGTCGGTCTCGCACTGCCATGGCGCGCTGGCCGAGCTCGAGAGCCGACGCTGAATCGCACCGGCGCTCGTCGGGTCGAGGGCCGTTGTGATCGAACCGATTGCACCGCGGCGGGATAGATTTCACGGCAGCGTTGCGGCCGTCGCTGGCGACCGCGCCAATCCTGTCTCCACCGACCTGAGCCGAATCGTCATGAGCGCAACCCGACCCGAAGCCATCGCCATCATCGGCTCCGGACCCGCGGCCTGGACCGCGGCCATCTACGCGGCGCGTGCCAACCTCAACCCAATCGTGTTCGAGGGCGAGCAGGTCGGCACCGAAGGGCCCGGGGGGCAGCTGATGCTCACCACTGACATCGAGAATTTCCCGGGCTTTCCGGACGCCATCACGGGGCCTGATCTGATGGCGCGCATGAAGCAGCAGGCGGAGCACTACGGCACGCGCGTGGTGTCGGAGCTCATCACGTCGGTGGACTTCCGCCAGCGTCCGTTCGTGCTCACGCCGCACTACAGTGCGCCGATCACCGCCCACACTGTCGTGGTGGCGACCGGCGCCGCGGCAAGGTGGATCGGCCTCGAGAACGAAATCCGTCTGGCCAAGATCGGCGGCGGCGTGTCGGCCTGTGCCGTCTGTGATGGTGCACTGCCGTTTTATCGCAACAAGCGCCTCGCGGTGGTCGGCGGCGGTGACACGGCGATGGAGGAAGCGCTCTATCTCACGAAGTTTGCCAGTGAAGTGGTGATCATCCACCGGAAGGACAAGTTCCGCGCGTCGAAGGTGATGGCTGACCGCGTGCTCGCGCATGCCAAGGTGCGCGTGGAGTGGAACACCGTCGTGGTCGATGTGCTTGGTGAGGATCCGATCAGCGGGCTGCGCCTGCAGGACACGGTCACCGGTGCGACGCGCGACCTCGACGTGGGTGGGCTGTTCGTGGCAATCGGTCATGCGCCGAACACTGCGTTTCTCGATGGCCAGCTGAAGCTGACGCCATTCAACTACATCCAGGTGGCGCCCTGGCGCACGGTCACCAGTGTGGAGGGGGTGTTCGCGGCGGGTGATGCCATCGATGACTACTACCGTCAGGCCATCACGTCAGCGGGAACGGGATGCATGGCGGCGCTCGAGGCGGAACGGTGGCTGGCGCACCACGGCATCGGCGAGTCGCCGATGCTCGACACCGCTGTCGCACCGGTGGCCATTGAACAGGTGATCGATGGTGTGCACGTCTGATGGCGCTGCGAATCGAAGCGATACCGGTCGGGCCTTTTCAGGCCAACGCCTATCTCCTGATCGATGATGTGGCTCGACGGGCCGCGATTGTCGATCCAGGTGCCGAGGGCGACGAGCTCGCCGCCAGCGTTGCGAGCATGGGGCTGGCGATCGAGGCGATCTGGATCACGCACGGTCACCTCGATCACGTCGGCGGCATCGCCGGTGTCCGACGCGCCTTCCCGGATGCCAGCATCTGGCTGCACGATGCCGATCGACCGCTGTACGACAACGTGGTCGCCCAGGGACGCGCCTACGGTATCGCCCTCGAGGCGCCGCCGGCGCCGACGCATTCGTGGACGGAGGACGACACCGTCTCGCTCGGCGAACACGCATTTCGCATCGTCCATCTTCCTGGTCACGCGCCTGGGCATGTGGCGCTGGTGGGCGCCGATGTCGTGTTCATCGGTGATGTGGTGTTCGCCGGTTCGATCGGCCGCACCGATCTGCCACTGAGTGATCCGCGCGCGATGCAGGCATCGCTGGCGCGTGTTGCCGCCTGGCCGCCGGCGCTGGTGTTGTATCCAGGGCACGGAGAGGCCACGACGGTCGGTACCGAAGTCCTCACCAATCCTTTCATGGCTGGACTGGCCCGGCCTCGGGGCGCGAGCACCGGGTGATGCTGCGCAGGTCGTGAACCACCGACGCGCTCCGTCACCCTGCAGTATTTCAGAACACACCTCACGGAGGTCTGCCACGATGAGTTCGAGTGCGGTCGCTGCCGGCATCGCCGCCCGCCGGCGGGAAGAACGCGACGCTGCCGATCCGGTAGGCGCCGTGCGCCGCAACCAACGGCGCGCCATGGCAATCGTCGTGCTCACCGCGGTCTGGAGTGGCGGAGCGCTGCTCGCCGTCACGACCGTCGCGCCGGCGGCCTTTCGTGTGCTTCCGACGCGCGCGCTCGCAGGGGCGCTGGTTGGACAGGTGCTTCCGGTCTTGTTCATCGCCGGGATGTGTGTCGGTGTCATCGCTCTCGCCCTGACGCCGCGCGGCGCCGCGCAGCGCCTGCTGCGTCGCATCGGCGCGGCCGGTACGATTGCCGGTTGCGCGGTGGCGCAGCTCGTCATCGGCCCTCGCATCAGCGCGCTGCGTGAACGCATCGGACCCAGTGTCGAGGCACTGGCCGCCACGGATCCGATGCGTGTGACGTTCGGCAAGCTGCACGGATTGAGCGTGTTGTCACTCGGAGCGGCAATGGTCTTCGCCGTGCTGTTGCTCACCGCCGCGCTCCTCGCCCTCCGCCCGACCCCGCATCGGTCCGACGCCGTGGGCGCCGCCTGACCCCAACCCTCGAGCCGCCACGATGACCGCCACCCGCATCGAACGGGATCCACTGGGCGAACTCGCCGTCCCGGTCGACGCACTCTATGGGGTGCAGACGATGCGGGCGCTGAGCAATTTTCCGATTTCCGGGCTGCTACCGCTCGAGCCGTTCGTGATTGCGCAGGTCTGGATCAAGAAAGCAGCGGCGCTGACCCACCGGGAGACCGGGCGACTCGATGCGACGCTCGCCGACGCGATCATCGCCGCCTGTGATGAGGTGCTGGCAGGGCAGCACCGCGACATGTTCGTCGTCGATCCGTATCAGGCCGGCGCGGGAACCTCGCACAACATGAACGTGAACGAAGTGCTGGCGAATCGGGCCAACGAACTGCTTGGCCGTATGCGCGGAAGCTATGCGCCGGTGCATCCGAACGACCATGTGAACATGGCGCAGAGCACCAACGACACGATCCCGACCAACATCCGGCTCGCCGTGCTCCGCCAACTGCCGGCCCTTCGAGGGGCGCTCACCAGCCTGCAGGACGCCCTCGCCGCCAAAGGGGTCGCGTTCGATCACATCGTGAAGGCGGGGCGCACGCATCTGCAGGACGCCATGCCGATCCGGCTCGGGCAGGAATTCGTGGCCTATGCCGGCACGATCGCGCGCTGTCACCAACGCCTCGTGGAATCGGCCGACTACCTGAACGATCTGGGGATTGGCGGCAGTGCAGTCGGCACCGGGGTGATGGTCGAAGCTGCGTATCCGGCGCTGATGAACACGCATCTGAAGGCGATTACGGGTGTCGCGTCGCTGCGCGTTGGTGCCGACCGCATTCAGTTGATGCAGAGCATGGGTGATGTGGCGGCGTTCAGTGCGTCGCTGCGTGGCTTGGCGCTCGATCTGTCGAAGATCGCGAGTGACCTGCGACTGATGGTGAGCGGGCCGCGCACTGGTTTCGATGAGATCGTGCTGCCCGCCGTGCAGCCCGGCTCCTCGATCATGCCCGGCAAGATCAACCCGTCGATTCCCGAGATGGTGAATCAGGTCTGTTTCCAGGTCATCGGATGCGATGCCACCGTCGCCGTCAGCGCCGAACACGGGCAGCTGGAACTGAACGTGATGATGCCGGTGATCGCACACAATGTGCTGCTGTCGATGCTGATTCTGACCAACGCCATCACCGCGTTCACCGAGCGGTGTGTTCAGGGGATCACCGCCAATGAAGCGATGTGTCAGTATTGGGTCGAACGGTCCGCAGCGCTGGCGACGGCGTTGATGCCGCAGATCGGCTATGCCAGGGCAGCGGAGATCAGCAAGCGGTCGGTGAAGGAAGGGACGCTCATCCGGGCGCTCGTCGAACGGGAGCAGATCTTGCCCGCGGACGAGATCGCAGGGGTGCTCGACCTGCGGAAGATGACGGAGATCGGTGTGCCACAGGGTGCACATCCGACCGCGCCTGGCGGCTGATGCGCCGATGACGGGCCGCGTGACTCGACCTCGGATGGTGTGCCGGCGCGCTGCTGTCCCCTTGTCCGCCGCAGCGTCTCAGGCCATCCTCCGTCCGTGAGGATCACTACCTGGGCCGAGTACGGCCTCATCAGCGCGCTGCATCTCGCACGCAAAGCGGGGCAAGGGCCGGTCACCGGCCGGGCCATCGCGGCGGGCGAGTCGTTGCCGGTCGACTACGTCGAGCAGATTCTGCTCCGGCTGCGACGGGCAGGCATCGTTGACAGCACACGCGGCGCGCGCGGAGGGTATGTGCTCGCGCGACCGGCCGCGGAGATCACGGTCAAGGATGTCGTCACCGCGTCCGAGTTGCAGACGTTCGATATGCACTGCACCAGCAGCCCGCTCGATGACGTTCGCTGCGCCGACTCGACCTCGTGCAGCATTCGACCGGTCTGGGTGTTGCTGCAGGCAAAGATCGATGAGGTCTTGGACGGCATTCGTCTGGCCGATCTGCTGGCGAATGAGCAGACGGTCCGGGTGCGCGTGAAACTCGATGCGCCGCCTGAGCTCTCGGGCCGGATTCTGCCGGTGGTGTCGGGCGGATGACGGCGATGTCGAAGTGGTCGACGCAGCAACTCGAACGTGAGTGGGAGCGCCGCGCGTCCTCGTTCGTGTCGACACTCATGACCGAGCCCGACCCGTCGGCGGTCGAGCGCCTCGCGGGGATCGGCGACCTCGATGCAGACCATGCACGGTGGGAACTGCGATATCTCCGGCGGGCCCTCGGGCTGCTGATCGCGGGCCGGGATGCGCTGGATGACCGGACGGCGTCACTCGTCGGCCAGGCGCTGGCCAAGGCGGTCGAACACGATCCGTCGGCAGCGCCGGCCATGCGCGCGGTCTCCTCCGCGCAGTTCAACGCCAGGCTCCGACTGTACCGTGACCTGATGGGTCAGCGCGGCGCGTCACGAACACCGGTGGCCCGGATCGGAGAAGCGTTGCTTGGCTTTGCCGGGGGCCGGCCGGGCAATGACCAGGGGGCGTGGGCGCCGTCATGGGTGGCGGCCGAACTGGACCGCGCCAATGAGGCCCTGCGGCAGGAGTTCGGAACCGTCGAGCTTCCCGACGATGTCGCGCCGAGCGCCATGCCTGCGCCGCGTCGGTAGCGGCAACGAAAAACGGCGCCGGACGATGTCCGACGCCGCAATCCGTCTGAAGTGCCGAAGGGGGGACTCGAACCCCCACGGGCTTGCACCCACTGCGACCTGAACGCAGCGCGTCTACCAGTTCCACCACTTCGGCAGAGCGGGGAGGATACCGATCCCGGGCGATGCTGTCAATGTCGTGCAACAACTTTCGGCGTGCGGGTTACAGAGGGATGCGCCTGCGCGCGACCCCTCGTGCCACGTGTGCCACAACGGGGCGGCGCGCTCGCCGACAGGTTGCTGCAACATCCGTTGTAGCGACTGCACGTGCGCCATAGCTTGCAGGTTTGGGCGGCGTGCCGCCCCAGCCTGTTCGTTCGTTCTCCTTCTCCACGACATGGCCCGTCCCTCTGCCGATGACGCACCGGTGATCGAATCGATCGCCAAGAATCGTCGCGCCCGCCACGAGTTCCAGATTCTGGACACGTGGGAGGCGGGGATCATGCTGACCGGCTCCGAAGTGAAGGCGCTCCGCGAAGGCCGCGCCAATGTCAGCGACGCCTTCGGCATCATCAACGGCAATGAGATCTTCCTGCTCAATCTGCACATCTCGCAGTACGAACAGGCGGGCTACAGCGCGCACGAGCCGACGCGGACGCGGAAACTGCTGCTGAACCGCAGTGAGATCGAGAAGCTGATCGGGGCGGTCACGCGGCAGGGGCTGACCGTGGTGCCGCTCGAGCTCTACTTCAAGAACGGTCGTGCGAAGGTCGTGATCGCGCTCGCGCGCGGCAAGAAGCTGCACGACAAGCGGGAAGACCTGAAGAAGAAGGACGACGTGCGCGCCATGGCGCGGGCGATGAAGAAATGAGATGCGGCACCGGTGGCGTGCGCCCGACCCTGTGGCGACTTGCCCTTGGGGTGGTGCTGCTCATCACCGGCGCACCTCACGTGCGCGCGCAGCCCGACGGATTGCACATCCGAACCGGAACGCGCGAAACGGTGGTGCCCTGGGTCACGAGTAGCGGCGCGCGGTTCCTGCCGTTGTCGGCGCTGGCGCGCGCGCTCGGCGGGACCGTCGCGTCATCGGCGCGAGGTGCCACGCTGGATGCCTGTGGAGTGCTGGCTCGATTCGTCGTCGGGCAGCGCACCGTCGATCTGGGATCTGCCGGCATCGAAACCCTCGGCGTTGCGGTGACGACAGGCGGGATCAGCGGTACGCTGGTGCCAGCCGAATTCGTGACCGACGTCCTGCCACGCTACGGCACCGGCATCGTCTGGGATGCGGACGAACGGGAGTTGCGTCGTTTTTCGACCTATGCGCGGCGAGGTACCAGCGAGGTCACGACGTCGCCGCCCGTGCCTGAGGAAGTCGCACCCGATCCCTCCCGCGCACCAGCCGCGAAACCCGTCGCGGCGGACGACGGCTCGGTCCTTCGTCCGGACGCCGATGCGCGCCCCGTCAGCATCGGTGGCGGCACGCGTCCAACCACAGCGGGCGCGCCACCGCCATCGCCCCCGGCCGGGCGTCGCCGCGCGCGCAGCGTGGTGGTGGACGCCGGACACGGTGGCCCTGACAACGGCATGAGCGGCATCGCATCGAATGGCCAGCGGGTGCTCGAGAAGCAGATCACGCTGGCGATCGCGCTGCGCGTCGCCGAGGCGCTGCGCGAGCAGGGTGTCACGGTACACCTGACGCGAACCCGCGACACGCTCATCGCTCTCAGTGATCGCGGACGTATCGCCAACACCAAGCGCGCCGACCTGTTCATCTCGATTCACGTCAACGCCGCCAATCCACGCTGGCGCGATGCCACCGCCGCACGGGGGTTCGAGACATACTTTCTGGCCGAAGCAAAGACGGAAGACGAAAGCCGGGTGGAAAAGATGGAAAACGAGGCGGTTCGCTTCGAAACCGGCGCCAACGCCCCGCGCGGCGACCCGCTCAGCTTCATCATCAACGACATGGCGCAGAATGAGCATCTCCGCGAATCGAGTGACCTCGCCGGCGAGGTGCAGCGCCGCATGAAGGCCACACATCCGGGCACGGACCGCGGTGTGAAGCAGGCCAACTTCTCGGTACTGCGCGGGTCCTTCATGCCCGCGATCCTGGTTGAAGTGGGCTTCGGCACCAACCGGCAGGAAGCGACATACCTGACGACGCGGGAATACCAGGGCCAGCTGGCTCGCGCGATCAGCGACGCAACCCTCGAGTACCTCGGTCGGTACGAACGGCGCGTCGGCGGCGGCATGCCGTGAGTGTGCTGGCCGCCACCTTCGCCGGCGTCGACTTCCAGAATCCGATCGTCCTTGCGTCCGGCACCGCGGCCTACGGTCGCGAACTGCACGATATCGTCGATCTCGAGCGGCTCGGTGGCCTGGTGACAAAGGCGGTGTCCCTCGCGCCGCGCCCCGGGGCAAAGGCGCCGAGGGTCTCCGATTTTCCCGGCGGCATGATCAACGCCATCGGCCTCGCCAATCCCGGCGTCGACGTTGTGAGGATGACCGAGTTGCCGTGGCTCGCCTCACACCTGCGTCGCGCGCGTGTGTTCGTGAACGTGGTCGGGAACGCCGTCGAGGATTTTGCCGACGTCATCGCCCGACTGGACGGTGCCGCCGGCGTCTCAGGGTATGAACTGAATGTCAGCTGCCCGAATGTGAAGGCCGGCGGCCTTGAATTCGGCGCCGATCGGACAGTGCTGCACGCGCTGATCGCACGCGCGCGTGCAGCCACGCGCAAGCCGATTGTGGTGAAGCTCTCGCCCACACTCGCTGACCTGGCCGGCACGGCGCAGGTTGCAGCGGACGCGGGGGCGGACGCCCTCACACTCACCAACACCCTCCCGGGGCTGGTCATCGACGTGGAGTCACGCCGGCCGCGGATCGGCTTCGGCAGTGGCGGTGTCAGCGGGCCACCGCTGTTGCCGATCGGTGTCCTGGCGACGTGGCGCGTGTCGCGCGTGGTGACAGTGCCGATCATCGGACTGGGTGGTGTGTCCCGCGCCGAGCACGCACTGCAGTACATCATGGCCGGGGCGACGCTGGTTGGCGTCGGTACGGCGGGCATGGTGGACCCTCGCGCACCGGAGCGCATCGTGCACGACTTGGAGGCCTGGTGCAGTCGTCACGGGGTGGCGTCGCTGGCGGCGCTGCGCGGAACGCTCGAGTGGTCGTCGTGAACGAGGCGCCGCGACTTCTTCTGGCGCTCGATGTGCCGACGGCGGGGGCGGCACTGTCGATGGTCGATCGGTTCGCCGGCCGATGCGATTTCTACAAGGTGGGACTCGAACTCTTCACGGCCGCCGGCCCCGCGTTGGTGGCAACGCTGCGGCAACGCGGGCTGGACGTGTTCCTGGACCTGAAGCTTCACGACATTCCGAACACGGTGCGTCAGGCGGCGCGCCAGGCGGCGGCACAGGACGTTCGATTGTTGACGGTGCACGCCTCGGGTGGCGAGGCGATGCTGGCCGCGGCCGTGGACGGTTCCGGTGCGTCGTGCGGCGTCCTCGGCGTGACGGTGCTGACCAGTCTGGCGCCGGCAGAACTGGCGGAGTCATGGGGGCGGGGGCCATGGATCGACATCCGGGCCGAGGTGCTTCGGCTGGCCGAGCTCGCTGATGGGGTCGGCGCGCACGGGGTCGTGTGCAGCGGGGCGGAGTTGGCTGCAGTGGTCCAGAAGTTCGACGGCCGGCTGGCCCCTCTGGTGCCTGGGGTCCGGCCAACGGGTTCGTCACAGAATGACCAGGTGCGGGTGGTCACACCCGAGGCGGCCGCCGCACAGGGCGCGCGGTACCTGATTCTCGGGCGCGCCGTGACCGAGGCGAGCGACCCGCTGACCGCCTGGGATGCGATTCAGGCGTCGGTCACGGCAGTGCGCTGACTTCCGCGGTCCCGGACGACAGAAAAATCGTACACGTCAGCCGCAATCGGGTGTCAAGAGGTCAGGCGAAAAAAGTCATCTGTGGGCCTTGTATGCCGCCGGCGGTCCGGCTAGCTTGAGTGTCTTGCCCCAAAGTCGTGACCTCGACAGGAGTACCGTGTGAAAGTCCGGAGCAGCGTGAAGCCGATCTGTGAGCACTGCAAGGTGGTCAAGCGAGACGGCATCCTCCGCATCATCTGTGGGAGAAATCCCAAGCACAAGCAGCGGCAGGGTTAAGGATTAATGGCGCGTATTGCAGGCGTGGATCTTCCGCGCGAAAAGAAGGTGGAGATCGGGCTGACGTATATCTTCGGCATCGGTCGCAAGACGGCACGCGAG